>JBBSEW010000013.1:0-68474 GCA_038239305.1 Thermoanaerobaculia bacterium | reverse complement strand
GATCCCTCGGAATCAGCTCCTCCGGCGTCACCGTCACCATCAACGCGGCCTGCTTCTCCGTATCTCCTCGCATCTCTACAACGTGCAGCCACAACAAATCCATGTCAACAGGAAATCGACTTTTTCAGCAGCCTGCTAGGGGCCGTATAGCGTGAGCCCGAACGTCGCGGTCAGGAACACCGCCATCTGCCCTCGCGTCGCCGGGCTGCCCGGGCAGAAGTTGCCACCGCCGCAACCGGCGGTGATGCCTCGCGCGACGAGCTCCTGCACCCATTTCGCAAACCCGCTCGCGCACGGAACGTCGGGAAACGGCGCCGTGACGCAGGGAGGAGGCACGTAAGCGGAGCCCTCTTTCGTCACGAGGAGAAAAACCGCCATCTGCGCCCGGGTGACGGCGGTCGCCGGGCAGTAGTTGCCGCCGCCGCATCCCGCCGTGACGCCCCGCGCCGCGAGCTCGTCCACCCACCGCGCGAAGCCGCTCGAGCACGGAACGTCGCCGAAGGTCGCCGTGGTGCAGGCGGGCGGCGTGTATCCGGATCCCTCCTTCGAGACGAGCAGGAATACGGCCATCTGCCCGCGCGTCACGGCATCGGAGGGGCAGTAGTTGCCGGCGGCGCAGCCGGCGGTGACTCCCCGGTGAAGGAGGGTCTCGACGAAGCGGTAGAAGCCGGCGGTCTTCGGCACGTCGGGAAAGCTCAGGCCCACGTGAATCGGCCAGGTGGCGGTGTCGCCGTTGGAGAGGACTTCGACCAGCGGGATGTCGATGTGAGTCTGCGGCCTCGTGGACAGCGCGATCCCGACCTGGGGGCACCGGCCCGTTCCGGGCGTGCAGCTTGCCGTCGCGCCTCCCGCGAGCACGCCATAACGGGCCTCGCCGTCCAAAACCGTGTACGTCGCGGCCAGGCCGGAGGTCCAGCCGGAGACGAATCCTCGCAGAGGCAGGGAGCTCGTCTTGAGGTTCTTCCAGGAGGGCTGAACGAAGACGGTCTCGCCCGGCTCAAAGACCCCGTTGCCATCGGAGGCGGACGTCGCGACCGGGTCCACGGCCAGCGTCTGCGGAGAGAAGGTCGCCGATTCCACCAGGCACACGGAGGAGCAGCCATCCCCGTTTGAGCCGTTCCCGTCGTCGCACCCCTCGAGGCCCTCGAGCGTCGAGTTGGAGCAGGACGAGGAGGGAGTCGTTCCGGCCGTCCCGAAATTGTTGCGGGGCGTGGGGGCTCCGATCGTAAAGTCGTTCGCGCTCGACCCGGTGTCGTCGCACGAGTCCAGGTTCGTCGGTCCGAGGCAGATGTCCAGCCGGCGATGGATGGACTTTCCGGGAGGAATTCCGCGCGGTCCATTGATCGGCGTGCCGACTCCGGCGGACGGACCCGAATAGCCTCCCCAGGCGACGCACGCCGGCGTCAGCGAGTTCCAGCAGACCTTTCCGCCGCCCGGCGGGAGGATGGCCGAGATCGTCATGTCCGCGCTCATGTTGAAGAACGTCTGAGCGGCCGGAGTGGCGAGCAGAACGGTCATCTGGTCCGAGCTGTTGGCGACCGTGCTCGTGAACGCGAATGTGCCGCCCGGGACGAGATTTCCGTTCGTGTCGTAGACCTGAACCGAATGGCCGGTGAGCACGTTCTGGCCGAGCGCATATGCCTGGAGGACGATGTACTGGGCGTCCGGTGCCGCCTCCGTCCCGGTGAAGACCTCGACCACCTTGATGAGGTGGAAGTTGGCGCGGGCGGGCGCGGCGGCGAGAAGGGCGAAAAAAGCGAGGCCAGCGATGACGGCGGCTCGGCGCATCGGTCTTCTCCTGCGAAAAAGCGAGGTGTCGAATCGGATGATCGGTTGACTGGACCGACTCTAGCGCCGGAACCCGGACAATCGCCCGCGTTTACGAAACCTCAAGCTTGGGGAGAATACGGTCCCGTTTCGTGGACGAACGCTGAAACGTCTCTAGTGGAAGAACTTCTTGCGGTTCCGGATGTAGTCGGTGAAGAGAAACTCCGCGAGGTTGTAGGGCGACGCGTAGTAAGCGCGGCCGCGGTTGATCTTCGTCAGCTTGTCGACGAAATCGACGAGGTAGGCGTCGGTCGCGATCATGAACGTGGTGATTGTGATCCCGTCGCGTCGGCAGGCGTCGGCTTCCTCCAGCGTGCGGTTGACGATCTTGAGGTCGAGACCGAAGGGATTCTTGTAGAGGCGCCCGTGCTCCCAGATCGCGGACGGCTTTCCATCCGTGATCAGGAAAATCTGCTTGTTCGGGTTCTTGCGGTGGACGAGCAGCTTCCGCGCGAGCGCGAGACCGGCGCGCGTGTTCGTATGGTACGGGCCCACCATCGTCTTGGAGATTTCGGAGATCGGCACCCGCTTCGCGTCGTCGCCGAAGAGGAGGACGTCGATCGAGTCCTTCGGGTACTTCGACTGGATGAGCTCGACCATGGCGAGAGCGACTTTCTTCGCCGGAGTGAAGCGGTCCTCGCCGTAGAGGATCATCGAGTGCGAGATGTCGATTGCGAGCACGGTCGCGCACGACGTCAGGTGCTCTTCCTCGTGGACCTCGAAGTCTTCGGGCTGGAGGGAAATGTCCACGGAGTCGCGCCGGACGGCATTGCCGATCGTGCGGATCCCGTCGATCGCGGTGGGGTTGTCGCCGAATTCGTATGCCCGCGTTTCCGGCAGGAGCTCGCCCCCTCCGCCCGAGCGCGGGACCGCGTGATACCCCGGTCCGGACTTGGAGAGCGAGGTGAAGACTTCCTCCAGGGCGGACCGGCGTATGCGGCGCTCGCCGGCTGACGAGAGCGCGAGAGAGCCGCCGCGATCCTCGACGATCTCGCTCTTCTGAAGCTCCTGGCGGAACGCGTCGAGGTCGATGTTCTCGTCGATCATCCCGCGCTCCTGGAGATATTTCATCCAGTTCAGCGCCTCTTCGACGTCTCCTCCGGTCTGCAGCACGATCTGCAGGAAAAGCTTCACGAGCTCCTGGTACGTCAGGAGCCCCCTCAGGAGGTCGACGGGATAGTCGGAGTACCGGTAGCGCATGGTTGTTTCGTCAGGCCGGAGCCGGGGAGCCGGTCGAAAGAGCCGCGCGCCAGGCGCGGGCGGACTCGAGGATGAGAGTCCGGTCGCTCATCGTGAAGAATCGGTAGCCCATTTCGCGCAGCGGCGGAATCTGGTCGGCGCGGGCCAGCATGATGCCGGCCGTCTTGCCTTTCGCCCTTGCCGCCGCTGCGATGCGCGCGAGCGCCTGCTGGTAAGCGGGCTCGGCGTAGCGGCCCGGAATTCCGAGCGCCTGCGTGAGGTCGTTCGGGCCGACATAGAGAACATCGACGCCCTCGAGCGCCGCGATCGCCTCGAGCTCGGAGAGCGCCCCCTTCGTCTCGATCTGCGCAATGACGATCGTCGAGTCGTTGGCCTCGCGGACGAACCGGTCGAGCGGGACCGATCCGTAGCGATTGGCCCGGACCCCTGCGAGCCCGCGCTTGCCGAGCGGCGGAAACTTCGCGGTCTCGACGCCGGAAGCAATTTGAGCCGCGCTCTCACCGCGCGGGAAGAGGATTCCGGCCGAGCCCGCGTCGAGAGATCGGCCGACCTCGGCCGCAGGGCATGAAGGCACCCGGACGATCGAAGGCAGGCCCGCGCCATCGGCCGCTCGCACCATGTTCTCGATGGACTCGATGGAGAAGAACCCATGCTCCGCGTCGATCACGACGAAGTCGAAATCGGCGAGAGCGAGAACCTCGGGGAGTCCCTGGACCGGCCAGGTTAAGAAACATCCGAGCGTTTCGCCGGAGAGAGCTTGGGAGCGAAAGCCGTTTTCAGTCATCGGTTATCAGTTTTCAGTTTCTGGATCCGGCTGTTTGTCACTCTCTGGAATTCTTTCGCCTGTTCGCAAAGCCGCTCGAAATCACACTGACAACTGATAACCGAAAACGTCTTCAGTTCGACCTCGCCCGCACGAGATTGAACTTCAACATCTCCGCGTACGAGACGCGCGAGTCGAGATCCTCGCGAGCGATTTTCAGGTGTTGCGTGAGGCCCTCGAGCACCAGCTCCATTCCGACGGCGAGCTCTTCCGGCGACGACGGAGCGAATCGCTCCTCGACCGCTTTGCGCAGGCCCGGAACGGCGTCGAGAGATGCGAGGTGTTCCGCGAACGGCGTGTCGTCGGAGACTGTCACTTTTCCTCCGTTGGCGAACCACTCGGCGATCGGTTCGTAGAGCGGATGGATCTTTTCGGGCGCCGGCGGGGCCGTTCGCCGGCGCGGCGTCGGCGTGGGCTCGTCCCCGATCTCCTCGGGTTCCTCGCGTTTGCGCTGCGTCGGGCGGCCCGAGTCGGGGGCGGGGAACTTCGCATCGAAGAGCTTCTTCACGGCCATGCCGATCAGTTTCTTCGCCACCACTTCGGAGCCCTGCTGCTCGCCCTCGTACACCATCTCGACCTTGCCGGTAATGGCGGGGAGGCACGCCGGCAGATCGCAGAGTCGCGGGGCGACTGTCGCCTCCTTGTGCCGCAGGCCGCGCCGCTCGAGGTTCGACGCGAGGATCTCGATCGCCGAGATGGGCATGCGCGCCGAAACGCCGGACGACTGGTCGACGAACTCGCTCTGGCGCGCGGCGAAGGCGACTTCCTCGATGAGCTCCCGGAAGAAGTCCGGGACCTCGATCTTCGGCTCTCCCGGCCGATTCGTCCAGGCCTCCTGGCCGGTGATCTTCGCCGCCGTCTTCACGTCTTCGGGGTAATGCGTCAGGATCTGGGACGAAATCCGGTCCTTCAGCGGCGTGATGATGTTGCCGCGGTTCGTGTAGTCCTCCGGGTTCGCGGAGAAGACGAGAAGGATGTCGAGCGGGATCCGGATGGGAAATCCACGGATCTGCAGGTCGCGCTCCTCGAGGATGTTCAGGAGCCCTACCTGGATGCGGGGTTGCAGGTCCGGCAGCTCGTTGATCGCGAAGATCCCGCGATTCGTGCGCGGCACGATCCCGTAGTGAATGACTTCCTCGTCCGAGTAAGAGCGCCGCTCCGTCGCGGCCTTGATCGGATCCACGTCTCCGATCAGATCGGCGATCGTGACGTCGGGCGTCGCGAGCTTCTCCCGGTATCGCTCCGCGCGCGGGAGCCATGAGATCGGGGTCGCATCGCCCTTTTCCGCGACGATGCGCCGGCCGTACTTCGTGATCGGCTCGAGAGGGTCTTCATTCAGCTCGCTTCCCGCAATGACCGGGATCTCGGGGTCGAGGAGGCGGACGAGCATCCGCAGGAGGCGCGTCTTGGCCTGTCCGCGCAGGCCCAGGAGGAGCAGATCGTGCCGCGAAAGGATCGCGTTGTGGAGGGAGGGAAGCACGGTCCGTTCGTATCCATGGATTCCCTCGAACGGGTTCTCGCCCTCCGAAAGGGCGTGGCGGAGATTCTCGCGAAGCTCGTCTTTGACCGTGCGCGACCGATACCCCGCGTCGCGAAGAGCGCCGAGGGTTGAGGGCCGGTTGTCAGGCGTTTGCGCCTTGGGCATCGGGAAACCTTTCTTGCCCGGCTAACTGCCGGCGTTGTGCGAGTCTCACCCGGGTTTGAATTCGGGGACGCCGTCCTCGGGCCGGAACACGGGCGTACCCTCCTGACCGGTGCCTTCCGCGGCGATCCGGCCGAGCTCTTCGAGCTTCTTCTTCTGAAACCCGACGACCGTGTCGCGAATTCTCCCGTCGTCACCCACCAGGAAGAGCGTCGGCACGTTGGTCAGGCCGACGGCATCCGACGCCCTCCAGGGCCGCGGGTCATAGACGGTGTCGACATGCGACCCCAGCCGGTCGTTGAAGGCCCGAGTAACGGCCGGATCGTCCTGCGAGACGGCGATGACGCGGAGGGCGCCTCCAACGGACAGCGCCCGGACCCGCTCGAGATAGGGCCAGGTCAGGACGCAGGTCGGACAGGTGGTCTTGAAAAATGCGTAGAGCGTCGGGCCCGCCGGCACCGGCATGGGGCTGCCTTCCGCTGCGGAATCGAAGAGAGAGATCGGCGGGAAGGAAACCCCGGGTTCGAGAGCGGCCACGCGGCGATTATAGACTCGCCACCGGAGAACTTTCGTGCCCCGTCCTCCGCAACCGCAACCGCCGGCCTCCTCCGAGTTTCCGGATCACTTCTCCGGCCACGCGTCCGACTACGCGCGCTACCGGCCCGACTATCCGCCGGCCCTGTTCGACTACCTCGCGGAGCTTTCGCCGCGAAGGAGGCTCGCCTGGGATTGCGCGACGGGCAGCGGACAGGCTGCTGTTCCGCTCGCATCGCGTTTCGAGCGAGTCATCGCGACGGACGCCAGTGCGCGCCAGGTCGACGAGGCGGCCCCTCATCCGCGCGTTCTCTATGCCGTCGCAACCGCGGAGAGCGCGCCTCTGCCGGATGGATCGGTGGATCTCGTGACCGTGGCCCAGGCGCTCCACTGGTTCGATCGGGATCGGTTCTGGGTGGAGGCGCGTCGCGTCCTGGTGCCGCAGGGCGTCGTGGCGTTCTGGAACTACGACCTCTTTCACTCGACCGCCGAGATCGACCATGTCGTCCGGGAGTTCTACTTCGACGTCGTCGGTCCTTACTGGCCCGCCGAGAGGGCGCTGGTGGAGCGGGGGTACCGGGAGCTCGAGTTTCCCTTTGAAGATATCGAAATCGAGATCGGAGTCGACCCCCCGCCCTTCTCCATGGAGAAACACTGGACGCTCCCGGAGCTCTCCGGCTACATCCGGACATGGTCGGCGACGCGCCGCTATCTCGCGGCGCGGGGCCAGGACCCGTTGTCCCGGATCGAGAAGCCGCTCGCCGAGGCCTGGGGGGATCCGGCGAGCCCCCGGACGATCCATTGGGAACTGGATCTGCGGGTCGGCCGGCACCGGTCCGCGACTACAATCGGCCCGTGAACCCCGTCGACCGGCACGGCCGTCCCCTCCGGAACCTTCGGATTTCCGTCACGGACCGGTGCAACCTCCGGTGCCAGTACTGCATGCCGGAGCGCCACTACGTTTGGCTTCCGCGCGAGGACGTGCTCACGTTCGAGGAGATCTCATCGCTCGTCGACGCTTTCATGGCCGTCGGCGTCGACCGCGTCCGGTTGACCGGAGGCGAGCCCCTGATCCGCCGGGACCTTCCGGCGCTCGTTTCGATGCTCGCCGGGAAAACCGGTCTCGCCGACCTCGCTCTCACCACGAACGGCGTGCTCCTCGCGGACCACGCCGCGGATCTTCGGAAGGCCGGTCTCCGCCGGATCACCGTCAGCCTCGACACGCTGCGGCCGGATCGATTCTCCTCGGTCACGCGGTTCGATGAGCATGCGCGCGTGCTTGCGGGAATCGAAGCCGCTTCGCGCGCCGGGTTCTCGAGCGTCAAGCTCGACAGCGTGATGATCCGCGGCGTGAACGAGGACGAGATCCTCGACCTGCTCGACTTCGGCCGGCAAAACGGCGCGGAGGTCCGGTTCATCGAGTATATGGACGTCGGCGGGGCGACCCATTGGGCTCCGGAGAAAGTGGTCTCGCGACGCGAGATTCTCGACCGGATCTCGGAGCGTCACGGAGTGCCCGCTCCGGTCGTAGAAAAGAGCTCGGCGCCCGCGGAGCGATTCCGGCTCGCCGACGGAACGGTCTTCGGAATCATTGCCTCGACCACCGCGCCCTTCTGCGCGACGTGCGACCGCAGCCGCCTGACCGCGGACGGGCTCTGGTATCGATGCCTCTATGCGAGCGTCGGCCTCGATCTGCGGGGGCCGCTCCGGTCTGGCGCAGCAACCGACGAACTCTCCCGGATACTCGCCGAGACCTGGACGGCGCGAACTGATCGCGGCGCCGAGGAGCGGCTCGCCGTGATCGGACGCGCGCCGCTCGTCGACGCTTCCGGGCTGCGCCGGGATCCTCACCTCGAGATGCATACCCGGGGAGGCTGACGTGAGCTCCGAAGATCCGACTCTGCATCGGCCGGCGGCGGGCGAGGGCCCGGGGGGCGAGGCGGCGGGCTCGCAGGACCCCCTCGGCGGCCTGAAGGACGTCCGGTGCCTGTCGCTCGGGCGCTCGCCGATCCGTACCCGCGAGAGCCTTGTCACGCGGTCAGCCTGGCGGCTGCGCGCCGTCGCGACCGAGGGCGAGGGCATGATTTCGCTCATCGAGCTGTCGCCGACGGTCAGCCTCTATCGAGGCGAAGGCGTCTTTCTCGGCTGGACCGCGGATCGCCTCCAGTCGGCGTACCGCACCCTTCTGCCGCGCGCGGAGGACTCGGCGGGCGAGTCCGACTTTCCGCAGCTCGGCTGAGACCGGGCCGACCCGGGCTCCGGTCCGATCGAAAGGCTGACTCAGGGGAGTTGCGGCAGGACGTCCGGGTTTTTTGGTGTGGGAACCGATGACGACCCGGGAACCGGAAGCGGAGGAGGCTCAATGCTCCGCCGCGCTCGCCCTACCGGCAGTTCGGACTCGGGACGATCCGCGAGGGCGAGGCGTGCCTCCGGCGACAGACGGTCTTCCGCTCGGACCGCGCGGAACAACCAACTCTTCCGTTGTGCCACTCTGGTTCGGCGGGCGCGCAGACGCCGAGAACACGACACGACGTGCATTCTTCTGTAGAGACTCTCAACCCTGGACGGAGACTTTCAACCCTCCGGAGTTCTCGACAACTCCGATCCTCAAGCGTTATGACGTTTGACAGGAGCCGAGGGGAGCTCACGTATCGCGACACGATACGTGATACGTCGTGACGGGGTGTGAGGCGAATCGGTTCTGGGCGTGAGTCGTGGAAGCTCGCTTCAGAGCAGATGATGCCCACGGGTCGTCCACCGGTTCGGTGCCCGCCTCTGGTCGGAGATCTTCTTCCATTGCCGGATACGAGTCTTGCTCCCGGGTGTTACAGGCCGCGTTGTTGCGGAGACGCCCCTCAGGCGCTCGGGCGAGCGGCTTCGAGCGCTTTCCAGCCCGCGGCGTCGAGAGCGCCCGCGGCCGCCGGGGCGTAGACCTGGTCGATCTGGACGCCATGGCCGTCCAGCCGGCGGCCGAGGTTCTCCACCAGGCCCAGAATGTCCGAGAGAGGCGCCCGCCCGTCAAATTGCTCGCCGATGTGGCGGGTCAGCTCCCGCAGCTGGACGAAATCCAGGCGCATCTCGCGGGAGAGATCCTTTCGCGGAACAGCGAGGCGCATGAGCGCGGGGACGAGCGTCTCTTCGAGGGCGGAGGTCCAGCGGCGGAGATTCGCATGAAAATCCGTGAGCGCGACCCGGTAGGCTGTTTCGTCGCGTCTCTCGAGAGCCTGCCGGAAATCGCCGAAGCGCGCCCGGAGCGCGCGATGGGCATCTCTCAGGAGGTCTTCGGGAGGCGGCGGCTCCGCCATGGCGTCAGAGGCCGGCGAGCCCGGGCTCGATCCGCGTGAATCCCTGCTCGGCCGCCCAGAGATCCATCGCGATCGAGAGCAGGTCGTCGATCTCGGGGATGGGGCGGGCATCCTCGGAAAGATCGATCGACTTCACATAGCGGCGGCAGTTCTCGCAGGCCTCGATACGCACGGTCGGATGCCGGTCGCTCTGGAACGAGGGGAGCTTTACCGGGTCCTCCTCGAAGCAGGACGGGCAGAGGATCCGTTCGAAGAGCCACTCGGCGCCGCACTGCACGCATCCGAGGTATCGCCGCGCACCCTCCATCGTGGAGCCATCGCGCCGCGAGCCGATCGCCGGAGGCCCGCCGCAAGCCGGACAGTGGCCGCGGCGGTGGATGCGGTCCGGGACGATGCCGAGGGACCGAAGTACCTCCGCGTACGGCCGCAGAGCGGCGCGCGACAGATAGTCGTCCGCCGCGCCACGGTCTCCGGTCCAGTAGACCTCCAGGCGCGAACGGGCGACGTCGCGATCCTCGATTTCGCGTCCGGCCGCCTCCCCGGCGAGGGGCTCGGGCGCCCGCGTCGCGATCGACCGGAAGATCGTGCGGACGCCGGGTTCCAGCCGGTCGAAGTCCTTCGCCAGCGATCCCGCGAGCGGAGCCTCGGCGTGGCGTTTCCAGAGCTGGGCGGCCTCGCGGCCCTGAGCCCGGCAGAGGTCCGCGGCGAAGAGGAGCGGTTCGCGCGCGGAATCGGAGCCCGGTGCGAGCTCCGCCGCGCGCGCGGCCCGGCGCTCGAATGCCTGCGCCGCCGCCTCAGCCGCGGGGGGGACGGTCTTCACCCGTGACTTCGCGATACCAGCGCGGGTGATGCAGGCGGGCCCAGGCCCGGGTGACCGTGCCGCGGATCATCGACCCGAAGGTCCCCGGCTCGGCGGCGGTCGAGAGATAGATGTGCCCGACGATCGACGCGCCGAACATGATGAACGTGAAGTCGTGCAGCAGGTACGAGAGCTGGCGGACGATCGGCGGGAACGAGGTCGGAAACCACATGACGAGGCCGGAGAGAAAGAGCCCGACGGCTCCGAGCGAGACACCGAAGAAATAGAGCTTCTGTCCGCCGTTGTACTTCCCGACGTCCGGGTCGTCGCCCTGATAGCGCATGTACTCGATGGCCTTGGGCCCGAGCCAGCCCCGCTCCGAGGGGAGCAGGATCATGTCTCCCAGCCACTGGAAGAACATCACGACCGAAGCGATGACGAACGCGATGCCCGCGTACGGATGAATGACCCGCGCCGTGGCGAGCCCGCCGAAGAGGTGCGCCATCCAGCCGAAAACCGGCGTCCAGATCGGCATGCCGGAAAGGAGGCAGACGAAGAACGTTCCGGCCACCGACCAGTGGATCCACCGCGATGAGAGCTTGTGGCGAATGATCTCGTTTCCGACCGCCACGTCCTCCCGGTCGCGGGCCACGGTGACGGCGTCGTCCACGGCCCGGTCGCGCACTGCGGAGCTCATACCTTTCTCCTCATGCCGTGTCCCGTCGGCCCGTTCCGGCGGACTCCTGTTAACGCCACAACCGCTGCCACTCGCGTTCGCACTCGCATGCTCCTGCCCATCTTGCCCGCCGGCGTCTAGTTCTGCGGGGGAGGAAGATTCGCTTCCGGATTCGAGGCTCCCTGGACTTCCTTGGGCCCGAAATTCATGAAGTGGGCGAACGCGCCGACGACCGCTCCGAAGATCGCGACCGCCCCCAGGGGACGAAGCACGGACTTCCAGAGCTTGACGAGGATCGGCACGCGCGGATCCGCGGGGAGGTTGTACCAGTCGAGGTGATTCGCATGCGCGAGCACGGTCACCACGCCGGTGCCGCCGACGCCCTGCGGATCGTAGTAGCCGGCATCCGCGAACCCGTTGGACTTCAGCTGGCTGACGCGGGTGCGGGCGAGCGTGAGCATGTCTTCTTTCGTTCCGAAATGGAGGCATCCGGTGGGGCAGGACTTGATGCACGCGGGCTCCAGGCCGACAGAGACGCGATCGACGCACATCGTGCACTTCGCCATCTTGCCGGTCGTCTCGTGGAAGCGGGGGACGTCGAAGGGGCAGCCCGTCTCGCAGTAGCGGCACCCGATGCACTGGTCGGGATTCACGTCGACGATTCCATTCTCGTACTGCACGATGGCGCCAGGCGCTGGACAGGCGGCGAGGCAGCCCGGTTCCTCGCAGTGCATGCACTGATCTTTGCGCATGAGCCAGGCAATTCCGCCGTCAAAATCGCGCTCATTGAAGCGGATCAGGTTCCAGTACTGCGCGTGCAGCGTCGGAAGCGTCTGGTACGTGCCCGTCTGCGTCGTCTCGAGGACGCCCAGGTCGTTCCATTCCTGGCAGGCCACCTCGCACGCTTTGCACCCGATACAGGTGGACGTGTCGATGTACTTGGAGACCGTGGGGATGACTCGCATTCCGGACGAGGAGCCCCAGAGCGAAGCGGAGGAGCGGCGAATCTCGAGGTTCTGTGTGCTCATCGGCGCGTCCTCAGGCTTTCTCGAGCTGGACGAGGAAGGACTTGAATTCCGGCGTCCACGTGTTCGGATCCATGGCGGTTGGAGTCAGGATGTTGGCGAGCGTTCCCGTGTGACCCTTTTCACCCGCGAATCCCCAGTGGATCGGCATACCGACCTGCCACAGGGGCTTGCCGTCGATCTGCATCGGGCGCAGCCGCTTCGTCACCATCGCGACCCCCTCGACCGACCCTCGGGCCGAAGTGATTCGCGCGCGGTCGCCGTTGGCGATGCCCTTCTGATTCGCGAGCTCCTCGGGAATCTCGAAGAATTGCCCGGGCTGCAGCATGTTCAGGCGGGGCAAATGCTGCGTCCAGTAGTGGTACATCTCGGTGAGCCGGTACGTCGTGCAGATGATGGGAAACTTGTCTCGCGTCCCGTAGATGTCCTTGTCCGACTTGAAGCGGACGGTGACCGGGCTCGATGTGACCTTCGGATGCAGGACGTTGTCGCATGGCGCCTCGACTGCCTCGTAATGCTCCGGGAACGGCCCGTCGTTCAAGGACGGCGCGAACAGGCGGCCGACGCCCTCCGCATTCATGATGAACGCGCCGAACTGGCCGGGAGGGGAGTCCGGCTTGATGTCGGGCACGTCGCCGACCCACTTTTCGCCGTTCCACTGGATTCCGACTCGCGTCGGATCCCATGCCTTTCCGTTTGCATCGGCGGACGCGCGGTTGTACATGACGCGGCGGTTCGCCGGCCACGAGAACCCCCAGTTGTGAAACATCCCGAGACCGTTCGCGTCGTCCACCGGATTCCGGCGCTGGGACATGTTGCCGGCTTCCGTGAACACGCCGGTCATGAGCCAGTTCCCGCACGCGGTCGAGCCGTCATCCGTCAGCTGGCCGAATCCGTCGAGCTGCTGCCCGGCCGTCTTGAGGACTTTCGTCTTCGTCTTGTCGGCCGGATCCGGCAGGTCGGCGAGCGCCTTCCCGTTCAACTCCTTCAGGACCTCTCCGAGATCCGGAGCGACCGGATTCGAGTAGGCCCAGGAGACGCTCGCCACCTGCTCGGGGCACGCGCCGCCTTCCTTGCGATAGAGCTCCCGGACGGCCAGGAAGATGCGCGCGAGGATCTCCTGGTCGGTCTTTGCCTGTCCCGGTGGATCGAGGGCCTTCCATTTCCACTGGATCCAGCGCGCCGAGTTCGTGAAACTGCCGTCCTTCTCGGCGAAATTGCTCGCCGGAAGGAGGTACACCTCGGTCGGGATCGCGGAGGCGGCCGGGGTGCCGTACTCTTTCGGCGCCGTCCAGAACGTCGACGTTTCGACTTCGTGGTTCTCGACGACGACGAGCCACTTGAGCTTCGAGTGGGCGCCAATCATCTTCTTCACGTTGGGGCCGATGCCGACCGGGTTCATCCCGAAGGTCATGAGACCCTCCGGCCCCGGTTCGTCTCCGCCCGCGCGCTTGGAGTTGCCGCGATACATGTCGTCGAAGATGTACATCCAGGAGTAGTTGCCGTCGATCTTCGGGAGCCAGGCGTAGCCCCAGTCGTTCTCCCGCGTGGAAGCCTTCCCGTAGAGGGACTTCAGCAGCGACACCATGAACTTCGGATAGTTCGACCAATAGTTCATGGACGCCCACGCCTGGTTGCCGAGGATCGTCGGAGTCGAGGCCGTGAAGTAGTCCTTGAGCGTCTGCGCGTCCGCCGCGGGAGTCTTGAGATAGCCCGGCAGGATGTCGAAAACGCCCGCCGTGTCCGTCGCGCCCTGGATGTTCGAGTGGCCCCGCAGAGCGTTGACGCCGCCGCCCGGCCGGCCGACGTTTCCCAGAAGCAGCTGCAGCATCGCCGCCGCACGGATCATCTGGACGCCGACCGAATGCTGCGTCCAGCCGAGGGCGTACAGGATGGTACCGGCCTTCTGGGCGTTGCCCGTCGAGGTGACGAGCTCGGCCACCTTGAGGAACGTCGCCTTCGGCACTCCGCAGATCTTCTCGACCATCTCGGGCGTGTAGCGGTCGACGTGCTTCTTCAGGAGCTGGAAGACGCAGCGCGGATTCTCGAGCGTCGGATCCACGGAGTAGGTCTTGGACTTCGCATCGGCTTCGTAGCCCCATGCTGTCTTGTCGTAGGTCTTCTTCGCCTCGTCGAAGCCGGAGAAGAACCCGTCCTCGAATCCGAACTTCTCGCCGACGATGTAGGGAGCGTTCGTGTGAATCTTGACGTATTCGTCGTGGTAACGCTTCGTCTCGATCGCGTAGCGGATGATGCCGAGCAGGTAGGCGATGTCCGACCCGACCCGCACCGGCGAATAGAGATCCGCGACGGCGGCCGTGCGCGTGAAGCGCGGATCGACCACGACGATCTTCGCGTTACGGACGCGCCGCGCCTCGATCGCCCACTTGAATCCGCAGGGGTGGTTCTCCGCGGGATTGCCGCCCATGCAAAGGACGACGTCGGCATTCTTGATGTCGACCCATCCGTTTGTCATCGCTCCCCGACCGAACGTGGCGGCCAAACTGGCCACCGTGGGGCCGTGTCAAACACGGGCCTGGGTGTCCCGATACGGGACCCCCCAGGCGGAAGCGCTCTTCCAGTAGAGGAAATTGAATTCGGTCGTGTCGGTGCAGCCGCCGATCATCGCCATGCCGGGATTGCGGCGCACCGTCTGGCCCTTCGCGTTCTTTTCGACGAAGCACTTGTCGCGCGTCGTCTTGACGTGCCGCGCGATCCCGGCGATCGCCTCGTCCCATGTGATGTCTTCCCACTTGTCCGAGCCAGGGCGCCGGACCCGCGGTTTCGTCAGCCGGTTGGGGCTGTTGATGTCGTCCTTCACGGTGGCGCCCTTGGGGCAGAGCGTGCCGCGGTTGATCGGGTGCTCGGGGTCGCCTTCGACGTGCACGACGGACGCCGTGGCGTTTTTCGCCTTGTCGCCGAGCGTATGGATGATCATCCCGCACGAGACCGCGCAGTAAGGGCAGGTGCTTCGCGTTTCCGTGGTGCGCGAAATCTTGAACTCGCGCATCTCGGCCTTCGCCGTGCCGACGTCGAATCCGAGGGCGAGCGACCCGCCCGCCACCGAAGCCTTCAAGAATCCCCGGCGCGTGAGCTCCATGCCAGACCTCCTCACGGGGAAACAGGACGTTCGAGTCGGACATTATTCGACGCCCGCACGCCCGCAATGTCAACGTCAATCTGCGCCGCCGCGAAGCGTTCTCTTTTTCGACAATTACGAAGGGCCGGCGCGGATCCTTTTCGGATGGGAGTAGATGTTGTAGCGCGGAGGCCGGAGGAAGCCGACGAGAGTGAGGCCGGCGGCGTCGGCGAGCTCGACGGCGAGGCTCGACGGCGCGGAGACCGAGGCGGCGATCGGGATTCCGGCAGCCGCCGCTTTCTGGGCGATCTCGAAACCTGCACGGCCGGAGACGACCAGCACGAAGTCGGATAGCGGAAACCGGTTCTCCCGCCAGAAGTACCCGACCAGCTTATCGACCGCGTTGTGCCTCCCGACGTCCTCTCGAATGGCGCCCGGGCGGCCCTCCCGGTCGAAGAGCCCGGCGGCGTGCAGCCCGCCCGTCTCGCCGAAGACGGACTGGCCCTGCCGGAGCCGGTCGGGGAGGGCGAGCAACAGCTCGGAGGAAACGACGAGATCCGATGCAATCGGCGGCCGATCCGCCGGAATCACGTTCTCGATCGAAGTCTTCCCGCACACGCCGCACGCCGACCCCATGACCGTCCGGCGGCGCAGCGCCGTGCTACGCGAGAGCGCCGCTTCGGAGATCGTGGCGACGACGACATTTTCCCGCAGCTCCGGGTCGATCCGCGGATCCGCCGGGCGCCCCAGCCGGAGGAGATCGGATCGCTCGACCAGGACTCCTTCGGCAAACAGCAGCCCGGCGGCGAGATCCTCGTCTTGCCCGGGGGTCCGCATCGTCGTGACGAAGGGCTCGGCCGCCCCGCTGGCCTCGGACTGGAGGCGGATCTCGAGGGGCTCCTCGACCGCCAGCGCATCCATGCGTTCGATCTCGCCGGAAGCATCCCGGGAGAGCACGCGGACGCGGTCGATGGAAGGCACGGGGCGATTGTAAAGCGCCACTCTACCGAAGGGATATCGGCCGCAGGATTCGCGCCATTCGGTTACTCGAACAAAGCGAGGGAACCCGGCGTCTCCGGTCGAGCGGATTCCGGCAGCGTGGCTCGAGATCCGCCCGCCGCCGGCGGCGCCTCCCTACCGAGGCACGCGGCGGCCTCGTTCCTCAGGGGAACCCGTGGCCGCCGCTCGTAGTTCGGTCGCAGCCCCAGGGGAGCAAGAGACTGATTTCGGCGGGCTCCCTCACTCATGGCCTCGTACGGGAGGCTCCGCCGGCGGCGGGCTCCAGAGAGACTTTCGTCACACCGCCAGGCAGCGTAGCTTCGGGTCTTCCCCCTCTCCCCGGCGGGAGAGGGTTGGGGTGAGGGGCCGTATTCCGATTCCCCGATTCTCCAATCCCCCAATTCCCCGATCTTCGGATCACCCGATTCCCCTGATTGATCACCCGATCATCCGATCACCGATCACCCGATTCTGACTCGGCCGCCTGTGCCCGATTCCCTGATGGTTCGATGGTTCGATCGATCGCGAGATCATGAGATCGCGAGATCGCGAGATTCCAACTCAAGCTCCCTCACTCGTTCTCAAGGAACCAACACGATCTTGCCGGTCGTTTTCCTGCCTTCGAGCAACCGATGGGACTCCGCGGCTTCCGCCAACGGGATTTCGCGAAAAACCTTGACGTCCAGCTCCCGGCGGGCGACGGCGTCGAGGACGGCGCTCGACCGCTCGAGGAGCTCTTCGCGGGTGGCGGTGTAGTGGAAGAGCGTCGGGCGGGTGAGAAAGAGAGAGCCTTTCTTGTTCAGGATCTGGGGGTCGATCGGGGGGACCGATCCGCTCGACTGGCCGAAGAGGACCATTGTGCCGCGCGGCTCGAGGCAGTCGAGGCTGCCGTCGAAGGTCGTCTTTCCGACCGAGTCGTAGACGACGGAGACGCCCCGCCCGTCGGTGCCCTTTTTCACGGCGGCGACGAAATCGTCTTTCGTGTAGTCGATGGCGACCTCTGCTCCGGCTGCCCGGGCCAGCGCGACCTTCTCCGGAGAGCCCGCCGTCGCGAAGACGCGCGCCCCGATCCGGCGGCCCATCTGGCAGAGGAGCAGGCCGACGCCGCCAGCGCCGGCGTGGACGAGGCAGGCCTGGCCCTTCCGGAGCGGGTAGGTGGAATGAGCCAGGTAGTGAGCCGTCATTCCCTGGAGGAGAACGGCCGCCGCCTGGGTCGCCGACACGCCCTCCGGTACCGGCACGAGCTTCTCCGCCGGCGCCACGGCATATTCGGCGTAGGAGCCGGTGAAGGAGATGGACGCGACCCGGTCGCCCGGCTTCACGGAGGTCACGCCGGTGCCGGTCTTCTCGACGCGTCCCGCAGCCTCCATGCCGAGCGTCATCGGATACGCGCCCGGGTAGGTGCCTGAACGGTAGTAGACGTCGATGAAATTGACCCCCGCGGCCTCGATCCGGACGAGCGCTTCCCCGGCCTTCGGCTCCGGAACGGGAATGTCTTCGAGGCGCATCTCATCCGCGTTGCAGGCTTCCGACACGCGAATCGCTTTCATGGTCGATCCCCCTCGCGCTATTACACACCGGTCCGGGGATCGGATTCTTCCGGGAGGAGGGTTAGAGTTCCCGGATGGCGCCGAAAGGGTTTCCTCCTTCGAAGCTTCGCCAATTCGCGTTCTCTCTTCCCGGCGCCCGGGAAGACTTCCCGTGGGGCGAGAGCGTCGCGAAAGTCGGGAACAAGGTTTTCGTGTTTCTCGGAAGACCGTCGGCGGCGAGCGGGACCTCGCTCTCCGTGAAGCTGCCGCAGTCCTCGTTCGAAGCCCTCGAGCTTCCGTTTGCCGAGCCGACAGGTTACGGACTCGGGAAAGCGGGATGGATCACGGCCTCCTTCGAGCCGGGCGACGCGCTCCCGGGCGTGCTCCTGACCGCGTGGATCGAGGAGAGCTACCGCGCGATCGCTCCCCGGAAGCTCGTCGCCCGGCTCGACGAGAAGCGCGGCGCCAGGCGCTCTCGGTCGCCCCGCGCCCGGCCGCGCGCGAAGAGGAAGAAGAAGGAGAAGGACGCGTGACCGGCCACGAAGAAGGCGCCGCGAGCGCCCTGCGCATCGAGCTCGTCAATCCGGTCGTGCGCCGCGTGGTCGAGGACGCGCGAAACGATCCGGACGCTTTCTGGGACCGGGCCGCCCGGGAGCTGCCGTGGTTCCGGAGCTGGGAGAAGACCCTGACGTGGGATCAGCCCTCTTTCCGGTGGTTCGAAGGCGGCATCACGAACCTCGCCTACAACTGCCTGGACCATCACGTGCTCCACGGCCGCGGAGAACAGGCGGCGCTCGTCGGATTGAACGAGCGGGGAGAGCGGAGAATCTCGACCTACGCGCAGCTGCTGGGAGATGTCGAGCGCGCGGCGGCGGGTCTGCGGGGAATGGGGATCGGAAAGGGCGACCGGATCACGATCTACATGCCGACGATCCCGGAAGCCGTGATCCTCATGCTCGCGGCCGTCCGCATCGGCGCGATCCACATGGTGGTCTTCGCGGGCTTCGGCGAGAGGGCGCTCGGCGACCGGATCCGCGCGAGCGGCTCCCGTCTCGTTTTCACCTCCGACGTGACCTACCGCAAGGGCAAGGACGTGCGGCTGAAGGAGATCGTCGATGCGGCGCTCGATGGCGGCCGCGAGCCGCATGCCGTCCGTCACGTCGTCGTCCTGAACCGCACGGGCGGCGCCGTGCCGATGACCGCGGGTCGCGACGTTCCCTGGGAGGAGTTCCTCGCGCGCGGAGCCGGACAGAGCCGCGCCCACGAGCCTCTCGAGTCGAACGAGCCTGCGTTCATCCTCGCGACGTCCGGGACGACCGCGAAGCCGAAGCTCGCCGTCCACACGCATGGCGGCTATCAGGTGCACGTCGCGAGCATGGGAAGGTGGTGCCTGGGGCTGCGCGCGGGCGAGGTCTGGTGGTCGACATCCGACATCGGATGGATCGTCGGTCACGGCTACATCGTGTACGCGCCGCTTCTGGCCGGTTGCACGACGGTGGCGTACGAGGGGGCGATCGACCACCCGGATCCTTCGACCGTCTGGAAGATCGTCGAGGAGTTCCGCGTCACGGGCGTGTTCACGTCGCCGACGGCGATCCGGCTCCTCATGCGCTACGGCGATGACGCGGCGCGCGGCTTCGACCTGTCGACGCTCGAGCGGGTGTTCAGCGCCGGCGAGGTCTTGAACGCGCCGGCGTGGGACTGGCTCCAGAACCGGGTCCTCGCGGGACGCGTGCCGGTGATCGACCACATGTGGCAGACCGAGACCTCGGGGCCGGTCTTCGGAAACCCGTACGGGATTTCCCTGCTGCCGATCAAGCCCGGATCCGCCACGATTCCGCTCCCCGGGATCGAGTGCGCCGTGCTGACGCCCGAGGGGGAGCCCTGCCGGCCGGGCGAGAAGGGGATCATGGCAATCCGGCGGCCGTTTCCCGGGCTCACGGCATCCCTCTGGGGCGAACCCGACCGGTACGGCGCGGACTACTGGTCGAAGATCCCCGGCGTGTACTCGACCGGCGACTCCGCGATGATCGACGAGGACGGGTACGTCTGGTTCATGGGCCGCGCGGACGAGATCATCAAGATCGCGGGACATCGCCTCGGCACGATCGAGGTCGAGACGGCCTGCCTCCAGCACTCGTCCGTTGCCGAAGCGGGCGTCACCGGACGGCCGGACGAGCTGCGCGGCGAGATCATTTCCGCCTTCGTCGTGCTGCGCCAGGGCCATGACCCTTCCCCGGAGTTGCGCGCCGCGATCCTCGCCACGATCCGGCGGGAGCTCGGCGCCGTGGCCGTCGTGGGCGAGCTCAACTTCGTGCGGAACCTTCCGAAGACGCGGAGCGGCAAGATCATGCGGCGGGTTCTCAAGGCGGTCACCCTCGGGAAAGATCCGGGCGACATCACGACGATCGAGGACGAGGGGTCCGTCGATGAGGCGCGGGAGGCGTGGCGCGAGATGCGGGGGGAGATGAAGGGGTAGGGTGCAGTTGTGCGTCGTGAGGGATGGGTTACGTTCAGCCGATCCGTTCCCACATCAGCGCGCGCTCGGTCATGCGAGTCGTGCGAGCCGTGCGATTGTCCCGGACGAAGGGCGGCGGCCGCAGGATCAGGATGCTGTCGTTCTCCTTCAGGGAATAGGCTCGGATGAGATCCGTTCCGATCCGATTCGGGATCAGCGCCACTTCGACGTGATGGATGACGATGCCCTCGGCCTCGCCGACCGTGAAGCGGCCGGCGTAGGCGCCGTACCCGGCCGCTGCGGAAGCGCGCTCCGCTTCGGAGTGCCCATCCTCGGAGCTCCAGAGTGTCCGCGACCGTTTCATGAAGTTCACCGCCACGTGTCCCGAGGCGGTGTAGATCAGCCGTCCCGCCGGATCCGACCCGAAACCGGGGGCGTCGCTCTCGGCGCCGCCGGAGTCCCGATCGCGAATCGACCGGAGGCTCCAGACTCCGACGAGCCGCTCCCGCACGGATCCCGTCATGGTCCATTCCTCCGGATGCGCCGGGCCAGGTCCGCCGGCGGAGTTCGTCGAACCCGGGATTCACGACTCATGACCCGTAACCCGTAGCTCATAGCCCGTAAATCAAACACACGACCCGTAACCGATAGTCGGAAATTGGAAACCGGAAACCGGAAACCGGAAACGGGAAACGGGAACCGACCGCAAAGAGCCACAGCTTATATAGTTCCCGCCATTCTGAGGAGGGCCGCATGCGCTTGCGAAAGACGGGCTCGATTCTCTCGCTTCTGGCATCCCTGACGCTCCTCTTTCCCGCGCCGGCCGGCGCCGCCGACAACACGATCACGTTCGGAGCTGCGATCTCGATCACCGGCAAGACGGCCAAGGAAGGCGAGTACACGCGCGACGGATACCAGATCGCCCTCGACAAAATCAACGAGATGGGCGGCATCCGGGCGGGTGGAAAAACCTGGAAGGTCGCGATGAAGGTGTACGACGACGAGTCGAAGTCAGAGCGCACCGCTCAGCTCATCGAGAAGCTCATCAACGAGGACAAAGTCAACCTGATCCTCGGGCCCTACGGTTCCGCGCCCTCGGGCACGGCGGCCCCGATCTGCGAGAAATACAAAGTTCCGATGATCGAGGCCAACGGTTCGGCCGAGAGCATCTTCTCGAAGGGCTACAAGTACACCTTCGCCGTCCTCTCGCCCGCCAAGCTGTATCTGCGCGGCCTGATCGACCTCGTGAAGGCGAAGGACCCGACGGCGAAAACAGTCGCGATCCTCGGCGAGAACGAGCCTTTCTCGAAGGAAGTCGCCCAGGGCGCCGCGGAGTACGCGAAGGAGAAGGGATTCGACGTCGTTTACCACGAGCTCTATCCGACGGGCACGCAGGACGTGAGCTCCCTTCTGACCAACATCAAGGGGAAGAACCCGCACGTGGTCCTGGGCTCGGGTCACCTTCAGGACTCGCTCATCATCGTCAAGCAGGCGAAGGACCTCGGGGTTTCGCCGCGGGCGATGGGATTCTCCGTCGGGCCGTCCTCCCCCGAGTTCCGGGAGAACCTGAAGGGCAACGCCGACTTCATCTATGGCGCGACACAGTGGACTCCCGCCCTGAAATACGAGGGCACGGATCCGTGGAAGACCCCGCAGGCTTTCGCGACGGCCTTCCAGGCGAAGCATCCGGACTACAAGGTGATTCCGTACCAGGTGGCCGAGTCCGCGGCCGCGGTCTGGGCGTTCGCGAAGGCGATCGAGAAGGCCGGCTCGATCGACGGCCCGAAAGTCCGCGACGCGATCGCGGCCCTCGACATCATGACGTTCTACGGCCAGGTCAAGTTCGACTCGCGGGGGGTCAACATCTACAAGCCCATGGCGATCGAACAGTTGCAGCCGGACGGGAAGAAATACACCGTCTGGCCCGAGAAGGTCGCCGAGAAGGCGGCGTTGTATCCGATGCCGCCGTGGGACAAGAGGTAGGGCGGCCGCCGGTTCGTCTTCCGACGTCCGCCTGATGGCATTCGCGGAGCTTTCCCAGGTCTTCGTCAACGCGTTGTTGCTGACGGGGATCCTCGCCCTCGTGGCCGTGGGCTTCTCGCTCGTCTGGGGAATCATGAACATCGTCAACCTCGCGCACGGCGCGTTCATCGTGCTGGGCGCGTACCTGACGTACGCGCTCCACGAGTGGATGGGCGTCGATCCCTTTCTCACCATTCCTCTCTCGATGGCCGCACTCTTCCTGCTCGGGTACGGGATCCAGCGCCTCCTGATCAACCAGATCATCCGCGCGCCGCTCCTGGCCACGTTTCTGCTGACTTTCGGGCTCGAGATCCTCCTGGTCAACCTTCTGAATTTCTTCTTCAAGGCGGACCTCCGCTCCGTCACGACCCCGTACAGCGGGTCCGGGTTCTCCATCGGCCCGGCGCGGGTTCCGTACATCCGGCTGGCCGCGCTCCTCATTTCCCTCTTTCTCGTGCTCGCGCTCGGTGCGTTTCTGCGACGCACGCGGACCGGGCGGGCGATCCGGGCGACGGGCATGGACATCGACGCGGCAAGGCTCACGGGCGTAAAGGTCGCGAAGATCTATGCGGTCACGTTCGCGATCGGCGCGGCGATGGCCGGCGCCGCCGGGTCGCTCCTCTCTCTCTCCGTGCCGTTCGATCCGACGGCCGGGAGCAGCTACACCCAGCGCGCCTTCGTGGTGTGTGTCCTCGGCGGCCTCGGAAACGTGGTCAACGTGATCATCGGGGCGACGATTTTCGCTTTCGTCGAGGTGTTCGTGGGCTCCCGTCTCCCGAGCCTCGCGCAGGCGATCACATTCGCCCTGCTCGTCCTGCTTCTCATCTGGCGTCCGCAGGGCATCGCCGGGAAGTCGGTCTAAGGAGATGAGGCCGCGGATCCTCCGGGCGCTCGGCCTCGCGCTGGGGCTCGCGGCCCTGCTCCTGCTCCCGCGCTTCGTTTCTTCCTACAAGCTTCTGACTTACACGCGCCTGCTCCTGCTGGCGGTCATGGCGCAGGGTTGGAACTTCCTCGGCGGATACACCGGCTACGCCTCGTTCGGGAACGTCGCGTATTTCGGGATGGGCGCCTACACGACCGGCCTGCTGATGATCGGCCGGTGGCACGTCCCCTTCTTCCCGGCTCTCCTGTCCGGCGCGATTCTCTCGGCGGCATTCGCAGCTCTCCTCGGGCTCCCCATCCTCCGGCTGAAGGGTCACTACTTCGCGATCGCCACGCTCGGCGTCGCCGAGGCCCTGCGGCAGGTCGCGGACACCTGGGACAGCGTGACCGCCGGTTCGACGGGTATCGATCTGCCGCTCAAGACCGAGGGGGAGTTCTTCTATTACACGGCCCTGGGGCTCGTGGTCCTAGGAATCGGGCTCACGTTCGCGCTGGCTCGTTCGAAGGTGGGTTTCGCGTGGGTCGCGATCCGCGAAGACCAGGACGCCGCGCGGATGGTCGGGATCGCGACGACGCGCTACAAGGTCCTCGCGTACGCTCTCTCGGCCGCGTTCGCGGCGCTCGCGGGCGGCGTGACGGCCTACCAGAACATCCATGTCGCCCCGGGCGACTTTTTCCGGATCGACTACACGCTGGAATCGATCATCGCGGTCGTGATCGGCGGCCCCGGGACGGTGCTCGGCCCGCTTCTCGGCGCCGGCATTTACCAGCTGCTCTCGACGTACGTCTGGAGCCACTTCCTCGAGCTCCATCCGACCGTGCTCGGGACCCTCATCATCTTCTTCGTGGTGTTCCTGCCGCGCGGGCTCGTGCCTCTGTTTCGCGCGGCCCGCTCGTTGCGGCAATCGGGAGAGCGGTTCCGCTGGCGCAGCCTCTTCGCGAATGTGCGCGCGCACCGGGTGACCTGAGATGGCCGTCGCGTCGAGGCCGGCCGGCACCGTGGCCCCGGGAGCGCCGCTCCTCGTCGCGACCGGGCTGTCGAAGCGATTCGGCGGTCTCGCCGCCCTGGAGAACGTGGACCTCACGATCCGCAAGGGAGAGATCCTGGGAGTTCTCGGTCCGAACGGGGCGGGCAAGACGACGTTCGTCAATTGCGTGAGCGGCATGGACAAGCCCACGTCGGGCCGGCTCGAGTTCGGCGGCGTCGACATCACCCCGCTGCCGAGCCATCGCATCGGCCGGCTCGGCCTCGCCCGGACGTTCCAGATCGTCAAGCCGCTCCGGCAGCTCACGGTCCTGGACAACGTCGCCGTCGGGGCGATGTTCGGCCGGCTCGGCCGAGAGCGCACTGCCGGGCAGGCTCGGATTCGCGCGCGCGAGGTGCTCGATCGCGTCGGCCTCGGCCCCCGCGCGGGCCAGAGCGCGAGCGAGCTGACCATCCCGGACCTGAAGCGCCTCCAGCTCGCGAAGGCTCTCGCGATGGATCCCGACCTGATCTTCCTGGACGAGGTCATGGCGGGGCTGAACCCCTCGGAGATCGAGAGCGCCATGGAGCTGATCCGCGGGATCCAGCGTGACGGCGTGACGCTCTTCGTGATCGAGCACGTGATGAAGGCGATCATGGGGCTCTCGGACCGCGTCGTGGTCCTGCACTTCGGGCGCAAGATCGCGGAGGGCGCCCCCCGGGAGGTCGTCGAGAATCCCCAGGTGGTCGAGGCATACCTCGGGGAACAATTCGCGCGACGGACCTCGAGGGAGGCGGTTCCCGTTCTGCGGAGCGGGGCTGTCGAGCCGGGTTCGGCGGCTCTTCTCCCGACGCCGGGCATTGCGCCTCCGCGGATCCCCGCGCCGGCCGCGCCGATCCCGCCGACCGCGCCGGTACCGCTGCTCCAGGTCCGCGACCTGAGCTCCGGATACGGCGAGGTCCGCATTCTCTGGGATGTGTCCCTGGAGGTGAACGCGGGTGAGGTCGTGGCGCTGATCGGTGCCAACGGCGCGGGCAAGACGACGCTGCTGTGGACGATCTCCCAGCTCCTCAAGCCGCGGTCGGGCTCCATCCACTTCGCGGGCCGGGACCTGACCGGAGCAACCCCCGACGAAACGGTCGCTGCCGGCATCATCCACGTTCCGCAGGGGCGACGGCTTTTCCCGGGCCTGACGGTCCGCGAAAACCTGTTGCAGGGAGCGTTCGCGCGGCGGGACAGGGATAGAGCGGAGATCGATTCGGACCTCGCCCACGTCCAGGCGCTCATGCCGCGGCTCCGGGAGCGGGAGGACCAGCTCGCCGGTCGGCTCTCGGGCGGCGAGCAGCAGATGTGCGCCATCGGACGGGGACTGATGGGGCGCCCCAGGCTGCTCGTGATCGACGAGCTCTCGCTCGGACTGGCGCCGCTCGTCGTGCACCAGCTGCTCGAGGTTATCTCGAACTTGAATCGGCAGGGGACGACCGTGCTGCTGGTCGAGCAGGACGTCCAGGTCGCCCTCGAGCACGCCCACCGGGGATACGTTCTCGAAACGGGACGCATCGTGCAGTCGAGCCGCGCGGACGAGCTCCTGGGCGATCCCCGGATCCGCCAGGCGTATCTGGGCCTGTAGGCCGGTCCACAGGCAGCCGTTGCGGGTCCCGTCCGCCGCCGGTCCGGCCGTCCTCCGCCACTCGCCCCGTGCGAGCGCCGCGCTCACATTCGCGACGCTGGCCGTCTATGCCGACATTTACATCACACAGCCGATTCTTCCGCTGCTGTCGCACGAGTTCGGCGTCCGACCCGCGACCGCCGGCCTGTCGGTCTCGATCGTCGTGCTCCTCATCGCCCTGGTTTCGATTCCGTACGGGTCTCTCTCGGATGCCGTCGGACGCAAGCCCGTGATGGTCGTGACGCTCTTCCTGGTCGCCGTTCCCACCGTCCTGTGCGCGTTCGCCCGGACTTTTCCCCTGCTGCTGCTCTTCCGTGGCCTTCAGGGCGCGCTCATCCCGGGAGTCACGGCGATCGCCGTGGCGTATCTCGGGGACGCGTACCCCGCCGAGGAGCTCGGCCCCAAAGTGGGCGGCTGGATCGCAGCGTCCGTGGCCGGCGGACTCACCGGGCGCGTCGTCAGCGGTTTGCTCGCCGACTGGATCAACTGGCGCGCTCCGTTTCTGCTCTTCGGAGCCCTGACCGTTCTCGCGGCGGCCGGCCTCGCCCGGGAGCTCCCTCGCGCGCCGCGGACATCGCCGCGCCTCTCGCTCGGCGGCCGGGATCTCCTGCGGCATCTCCGCAATCGAAGACTCGTCGGCGCGTTCATCATCGGTGGCGCCGTCTTCTTCTGCTTCATCGGCGTCTTCACCTACCTGCCGTACTACCTGACGGCCGCCCCCTTTCGCCTCTCGACCGCGTTCGTGTCGAGCATCTATCTCGTGTACGCGGCGGGCATCTTCACGTCCATCGCCTCCGGCCGCCTCTCCGGCCGTTTCGGCGGCCGCCTCGTGATGGCCGTCGGCCTCGGGATCGCGGCCGCCGGCGTGGCGGGCACGCTCGTGCGCTCGGTGCCCGCCATCATCGCCAGCCTGGTCGTCCTCTGCGTGGGGATGTTCACGGTGCAGTCGACGGCTCCGGCCTTCGTCAACGCCGAAGCGCCGAGGGCGAAGGGCGCGGCGGGCGCCCTCTACGTCGCCGTTTACTATCTCGGGGCGACCCTCGGCTCGTCGCTGCCGGGCTACGCGTGGCAGGCATGGGGCTGGCCGGGCGTGGCGGCGTCGTGTGTCGCGGCGCTCGGAATCGGCCTCGCGGCGGACCTCGCCCTTTGC
Organism: Thermoanaerobaculia bacterium; assembly: GCA_038239305.1. GTDB lineage: Bacteria > Acidobacteriota > Thermoanaerobaculia > UBA5066 > Gp7-AA6 > JALYUA01. The sequence goes on along the minus strand of JBBSEW010000013.1, from coordinate 41,890 downwards.
GGAACCGCTCGCGTGAAGTTGGCGCGATCGCTGTCATAAGATTCCGCGAGCTTTTTCGAGCCCACGAGTCACTGACCGAAAGGAGGACCTCGATGTCCCGAACCATGGCACGCGCGCTCCTCGCGCTCGCATCCGTCTGCGGGATCCTCGTCATGGCGCTTTCCGCGCTGCCGCTTCAAGCGGCCGATGGCGACATCCGGATCGGCGCCGTCCTGCCCGTCACCGGCAAGGAGTCGAAGATCGGCGGCGCCTACAAGCAGGCGACCGAGTTCGCGATCAAGGAAGTCAACGACGCCGGAGGGCTCGACATCGGCGGCAAGAAGGTGAAGATCGCCCTGACGCTCCTGGACGACACGTCCGACGCCGCCAAGAGCGCCCAGCTGGTCGAGCAGCTCTGCGCTCAGGAGAAGGTCGCGGCCGTCATCGGCGGATACGGATCGCAGCTCGTGCAGGCTCAGAGCGTGGTCCCGGACCGCTACGGCATCCCGTACATCTCGGGAGGTGCCGGCGCGCGCAGCATCTACGGGCGGAGCAAGTGGGTGTTCGGGACCCTGTCCCCCGTCGACGTGCTGTCCCAGACGCAGATGGATTTCCTCGCCTCGCTCGTCGCCGCCGGCAAGCTCCGGAAGCCGTTGAAGGTCGCTCTCATCACGGAAAACACCGAGCACGGAAAGGACTACGCGCAAGGCGTCAAGGACTACATCAAAGCGCATCCCGGAGACTTCTCGGTCGCGGTCGAGGAGAGCTTCGACTACAACAACACGCCGGACTTCAAGCCGGTCTTGACGCGGATCCAGAACGCGAAGGCCGATCTCTTCATGGCCGACGCCCACCTCGAGGACTACATTTCCATGCATCGCACCTACACGCAGATGGGAATGAGCCACGCGATGATCACGTACGGCGCCCGAGGGGCAGATGCGGCCGGACGGAAAGCCCTCGGGCCCGCGACCGACTACATCTTCGCGAGCGGCTGGTGGTCGGACCTTCTTCCGTACCCCCAGGTGAAGGCGTTCAACGCGAAGTGGAAGGCGGCGACGGGTGCCGACCCGCAGTGGTATCACGCGACCGCATACGAAACGGTGCGGGCCCTCCTCGCCGCCATTCGGAAGGCGGGCAGCGTGAAGCCGGAGTCGATCCGCGCGGCGCTCGCCGCGACGAACCTGACCGACTCGATTCTTCCCGGCGGCGTGCTGAAGTTCACGGCCTCGGGCCAGGCGGTCCTTCCGTTCGTCGTCACGCAGAACAAGCCCGGCGACAAAGTGGATATCGTGTGGCCGATCGCGGCGAAGACGGGCGATCCGGTCGCGCCGACCCCGCACAATTGATGGGACTCTCCTCCTCCCGGCCCTCTCCCGCCGGGAGAGGAGGAATCCCCCCGGGCGATCGCGTGGCCTGACGGTGCACGAACTCGTTCCGGTTCTGGTCAACTCGCTCTTCGCTGCGGGCTTGTACGCGACCATGTCGTACGGCCTGGCGATCATCTACGGCGTCATGCGAATCATCAATCTCGCCCACGCGGGCGTGATGATGCTGGGCGCGTACGTCACCTGGACCCTGTTCGCCCGGTTCGGGCTGGACCCTTTCGTCTCCCTCGTGGTCGTGATCCCTCTCTTCTTCCTCTTCGGAGTCGCTCTCTACTATTTCCTCGTGGGCCGCCTTCCGAACGCGACGGCCGGCCCGTCGATGGAGTCGCTCCTTCTCCTCTTCGGACTCTGGCTCGTTCTGCAGAACCTGGCCTATGCGCTCTGGAGCGGGGATACGCAGTCGATCCTGACGGGCTACACGCTGAAGTCGGTCTCGATCCTGGGCGTGCGCGTGGGCGTGCCCTCGGTGCTCGTCTTCGCGGCGAGTGCGGCGTCGCTCTTCGTGTTGAATCTGTTCCTCAAGCGGACCTTCCTCGGCAAGGCGATTCGCGCCGTCACGGCGAACCGGGATGCCGCGCTGATCGTGGGCGTCAACGCCGACCGGATCTCCGCGACCGCGTTCGGCCTCGGGACGGCCTTTGCCGGTGTTGCGGGCGCTCTGCTATCGACCCTCTACGCGTTCACGCCGGATTTCGGCCGCAGCTTCCTGCTCAAGGCGTTCTGCATCATCGTGCTCGGCGGGATGGAAAGCTTCACGGGCGTGGCGCTCGGGGCGCTCGTGCTGGCCCTGCTCGAGAATGGAGTCGCCGCCTGGACGCCGATCCCCACGACCTTTCAGGACGCCATCAGCTTCACGCTCCTCGTGATCGCGCTCGTGCTCTTCCCGCGCGGAATCCCGGCTCTCTTCGCCCGCCTGCGGCCGACGGCAGCGGCGCAATGACCCGCCGCCTGCGGCTCGCCCTGATCGGAATCGCGGTCGGGCTCGCGGTCTTCCAGGCCGCCCCGCACCTCCTGGAGCGCGGGACCGTGAACGACCTGTGGAATGTCGCCTTCGCGATCGTCCTCGCGTCCGCGTGGAACATCCTGGGCGGATTCGCGGGCCAAGTGTCGATCGGATACTCCGCCTTTCTCGGAATCGGCGCCTACACGACCGCTCTGCTGAGCCTGCGCGGCGTCGATCCATGGCTGACGCTCCCGCTCGGCGCAGTCCTCGGCGCGGCGGCTTCGTGGATCATCGGCCTCCCGGCGTTTCGCCTGCGCGGGCCGTACTTCACGATCGCCACGATCGGAGTTTCCGAAGCGGTTCGCGTCATCGCGTCCGGGGTCTCGTTTACCGGCGGCTCGAGCGGGGTGCGAATGCCCCCGGGGACCTACAACTTCGAGCGAAACTACGTCGCGATCGGGTTGCTGGCCGCGGCGGCCGTGGCGATCTCCGCCGTGATCCGGGATCTGCCTCTCGGGCGGGCGCTCTCGGCGGTGCGGCAGGACGTGGATGCCGCGGAAGCGCTCGGCGTTCCGTCCACGCGCGTGAAGCTGATCGCGCACGCCATCTCGGCGGCACTCGTCGCGCTTGCCTGCGGGCTTTTCGCGATGAACTTCCAGTACATCGCGCCCGGTTCCGTGTTCGACTTCCGCCTGTCGCTCTCGATCGTGCTGATGCCCATCGTGGGCGGCGTCGGAACGATCGCGGGACCAATCCTCGGCGCCGTGATCTTCAGCTATCTCCAGATCAAGCTGCTGTCGATGCCCGCGTTGAGGGACTCCTATCTCTTCCTCTATGGCGGCCTGCTGATGCTCGTGATGCTCTTCGAGCCGAGGGGCCTCGTCGGGTTGTGGAGCCGCCTGCGGAGAGCGATCGGTTCGATGGCGGGGCAGAAAGCGATTCCGCATGGCTGACGCGGTTCTGTCCGTGGAAGCCGTGTCGAAGCGCTTCGGAGGTTTGAGAGCGCTCCAGGACGTCTCGTTCCAGGTTCGGCCCGGAGAGGTTTTCGGCGTGATCGGCCCCAACGGAGCGGGCAAGACGACCCTGTTCTCGATCCTCGTCGGAGCCAACCGCCCGACGTCCGGGGCGGTCCGGTTCCAGGGCGAGCGGATCGACGGACTGCCGACGGCCCGCGTTGTCGCCCGAGGGCTCGTCCGGACGCATCAGATCGTCCGTCCTTTCCGCGAGATGACGGTCCGGGAAAACGTCGCCGTGGGCGCGGCGTTCGGACGGGGACGCCGGCGCGGATCCGAGGCCGCGGACCGCGTGCAGACACTGCTCGAGAGAACGGGCCTGGCGCTCCGCGCCGAAGTTCTTGCGGGGACACTGACGATCGGCGAGCTGAAGCGGCTCGAGATCGCACGCGCCCTCGCGACCGAGCCCGCAGTCCTGTGCCTCGACGAAGTCATGGGCGGCCTGAACCCCTCGGAAATTCGCGACACGATGGAGTTCGTGCGGACGTTGCGTGATTTCTCCGTCACCGTGTTGATCATCGAGCATCACATCCACGCGGTGGTCGGCGTGTCGGACCGCATCCTCGTCCTGAACTTCGGCGAGAAGATCGCCGAGGGGCCGCCCGGAGAAGTCGTGCGCGATCCCCTCGTCGTGTCCGCGTACCTGGGCAGCGAGATCCCGGCCGGGCCGGATCCTGGGACGCCGTGACGCTGTGACGCTGTGACGCTGTGACGATGCTCGACGTGCGCTCGATCGACGTCTTCTACGGCGAGGTACCGGCCGTCCGGGAAGTGGAGTTTCGCGTGGACGAGGGCGAGATCGTCACCCTGATCGGAGCGAACGGGGCGGGGAAGTCGACGATCCTCAAGGCGATCGCGGGGTTGCTCCATCCTCGCCGCGGCTCGATCGAATTCGACGGGCGTGACGTGTCGGCCGATCCTCCCTACCGGCTGGTCGATCGCGGCCTCGTGCTCGTTCCGGAGGCGCGCCAGCTCTGGCCCGCCATGACGGTGCGCGAGAACCTCGAGATGGGCGCGTACGCGCGCGCCGCCCGCCCGCATCGCCGCGAGTCGCTCGAGCGGGTCTTCGCGATGTTTCCCATTCTCCGGAAGCGCGCCGGACAGAACGCGGGGACGTTGTCGGGCGGGGAGCAGCAGATGTGCGCGATCGGCCGAGGGCTCATGGCGCGGCCCCGGCTGCTGCTCTTAGACGAGCCCGCGCTCGGCCTCGCGCCCATCCTCGTCCGGGAGGTCTTCGCGGCGTTGAAGGGTATCCGGGAATCCGGAATGACGCTGGTGCTGGTCGAGCAGAACGTGTCCCACGCGCTCGCGCTGGCCGATCGGGCGTACGTCCTCGAGTCCGGCTGCGTCACCCTGCAGGGCCCGTGCGCCGAGCTCGCCTCCGATCCGCGCGTTCAGCGCGAGTTTCTCGGCGCGGCCTCGATTTGAGCTCCGGGACATCCTCGCGAGCGCGTGTCGGCCGGCTCTTTGCGGCCCTCCGGGAGGGAGGCGCCCGGGAGGCGCTTCGGTTTGCCGGCCGGTCTTTTTCGTACGAAGATCTCGACGCCTCGTCGCGGCGCTATGCGGCGGCCCTCGCCCGGATCGGGATCCGCCGGGGAGATCGCGTTGCGGTCTTCGCCGAAAGCTGCACCGAGGTCCTGGTCTCTCTGCTCGGGCACTATCGATCCGGGGTCATCCACGTCCCGATCAACACGCGCTATCGGGGCGAGGAAGCGCGCCACATTCTCGTCGACTCGGGCGCGCGGGCCGTTCTGTTCGAGCCGGGCAGCGAGCAGGCCTCGGTCCTCGACGGGATCGGGCCTCTTCCCGGGCTCGAGCGGCGGATCGCGTTCGGAGCCGCGCCGGCGCCGGACGGCGTGATCCCGTGGGACGCCATGACGGGCGGAGATTTCGACAGCGCGGCCTTTTCGTCCCCCGTGCCGGAGGATGGCGACACGGCCGTCCTCGTCTACACCTCCGGGACCACCGGCAAGAGCAAAGGCGCTGCTCTTTCGTTCCGCGCGCTCGTCGACAACACGTCGGCCCTGACGCAGGGCTGGGAATTTGCCCGGGAGGATCGCCTCGCGCTCGCTCTGCCTCTCTTTCACGTCCATGGTCTCGCGATCGGAGTCCACGGAGCGCTGCTCCACGGGATGACGATTCTTCTCTCGAGCCGTTTCGACGCCGCCGAGATCGCGCGCGAGTTCGCGGAAGACGGAGCCACAGTGTTCATGGGCGTTCCCACGATGTACGTGCGGCTTCTCGAGCACTTGGCAGCGCAACCCGGGGCGGCGAAGGCTCTCGCGCGGGCGCGGCTGTTCACGTCCGGCAGCGCTCCTCTGCCGGCAGCCGACTTCGTCCGGTTCGAGCAGGCGACGGGACATCGCATCCTCGAGCGCTACGGGATGACAGAAACGCTCTTCACGCTCACGAATCCGTACGCCGGCGAGCGACGGCCGGGGACGGTCGGGTTTCCGGTCGAGGGTTGCTCCGTCCGGATCGTCGACGAAGCAGGCCGGGACGTGCCGGTCGGGGAGCCGGGCGAGATCCTCGTCCAGAGCAACGGCCAGATGACGGAGTACTGGGGGCGCGAGGCGGACACGGGCGTCGCATCGCGCGACGGCTGGTTCGTGACGGGCGACGTGGGGCAGAGCGACAAGGACGGGTATGTCCGCATCCTGGGGCGGCAGTCCGTCGACGTCATCAAGAGCGGCGGGTTCAAGATATCGGCGCGCGAGATCGAGGACGTTCTCGCGGCGCTTCCCCGGATCCGCGAGGTCGCGGTCGTCGGTCTTCCGGATCCCGTCTGGGGCGAGCGCGTCGCTGCGGCCGTGGTGCTCCGGGACCCGCTAGAGAGCGGCGCCCTCGAGGCGGAAGTCGAGGCGGAAGTCGAGGCGATCTGCGCGCGCGCCCTCGCGGACTACAAGCGGCCGCGGGAGATCCGGATCGTCGCGGAGCTGCCCCGGAATGCGCTCGGCAAGGTACAGAAGCATCGCATCGTGGGGGAGGTTTTTGGAAGGTGAGCGGTTGGTTTTCCGTATTCCGTTCTGAGTCCTGAGTCCTGAGTCCTGAGTCCTGAGTCCTGAGTCCCGAGTCCTCAGTTCGGAGTCGGAGTTCGGAGTTCGGAGTTCGGAGTTCGGAAGTTCGGAAGTTCGGAAGTTCGGAAGTTCTGAGTCTTGGGTTCGGGCTGGCAGCTCTCACCCCGACCAGCGGTCCCGCGCTGGAAGGCTGGAGCGGACTGGAGTCGAGCCCGGAATCCAAGACCCCCCAGTTGGCTGCCCTCTTATTTCACCGCCCCCGTGGTCATCCCGGCGATGAAATAGTCGAGCGAGAGCGCGTAGAGGATGACGACCGGCACGGATCCGACGATCGCGGATGCCATCAGCGGGCCCCAGAAGTAGACATCGCCCCGGACCATCTCGACGGAGATCCCGACCGGAAGGGTGCGGTGGATCGTGGAGCTGATGAACGTCAGCCCGTAGATGTACTCCTGAAACGAGAGCGTGAAGGCGAAGATCGCGGCCGTCAGGATGCCCGGCAGGACCACGGGGATGACCACCTGCCGCAGCATCTGCAGACGCGTCGCGCCGTCCAGGAGGGCGCGTTCCTCGATCTCCTTCGGGACGCTCCGGAAGAATCCCATGAGGAGCCACGTGCAGAACGGCACCGTGAAAGTGGGATAGGTGAGGATCAGCGCCCAGACAGTGTCGTCCAGCTTCAGCGCTCCGACGAACTGGGAGAACGGGATGAACAGGATTGTCGAGGGGATCAGGTACGTCAGAAAAATGGCGATGCCGATCGCCCGGTTGCCGCGAAAGCGGAGGCGGGCGAGGCCGTAGGCCGCGGGCACGGCGAGGAGCAGGGTGATCAGGACGACTGCGGTGCCCGTCACGAGAGAAACCCGGAGCCACTTGTAGAACGGCGTGCTCTTGAGGTACCGGTAGTGCGTGAGCGTCGGGCTGCTGACCCGGATGACGCCGATCGCCTGATTGGGGTGCGCGATCGACCCGGACGGGACATGGATCTTCGCGAGCGTGCCGTCCACGGGGCTCTCGACCTTGCGCTCGCCGATGAACGCGATTGGCACGGGGTTCTGCTCGCTGTCGCTGCGCGTGGTGTGCGCGCCGGCCGAGATCTTCCACCGGATCACGCCCTCGGGGTAGGAAGCCGGCACGATGATGTCCTTGTGGTACGGCTGGCCCGTCGATCGATCCGTCCGGGAGAACCAGAAGGGGTTGGCCTTGAGGTCGTAGAGATTCGCGTCCGCCTTGAGAGATGTGATGAGGCCCCAGTAGAACGGGAAGAGGGCGAACGCGAGAAACGGCGCGAGGCCCGCCCACGTCGTGAGATGGGGCCGGACGCGGCGCCAGCGCGAGACGAGCCACGAGTCGCGCATCGACGTCTCTATGCCTCTCGCCGCAGGAACTGCAGCATGAAGAACACCATCACGGCCATGATCGGAAACATGAACAGGGATACGGCCGCTCCCCGGCCGAGGAACCCTCCGTTGACGCCGAGCTGGTAGGCGTAGGTCGAGAGCACCTGCGTCTGGTCGTACGGTCCGCCCTTCGTGATGATCCAGATCGTGTTGAAGTCCGTGAACGAGAAGATGATCGAGAAGAGAAGCGATACGAGCAGGATCGGCCGCACCATCGGCGAGATGATGTGGACGAATCGCTGCATGGCGTTCGCGCCGTCGAGCCGCGCCCGCTCGAGGATCTCGTCCGGAATCGTCGTGAGACCCGCGAGGATCATGATCGTCGTGAAGGGAAACCCGCGCCAAACGTTGACGGTAATCACCGACAGCATTGCCCAGTTCTTGTCGCCCCGAAAATTGATGATGTTCGCGGGCGACAGGACGCCCGAATGGACGAGAAACCAGTTGATGACGCTGTAGGAGGAGTCGAGGATCCAGAGCCATCCCTGGGCCGAAAGCGCGATCGGGATGACCCACGGGATCACGATCAGGCCCCGCAGAAGCCGGCGGCCGCGGAATTTCCGGTTCAGGAGCATGGCGCACGGGACGCCCAGCAGCAGCTTGATGATCTCTGTTCCGAACGTGTACTGGAACGTGTTCTTCAGAGCGAGCAGAAACGTCGGATCCTGCATGACGCCCTTGCCGTTCGTGCGGACGTCGAGCCGCGCGGGCACGAGGATGGACTGGTTTCGACCCCGGTCGAGCGCGGCGCGGTCGGGAAAGGGACCAAACGTAACGGGGGAGTCGCCGGCGTGGGCGATGACCCGCACCGGTCCGGCACGTTCCTTACCCGCCTCCTGCTTCCAGTCGAGGTCGGACGCGATCGTGCTGCCCAGATATGACGCGTCGGTCTCCTTCGGCATGGCAACCAGCGGAATCGTTTTTCCGTCCACGGAGAGCGTCGCCCGGAAGAGCCCGCCCGCGGCCGGCGCGGTCGTCACCTTTCCCTCCGCCTTCTTCGCGATGAATCGCCGGGCCGCATCGGCGTCCGGAAGCGTCGCGAGGACGAAGTCGTTCGCGTGGATCTCGTAGCTCTCGATTTTCGAGTAGTTGCTCGCGCCGACGAACGTCCACTTCGGGTTGCCGGCCTGGGCGTCGGTGAAGCTCATCCAGATCGACATGCCGAACGGATAGGCGATGAAGATTCCGAGATAGAGGATCGCGGGAAGGACGAGGATGTAGCCGAGGGGAGCTTCCCGGTCGAGGAGACGGGGCCGGCTCGCCGCCGCGGGTCGAAGAGTCGGACCCTCCGCCGCCGGGCCGGGTCCGGGCTCGCCATCGCCGGGCGTCACAGAACCTTCTCCGTCTCGCGGTCGAAGAGGTAGGCGCGGCTCATGTCGAACCAGAGATCGACCGTGTCCTGCGGCCGGACCCCGGCGTGGATTTCCGTCTCCATCTGAAACGTCCCTGCCGAGCTGCGCGCCGTCACGACGACGCGATGCCCGAGCGGCTCGACGACGTCGATCGTCGCGGGGACCTTCGCAGGAGTGCCGATCGCGGCCCAGAGGACGTCGGACAGCGCCTTGCCGGCTGAGGCCACCGAGATGTGCTCGGGTCGGATTCCGAACATGACGCGGCGCCCGGATGCGCCGGCGAGCTCCGGCCGGGGGAGCGGCAGAACGACGCCGCCCGTGAGCTTCAGGGAAAGCGCCTCACCGCTTCCATCCGGAGGCGCGATCTCGCCTTCGAAGAAGTTCATCGGCGGGCTCCCGATGAATCCCGCAACGAACAGGCTCGCCGGGTGGTCATAGACCTCCAGCGGCGTGCCCACCTGGCAGATCTCGCCGTGATTCATGATCACGATCCGATCACCCATCGTCATGGCCTCGACCTGGTCGTGCGTCACATAGACCATGGTGGATCGGACGCTCTGGTGAAGGCGTTTGAGTTCGGTCCGCATGTGGATCCGCAGCTTGGCGTCGAGATTCGAGAGCGGCTCGTCGAAGAGGAGAACTCCGGCCCGCCGGCAGAGCGCCGCACCGACGGCGACGCGCTGCCGCTGGCCGCCCGAGAGCTGCCGGGGTTTGCGGTCGAGATGCTCCCCGAGGCCGAGGATGGCGGCGACCTCGCGGACGCGGGTCTCGATTTCCGCCTTCGGCATGCCGCGCAACCGGAGCGAGAAGGACATGTTGCGGGCGACGTTCATGTGAGGGTAGAGCGCGTAGCTCTGGAACACCATCGCGATGTCGCGGTCGCGGGGCGGCAGGTGCGTCACGGACCGTCCCCCGATCCGGATGTCGCCGCCCGAGACCTCCTCGAGCCCCGCGATCATGCGGAGCGTGGTGGTCTTGCCGCATCCCGACGGGCCGACGAGAATCAGAAACTCCTGATCGCGGACGGTCAGGTCGATTCCGGCGACGGCGCGGACGTCTCCGAAGCGCTTCTCGACCTTTTCGAGGACGACGTCAGCCATCGAGGGCTAGCTCGGAATCGGAATCGGAAGACTCGCCGTCGCCGCCAGAGGAAATCCCTCCCTTCGCCCCTCTCCCGGCGGGAGAGGGCGAAGGCTCGCGGGGCCCGTCGGCGGCGAGTGCCGCCGGCGTTTAGATCGCACGCAGCTTCTGCTCGGCCTCTTCCATCGCGGTCCGCGGAGCCTTGCCCTTGGCGACTTCCGCGAACATCGTCGGCACGACGAACTTGGCATACATGGTGGTCGCCGTTTTCGTCATCGGACCGGGATATCCGATGAATTTCACCTCGTTCTGGAAGTCCTGCAGAAGAGCGAGCTTGGGCTCGTTGCCGATGACGGGCATGGGCTTCTTCCAGAAGGCCTTCAGGAACGGATGGTTGTAGCCCGTCGAGGCGTCCATGCCCTTCAGGCCCGCGGCGTTCATCGCGTACAGGAACTCCTTCCCGAGGTCCTGGGCCTTCGAGAAATTGTAGATGCCGTAGGACATCGTGCGCGCGCCGTTCACTCGGCCCTTCGGACCGATCGGGCACTTGACGACTTCCAGGTTCTTGTACACGTCCGGGTTGTCCTTCGCCGCGGTGCGGTAGGCGCTGATCGGATTGCAGACGAGCGAGCCCTTTCCGGACGCGATGAAGCGGTTGTTCGAAGTGTCGTCCCAGGAGAGGACTTCGTCGGTCATCGTCTCCTTGAAGAACGACTCGCCGTACTTCAGGACCTCGACGATCTCCTTCTTGTGGAAGTCGATGTTGCCATCCTTGTCATAGAGGTAAGCGCCGAAGGAGAGCATGAGGGGCAGGAGGTTGTCGTTCGAGTCGGGCGTCTGCGAGAACGGTATGCCGAACGGGTAGCCCGCCTTCTTGAGCTTGGCGCCGGAAGTGATGAGATCCTGCCAGGTCGTCTTGTCGGTGTAGTCGGCGCCCGCCTGTTGGAAGTAACCGCGGTTGATGATGAAGGGATACGCGATGTACCAGTGGGGCACCGCCAGCCACTTGCCGCGCACCATTCCGATGTCCTTCGCCTCCGGCAGCCACCCGCCGAACTCCTTGCCGAGCCGGTTCGCCACGTCGGAAACGTCGACGAGCGTCTTGTCGTAGAGCCAGGCGCCCGTGCCGTTCAGGTGGAAGACGTCGTGGCCGCCGCCGCGGGAAATGTCGGCGGCGATGGCGGTCGGCAGGTCCGCGGTGGCGACGTAATCGACTTCCACGCGGCACTTGTTCTTCTCGCCGAACTCCTTCGCGAAAACGTCGAAGTACTTGTCGTAGTCGGGCACGAAGTGCTTCCAGTGAACGACTTTGAGTACGCGGTCCTGTGCGAAGACACCCTTCGAAAAGACGACGGGCGCCGCGAGCGCCGCGCCGGTCGCGAGGGTGGCCTTGAGAAAATCGCGTCGACCGAGACCGCCCGGGGCGGGTTGCTTACGACGATCCTTCATCGCGTCTCCTGTTCTGGAGCCATCCGCCGGAGGCTCCGGCTCGTCCCTTCCGCTTGGCTTGGGGCGAATCGTATTCCACCGGAAGCCCGTAGCGCACGGGAAAGTGTGCGGCTGCGGATTTCCCGGGCCGGCCCCCGGTGTTAGGCTCGCCCTCGTTTCCGACCCGGAGGCAAGCATGGACTCGGGAATCCGCATCCAGGGAACCCCCACCGCCGACGACGCGAGGGTCCTGACCCCGGAGTCCCTCGCCTTTCTCGCGAAGCTGTCGCGGAGGTTCGAGCCGACTCGAAGCGCGCTTCTCGCCCGGCGGGCCGAGCGCCAGCTGCGATTCGATGCCGGCGAGCTTCCCGACTTTCCGGCCGAGACGGCCTCCGTTCGCGCGGGGGCCTGGACGGTCGCGCCCGCGCCCGCGGACCTCTCGAAGCGCTGGGTGGAGATCACGGGCCCCGTCGAACGAAAGATGATGATCAACGCGCTGAACTCCGGGGCGTCCGTATTCATGGCCGACTTCGAGGACTCGCTCTCGCCGACCTGGGAGAACGTGGTCCGTGGCCAGGCGAACCTCCAGGACGCCGTTCGCGCGACGATCTCGATCGAGGCGCCCGCGGGCGGCGGCAAGTCCTACCGTCTGAACCCGACGACCGCGACGCTGCTCGTGCGGCCGCGCGGCTGGCACCTCTCCGAGAAGCACGTCTCCGTCGACGGTGCTCCCGTTTCCGCGAGCCTCTTCGACTTCGGCCTGTACGTCTTCCACAACGCCGCCGAAAGGCTGTCGCGCGGGACGGCGCCCTACTTCTACCTCCCCAAGATGGAGAGCCATCTCGAGGCGCGCCTGTGGAATGACGTGTTCGATTTCGCCCAGGACGAGCTTTCGATACCGCGCGGCACTTTTCGCGCGACGGTCCTGATCGAGACACTGCCTGCCGCGTTCGAGATGGAAGAGATCCTGTACGAGCTGCGCACCCATGCGAGCGGCCTGAACGCCGGGCGCTGGGACTACCTCTTCTCGACGATCAAGACGCTTCGCAACCGGAAGGACCGGGTGCTCCCGGACCGCTCGCAGCTCACGATGACCGTGCCGTTCATGCGGGCGTATACGGACCTTCTCGTGGCGACCTGCCACCGGCGCGGCGCGCACGCGATGGGCGGTATGGCCGCGTTCGTCCCGAATCGGAAGGATCCGGAGGTCACCGAGGCGGCACTCGCAAAGGTGCGCGAGGACAAGCAGCGGGAAGCCGGGGACGGCTTCGACGGCACGTGGGTCGCCCATCCGGATCTCGTTGCCGTGGCGATGGAGGTCTTCGAGAAAGCTCTCGGCGACCGGCCGCACCAGAAGGACCGCCTCCGGGACGACGTTCAACCGGAAGCGGCGCGCCTTCTCGATACGCGCGTGCCGGGCGGCGCAATCACCGAGGCGGGATTCCGCAACGACGTGAACGTGGGGCTCCAGTACCTGAGCTCCTGGCTCTCGGGAAACGGCGCGGCGGCGATCTTCAACCTCATGGAGGATGTCGCGACCGCGGAGATCTCCCGGTCGCAGCTCTGGCAGTGGATTCACAATCGCGCCGCGCTGGCGGATGGCCGCCCGGCGACGGTCGAGCTGTACCGCCAGATCCGGGACGAGGAAGTCGCCCACCTCGAGAAGAGCGGCGCGGGAGCCGGGAAGCTCCAGGATGCCGCCGAGATACTGGACGGGCTCGTGGCATCCGCAATGTTCGCCGAATTCCTGACTCTTCCGGCCTACCGGTATCTCGACTGAGGGACCGGCAGGAGTCCTCCCGATCGGTGGGGCCGAACTCCCTGGCTCCGGCTCCGGCTCCGGCTCCGGACGTCTCCCATCCAGCCCTCGCCCGGAAAATCGCGGCCGTGGTGGGTGACTCGCACTGCTTCTTCCGACCGGAGGACCTCCGCACCTATGAGTGCGACGGGTTGACCAGCTTCCGCGAGCGTCCGGCGGTCGTCGCCCTGCCGGCCTCGACGGAGGAAGTCGCGGCAGTGGTGCGTCTCGCCCGGGACGCGGGCGTGCCCGTCGTCCCGCGCGGCGCGGGAACGGGCCTGTCGGGCGGTGCGCTGCCGGTTCCCGGCGGGATCGTGATCGGGCTTTCGCGCATGAAGCGCATCCTCGAGATCGACTACGCCGGCGGCTGGATGCGCGTCGAGCCCGGCGTCATCAACCTCGACGTGACGAAGCGGATCTCACCCGAGGGGTACTACTACGCTCCGGATCCGTCGTCGCAGAGCGTCTGCACGATCGGCGGCAACGTGGCGGAGAACTCGGGCGGCGCGCACTGCCTGAAGTACGGGTTCACGGTGAACCACGTCCTCGGAGTCCGGATGGTACTCGGGGACGGATCGGTTCTCGAAGTCGGCGGCCCCGTGCTCGATCCGCCAGGCTACGACCTCCTCGGCGTGATGGTGGGAAGCGAAGGGACTCTCGGGATCGTCACCGAGGTCGTGCTGCGAATTCTCCGCAAGCCGGAGGCGACCCGGACGTTCTTCGCGACCTTTCCGTCGACCGACGAGGCGGGGGAGGCCGTGTCCGCGATCATCGCGTCCGGAATCGTGCCCGCGGCGATCGAAATGATGGACCGGCTGGCGATCGTCGCCGCGAAGGCCGCGACGGGGCTGGACTGGCCGGACGTCGGCGCGGCGCTGCTCATGGACGTCGACGGAACGCGCGCGGAGGTCGAGCACACGTCGGAGTCCGCGACTCGCCTCGCGCGGGAGGCTGGAGCGATCGAGATTCGCGTTCCACTCGACGAGAACGAGCGGATCCTCATGTGGAAGGGGCGCAAGAGCGCCTTTGCCGCGGTGGGGCGCATCAGCCCGAACTACATCGTGCAGGACGGCGTCATCCCGCGCTCCGAGATCGCGCGCGTGCTGCGCGAGATCGAGAAACTGTCGAAGGATTTCGGGCTCCGGGTCGCCAACGTCTTCCACGCGGGCGACGGGAACCTCCATCCCCTCGTTCTCTACGATGCGAGTGTCGCCGGGCAGGAGCAAAGGGCCGAGGAGCTCGGCGGCGAGATCCTCCGAATCTGCATCCGGTCCGGCGGTTCGATCACGGGCGAGCACGGCGTGGGCAAGGACAAGGCTCCCTACATGGCGGAGATGTTCGGAGAGACGGACCTCGAGACGATGGGACGCGTGCGCTGTGCCTTCGATCCCGACAACCGGTTCAATCCGGGAAAGGTCTTTCCGACGCCCCGGCTCTGCGGAGATCGTCCCGGACCCTACCGCGCCCACGCGGCCGAGACCTCCGGCCTCGCGGGCCGCGGGTGAACGAAGGAGGGGGAGCCGTCCGGGCGGAGGCCGCCGCGAGGCGTCCCGGTTTACCCGCCGATGCCGTCGGCGGCGTTCGACCGACGCTCGTGTTCGCTCCGCAGAATCAAGACGAAGCCGCCGCCGTGATCGAGGAGTGCGCCCGCGAAAAGCGGGCGCTCGGGTTCGCGGGCGGCCGTACGGACATCGAGCTCGGCGCTTCCCCGACCCGACTCGATGCCGTGGTCGAGACGGGGGGCCTTATGCGGATTTTGGAGCACGCCCCTTCCGATCAGATCGTCGTCGCGGAGGCGGGGGTCACGATTGCGGCCCTTCAGCGCCGGCTCTCGGAGCACGGCCAGCGGCTCGCCCTCGACCCGGTCCGGCCGGAGCTCGCGACGGTGGGAGGCGTGGTCGCGGCAAACGCCTGGGGGGAGCTGCGAACGCGATACGGGTCGGTCCGCGATCTGCTCATCGGGGTCTCGTTCCTGAGGGCCGATGGCGCGTCCGCGCGCGGCGGCGGGAAGGTCGTCAAGAACGTCGCCGGGTTCGATCTGCCGAAGCTGATGGTGGGATCTCTCGGGACGCTCGGCATGATCACGACGGCGACCTTCCGGCTGCATCCGGTCCCGGAAGCGCGATGCGCGGTGCTCGTCCGAGCCTGCACGGCCGGGGAGGTCCGGGTGCTCATGGACGGAATGCGCGAATCCGCGCTCGAGCCGGCGGCCGTGATCGCGCTCGGAACGTCCCCTGCGGGCCGGTTCGACGTGGCCGTGCGGTTCGAGGGATTTTCGAAGGGAGTGGCGGAGCAGCGCGACCGGTTCATGGCGAGGGCCGGAGCCCGGGTGGAGACCTGCGACGAAGGGGCCGTGGCCGAGCTCGCCGCGCGGCACGATGCCGCGAGAGATTCCGGGTCGCTTCGGGTTCGGCTCGCGGCGCCCCGCGACGCGTTCGAGATCGTGGTCCGCGAAGCGCTCGTTTCGATCGGATCCGTATTGAGCTCCCCGCGCCTGGTCGCGTACCCGACGCTCGGTCTCGCCCGGATCGGAGGCGACTTCGAATCCGCGGATGGCAAACCGGCGCCCGCCGCCGTTCTCCCCGCCCTCGCCCGGGCGCGCGAAGCCGTGGGGCGGCTCGGCGGCTCGCTCGTCGTCGGCGCTTTGCCCGACGCCATCCGCGGGCGATTCGACCCGTGGGGCTCTCCGCCCGCCTCCTTCGGCGTCATGGAGTCGATGAAGGACCGATTCGACCCCGAGCGGCGCCTCGCGCCGGGCCGTTTCGTGGGAGGGTTGTAGGACCATGAGCGGGAACGCCGGAGGCGGGGCTTCTCCGACCGGAACCGGTCCGACCGGAACCGGATTGATCGGAGCCGGAGCCGGAGGTCCGCTTCCGGGGGCGAGCCCGGGGATCGAGCGGAGCCTCCTGGATGACTGCGTGCACTGCGGATTCTGCCTTCCCGCCTGCCCGACGTATGTCTCGTGGAGCGAAGAGATGGATTCGCCCCGCGGCCGAATCGACCTCATGCGAGGGCTCGCCGAGGGCTCCATCGCGCTGACCGATTCGGTGGTCGCGCATTTCGACCGTTGCCTGGGCTGCATGGGATGCATGCCCGCGTGCCCGTCCGGCGTGCGCTACGACGTCCTGATCGAGGAGACGCGGGCGTCGATCGAGCGCTCGTACCGTCGGCCCCTGGCCGAACGGATACATCGCGCCCTTCCCTTCGCGCTGTTCCCCTATCCGAGGCGACTGCGCGTGAT
This sequence comes from Thermoanaerobaculia bacterium, assembly GCA_038239305.1. GTDB lineage: Bacteria > Acidobacteriota > Thermoanaerobaculia > UBA5066 > Gp7-AA6 > JALYUA01. The sequence continues at coordinate 25,251 of JBBSEW010000013.1, read as the reverse complement.
CGCCCGAATTCTGGCGTTCTACCGCGCGAGCGGAATCCAGCATCTCGTCCGGAGGAGCGGAATCCTCCGCGTTCTGCCTCGGAGGCTCGCGCAGCTCGAGTCCCTCGCTCCGCCGGCGTCGGACGCTTCCGGAGTGGTTCTTCCCGAGCGCGTGGCGGCCACGGGTCTCCGCCGGGCGCGCGTCGGGCTCGTCGCGGGATGCGTCCAGCGGGTCTTTTTCCCCGGCGTGAACGCCGCCACGCTGCGCGTGCTGTCGGCCGAGGGTTGCGAGGTGTGGATCCCGCCGGACCAGGGATGCTGCGGCGCTCTCTCGATGCACGCGGGTCGCGAGGACGAGGGCCTCGATTTCGCGCGACGGCTGATCGCGAGCTTCGAGACTCGACCGGTGCCCGTCGATGCCATTCTCGTGAACGCCGCGGGGTGCGGCTCGAACCTGAAGGACTACGGAAGACTTCTCGCAGCGGACCCGCAGTGGGCCGACCGCGCGGCCCGTTTCTCGGGGCTCGTGCGGGACATCAGCGAATACCTCGCGCCGATGCCGCCGGTCGCCCCCCGGCATCCGCTGCCGCTGCGCGTCGCGTATCACGACGCCTGCCACCTGGCGCACGCCCAGAAGATTCGCAGCGAGCCGCGGGAACTCCTGCGCGGAATCCCGGAGCTGACGCTCGTCGAGATCGCCGAGGGCGACTCGTGCTGCGGGAGCGCGGGCGTCTACAACCTGGTTCAGCCCGAGTCCGCCGACGAGATCGGCGCCCGCAAGGCAGACCAAGTGCGGGCGGCGAACGCGGATCTCATGGCGTCCGCCAACCCCGGCTGCACGCTGCAGATCCAGAAAATGCTCCGTCTCTCCGGCGCCGGACTTCCGGCGGCGCACCCGATCGAGATCCTCGACGCCTCGATCTCGGGCTCCGGCCTCGAAGCGCTCGTTCCCGTTCCCTCGCCGCCGCGATGAAAGGACGCATCCTTTTGGTCGAGCCCGACGCGGCACTGCGCGAAGGCCTGCATCGGCTCCTGCTGGTCGATGGGTACGAGGTCTCGGAGGCCGCCACCCGTCTCGTCGCGCTGGAATCGATCCATGCGGCGCGGCCGGACGCCGTCGTCGTAGCGGCCGCGCTGCCGGATGGCTCGGCCCTCGAGTTCGTCGGCGAGGTCAAGCGCATCGGCGCCGACATCTCCTGCGTCATGCTCGCGCGATACGAAGAGCTCGACATCGCCGCGCAGGCGATCCAGTGCGGCGCCGAGCAATTCTTGACGAAACCGGTTCCCCTTGCGGCCTTTCTTCTCGTCGTGGATCGCGTCCTCGAAAACGAGCGCAACCGGCGCCGGCGTCTTCGGGACGAGGCGCGGGAGACCCGCGACGAGATGGATCCTTTCCGCGGGGACAGCCCGGGCATCCGGCAGCTCTTCGACACGGCGAAACGGGTCGCGGCGGCGAACACGCCGATCCTGATCCACGGGGAGACGGGCACGGGCAAGGGAGTCCTCGCCTCCTGGATCCATCGTCACAGCCCGCGGGCGCAGGAGGCCTTCCTGGACCTGAACTGCGCCGGCCTCTCGCCGGAGTTTCTCGAGAGCGAGCTCTTCGGCCACGAGAAGGGCTCGTTCACGGGAGCCGTCGCGAACAAGCTCGGCCTCCTGGAGGTCGCGCACCGCGGGACCCTTTTCCTGGACGAAATCGGGGATATGCCGATGCCGGTCCAGCCCAAGCTGCTGAAGGTTCTCGAGGAGAAGAGATTTCGCCGGCTGGGCGACGTGAAGGAGCGGCAGGTCGACATTCGTCTCGTGGCCGCATCCCACGAGAACCTCCTCACGCTCGTCGAGAAGAAGCTCTTTCGCGCGGACCTGTATTTCCGCGTCCACACCGTTCTGCTCGAGATTCCGCCGCTGCGGGAGCGGCGGGAGGACATCGCGTCCCTGGCCGCGACTCTCCTCGCGAAAATTTCCCTCGATCTCGACCGGGAGCCCCTGCGGCTCTCACCCCCCGCGCTCGCGAAGCTCGAGTCGTACGCGTGGCCCGGCAACATCCGGGAGCTGCGCAACGCGCTCGAGCGCGCGGCGCTGCTCACGGAGCCTCAGGAGAGCGAGATCCGGGTCGCCGCCCTGGGATTGGTTTCGGCGCCGGGGACGGCGCGACGTCCGTCGCAGGTGCTCGATCTCGCCGAGAACGAGAAGGAGTCGATCCGAAAAGCCCTCGCCGCTCAAAACGGCCGGGTCGGGCGTGCGGCGGAATCGCTCGGGATCTCGCGGAGCTCCCTGTACCAGAAGATCCGGAAGTACGGCATCGAAGCGCCGGAAAAGTAGGAGACCTGTCCGGAAAATGGAAAGCGGCGTCCAGATCCTGGACGATCCGCGGGTCCCTCGATCCCGTCTCGCTCGGCTATCCCCGGCGTTTCCGGGGTTTAGGCCATGGCCGACTTTCCCCAGCGCCGTGGCGCTTCGATTGCTCCTCTCTCGTGCAGACGAAAGGGGGACATCATGAAGACTCGAGTGTCCGGTGGAAAGCGCGGGGTCGTGGGCCGGGGTGTCGTGGCGCTGGTCGTGGTCGCCGGATCCTGGCTCTCTCTCGGAGGCGTCTCGACCCGGGCCGCTGCCGAGGTCCGATCGGCGGCGCGCGTCGAGAATCCTTCGGCGTCTTCGGCGGACTCGTACCGGATCGCGGACGCCGATCGGGACATGCTGGAACAGCAGCTCGATTGATGGCGGACCCGCCGGCTGTCAGCCGTCAGCGGTCAGCCGGGAAAGGCGGAGTGAAAGCTCCGCCTTTCATTTTCTTGTCGACGCTTGAGTTCGGCGGGCGCGGCGGCATAGGTTTGTCTCTTCCGGGAGCGCGTGAGTGGCGTTCCCCGAAAGGAGTACGCCATGCCGCTCGTGCGCATCGCCGTCCGGAAGGGGAAGTCCGAGGCTTATCGGGCCGCCGTCGGGGATGCGATCCATCGCGCGATGGTCGAGGCGATTGACGCACCGCCGGACGATCGGTTCCAGATCGTGAGCCAGCACGATCCCGGCGATCTCGTCTTCAACTCCGGATACCTCGGGATCGAGCGCAGCGAGGAATTCCTGGCGATCCAGATCACCCTGAATCAGGGGCGTTCGCTGGAGAAGAAGCGGGCGCTCTACCGCCGCATCGCGGACAATCTCGCGAAGGACCCCGGGATCCGGCCGCAGGACGTCCTGGTCAATCTCGTCGAGGTCCCGAAGGAGAACTGGTCTTTCGGAAACGGCGAGGCGTCGTATGCGAAGGAGTCCGCCCCGTAAAGCGGGCTGAGAGCTGCGAGCCGGGAGCCGGGAGCCGGGAGCCGAGAGCCGACGGCTGACAGCTGACAGCTGACAGCGGGCCGAGGACAGCGGGCCGAGGACAGCGGGTAGAAGGCAGAGGGCAGAAGGAAGCAGCCCGCGACAGCAGACAGAAGACAGCGGACAGCGAGGCTCGTCTCCGTCCTCTCTGCGATAATCCGGGTCCCGTGTCCACGCCATCCCGGCTTCCGACCGTATACAAGTTTGGAGGGGCATCTCTCGCCGACGGGAAAGCGATCGCGCACGCGGTCTCCCTCGTCGCATCGGCATCGCGACCCCTCGTGGTCGTCGTGTCGGCCCTCGCCGGTGTCACCGACGCGCTTCTCGGTGTGGCGGCGTCTCTGGCCGCGGGCGAGGAATCCGAGGCGGCGCGGGCCGCGAAAGCTCTCGAAGAGCGTTACCGGTCCGCTGCACGCGCCGTCGTCTTGGAAGCGCGAGCCCGAAAGGCGCTTCTCGACGAGGTGGGGCTTTCGTTTCGAGAGCTCGATGCCCTCGCGCTCGCTCCGAGGTTCGTTCGAGAGCTTTCTCCGCGGGCCCTCGATCACCTCGTCGCGCGCGGGGAACAGCTGGCGGCGCGCGTGTTCGCCGCCGGCCTGGCCGAGCGCCGGGTCGCGTCGCGGTTCGTCGACGCCGTCGGGCTCATCGCCACCGTCGGCAAGCCGGGGCAGGCGTTTCCGGATCTCGCCAGGACCGATCGCAACGTGAGGCGCGATCTTCGCCCGCTCCTGTCTCGAGGTGTCGTGCCGGTCGTTCCCGGTTTTCTCGGCACCGCCCCCGACGGCCGTGTCGTGACCCTGGGGCGAGGAGGCTCGGATCTCACAGCCACGCTGCTCGCCCGGGCTCTCGGCGCGCGCGCCGTCCTCCTGTGGAAAGACGTCCCGGGGTTTCTGACGGCAGATCCTCGCGTCGTCCCCGATGCGCGCGTGATCCCGCAGCTGAACGTGCGGGAGGCGGCGGAGCTCTCGTACTACGGGGCGAAAGTTCTTCAGCCGCGCTCCCTCATCCCGCTCGCGGGCCGGCGGGTACCGGTCTTCGTTCGACCCTTCGGAAGCCCCGAGAACGCCGGAACCGAAATCTCCCGCCGGCGGACCCAGTCGCGTTTCCCGGTGCGGGCGATTTCCGCGATGCCGGGCCAGGCGCTCGTGACCGTTTCGGGAAACGGCATGCTCGGGGTTCCCGGGATCGCGGCCCGTACGTTCGGAGCCCTGCATCGCGAGGAGATCTCGGTCTCGCTCATCTCGCAGGCGTCGTCCGAGCACTCGATCTGCCTGTCCGTTCCGGACGCCCAGGCGGACGCGGCGCGGCGGAGCCTCCTCGAAGCGTTCGGCGACGAGATTGCGCGCGGCGAAATCGATGGAATCGACGTGGTCCGAAGCCTCGCCACGATCTCGGTCGTCGGGCTCGGCATGGCGGGAACGCCGGGAATCGCCGCGCGTGTTTTCGGCTCCCTCGTTCCCGCGGGCATCAACGTGGTGGCGATTGCGCAGGGCTCCTCGGAGCTCAACATCTCCTTCGTCGTCCGCTCGGAACAGGCGGGCGAGGCCCAGCGGCGAATTCACGACGCCCTGCAGCTGTCGAAAATCGGGGGCGGGTCCGTCTCGGAGAACGCCCGCGCCGACGTGGTCTTGCTCGGGTTCGGGCATGTGGGACAGGAGCTCGCCCGGATTCTGGTCTCGCAGAGGCGTGTCGTCCAGGGCGTCCGGCTGGTCGGCGTCATCGACCGCCGGGGGGTCGCGTTTCGCTCCGGCGGATTCTCGCCGCGATCCCTTGCCCTGCTCCTTCGTTCGAAGGAAAGGCACGGGTCGATCGCTCGAGCGGCGGGCGGGGAGACAGCGGAATCCGGAGCGGCCGCCGCCATCGCCCGGGTGTCCGCCCACGCGCTTTCCCGGCCGATCCTCGTCGACGTGACGGCGGCCGATACCCACTCGATTCTCGAGGACGCCGCGAAGCGGGGATTCGATCTCGTGCTCGCGAACAAGCGCCCGCTCTCGGGCCCGCGCGCGGAGTCCCGGCGGATCGACGAAGCGGTGCGATCGGCCGGGCGACGCCTGCGTTTCGAGGCGACGGTCGGGGCGGGGCTGCCCATCCTGGATACCTGGCGCAAGCTCGTCGAGTCCGGGGACCGGATCCTCCGCGTCGAGGGCTGCCTCTCGGGAACTCTCGGGTTCCTCTTCAGCGAGCTCGAACGCGGCCGCGCGTTCTCGGAGAGCCTTCGTGCGGCGGTCGCACGCGGTTACGCCGAGCCCGATCCTCGCGAAGACCTGTCGGGGGCGGACGTGGGCCGGAAGGCCCTGATCCTCGGACGCCTCCTCGGATTCGCCGGAGAGCCCGGCGACGTCGAGGTCGCCTCTCTCGTGCCCGCGGGCGCGCGCGCCGGGCGCCGCATGCCGCTGCCGCGTTTTCTCGCGTCGCTCGAGCGCTTCGACCCGGAATGGGAGCGGCGAACGGACCGGGCGCGCCGGCGTCATCGGGTTCTGCGTTACGTGGCCTCGGTGACGCGCCGGCGGATCCGCGTGGGCCTCGTGGAAGTGGCGCCGGGCCAGCCGTTCTTCGGACTCTCCGGAACGGACAACCAGGTCGCCTTCACCACGGTCCGCTACCGTGCGAATCCTCTCGTCCTGCAGGGCCCCGGCGCCGGACTCGAGGTCACAGCGGGGGGAATCTTCAACGACATCGCGACGCTGGCGGGTGTCTGAAGCCCTCTCGCGGGAGCGGCGTGCGCGCCTACGCCCCCGGGACCGTCGCGAACCTCGGTCCGGGCTTCGACATCCTCGGCCTCGCGCTCGAGGGAGCCGGCGACGTCGTCACGGCGGAGCATGCCGAGGGCGCGGGCCTGAGCGTGGGCCTGAGCGTGGGCGTAAGCGTGGTCATCCGATCCGCGGGCCATCCCGAGCTTCCCACCGAGGCCGCGCGCAATACGGCGGGCATCGCGGCGCTCGCGGTTCTCCGGCGGGCCGGGGCGGCGCAGGAAGGCGTCGCGCTCACGGTGCGAAAGGGCTTGCCTCTATCGGGGGGACAGGGCGGGAGCGCGGCGTCGGCGGCGGCCGCGGCGGTCGCGACCAACGCGCTGATCGGATCGCCCCTGTCGCGTGCCGAGCTCCTCGAGCCGTGCCTGGAGGCGGAAGAGTCCGTCGCCGGCCGCCACGCCGACAACGTCGCCGCTGCCCTCTTCGGCGGCCTGATCCTCGTCGCCTCCGTCGATCCGCCCGACATCGTGACGCTGTCCTGGCCGACGGAGCTTGGCATCGTGCTCGCGGAGCCGGAACAGCGGGCTTCGACCGGAGAGAGTCGGTCGAGGCTGCCCGCGACGGTTTCGCGGGACGTGGCCGTGGCGCAGGCGGCATCGCTCGCCGGCCTGATCTCCGCTCTCGCGGCGGCGGACTTCGAAAGAGTGCGGAAATCGCTGAACGACCGGATCGCGGAGCCGGCACGGGCGCCGTACCTCCCGGGATTTCTCGAGGCGAAGGCGTCGGCGCTCGACGCGGGCGCGTTCGGATGCTCGATCTCTGGCAGCGGACCGGCGGCGTTCGCGCTCGCGATCGGGGGCGAGATGGCGGAGCGCATCGGGTCCGCGATGGTCGGCGCCTATGCCCGCGCGGGCGTTACAGCGCGATATCGATTCGCAGGAATCGATCGGAAGGGCTCCCGGGTTCTCTCGGAGGAAGAAACGTGAACGAGCCGGATCGCTCCCGTCGTGTGACCTGGCAGGTCTGCGCCCGCTGCGGGCTCGAGCTCGCCGCTTCGTTCGCGGGCTCGCTCTGCACGTCGTGCGGCGGGTTGCTGGACGTGCGGCACGCGCCGCCCGCGCTGACGGGCGCTCCGCTCGCGGCGCTCTTCGCGGAGCGGACCGCCCGCCGGATCGGCATCGATGCGTCGGGAGTCTGGCGCTACCGCGAGCTCGTGCTGCCCGGTGCGGAGGTCGACGCAGTCAGCCATCCCGAGGGGAACACGCCGCTCTCCTCGAGCCCTGCGATCGCTCGATGGGCCGGAGCTTCCGGGCTGCTCGTGAAGCACGAGGGCCACAACCCGACGGGCTCCTTCAAGGACCGCGGCATGACGTGCGGCATGACGGTCGCGCGACGGATCGGCGCCTCGGCGGTGGCCTGCGCCTCGACGGGCAATACCTCCGCGTCGCTCGCGTCCTATGCGGCGCTCGCGGGCATCCCCGCACTCGTGTTCGTTCCGGCCGGCCAGGTCGCCGCCGGGAAGCTTGCCCAGACTCTCGCGTACGGGGCGAGAACGCTCGTGGTCCGCGGCGATTTCGATGCCTGCCTGGCTCTCGTGCGGGAGGCGAGCGACAAGCTCGGCGTCTATCTCCTGAACTCGGTCAACCCGTTCCGGATCGAGGGTCAGAAGACGATCCTTTTCGAAGCTCTCGAGCAGATGTTCTGGGAGCCTCCCGACTGGATTGCATTCCCGGCCGGAAATCTCGGCAATACCACGGCCTTCGGCAAGGCGTTGCGGCAGGCGCACGAGCTCGGGCTGATCTCGCGGATGCCGAGGCTCGCGGCCATTCAGGCCGAGGGCGCGAATCCGTTCGCGCGCAGCTTCCGGGAGGGATTCCTGCGCCCGCATCGGGTGCGCGCGGAGACGGTCGCTACCGCGATCCGAATCGGGGATCCGGCGTCTTACGAGCGGGGCGTCGACTCCATCCGGACGACCGGCGGGGTGGTCACGGACGTCACCGATGCGGAGATCCTGGAAGCCAAAGCGGTCGTCGATGCGGCGGGGATCGGCTGCGAGCCGGCCAGCGCCGCTTCCGTCGCCGGCGTGCGCCGCCTCGTCGGAGAAGGGGTCATCGCCCCGGACGCCCGCGTCGTCGCGATCCTGACCGGCCACATGCTGAAAGACCCCGGAAGCATTCTCGCCTACCACCAGGAGACGGAACCGCCGCCGCCGGGAGCGAACCGGGCGATCGAAATCGACGCCGATGTCGGAGAGGTCGAGCGGATCCTCTCGACGTCCCGCGGCTGACGGCCGGCATCGGAGAGCGTCAGGCCGGCGGAGGTGGCCGGGTCGCGCGGATGGCCGTCTCGATCGGACGACCCGCCCGGACGCGATTCCCCGCCGGCTGCGGGAACGCCTGCGGCTTCCCGGCCCGGGGAACGATCTTCTGGAAATCGCCGGCCTGTCCGCCCCAGTTCTCCAGGAGCGCGGCGGCGCGGCCGCTTCCGGTTGCGCTCCGGTGGGCCTCGACGAGGGCTCGGAGCTCTTCGGAGTCCCGGGACGAGAGCGCGGCCACCTCGACCATGTCCCCGTTCACGGTCCGCGCCGCGCGCCGCTCGGGGTCGAAGAGATAGACGGTTCCGCCGGCCATTCCCGCTCCCAGATTTCGCCCCCATTTCCCGAGGATGACGACGCGTCCGGCCGTCATGTACTCGCAGGCGTGGTCGCCGACACCCTCGACGACCGCGGAAGCCCCGCTGTTCCGGATCGCAAATCGCTCGCCGGCGGAGCCCGCGACGTACAGCGTTCCTCCCGTCGCGCCGTAGAGGGCGGCGTTGCCCGTGATCACCGTGCTGCTTCCGGGAAATGCGGCGCAAGCGCGGGGAAAGACCGCGATCGAGCCGCCGGACATCCCCTTGGCGAGGTGATCGTTGGCTTCCCCCTCGAGCGACATCGCCATGCCGTCCACGCAGAATGCGCCGAAGCTCTGCCCGGCGCTTCCGTGGAAGCGGAGCTTCGCTCCGGACGTTCGCGCCCTGGAACGGCCGGGAGCGGATGCGAGGGCGCCGGCGATCCGTGCTCCGACCGCTCGGTCCGCGTTCGTGATGGGAAACTCGAGGAGCGGTCGCGGTGTTTCCGACGAGAGGAACGCGAGAGCCTTCTCGTCGAGGTCGTGGCCGGTCCGGGGAGGATCGTTCCTCTCATCCATGCAGCGCCGGGGGCCCGCGACAGGCCGCGGTCCCGGAACGACGCGGGAAAGGTCGATCGAAGGGGCCCTCCCTCCGCTTTCGCGAGGACGCAGGGCGAGAAGCTCCGTCCGGCCCACCGCCTCTTCCAGCCGCTTCAGCCCGAGCCCGGCGAGGATCTCCCGCACCTCGCCCGCCACCGCCGTCAGGAGATGGATGATCGACTGGGGCGTTCCGCGGAAACGCTCGCGCAGCTCGGGACGCTGCGTCGCAATTCCGACGGGGCACGTGTTGGCGTGGCATTGCCGGGCCATGACGCAGCCGATCGCCACGAGGGCGGCGGATCCGAAGGCGAACTCTTCGGCTCCGAGGAGCGCGGCGACGACGACGTCGCGTCCGGTCTTCAGCCCGCCGTCCACCTGCAGCCGGACCCGCCGGCGCAGACCGCTTTCCACGAGCGCCTGCTGGGCTTCGGCCAGGCCGAGCTCCCACGGAATTCCGGCGTTCTTGATGGATCCGAGAGGGGAAGCCCCCGTTCCGCCGTCGTGGCCGCTGATGAGGATGGAATCGGCGTGCGCCTTGGCGACCCCGGTGGCGATCGTTCCGATCCCGGCGGTCGCGACGAGCTTCACGCCCACGCGCGCGCCCGGGTGAACCCGCTTGAGAACGTAGATCAGCTCCGCCAGGTCCTCGATCGAGTAGATGTCGTGGTGGGGCGGCGGCGAGATCAGTGTCGCTCCGGGCCGGCAACGGCGCAGGCGGGCGATCGTCGTGGTGACCTTCTCGCCCGGCAGCTGCCCTCCTTCTCCGGGCTTCGAGCCCTGAGCCATCTTGATCTGGAGCTCCTGCGCCGAGACCAGGTATTCGGCGGTGACGCCGAAACGCGCGGACGCGACCTGCTTGATCCGATCGTTGGCGGAATCCCCGTTGGGCAACAGGGACCAGAACCGTGCGGGATCGGCTCCGCCTTCGCCGCTGTTGCTGCGGGCGCCGATCCGATTCATCGCGATGGCCAGCGTCTCGTGCGCCTCGGGACCGAGCGCGCCGATCGACATGGCTGCCGTCATGAAGCGGTGCCGGATGGATTCGACGGGCTCGACATCGGACAGCGGAAGCGGCGCATCGCGGGGCAGGCCGAAATCGAGGAGGTCCCGAATCGAGATGGGATCTCGGGCCGCGATGCGGCCGGAGTAGATCTCGTAGTCGATCGCCTCGCCCCCGCGAGCGACGGCGTGGAGGCTGCGAACGATCTCGGGCGTGAACGCGTGGGCCTCGCCCCCGCGCCGGTAACCGAAGTCTCCTCCCTGCGCCAGCTCCTGGGAGGCGGCCTCGTCGAAAGCGGCCGCGTGGATCCGGAGGGCCGTCGCCGCGATGTCGTCCAGGCCCGCGCCTCCGATCGGGCACCCGGCTCCGGGGAAGAAATCGCTCACGACTTCTTCGGCGATGCCAACCGCCTCGAAGAAAGGGCCCCCGGAGTAGGAGCGAAGCGTGGCGATTCCCATCTTCGCGAGGATCTTCTGCAGGCCGCGGTCGAGAGTGGAAACGAGGCGTGCCTCGGCCTCCCGCGGATCCGGCAGGGTCGCCCGTTCCTCGAATGCGAGCGAACGCGCGATCTCGAGGGCGAGGTAAGGGTTGACCGCGTCGGCGCCGAAGGCGAGGAGCGAGGCGACGTCGTGCTCGTCCCGTACCGCTCCCGTCTCGACGATCAGCCCGACGCGCAACCGCAGGCCCGCCGAAACGAGGCGCCGGTGGACGGCCGCCGCCGCGAGCAGAACGGGGATCGCTGCCCTCGAAGGAGAAACCGGGCGATCCGACAGGAGCAGCACCGACGCCCCGCTCGCGGCGGCGCGCTCCGCCGCATGGGCCAGGCGATCGAGGGACTTGCGGAATCCCCCGGAAGCCGGGGACGTCGAGAACGTCGTGTCCAGGACCCGGTACGTTCCGCCTGCGGGTTGCCTCTGGAGCGCGAGGAGCTCGGAGTCCCGGAGGATCGGGCTCCCGAGGGAGAGCAGCGGCGGCTCGGCTCCGTCCTCCGAAAGGAAGCTCCGGGCCGGCCCGAGCAGGACATCGAGGGACATGACCAGGGATTCCCGGATCGGATCGATCGCCGGATTCGTCACCTGCGCAAAGCGCTGTTTGAAGTAGGACGGAAGCGGCCGATCGAGCTCGGAGAGGATCGCGAGCGGAGTGTCGTCTCCCATCGATCCGACGGGCTCGCGCCCTTCGAGCGCCATCGGCCGGACGATGCCGCGCACCTGCTCGCGGGTGACTCCGAACGCCTTCCAGACCCGCAGCCGCTCGGGAGTCGGAGCTTCGAAGCTTCGCACCGGCTCGCGATGATCCGGGAGCCCGTGGCGAGCTCGCATCCATTGCGCCCAGGGGGCGGCCGCCGCGAGGCGCCGGCGGATCCCGGCAGTCGCGAGCCGCTCCCCGTTCTCGAGATCGAGGGCCAGAATATCGGCGGGTCCGAGCCGGCCGCGCGCGGCGATGGATTCCTCGGCCACGTCGGCCACGCCCGCCTCCGACGCGAGAAGGAAGAGCCCGTCGGTCGTCTCTACCGTCCTCGCGGGCCTCAGCCCGTTCCGGTCCATCGCGGCGCCGACTGTTTTTCCGTCCGTGAAGACGACGAGGGCCGGGCCGTCCCACGGCTCGAGACGGGCCGCGTGGTACGCGAAGAATGCCCGGACGTCGGGAGGGATCTCCGGGTCCTTTTCCCATGCGGGAGGCATGAGCATCGAAAAGGCCTGAGGAAGGGGCCGGCCGGTTCGGATCAGGAGCTCGACGGCGTTGTCGAGATTGGCGGAGTCGCTCGTCCCGCGTTGGAGGAGGGGGAGGAGGGCCGCAAGCTCGCCGCCCTCGGTCTCGATCGCGGCCTCACGGGCGAGCATACGGGCGCGGTGCCGGCGATCGTGTTGATCTCCCCGTTGTGGGCGATGAGCCGGAAGGGCTGCGCTCTCGACCACGAGGGCGCGGTGTTCGTGCTGTACCGCTGATGGAAAAGGGCGAGTGCCGTCTCGAAAGCGGGATCCGCGAGATCCGGATAGAAACGCGCGAGGTCGACCCCCCGCACCAGGGCCTTGTAAACGATGGTCCGGTGGGACAGGGAAACGACGGAGAAATCGTCCGGGAGAAAGAGCCGGAGTCTGCGCTCGATTTCCTTGCGCGACAGGAAGAGGAGGCGTTCGAATTCGTCCCCCTCGATATCCGGCGGGCGAGACACGAAGACCTGGGCCACGATCGGGGCGCTGCGCCGGGCATCGTCTCCGAGGACGCCGTCCCGGACGGGGACTTTGCGCCACCCGATCACCTCCATTCCGGAGAGCTGGAGCGATTCGTGGATCGTCCTCCGGCTGACCCGGCGCCGTCCCTCGTCCCGAGGCAGGAAGATCATCCCCGTTCCGTAGAATCCCGGTTCGGGGAGGCGGCCCCCGCGCTCGCCGAGGTCGTCCGCGAATAGAGCATGGGGGACCTGGGTCGTGACGCCGGCGCCGTCCCCTGTCCGTCCATCCGGTCCGACGGCTCCCCGGTGGGCCATCCGGGACAGGGCCGTGAGGGCGAGCGGAAGCACGCGCCCCGTCGGCGCTCCATTCGTTTCGGCCACGAATCCGACGCCGCAGGCGTCTCGTTCGTCGGAGGCCCGGCCGAGCCCCCTCCTCTCGTCCTGTCGGAAATCGGTCATCGTCGGCCCCCACGCCCAACCCTGGCAGCAGCCGATGCAGAAGTAAAATAGAATGAATAAATGAATACGATGAGTTCGACGCATGAATAGCAGGTCGCTCGAAATGTTCCTCGCCGTCGTGCAGGAGGGCGGCTTCACGCGGGCCGCTGAGAGGCTCTCGGTCTCGCAATCCGCGGTGAGCCGCCAGGTCGGGATGCTCGAGAAAGAAGTTCGCGGCGCCCTTCTTCTGCGGCGCGGCCGGCGAGTGACCCTCACGCATACCGGCGAGATGCTCGCGCGGGTCGCGGCGGGGATCGCACGACAGGTCGAAAACGTGCGGGACGAGATAGCCGAGGTCCACGAGGGCCGGCGCGGGCGGCTGCGGCTCGCGGGTGGAATGAGCGTGTGCATGTACATCCTCCCGCCCCTTCTCAAGTGCTTTCGAGAGGTCTTCCCGGGAGTAGACCTGCGGGTCACGTCTGGAAGCTCCGAGGCGATCCTCGCGGGTCTGCGGGCCCGCGACATCGATCTCGCCCTGCTGACGCTTCCGATCGTCGAGAAGGATCTTCGCGTCGTGCCGGTTCTGAAAGAGGAAATGGTCGTCGTCGCGGCTCCGGGGCACGCGCTCACGCGGTCCGGTTGGCTCGATCCGGGCGAGCTCGCCCCCTATCCCCTGATCCTCTACGAGTTCGGGTCTCGAACCCGGGAGGCGGTGGAGTCCTTCCTGCGCGAGCGCAACGTCGCTTTCGATCTCGCGATGGAGACGGAGAACGCGGAAATCATGAAGGCCATGGTCTCGAACGAGATCGGCGTGACGGTCCTTTCGTACGCGACCGTTGCGGAGGACGTCCGCCGCGGGCGGCTCTCGTTCGCGCGTTTTCGCGGCCGCAAGGTCTATCGCGAAACAGGCTGGGTTCTCATGCGGGAAGGGGACCCGGCGCCGCCGGTCACGGAGATGCTGGCGATGTTCGAGCCGATGCGTGCCGAGCTCACGAGCCCCCTTCCTCCGGAGCCGGGAGCGTCCGGCCGGACGGGGAAGGGATCGCGCCCGGCTCCCCTCAAGCGCCCTCGCAAAACGGTGAGGCGATCGACCGGCGGACGAGCGAGACGTTAATATGCCGGCCGGGAGGCCCGAATGGCGACGGTCGCGGCGACAACGTTTCGGATCGGGCTCGTCCAGATGTCCTGCGGACCGGACCCCGACGAGAACCTCGAGAAGGCGGTGGAGAGGGTGGCGGACGCGGCGAAGGCCGGCGCCGATCTCGTGTGCCTGCCCGAGCTCTTCCGGTCGCAGTACTTCTGCCAGACAGAAGATCCGGCGACGTTCGACCTGGCGGAGCCCGTACCGGGCCCGTCGACGGAGCGGCTCGGCGAGGCCGCTCGGAAAGCGGGCGTAGCGGTCATCGCCCCGGTGTTCGAACGGCGGGCCGCCGGGCTGTACCACAACAGCGCGGCAATCCTGGATTCGGACGGCCGCATGCTCGGCCTGTACAGAAAAATGCACATCCCGGACGATCCCGCCTACTACGAGAAGTTCTATTTCACGCCGGGCGACCTCGGCTTCCCCGCGTTCGACACCCGGCCGGGTCGGGTCGCGACACTGATCTGCTGGGACCAGTGGTATCCGGAGGGCGCGCGCCTCGCGGCGCTCCAGGGAGCGAGCGTCCTCTTCTATCCGACGGCCATCGGTTGGCACCCGCACGAGAAAGCCGAGCAGGGCGCGGCACAACTCGACGCCTGGATGACCGTCCAGCGCGGGCACGCGATCGCGAACGGGATCTATGTCGCGGCCGTCAATCGCGTGGGACACGAGAAACCCCCCGGCGGCGGCGCGGGCATCGAGTTCTGGGGCCACTCCTTCGTCGCCGACCCCCAGGGCGTCCTCGTCGCGCACGCCTCGTCGGAGCGCGAAGAAATCCTGATCGCGGAGGTCGATCCGGCGCGGATCGAAGACGTCCGCCGCAACTGGCCCTTTCTACGGGATCGCCGGATCGACGCTTACCAGGGAATCACGCGCCGGTTTCTGGACGTGGAGCCGGGGAGCGAACGCCGCTGAAGAAGAAACCCCGCCGTCGCGCGACCGGTCGAACGGCGTCGGCGGCATCGCGGCCGGCGGCGGGGAAGCCCGCCTCGAACGGTTCGGGCTCCTTCCGGATGCCGGCCGAGTGGGAGCCCCACGAGGCGACCTGGATCGGATGGCCGCACAACAGGACCGACTGGCCCGGCCGGTTCGGGCCGATACCCTGGGCGTACGCGGAGATCGCGCGGTGGATCACACGCGGAGAGACGCTCCGGATTCTCGTCGAGGACGCGGCGCACGAGGCGGGTGTCCGAAAGATTCTCGCGCGCTCCGGACTCGACCCGTCGCGCTTCGAGCTCTTTCGCATTCCGACCGACCGCGGCTGGACGCGGGATTCCGGGCCGGCGTTCGTCCGCCGCGGAGGAGCGAGGCCCGAGGTCGCCGTGCGGCAGTTTCTCTTCAACGGCTGGGCGCGATATCCGGACTGGAGACGGGATGTGAAAGTTCCCGGACGGGTCGCTCGCGCGCTCGACCTCCGTGTCCTGCCGGGGCAGGGGGGCCGCGAGGTCGTGCTCGAAGGGGGTTCGATCGACGTCAACGGACGCGGCTCTCTCGTCACGACCGAGGAGTGCCTGCTCGATCCGGCCGTTCAGGTCCGCAATCCGGGCTTCACGCGGCAGGACTACGAGCGGGTGTTTCGCGATGACCTTGGCGCGTCGAACGTCCTGTGGCTCTCCCGCGGGATCACGGGGGACGACACCCACGGCCACGTGGACGACCTCTGCCGTTTCACGGACGCCAGGACGCTCGTCCTCTGCCGTGAGCCCGATCCCTCGGACGAAAACCATCTGCCTCTCGAGGAGAACCGCGAGCGCCTCGAGGGGCTCCGCCTCGAGGACGGATCGCGCCCGGAAGTCGTGGCCCTCCCGATGCCGTCGCCCGTGGTGTTCGACGGCCGACGGCTTCCCGCGTCCTACGCGAATTTCTACGTCGCCAACGCCGCGGTGCTCGTCCCGACGTTCAACGACGAGAACGATCGCGAGGCGCTGGGGATCCTCGGAGACCTCTTCCCCGACCGGCCGGTCGTCGGTATCCACGCGGGAGATCTCGTGTGGGGTCTCGGCACGATCCACTGCCTGACGCGCCAGCAGCCGGCGAGGGGCGAAACGCGCCTCCCGCCTGCCCGCCGGTAGCACCGGGAATCCTGTGCGAGGAGTCGACGCCATGCGCATGCGGGACAAGGTCGCGGTCGTGACGGGCGCGGCGAACGGAATCGGCCGGGAGATCGCGCTCACCTTCGCGCGCGAGGGCGCCCGAGTCGCGGTCGCGGACATCCATCTCGAGCCGGCGGCCACTGTCGCGCGCGAGATCGAGCGGGAGGGCGGCCGCGCGGTGGCGATCGCCATGGACGTCGCCCGCGAGGAACCGGTCGAGGCCGGAATCCGCCGCGCGATCGAAGAGCTCGGCACCGTGGACGTTCTGGTCAGCAACGCGGGCACCCAGCACATCGCGCCCGTCGTCGACCTCCGGTTCGAAGACTGGAAGACGATGCTGGCTGTTCAGCTCGATGGCGCGTTTCTCACGACACGGGCGTGCCTGCGGGAAATGTACAGTCGGGGGAGCGGCGGCTCGATCCTCTACATGGGCTCCGTCCACTCCAGGGAAGCGTCGGTCCTGAAGGCGCCTTACGTGACCGCCAAGCACGGTCTCCTCGGCCTCGCGCGCGTCGTCGCGAAGGAAGGCGCCCCGCACGGTGTTCGCGCGAACGTCATCTGTCCGGGATTCGTACGCACGGCACTCGTCGACAAGCAGATCCCCGAGCAGGCGAAGGTGCTCGGGATCCCGGAAGAAGACGTCATCCGCAAGGTCATGCTCAAGGAAACGATCGACGGCGAATTCACGACGACCGCCGATGTCGCCGAGGTCGCCGTCTTCCTGGCATCGTTCCC
Source organism: Thermoanaerobaculia bacterium (assembly GCA_038239305.1). Taxonomy (GTDB): domain Bacteria; phylum Acidobacteriota; class Thermoanaerobaculia; order UBA5066; family Gp7-AA6; genus JALYUA01. Next base: position 8,478 of record JBBSEW010000013.1, on the reverse strand, counting down.
GACGAATGCCCTGTCCGGCCAGTCGGTCGTCGTCAGCCACGGCTGGCACATGGCGTGAGGCTGGCCAGACGCCACGTCTCGCCTGTTAGAGCCGCTCGGGCCGCAGGGCCCTCGATCTTTGAAGGTCGAATCTCGCGATCTCCCGATCCCATGATCTCGCGATCAATCGGGGGGTCGAACCAGTGGGGAATCGGGGGAGCGCTCCCTTTATTCAGAATCGGGTGATCGGGTGATCGGGTGATCGGGTGATCAATCAGGGGAATCGGGTGATCGGAGGATCGGAGGAGAGCGCCCCTCACCCCGGCCCTCTCCCGCCGGGAGAGGGGGAAAGCGATCCTTGGGCATGTGACGGACGCCTGCCTGGAGCCCTCGGCCGGCGGCGGCGGCCGGACCGTGACGCCGCGCTGGAAGAATTCGGTGACTCGGGGCACCCCGTTCGAGGATTCTTCGGAAAACAAGTCGATGGGAATCAGCACTGAGCGAATACGGTCCAGAAAAGCTTGACTCGATGTCGATCCGGGCTGGGGCCGTTCGTCGTGATGACAGGAGACGGGATCGCGAGGCGAAACCGCTCGGAGCTCGAAACGAAAAGGAGGCCGGCAAAATGCGATTCATGGTCATCGTGAAGGCGAACAAGGAGTCGGAAGCCGGGATCCCGCCTGACCAGAAGCTGATGGATGAATGGGGCAGGTACAACGAGGAGCTGGTGAAGGCGGGGGTACTTCTTGCGGCCGAAGGACTTCAGTCGAGCTCCAGGGGCGTTCGCGTCCGGTTTTCGGGAGCGAAGCGCTCCGTCGTCGACGGGCCGTTTGCGGAGACCAAGGAGCTCGTCGCGGGATTCTCGCTGATCCAGGTGAGGTCTCTCGAGGAAGCGATCGAGTGGGTCAAGCGGTCCCCGAATCCCTCTCCCGACGGCGAGTCCGAGGTCGAAATTCGCCAGATCCTCGAGTTCGAGGACTTCGGCGTGGAGATCGCGCAGGAGCGTCGGGAACGGAAGGATCAGCTTCGGGCACGGATGGAAGGAAAGAAGAAACCGTAACGCCGCCGACGTCTGACTGCTGACTGCGACTGCTGACTGCGACTGCTGACTGCTGACTGCTGACTGCTGACAGCCGAGAGCCGAGAGCCGCGAGGTAGAGTCAGCAGACTTCAGCGCACGGCGCTCGGGAGACATCCATGGCAATCAGCCGAAAAATGGTCTGGATCGGTCGCGGGATCTCGATCCTCGTGTCCCTGGTCTTTCTATTCAGCGCGGCGCTGAAGCTCAAGGGCGGCCCGGAACTGGCCAGGGGGATAGCGCACCTCGGCCTTCCGGAATCCCTCGTCACGCCGCTCGCCATCCTCGAGATCTCGTGCGTGGTGATCTACCTGATCCCCGTGACCTCCGTGCTGGGCGCCATTCTCCTGACCGGGTACGTCGGGGGCGCCATCTGCACCCACCTGCGAGTCGGCGATCCGTTTGTGGTTCAGGTAGTCCTCGGGATCCTCGTGTGGCTCGGCCTGTATCTGCGCGAGGCCCGGCTCCGGACCCTCATCCCGATGCGCCGGCCCGCGTCGTCTTGAGATCCGGTCACCCCGAATAGCCGGCGGGGCGCGACGGCTGAAGCGACTCTGGATGTCAGGCAGGCATCCCCGGGAGTTCGCGAGCGACTACTTCCGGAATCGGGCGGCTATTTCGCCGGCGATGCCGCGGCGGAAGGCCAGGACGCACAGGACGAAGATCGAGCCCGTGATGACCGTGACCCACGATCCGAATCCCGCGAAATAGTTCTCGATGCCGGTGATCGCGAAGGCGCCGATGACGGGCCCGAAGATCGTGCCCATGCCTCCCAGGAGGGTCATGAGGACGACTTCTCCCGATTGATGCCAGTGGGCGTCCGTCAGGGTCGCGAGTCCGACGGACTGGGCCTTGAGCGCTCCGGCGAGCCCGGACAGGCCGGCGGACAGAACGAACGCCAGCAGCTTGTAGCGGTGCACGTCATATCCGAGCGACAGCGCGCGCGGCTCGTTTTCCCGGATCGCCTGGAGCACCTGTCCGAACGGGGAATGGATCACGCGATGGATGAGCCAGAACGCTCCGAGGAAAATCGCCAGCACGACGTAGTACATGACGAGATCGTTGCGCAGAGAGAGAAGGCCGAAGAGGCTGCTTCTCGGGATCTCCTGGAGGCCGTCTTCCGCGTGCGTGAACGGCGCCTGGACCAAGAGGAAATACACCATCTGGGCGAGGGCGAGGGTGATCATGGCGAAGTAAATTCCCTGCCGCCGCACGGCGAGCCAGCCGATCAGGAGCCCGAGCACGGTGGAGGCCGCGACTCCCAGGAGAAGCCCGACCTCGAGCGTCGTGTGAAGCTCTTTCGTCGCGTATCCGCAAAGGTACGCGGCCGTTCCGAAAAACGCCGCGTGTCCGAAGGACAGGAGGCCCGTGAACCCGATCAGGAGGTTGAAGGCGCAAGCGAAGAGCGCGAAGCAGACGCACTTCATCAGAAAGATCGGATATACGCCGGCGAGCGGCGCCAGGACGGCCGCCGCGAGGAGCGCCAGCAGCGCGATCGTTCGGAGTCTCGCCGGGGTGGCCGTCACCGCGCTATTTCTCCCGTCCGAAGAGTCCGGCCGGGCGGATGAGGAGCACGAGCGCCATGATGACGAACACGACGGTCGAGGAGGCCGCCGGGTAGTACACCTTCGCGAGCCCTTCGATCAATCCGAGGCCGAGGCCCGTGACGATCGAGCCCAGGATGGAGCCCATGCCGCCGATGACGACGACGGCGAACACGACGATGATGAGGTTCGAGCCCATGAGCGGCTGGACCTGGTAGATCGGCGCGGCCATCACTCCGGCGAGGCCGGCGAGGGCCACACCGAAGCCGAAGGTGAGCGTCACGAGGAGCGGGACGTTGATGCCGAGCGCCTGGGCGAGCCGCGGATTTTCGGTCGACGCGCGAAGAGAGGAGCCGAGGCGCGTCCGTTCGATCATGAACCAGGTCGTCAGGCACAACGCGACGGACGTGAGAACGACCCACGCGCGATACTTCGGCAGGAACATGAAGCCCAGGTTGAACGCCCCGGAAATCCACTCCGGGATCTCGTAGGGGAGGCCCGAGACGCCGTAGGCATTGATGAACAGGCCCTCGAGGATGAGAGCGAGGCCGAACGTGAGCAGCAGGCCGTAGAGGGGATCGAGCCGGTAGAGCCGGCGGAGCATCGTGCGCTCGACGAGTACCCCTACGAGGCCGACGGCGAGGGGCGAGAGCAGAAGCGCCCAGCCATAGCCGACTCCGGCGTGGTGAAGGAGGATCCACGCGCCGAACGCTCCGAGCATGTACAGCGCCCCGTGCGCGAAGTTGATGATGTTCAGGAGGCCGAAGATCACCGCGAGCCCCAGCGACAGCAGAGCGTAGAAGGAGCCGTTCACGAGCCCGACCAGCGCCTGGCCGGCGAGCGCCTGAAAGGGCACGCTTCTCATTTCTGTTCTCCCGTCGGGGCTCGCCGGAGCGTGGTCACTTGGCCGGAGTCACCATGGAGCAGGTGCTCTTCGACAGCGGCTGGAACGCCTGGTCCCCCGGGATCGTCGCCTTGACGTTGTAGTAGTCCCACGCGCCTTTCGACTCGGCCGGCTTCTTGACCTGCATGAGGTACATGTCGTGGATCATGCGTCCGTCGGCGCGGATCGTCCCGCCCTTCGCGAAGACGTCGTTGATGGGAGTGGATTTGAGCTTCGCCATGACCGCGTTTGATTCGTCGGTCCCCGCGGCCTGGACGGCTTTGAGGTAGCTCGACACCGAGGAGTACACGGCGGCCTGGTCCATCGTGGGCTCGGACTTGAATTTCGCGAGGAAGCGCTGGCCGAACTTCCGGGTCTCCGGATTCAGGTCCCAGTACCAGCCCTCGGTCACGAGGAGGCCCTGGGTCGCCGGAAGCCCGAGGGCGTGGATGTCGGTGATGAAAACGAGCAGGGCGGCGAGCTGTTGCCCGCCTTTCGTGATGCCGAACTCGCTTGCGGACTTGATCGTGTTGATCGTGTCGGCTCCCGCGTTGGCAAGGCCGATGACTTTTGCCTTCGACGCCTGGGCCTGGAGCAGGTAGGAGGAGAAATCCGTGGTTCCGAGCGGGTGCTTCACGGAGCCGAGGACCTGGCCGCCGTTTGCCTTGACGACGTCCGCGGTGTTGCTCTCGAGGGAAGCGCCGAACGCGTAGTCGGCTGTGATGAAGAACCAGCTGTCTCCGCCCTGTTTCACGATCTGCTTGCCCGCGATGTTCGCGAGAGCATAGGTGTCGTAGGCGTAGTGGATCGTCATGGCGTTGCAGTTGGCGTTCGTCAGCGCCGTCGAGCCGGCCCCCGTGACCATGACGATCCGGTTCTTTTCCTTTCCGACGCCGGCCGCCGCGAGCGCTGCGCCGGAGTTGAGCAGGTCCGTGATCATGTCCACGCCGTCGCGATCGAACCACTCCCGCGCCTTGGTCGCGGAGATGTCCGCCTTGTTCTGGTGGTCCGCCGAGACGAGCTGGATCGGCTTCCCGAGGACCTTGCCTCCAAAATCGTCGATGGCCATCTGGGCCGCGACGACGGAGCCCTGGCCTCCGAGGTCCGCGTAGACGCCCGTCATGTCAGTCAGGACCCCGATCTTCACGACGTCTCCGGAGACCTTGTCTTGCCCGGCCATCGGCGCCGGCGCGGCGAGGACGACGGCCGCGGCGAGGAGACCGCATGCGAGAAGCGCTTTCGGTCGAATCTTCATCTGTACCTCCCTTTTTTTACCCGTTTCATTCTGCCGGCGCTCACGGCACACGCCGGCGAGCCGCCGTGTTGTCGTCAGACGCCCAGATACTCGTTCAATTCGCCCGTCCGCGTCGAGAGCTCGTCCTTCGAAATCACGGCGACGACCCGACCGTGCTCGATCACATAGTGGCGATCCGCGAGCGGCGCGGAGAATCGAAAGTTCTGCTCCACGAGGACGATCGTAAAGCCGCGGGCCTTCAGAGCGGCCACCGCGCGGCCGAGCGCCTGGACGATGACCGGCGAAAGCCCTTCCGTGATCTCGTCCAGAAGGAGAAGCCGAGCCCCGGTGCGGAGGATGCGAGCGAGCGCCAGCATTTGCTGCTCGCCTCCCGAGAGGCGGGTGCCCGGCGCGGCATCGCGACCGGCGAGGTTGGGGAACATCTCCTGGATCTCGGCAATCTCCATCCCGCTTTCGCCGAGCTTCGGCAGCAGCACGAGATTTTCTCGAACGGTGAGACTCCCGAAGATGCCGCGCTCCTCGGGACAGTAGCCGACGCCGAGGCGCGCGATGCGGTGCGGCGGAAGCGGCATGACGTCCACGCCGCCGATCCGGACGGCGCCCTCGCGACGATCGGTCAGGCCCAGGATGGCGCGGAGCGTCGAGGTCCGGCCCGCGCCGTTGCGGCCGAGCAGGGTCACGAGCTCGCCCTCCGACACGTCGAAGTCCACGCCGTGGAGGACGTGGGATTCGCCGTACCAGGCCTGGAGGCCGCGTACGGAAAGCCGCGGCTCAGGAGGCAACCGGCGTTCCCATGTATGCGGTCCGCACGTCCGGGTTCCGGGAGATCTCGTCGTACGTCCCGTCGGCCAGAACACAGCCGCGCGCCAGCACCGTGATCCGATCGGAGAGCCGGGCCACCACGCCGAGATTGTGCTCGACCATGAGGACCGTGCGGTTGGCGGAGACCTTCCGGATCAACTCGGTGATCAGACCGACGTCTTCGTGTCCCATTCCGGATGTGGGTTCGTCGAGCAGCATGAGCTCCGGGTCGAGCGCCAGGGTGGTCGCGATCTCGAGCGCGCGCTTGCGCCCGTAGGACAGCTCGGCTGCCGGCAGCCCGGCGAAATCGGCGAGCCCGACCCAGCCCAGAAGCTCGCGGGCCCGGTCGTCGAGTCGATCGAGCGTGCGCTCCGACTGCCAGAACCGGAAGGAGTTGCCGAGCTTTCGCTGGAGAGCAATCCGGACGTTCTCGAGAACGGTCAGGTGCGGGAAAGTTGCGGAAATCTGAAACGAGCGGACGAGCCCCATCCGGGCGACGGCCGCCGGCCGTTCACCCGTGATGTCGGTCCCCTGGTAGTAGATCGACCCGCTCGACGGGGCCAGGAACCGGGTCAGGAGGTTGAAGAAGGTCGTCTTGCCCGCGCCGTTGGGGCCGATGAGAGCGTGGATCGTCCCGCGGCGGACGGTGAGATCGATCCCGCTGACCGCCACGAATCCCGCAAAGTCCCGCGTGAGCTTCCGGGTTTCCAGGACGTCGTCCGTCTCTGTCACTTCACTTCACCGAGCCTACGGTGAATCCGGCGATGAATCGGTCGAGGAAGGAGTTGTAGAGGATCGCGATCGGCAGCGAAGCGATCAGGCAGGCGGCCATGAGGGAGCCCCAGTAGTAGACGTCGCCGCGGACGAGGAAGATCGGGATTCCCACGCCCACCATCTGGTTCGACTCCGGCGAGATGAACGTCAAAGCGTAGACGAACTCCTGCGTGACCAGCGTGAAGCTGAAGATCACGACCGTCAGGATGCCGGAGATCGAGATCGGGACAACGAGGCGCAGAAAGGCCTGGAAACGCGTGAGCCCGTCCACCATGGCCGCGTCCTCGATTTCCCGGGGGATCGACTTGAAAAACCCCATGAGGAGCCAGACCGAGAACGGGATCGTCATGGTCGGATAGACGAGCACCACGGACCAGATCGAGTCCTGCAGCCCGAGGATGGCGACGACCCGCGACAGGGGGATGAAGAGAAGAGTCGGGGGGATCAGGTACGTCAGAAAGATCGCGATGCCGAGACGCTCGCCCCAGCGGCCGGTCAACCGGACGAGGGAATACGCGGCCGGAATGGAGAGCAGGAGGGTGATCGCGACGACCAGGACGCCGACGAGCGCCGTGTTCCCGAGCCAGCGGACGAACCGCGTTTGAGTGAACAGGAACTTCACGTGAGTCAACGTCGGCGCGAGATGGAAGAAAAACGGGTTGTTCTCGACCGTGTACAGATCGACGTTCTGCTTGAAGCTCGCGATCAGCATCCAGAAGAAGGGGAAGGCGAGCGCCACCGTGAAGAAAAGAAGAACGAGGACGTGAAGCGATTTGCCGGCGATCCGGCGCCCCGTTCTTCTCCGCATCAGACGACCTCGGACCGGCTCGCCACGCGGAGCATCAGATAGGCGACCGCGATGAGCACAGGAACGAGGAAGAGAGAGATCGCGGCTCCGGCGGCGAGGTCGCTGCCCTGGATGCCGGTCGCGAATGCGAGCGACGGGAGCGTCTGCGTCGAGTCGAAGGGGCCGCCCGCCGTCAGGATGTAGACGACCGTCATGTCGGTGAACGTGAAGATGATCCCGAAGAGCACGGCGACGGAAAGGATCGGCGCCATCATGGGCAGATTGATCTGAAAGAGAGTGCGCCAGAATCCCGCGCCGTCGATAGCCGCCGCCTCCGGGATCTCGCGCGGGATGGCCGAACGCCCGGCGAGCATGATCACGGTGGAGAACGGGATGAGCCGCCAGCAATGGACGAGAATGACGGACGCCATGGCCAGGTGGGGCTCGCCGAGCCACATCGGCGCGCTGTACGGCTTGAAAAGGTGAAGGCTCACGAGAACCCAGGTGAAGACGCTGTAGATCGAATCCAGGATCCATTTCCAGCCGATGGTCCCGAGCGAAACCGGCGCGACCCAGGGCAGGAGAATCATCAGCCGGATCAGTCCGCGGCCGCGGAAAGGCTTTTCCAGGGCGATCGACAGAATGTTCGAGCAGACGATGACGATTGCCTGAGCCACCAGTGTGAACACGATCGAATTGCGCAGGGCCTGTCGGAAGCTGGGGCTCGCGAGGATGCTCCGGAAGTTCTCGAGGCCGACGAAATGAAACGTCGTGCTTCCGATGCGGGCGTCGCTGAACGCGTAGAGCACGGCCAAAACGAAAGGAACTCCGATCAGCAGCGCGATGTAGAGGATCGCGGGGGCGAACATGGCCGTCCCGAGGAGCGGGCTCTGCCCGCTCGCGGCGACACGGCTTCTCGTCGAGCTCATGGCCAACGATGGCCGGCGGAGGCGGTACGCTTTCCGGTCGACCGGTCGAAAAAGCGCAGATGCCTCTCGGACACCGCGAACGCGTTGACCGTGCCCGCCTCTATGCGACCCGAATGGGTCGAGGACATCCGCGCGACGACCTTTTTCCCGTGGAACTGACCTCCGTCGAGGCTGCCGTAAATGATGCGCTCCGCCCCGAGGTACTCCTCGTGGCTCACGCGGAAGCTCAGCGGGATAAACGGGCCTTCCCGATCGCTCGTGCGGATCGGCTCCGGCACCGCGGCGCGGCCGGCGAGCTGCGTGACCGGGAAGAAATGCTCGGGGCGGAAGCCGACGATCACGTCCTCCTTCTCGAGGAGGTTCATCGGCGGAGATCCCAGAAATGTGGCCACGAACGTATCGGCGGGCTCGTCGTAAACCTCGGCGGGAGTTCCGATCTGGCGCACTT
>JBBSEW010000012.1:0-69070 GCA_038239305.1 Thermoanaerobaculia bacterium | reverse complement strand
GAAGAAGCGCTACTCAAAGCCGGAGCTCTTCAGAGCGCCATCTTCAACAGCGCCAACTTCTCGAGCATCGCGACCGACGCCAAGGGCGTCATCCAGATCTTCAACGTCGGCGCCGAGCGGATGCTCGGATACGCCGCCGCGGACGTCATGAACAAGATCACGCCAGCCGAGATCTCCGATCCCCAGGAAATCATCATCCGGGCGACAGCCCTCAGCGCCGAATTCGACACCCCGATCACCCCGGGCTTCGAGGCCCTCGTCTTCAAGGCGTCCCGCGGCATCGAGGACATCTACGAGCTGACGTACTTCCGCAAGGATGGCAGCCGTTTCCCCGCCGTGGTCTCCGTCACCGCCCTGCGCGACGCGCAGGACACCATCATCGGGTACCTGCTGATCGGCACCGACAACACCGCCCGCAAGCAGGCGGAGGAGGCTCTTCTCAAGGCCGGCGCGCTCCAGAGCGCCATCTTTAACAGCGCCAACTTCTCGAGCATCGCGACCGATGCCAAGGGCGTCATCCAGATCTTCAACGTCGGCGCCGAAAAGATGCTCGGATATGCCGCGGCGGAGGTTGTGAACAAGATCACACCGGCGGAGATCTCCGATCCCCAGGAAATCGTGTCGCGCTCCACGTCGCTGAGCGCGGAGTTCGACACGCCGATTGCGCCGGGATTCGAGGCTCTGGTCTTCAAGGCGTCGCGCGGGATAGAAGACATCTACGAGCTGACGTACTTCCGCAAGGACGGCAGCCGATTTCCGGCCGTCGTCTCGGTGACGGCCCTCCGCGATCCGCACGGCGCCATCATCGGGTACCTGCTCATCGGCACCGACAACACGGCGCGCCAGCAGGTCGAGGAGGAGCGCAAAAAGCTCGACCAGCGGCTGCGCGATCAGCACTTCTATACGCGCTCCCTGATCGAGTCCAACATCGACGCCCTCATGGCGACGGATCCTCGCGGCATCATTACGGACGTCAACAAACAGACCGAGGCGCTCACCGGCTGCACGCGCGACGAGCTGATCGGCGCACCATTCAAGAACTACTTCACGGATTCGGCACGCGCGGAGGCCGGAATCAACCGCGTCCTGAGCGAAGGCAAAGTGACCAACTACGAGCTCACCGCCCGATCGCGCGAGGGAAATCTCACGGTCGTTTCGTACAACGCGACGACGTTCTATGACCGGGACCGAAGCCTGCAGGGCGTGTTCGCCGCGGCGCGCGACGTGACGGAGCTGAAGCGCTTCGAACAGACGCTGCAACAGAAAAACGTCGAGCTCGAGAGCGCAAGCCGCATGAAATCCGAGTTCCTGGCCAACATGTCCCACGAGCTGCGAACGCCGCTCAACGCGATCATCGGGTTCTCCGAGGTCCTGCGCGACGGCCTCCTGGGCGACCTGACCGACCAGCAGCGCGGGTTCATCGGCGACATCTTCGGCAGCGGTAAGCACCTGTTGTCGTTGATCAACGACATTCTCGACCTCTCCAAGGTCGAAGCCGGCAAGATGACGCTCGACCTCGAGCCCGTCCACATCTCTTCCCTCTTCGAGAACAGCCTCTCCATCATCCGCGAGAAGGCCGCCGCCCGACGTATTCGTCTCACGCTCGACGTCCACGACGATCTCGGATCCGTCGGAGCCGACGCCCGCAAGGTCAAACAGATCGTCTACAACCTTTTATCCAACGCCGTGAAATTCACGGGCGAGGGTGGCGAAGTCACGCTCCACGCCGGGCGCGCTCCGCGCGCCGACGTCAGCCGACTCTCGGGTGCTCGCAAGGGTCGGACCTTCCCGCTCGCTTCCACCGGGTTCGACGAGTTCCTGGAGATCTCCGTGACCGACAACGGGATCGGCATCTCACCGGAGGGACTGGAACGGCTCTTCAAGCCGTTCAGCCAGATCGACAGCGGCCTCGCACGGAAGTTCGAAGGCACGGGACTGGGTCTCGCGATGGTCAAGCTGCTCGCGGAGCTGCACGGCGGCGCCGTCGCTGTCGAGAGTACCGTCGGCGAGGGATCGCGATTCGCCGTCTGGCTGCCGTTGCGCTCTCCGGAGGAGGAGCCGGCCCCATCCGCAAAGCCGGTTCCGCTCCGGGTGGAAGCGGCCGAGGGCGTTCGCACGGCCCTCGTCATCGAAGACGACTTCAAGTCCGCGGAGCTCATCCGGGTCCAGCTCGAGGCCGAGGGTTTCCAGGTCCTCCTCGCCGAGAACGCCGAGGCCGCCATGACGCTCGCGACGCAACAACCTCTCTCGCTGATCACGCTCGACATCATGCTTCCCGGGATGGATGGATGGGAGTTCCTCGCCCGCATCAAGGACATGCCCGAGCTCGCGAGGATCCCGGTGGTCATCATTTCGATCGTCGCGGACCCCAACAAGGGTTTCGCGCTCGGGGCCGCCGGGGTCATGCAGAAGCCCATTTCCCGTCAGGAGCTCTACGAGTCGCTCGTCGGGCTCGGGCTGTTTCCGATCGCCCGGGGAGGAACATTGACCGTTCTGATCGTCGATGACGACCCGACGGCAGTGGAGCTGATCGCCGTGCGCGTGACGGGCCTCGCCAGCACGATCCTGCGCGCCTATGGCGGACAGGAAGCGATCGCCACGGCGCAGACCAAGGACCCTGATCTCATCATTCTGGATCTGATGATGCCGGAGGTGAGCGGCTTCGACGTCGTCGACACGCTCCGGAAGGACCCGACCACGGCCGGGATCCCCATCCTCATCGTCACCGCTAAACAGATCACGGCCGAGGACAGGAAAAAACTGAACGGATTCGTGGCGACAGTCATGGAAAAGGCGACTTTTGACGGCGATCAATTCATGATCGAAGTCCGCCGCGCTCTGTCGGGCCGGTTCCTCGTGGCCTGACATGACACCGCTATGGCTCGACCCGCCTGGCGTCGCTCGGGATTGCAGGAGCGGAATTTGACGACCCCTCGCGCGGAGACTGGCCGTCAGGACCGGGCCGTCCTCGGGTCATCGGACATCGATGTCGTCAAGGCCCTGAAGGACAGCGTAGAAACAGCGCGAATCCCGATCGTCGTCGTCACCGCCCTTCCGCTCACGGCGGACGATCGCGCAAAACTGACCGGCAGCGTCATGGCGATCATGGAAAAAGGAGAATTTGATCGGGCCCGCTTCGTCACCGAGATCCGGCGAGCCATGTCCGGCCGAACTGTGGTGTCCTGACCGTGGCCAGGATTCTCATCGTCGAGGACAACCCCGCCAATATGTCGCTGGCGATCTTCCTGCTCCAGTCGGCGGGTCACACGGTCGTCACGGCCACGAACGCCGAGGCGGGTCTGACACTCGCACGGGCGGAACAGCCGGCGCTGATCCTCATGGACATCCAGCTTCCCGGAATGGACGGCCTCCAGGCCACCGCGCTGCTCAAACGCGATGACGCGACGCGCTCCATCCCCGTCATCGCTCTCACCGCCCTGGCGATGAAGGGAGATGAGGAGCGAATTCGCGCCGCAGGCTGCGACGGCTACATCGCCAAGCCGATCCGTTACCAGGACTTTCTCGCGACTGTCGCGGCCCAGCTGGCCCCGCCATGAGCATGCGGCCCGATTCATCGACCATCCCGGCCGCATCCTGATCGTGGACGACGAGCTCTTCAACCGCCAATTGCTCGAGGTGATGCTCAAGTCCGAGGGTTCGCCCTTTCGACCGCCTCCAGCGGCGAAGAAGCGCTCGCCCTCATCGCAACGAGCCCGCCCGATCTCATTCTTCTGGACATCACGATGCCGGGCATGGACGGGTATCAGGTCACGGCCAAGCTCAAGGGAAATCTCGCCACCAAAAACATCCCGGTGATCATGGTCACCGCGACGGACGATCGCAGCGCCCGGATGCTGGGGCTCAGCGCGGGTGCCGAGGACTTTCTCTCGAAGCCCGTGGACCGCGCGGAGCTGTGGCTGCGCGTGCGGAATCTGTTGCGGCTCAAGGCGTACGGCGACTACCACGACAAGTACAGCCAGATGCTCGAGGGCGAGGTGGGCTCGCGCGCGGCCGCCCTGGTGGAAAGCGAGCGCCTCTATCGTTCGACGTTCGACGCCGCCCCCGTCGGGATCGCTCACATGAGCCTCGAAGGAAAGTGGCTGCGCGTCAACCAGCGGCTCGGCGACCTTCTGGGCTATTCCGCGGACGACCTGACGCATCGGGAGATCCAGGATCTCGTTCAGTCCGACCGCGAATCCATTGGAACAGAGCCGCCCGAGCAGCTTGCCGCTGGCTCTCTGGCTCGTCACTCCGCCGCCGAACAAAAGTATCTCCACCGGGACGGGCACTTCGTCTGGGTGCGAGTCAATACGTCCCTCCATCGCGATTCTCGAGGCCAGCCTCAACATTTCATCTCGGTCGTCGAAGACATCACGGAGAGGCGCGCTCTCGAGGCGAAGATCCGACAGACCGGCAAGATGGACGCAATCGGCCGGCTCGCCTCGGGAGTCGCTCACGATTTCAACAATCTCCTCACGGTGATCCTCGGTTTCCCCGAGCTCATGGCCGGGGACACGGCCGTTGTGGAGGAACACGGGCTGGATCTCGCGGAGATCATCAAGGCGGCCCGGCGGGCGTCGGGGCTTACGAAACAACTCCTCGCGTTCAGCCGCCATAGAGTCCTGCGGCCCGCTCCGCTGGACGTCAATCGCCTCTCACGGACATGATGGGGATGCTTCGCCGGCTGATCGGCGACGACATCGACGTCACGCTTCTCCTCGCTCCGGACCTCTCGTCCGCGCTCGCCGATCGGAGCCAGCTCGAGCAGGTCGTGATGAACCTCGTCGTCAACGCACGGGACGCCATGGCGGGCGGCGGACGGATCACGATCGAGACGACGGAAGTCCTGCTCGAGGACTCGGCCTTTCATCAGCAGTCCGTCGTCCGGGGTCACTACGTCATGTTCGCGATCACGGACACCGGAACCGGAATGTCGAAGGAAACCCAGCAGCGTCTCTTCGAGCCGTTCTTCACGACGAAGGAGAACGGGAAGGGCACAGGTCTCGGCCTCTCGATGACCTACGGCATCGTTCAGCAGAGCAAGGGCTATATCTGGGTATACAGCGAGCCCGGGCACGGTACGACCTTTCGCGTCTATCTGCCGCGTGCCGAGGGCGAGGCCGCTGCTCCGGGGAACCAGGCGGTAATCCCGGTCCTGTCCAACGCCCCGTCGGAGACGATCCTGCTCGTCGAGGACGAGGCGGGAGTTCGCCAGCTCGCCCGGCGCATCCTCATCTCCGCGGGTTACAACGTCCTGGAAGCCGAGAACGGGAACAACGCCGAGAGCCTGTTTGCACACCACACCGACCCGATCGACCTGGTCGTCACGGACGTCATGATGCCCGGTTGCGGCGGCCCGGAGCTCATCGCGCGCCTGCAGCTCCGATCCCCCGGGTTGCGCGCTCTCTTCATGTCCGGTCACGGCGAGCAATCGGAGGGAGACAGGAGCATCGCGGACGGCGTATTCGGTTTCATCCAGAAGCCGTTCACCGTTTCGGAGCTGGTCCGCAACGTCCGTCTCGCGCTCGATCGCTGAGCCGGGCGCTCAGCCGATCGCCGCCGGCCCACTTCCTTTTTCCGCTTCCGGGCGGTCAGCCCCGGCGGGCCAGGCCGGCGAGCTCCAGGATGGCGTCGGCGATCCGTTCCGTATCCCCGAACGCGAACGTCGGAACGCCATCCGGTTCCGCTCCCTGATCCGATACGCGGGCGGCGGGTCGCTCGATCGACGGGCGCGATATCCCCCGCCTCGTCACTTCGATCCTCGGCACGGGAAGCGCCTTGTAACCCTCGATGAGCACGACGTCGCACCGGGCATACTCGCGCGCGAGCAGGTCCTCGATCGGTTCCTCGCCCCCGAAGCGGCGAGCCGTCGAGCGCTCCGGCGTCACGAAGGAGGCCACAGCCGGCCTGACCCGCGCGTGCGTGAACGAGTCCTTGCCGGGGACGTCGTCTTCGGCGTCCTTCGACGTGTGCTTCAGCGTGCCGACGACGAACCCTCGGGCCTGGAGGCGCGGAACGAGATCGACGAGGACACTGGTCTTTCCGGAGTTGTGGCCTCCGACGAGCGCCACCGCGGCGGGCTTCTCGTCCGGGTACAGGCGGTGGGGGGCCCGGCGCGCGCGGAAAAGGATGGCGCCGGCGGCATGGCGGGCGATTTCCGGAGCGATGTCTTCCCCCGCGTCCACCAGCCGCCGGAACAGGGTGGATCCCGTGAGAAGGTCGATCGCGGGCCGCGGATCGAACTCGTAGGGCTCCGTGCGCCAGGCGAAACGCCCCGGGTTCATCCTTCGAGCGGTCTCGACGATCACGAGACCCGTCTCGAAGGACGGAAACGTACCGGGATCGGTGACGTGGAAGAGCGCGCCGCCGCAGGTTTCTCCCGCATGCTTGTCGAACATCGGACGAAAGTGAGTCGGGACGAACGTGACGCCCGGAAGCGCGCGGGAATTCAGCGCGTCCGCGAAGGGGCCCGCCTCGAGCCACGGGGCTCCGAAAACCTCGAACGGGCGAGTCGTTCCGCGGCCCTCCGACAGGTTCGTCCCCTCGAGCAGGCACATCCCCGGATACACGAGCGCGGTCGCGGGGGACGGGATGTTCGGCGAGGGCGACACCCAGGGAAGTCCCGTGCGCGCGAAAGGCGTGTTCCGCGCCCAACCCTTCATCGGCACGACGACGAGGTCGACGTCGATCTTCCTCTCCCCCCGCAGGAGATGGGCGAGCTCGGCGGCCGTCATGCCGTGCCGCACCGCGATCGGATGAAGGCCGACGAACGAAAGGAGATCCGGATCCTGCGGGGCGCCCTCGACCGGGCCCCCGATGGGATTCGGGCGATCGCAGACGACGAATCGGAGGCCCGCTTCGGCGCAGGCCTCCATCGCCAGCATCATCGTCCATATGTACGTGTAGTAGCGGCTTCCCACATCCGCGACGTCGAAGACGAGGGCATCCAGGCCGTTCAGATCCTCGCGCCGCGGCTTCAAGGTTTCCTCCGTGGCGCCGTAAAGCGAAACGGCGGGAAGACCCGTCGGCACGTGGGTCCCTCGGCCCACCGCTTCCATGTAGATGGCGCCCCCGTCGACGCCGTGCTCGGGTCCGAAGAGGCGGGCGAGGGTTGCTCCGGGAAGCGTGTGAAGCGCCTGCCAGCTCGGCACGCCGCCTGCGGTCACGCCCGACGGATTCGTGATCAACCCGATCCGGCGCCCCACAACCGGAGAGGGGTCGGCGAGGAGACCGTCGATCCCCGGCCGCACCGCGCTCAAGCGGAGCCGTCCGGCGGGCGAGGATGGGAAGGCTGGCTGCCCCGGGCGAGTGCGATCGCGTGCGGCAGGAGCGTGAGGATGGCCCGCAGACAGTCTGCGGCTCCAGCCGGCGATCCCGGCAGCGCGACGACGAGGGTCTCTCCGCGGACGCCGACGACCTGCCGCGAGAGGTAGGCGGCCGGAAAATCCGCGCCCGTGTCCGCGCGCATCTTCTCCGCCAGGCCCGGGATCTCGAATGACACCACGTCCCGCACCGCTTCCGGCGTGCGGTCTCGAGGCGCGACGCCGGTGCCTCCCGTCAGCACCACGAGGTCCGTCACGCCGCGGTCCGTGAGATCCCGGATCGTGGCGGCCACGCGATCCCGATCGTCGGAACAGACCGATCGGGAGACGATCCGGTGCGGAATGTTCGATGCGGTAAAGACCGCTTCGCAGGCCGGCCCGCCCCGATCCTCGCGCGCCCCCGCGGCGACGCCGTCGGACACGGTCACGATCGCCACACGGATCGCCTCGTTCATCGAAGTCATTTTCCCACGCGACGACGGAAGCTTAATCCGGAGCCGATCAGGAACGGGAGGCCGAGCGCGGGCGGCGATAGATCCCGGAGCGCCCGCCCCTCTTTTCGAGCAGAACGATCTCCGCGATGGTGATCGAGCGGTCGATCGCCTTCGCCATGTCGTAGAGCGCGAGGCAGGCGCCCGCGACGGCGGTGAGGGCTTCCATCTCGACTCCCGTCCGGGCGGCGGTGGACGCCGTAGCGGTGACCACGACCGACCGCGTCTTCGGATCGAGGTCACACTCGACGGACACGGCGTCCAGGGCGATCGGGTGAGCGAGCGGCACGATCTCCGATGTGCGCTTGGCGGCGAGGATTCCGGCGAGGCGGGCGACGGCGAGCGCGTCGCCTTTCGAAAGTTTTCCCTGCGACAGCGCGGCGAACGCGGCGGCATTCAGCCGGACGGTGCCCCGCGCGACCGCCGTGCGGCGGGTCGTCGGCTTTCCTCCGACGTCCACCATGCGAGCCCGGCCGCGCGCATCGAGGTGCAACACGCTTCCGCGGCGCGGCGTCGCCGCTCGCGGGCGACGGGGCCCCTTCGGCGGCGGGCCGGGAGCGTCCTGCCGGTCGCTCACGCCCGCTCCCGGGCCACGACCCAGTCCTCGATCGTGTTCAGGTTCGAGAACGCGTTTCCAGACGGGTCGAGGCGGCGCCACGCGTTCTCCGGGAAGTGCTCGGCGCCGACCGCGTCGGCCAGAGCCCGAAGGGAACGCTCGCCCTTCTCCGCCCGGCGTCTCGCCTCAGGGAGAGCCTCGCGACTCCAGACTCCCGCGAGAGGCTGCAGCTCACCGGCGGTCTCGGGGAGAACGGCGCTGGCCGGCGACTCGAGCCCTCTCTGCGCGATCGCGCGCAGGACCGGATCCGGAACGAGCGGCAGATCGACGGCGAGAACGAACACGCGATCCTCGCACTCTTCGAGCGCGCGCAGGAGGCCCGACATCGCGGAACGTTCGGGATCCGAGTCGAAGAGCAGGCGGGCGGGGACCGGAGAATAGTCGGGTACTTCCCGCACGACGAGCCAGACCTCCCGGAAGACCGCCGCGAGACGCTCGACCTGGTGCCCGGCGAGCGTCCCCCGGCCGTACGGCAGCGTGGCCTTCGGGACGCCCATGCGCTTCGAAGCTCCACCCGCGAGAACGGCCGCCGGAATGTCCAGGGTCATGGCGCGATGCTAGCAGGGCTTGAAAGAGGAGCCTCAGCCGTTCGCTCTCCGCTGTCCTCTGTCGGCTGTCCGTTGTCGGCGGGCAGCCGGCGCATGGTTCTGTCCGTCGTCCGTCGTTCGTCGTTCGTCATCCGTCGTCCGTCGCTTCGTGCCTGTTGTCCGTTCGCCGCTCCCGGCTCGGGTCCGCCGCCCCCGGACGTCGAGCCGCGGCGACGGGGGCCGGCGACACGATTTCCAGGCATTCCCTGGTCGCGGAGTCGCTCTCGATCGGAGAGCTGGGCAGCGGAAAACGAACAGTTCGTTTCTATTTCGTCGTGTCGTTGCCGAGAATGATCGGCAATCCGGATTTCGGATTTCCGATCACGACGACCTTCGTGTTCGGCGACATGGCGAGCTTTTCGGTCGCCTCGATGCCCTTCCACTCGAGAAGCTGCGCCGAGATTCCCGACGCGACGATCTTCTGGAAGTCGGCGATGCCCTGCGCCTCGATGCGCTTGCGCTCCGCTTCCTGCTGTTCCTTCTGCAGCACGAACTTCATCTGCTCCGCTTCCTGCTCGCGTTTCAGCTTTTCCTGGATGGCGTTGGCGACGACGGGAGGGAGGCCGATCTTCCGGAGGAGGACGGCGTCCGCGATGATCCCCCGGTCCCGCGACATCTGGTTGAACAGCGCGAAGATTTCCGTCGCGATCTTTTCCCGCTGCGCCGAATAAAGAGCCTTCGCCTCGTAGGACGCCGTCACCTCGCGGAGAGCCGAACGGATCTGCGGCTCGACAACGATGTGAGGATAGTCCGATCCGACGGTCTTATAGAGCTCCGCCGCCTTCGTGGGATCGAGGCGATACAGCAGGGAGCACTCGAGGTCCATGGTGAGCCCCTCCTGGGATGGCACCTCCGCGTTCTCTTTCATCTCCTGCGTCTGGACCGAGAACGGGATCACTCGCGTGAACGGAAACACGACGTGGGCCCCCGGCGGCAGGACATCCGAGGATACGTTCCCGAAGAAGTTCTTCACGCCCACGTGACCCGCCGGGATCACCTTGACGGGATTTCCGATCAGGAACAGGACGACGAGCGCGACCACGATGGCGAGCACGCGGGCGCGGGGTCCGGGATTCGGTGACGACGCCGAGACGTCGAAGAGCTTGGGGGCCATGGGACCTCCGGTTGGATAGCGTGAGCCGTCCGCCGCCGGCCATCCGCTTCGCGCTATCTGTTGTTCGTTGCTGTTTCCAATTGCCGCTCGGGAGTCTACGGCTTCGAGGTGGAGGCGGGGAGCGGGTTGAACCGAAGTCGGGTGAGAAGCGAGGCGAACCTCACCGTACTCCGTGATCGGCCAGCGGATGTCCGACAGTGGAGAGCGGAAAGCCGACAGCTCGCTTCACACCATCTTCAACAGATGCCCCATCTTGTTCTTCTTCGCCTCGAGGTACTTGCGCGAACGGTCGGTGGGGCCGATCTCGAGGGACACCCGCTCGACGATCTCGAGCCCGAAGCCTCCGATGGCGACGTACTTCGAGGGATTGTTCGTCATCAGCCGGATCTTCCGCACGCCGAGGTCGCGCAGGATCTGAGAGCCCACGCCGTAGTTGCGAATGTCGGGCGGAAACCCGAGCTTCTCGTTGGCGGAAACGGTGTCGTGCCCCTGGTCCTGGAGCTCGTACGCCTTCAGCTTGTTGAGGAGGCCGATCCCGCGGCCCTCCTGGAGAAGGTAGAGGAATACACCCTTCCCTTCCTCGACGATCTTCTCCATCGCGAGCGCGAGCTGCGCGCCGCAGTCGCAGCGCGAGGAGCCGAACACGTCTCCGGTCAGGCACTGCGAGTGGACCCGGACCAGGACGGGCTCGTCCTCGGAGATGTCGCCGTGAACGAGCGCCACGTGCTCTTCCGAGGTGACGCTGCTTCGATAGGCGTGGAGCCGGAACTCGCCGAAGGTCGTCGGGAGATGAGGCGACGCGATGCGGTGGACGAGCCGCTCGTTCTGCATGCGGTGGCGGATCAGATCGGCGACGGTGACCATGCGGATCGCGTGCTTCGCGCAGAAAACGGCCAGGTCCGGAACGCGGGCCATCGTGCCGTCCTCGTTCATGACCTCGCAGATCACGGCGGAAGGATTCAGTCCGGCGATGCGGGCGAGATCGACCGAGGCTTCCGTCTGGCCGGCGCGTTTCAAGACCCCGCCCTTCTGGGCCCGCAGGGGGAACATGTGACCCGGCCGGGCGAGATCCGCCGGTTTCGTCTTCGGATCCACGGCCGCGAGAACCGTCGCCGCGCGGTCGGCGGCCGAGATTCCGGTCGTCGTGCGGCCCCGCGCCTCGATCGAGACCGTAAACGCCGTGCCGAAATTCGAGGTGTTGTCCTCGACCATGGGCGGAAGCCCGAGCTCCTCGCACCGCTCCTCGGTCAGCGCCAGGCAGATGAGACCGCGCCCTTCCCGCGCCATGAAATTGATCGACTGGGGCGTGACCTTTTCCGCGGCAATGACGAGGTCGCCCTCGTTCTCACGGTCCTCGTCGTCGACGACCACGACGAACTTGCCCGCGCGAAGGTCCACAACGGCTTCCTCGATGCTCGAAAAGGGGGAAGGAAATTCAGCCATAGGAACCCATTTTCTCATGAGATCAACGGGTCTGGGGCCGGGAGCGGGTGTCGGCCTGCGATGGCGAATCTCGCGATCTCGCGATCTCATGATCTCGCGATCAATCGAACTACCGAACCAGCGGAAAATCGAGACGGGCGAAGCGGGTGATCGCGTGATCCAGTGGGAAAACCGGGTGCCCCCTCACCCCAACCCTCTCCCGCCGGGAGAGGGGGAAGGCGCGGAGAGAACCAACGAGCTGCGCCGATTCAACAGCTCGCAACGGGAGGAGTCTCCTGACCGAAGGGAAGGAGGAGCCTCCCGGTGCGGGAGCCGGAGCCAGCCTCAGTGCGCTCGGTCGAGGCCGCATCCGGCCGAGCCGAGCAACTCTCGCCCCGAAGGACCTCCGCGCACCGCGCTGAATCCCGAGCCCGACTCAACCGCGCGGCGAAGGCGACGTCAGTACACCGCCGGCTCCTCGTACGTCGCAAACACCTCGCGCATCACGTCCGAGATCTCCCCCACCGTCGCATACGTCTTGACGGCGTCGATGAGGGCGGGCATGACGTTGCGGCCGTCCGCGCAGGCCTGCCGGAGCGTCCCGAGGGACGAGGACACGGCCTTTCCGTCCCGGGTGCGGCGAAGCTCGCGAACCGCCTCTTTCTGCTGGCCCTCGATCGCCTCATCGATGTAGAGCAGCTCGAGGGGCTGCTCGACGGCGTCGATGAACTCGTTCACGCCGACGACGATCTTCTCCTTCGCGTCCACGGCTCTCTGGTACGCGTAGGCGGCGTCCATGATCTCCCGCTGCGGGAAGCCCGCTTCGATCGCCTCCACCATCCCGCCGAGCGCGTCGATCTTGCGGAAGTATTCAAAACAACCCCGCTCCATCTTCGTCGTGAGGTCTTCGACGAAGTAGGAGCCGCCGAGCGGATCGATCGTGTTGGCGACGCCGGACTCGAAGGCGATGACCTGCTGCGTTCGCAGCGCGAGCTTCACCGCGAAGTCCGTCGGCAGCGCAAGCGTCTCATCGAGCGAGTTGGTATGCAGGGAGTTCGTCCCGCCGAGGACGCCGGCGAGCGCCTGAATGGCGGTGCGCACGACGTTGTTGTACGGCTGTTGCGCGGTCAGAGAGCAGCCTGCGGTCTGCGTGTGGAAACGGCACATCCACGACCGGGGGTCCTTGGCGCCGAAACGCTCGCGCATGGTCTTCGACCAGATGCGCCGGGCGGCTCGAAATTTGGCGATCTCCTCGAAGAAGTCGTTGTGCGAGTTGAAGAAGAAGGAGAGACGCGGGGCGAACTCGTCGACGGAAAGGCCCGCCTCGATCCCGTACTGAACGTACTCGACACCGTCGCGCAGCGTGAACGCGAGCTCCTGGAGCGCCGTCGATCCCGCCTCCCGGATGTGGTACCCGGAGATCGAGATCGTGTTCCACTTCGGGACTTCCTTCGCGCAAAATGAAAACTGGTCCGTGACGAGCCGCATGGAGGGCCGCGGCGGAAAGATGTATTCCTTCTGTGCGATGTATTCCTTGAGGATGTCGTTCTGCAGCGTCCCGCCGACTTTCGACCAGGGCGTACCGTGCTTTTCCGCCACGGCGAGGTACATCGCGAGCGCGATCGGCGCCGTCGAGTTGATCGTCATCGACGTCGTAACCTGCCCGAGGTCGATTCCATCGAAGAGGACTTCCATGTCCCGCAGAGAATCGACGGCCACGCCGCACTTGCCCACTTCGCCCCGAGACATGTGGTGGTCGGAGTCGTAGCCGTACAGGGTCGGGAGATGAAACGCGGTGGAGAGGCCGGTCTGGCCGTGGTCGAGGAGATAGTGGAAACGTTCGTTGGTCTGCTTCGCCGTGCCGAAACCCGCGAACTGGCGCATCGTCCAGAGCTTGCCCCGGTACATCGTCGGCTGGACGCCGCGGGTGTAGGGGTATTCGCCTGGCCACCCCAGGTCGCGTTCCGCGTCGAAGCCGGCCAGCGAATCGGGTCCCGCGAGCGGGACGACGGACGCGCCGGAGACCGTCGTGAAGTCCGACTTCCACGGCGCCTTTTTCGTGAACGACTCGCGAGCGGCTTCGTCCCACCGTTCGCGCCCTGCGCGCGTCTCCGGCGGCACCGTCGGATCGACCCTCTCCTTGTCGTTGTCGCTCATGAACCGAGGATAACAAAGCGCCAGACCCAACCCATGAGGGCGTCGCGAGCCCTTTCGAAGGCATGGAATCTGCACACCGATTTCCGGCACCACCGGGGGGCGACCACCTCCCCCGGGTGCTGTATCCAGTCCGGCGCGACCGCGCCAAGGCAAGAGGAGCGAACGCATGGCTCTGAAACCGTTGGGAAGATTCCGGGTTGTGGCTGTTGCGGCCGCCGCCGCCCTGGTGCTCGTCGCCGTCTCGGTCGCCTGCGCCCGCGCGGACGCGGAGATCACGACCGAGATCAAGGCGAAGATCGACTCCGACCGCAACCTGACGGGAAAGATGATGCAGGTCGACACGAAGAAGGGCGTCGTGACGCTGACAGGCGCCGCCGCCAGCGACGCCGAACGGAAACGGGCCGAGGGACTCGCCCGCACGAGCGAGGGCGTCAAGGACGTCGTCGACAACATGACGATCAACCCGCTCCTCGCTCCCGTCCCGACCGATGCCGCCGGTAACGCGGCTCTGCCCTCGCCCTCACCCTCGCCTTCGTCGACCGGCTCGGATACCACCCCGGCGGCCGAACCTCCGACGACAACGACGCCCTCATCCTAGAGCCGGGGGACGGCTATCCCCGCGGACTTCCGGGAGCTTTGACCGGTTCGAGCAATGGAAGCTCTTTCTTCGAAGACGCTTCCGGCGCGCCCGCGGTGGATTCGACTCGTCGCGAAGCTATAATTCGGCGCTCGCCATGACGGATTTGTCGCGAGAGCAGAAGATCGAGCTGTACCGGTTTCTGCGGTTGAACCGCGTCCTCGAAGAAAAGCTCGTCAACCTCTACCGGCAGGGGAAGGTCGTGGGCGGCCTTTATCGTTCGCTCGGGCAGGAAGCGACTTCCGTGGGAACGGCATACGCACTCACGAAGGGGGACATCCTCGGTCCTCTCATCCGCAACCTCGGGTCCGTCCTCGTCATGGGATTCTCGCCGCGGGACATTCTGGCGCAGCACATGGCGCGGGCGAGCTCCCCGTCGGGCGGCAAGGACTGCAACCTCCACTTCGGCTCCCCCGAGCGCGGGGTCGTGTCGGCGATCTCGATGCTCGGCGCGCTCGTCCCCGTCATGGCGGGCATCGCGCTCGGAGCGCGGCTTCAGAAGAAGCGGATCGTTGCGCTGACCTACGTCGGCGACGGCGCTACCTCGACGGGGGCGTTCCACGAGGGCCTCAATTTCGCCGCGGTTCAGAAGCTGCCGCTCGTCGTCGTCGCCGAAAATAACGGCTGGGCCTACTCCACACCGTTTCACAAGCAGACCGCCGCGAAATGCCTGGCCGACAAGGCGGTGGCGTACGGCATACCCGGCGTGACCGTGGACGGCAACGACGTCCTCGCGGTGTACGAGGCCGCGCGGCTCGCCATTGATCGAGCGCGCGAGGGCGAGGGCCCGACCCTCCTCGAATGCCGGACGTATCGGATGAAGGGGCACGCCGAGCACGACGCGCAGTCCTACGTGCCGCCGGGAGAGCTCGCCGAATGGTCCGCGCGCGATCCCCTCGATCGCTACGCGAAGCAGCTCCTCGCGACGGGCGTCGCATCCCCCGACGCGCTCGCCACGATCGACGCCGACCTCTCCGCCCGCGTGGAGGCGGACGCGCGCGCCGTCGAAGAGAGCCCCTTCCCCTTGCCCGAGGCCGCGCTCGACGGGGTCTACGCGGCCGGGTCCGTCGAGTCGGAGCCCGCGTTTCTCCGGAGGCGCTGGTGAACGGACCGGAGACCTCTTACGTCGACGCGATTCGCGAGGCCATCCTCGAAGAGATGGAGCGCGACGAGCGTGTGTTCATCCTCGGCGAGGACATCGGAGCTTATGGAGGCGCGTTCAAGGTCACGGACGGGCTCCTCGGGCGTTTCGGGGAAGAGCGGGTCATCGACACGCCCATCTCGGAGACGGCGATCGTGGGCGCGGCCGTGGGCGCCGCGATGATGGGAATGCGGCCGATCGCCGAGCTGCAGTTCGCGGACTTCGCGTCGTGCGCCTTCGACATGATCACCAACTTCGCCGCCAAGTCACGCTACCGCACGGGCGTCGGCGTGCCTCTCGTCGTGCGCGGACCGGCCGGCGGCGGAGTCCACGGCGGCCCGTTCCACTCGCAGAACCCCGAGGCATACTTCGCCCACACACCGGGGCTCAAGATCGTGCAGCCCTCGACGGCCTACGACGCGAAAGGTCTTCTGAAGTCCGCCATTCGCGACGACGATCCGGTCATTTTCTTCGAGCACAAGTACCTCTACCGGCGGGTCAAGGAAGTCCTGCCGCCGGGTGACTGGACGGTGCCGATCGGGCAAGCCGCCGTGCGGCGTCCCGGGCGCGACCTTTCGATCCTCACGTACGGCGCCATGGTGTGGGTCGCGATGGAGGCGGCCGGCACTCTGGAGTCCGAAGGCATCGACGCGGAGGTCGTGGACCTTCGGACCCTCTTTCCCCTCGACGAAGAGACGATCCTCGCATCGGTCGGGAAGACCAGCAAGGCGATCCTCCTCCACGAGGCCACGCGCACCGGAGGCATCGGCGCGGAGATTGCCGCGGTACTCGCGGAACGGTGCTTCGAGTACCTGGACGGCCCGCTCGTCCGCGTCACGTCGCCGGACACGCCCGTGCCCTTCTCGCCGCCGCTCGAACAGTTCACGCTTCCGAACGCGGAGAAGGTTTGCCGGGCGGCGAGGGCGTTGGTGGCGTATTAAGGGAAGGGCCTTAAATTCCGAGTTCTGGGTTCTGGGTTCTGAGTTCTGACTTCTGACTTCTGACTTCTGAGTTCCGAGTTCCGGGTCTTGAAGTTCTGAGCTCCGCGCCGACTTGTCCGTTACCCCGACCTCACTCGGATATTCAAACTCACCTCTCCAGACTCACGACCGATCACCCGCCCCCGCCCAACTTCACCATCCCCGCTCGCATCCGTCCGTGCCGGCGCATGAGCCGCAGATACGCCGTCTCGTCTCGTGAGCCCTTGGCGCGGAGGATTTTCGCGGCTAGAGCCTTCTCCTCTCGGCTCCAGCGCGGCAGGCCGGGCAGGAGGTCGAGCACGAGGGCCAGGCTCTCGAACGCCCGGCGGCCCGCGGCGGACGGCCCGGGCGGAGCGATGCGCAGCGACTTCGCCACCCGGTCGACGGCGCTCGCGCGCGCGGCGGCCGCGTCGCCGCCGAACTTCGACGCTGTCCGCCGGCCGACGGCGAGACCGATGCGCCGGACATGGAACTTCTCCCAGTCGGCGAATCGTCCCGCCGCGTCGAAGATCATCCCGTGCTCGGCAAACCGGCGCAACAACCGGGAAGGCGTGCGGCGGTTCGCGTCCTGTGCCAGCGTCTCCTCCTCGCGCGCGATCGCGCGGCGCAGCGCCGCGGACGTCGACTGAAACCCGAGCTTCCGGTAGAACCAGAATGCGCCGGAGCCGATCGCCTCTTCGTTCTCGTACCCGATCTGGTACGGGTCGACGGAGAACGACGTCACGCCGAGCGCCTCATAGAAGAGCTTCAGGATCGTCGCGTAGATCCACGCGGATTCGCCTTCGCGAAACGTGTAGTAGACGTTGAAGCCCACTTCGATCCGGTCGAACAGGGCGAGCCCCTCGACATAGGCGACGGGGACTCCGTTCTTCGTGGCGAACGCGGCGTAGCCGGCGCGCAGCGGGAGCCGGCGCTCGGGCGGAAGTCCCATGAGCGTCAGCTCGAGGCCGCGGCCGGCGTGCGTCGCGAGCGCCGTCGACGAATCCCCATAGGTGAAGCCGTACAACTCCCGGTAACGCACGCCCGTCGCGTCCCGGGCGAAATCCAGGCGGCGGCCGGCCTCGAGCGGCGAGAGACGCCGCAGGCGCAGAGGCCCCGATGCAAGGGTCCGCGACAGGTCGACGTCGCGGCGCGCGAGCAGCGGTTCGGGATGCGCGTACAGCGCCCGCTCCGGCGCTCGCGCGAGGGTCCGCGACTCCGGGCCCGACAGGTTCCAGACGACCGGCAGACCCATTCCGTCGAACAGCTCCGCGCGCTCGCCGTCTGCGAGAGGCAACGACTCGAAGCGTTTCACGATCCAGGCGATCTCCCGGCGCCTCCCTCGCGCCGCGTCGATCCATTCGCGGTAGGGAACGTTGGCGTCGGCGAGAGCCTCCTCCTCGAGCAGCGGAACGATGCGCGGAAAAGTCGCTCCGAGCCGGTCCTCCCGATCGAACGCGTCCCAGTCCACGCGAACGCTCTCGGGATGCCGCCGCACCAGGAACCGCAGGAAGTCGAACGTGAAGGTCGTGGCGATTTCCGTTCCCCCGACGCCCGCCGTCTCCGGCCGGTCGAACGCGGAGAGATCGCCCGTTTCGGCGGCGAGCCGGCGGATGATCCGCGGAAAGCGCGCGAGCAACTCCCCGGCGCGCCGATGGACCTGCGCGTTTTCCGGATAGGCGACGTGAAAGAGGAGCGCCTCGTGGAGGCGGATGATCGCTTCGGGGTCGCGGGGAGGAGACGCCGCCAGGCGCGCAATCGCCGCCACGGTCCGGCCGTCCGAAGGCCGCGACCGCCGTCCGATCTCCAGAGCCGGGAGAGGATCCGAAGTCAAAGTCCGCGCATTATGAAGGAGCGCCCGGCCTAGAATGCCGTCGATGCGCCGCCGGTATCTTTTCGCCGCCCTGTCCATCGTCTTCGTCTGCGTGGCCGCTGGGCTTATCGCCCGCCTCGCCGGAGGCGCCGGCAGACCGGTGATGCCCGGCGTTCTCGGAGGATCGAGAGTCCTCGACATCGATCTCGAGTCGGGATATCCCGAAGGCGCGCAGCCGTCGGGCATCGCACAGCTTCTCTCCCCGTCGCGCCTGACGCTCCGCGATCTCGTGGAGACGATCGACCGGGCCGGCGACGACCCGGGGGTCGCCGGGATCCTCGCGCGCGGGGGAGGCGGACCGAGCGGACTCGCGCACGCCCAGGAGATCCGGGATGCGATCCAGCGCTTCCGATCGCATCGCAAATTCGCGTGGGCATGGGCCGAGACGTTCGGTGAGGGGGGCAACGCGATCCAGGGCTACTACCTCGCGTCGGGCTTCGACCAGATCTGGATGCAGCCGTCGGGGGACCTCTGGATCACCGGCGTGGCTCTCGAGACGCCGTTTTTCCGTGGAACGTTCGAGAAGCTCGGGGTCGTTCCGGTATTCGGCCAGAGATACGAGTACAAGAACGCCGTCAACACCTACACGGAGAAGCAATTTACCGCGGCCCACCGCGAAGCGCTCGAGCGGCTGAAGGACTCGTGGTTCGGCCAGCTCGTACACGGCATCGCGCAGGGTCGCAAGCTCGCGGAGGAGGACGTGCGGAAGGCCATCGACCGGGCGCCGATCCTGGGCTCGGAAGCTCTCGGCGGGCATTTTCTGGACGGGCTCGCGTACCGCGACGAGATCGTGCGGAAGGCCCTCGCGAAAGCGGGCGGAACGGCCGACCTCGTGTCTCTCCCGCAGTATCGCGCCCGGATCGGCAAGGCGCCGGGGCGCGGGTCCCTCGCGCTGATCTATGGAGTGGGGGAAGTGACGCGCGGCCGCGGCTCCGACAATCCTTTCTTCGGCAGCACCACGATGGGCTCGGATTCCGTGGGCGCCGCGTTCCGCGCCGCGGTGGAAGATCCGGCGATCCGGGCGATCGTCTTTCGCGTGGACAGCCCCGGTGGATCGTATGTCGCCTCCGACACGATCTGGCGGGAAGTAGCGCGGGCGCGCGAACGAGGAAAACCCGTCGTCGTGTCGATGGGAGACGTCGCCGGATCCGGCGGGTATTTCGTCGCGATCGGCGCGGACAAGATCGTCGCGCAGCCCGGAACGATCACCGGCTCCATCGGGGTCTTCGCCGGAAAGTTCGTGATGAGCGGCCTGTTCGAGAAGGTCGGCCTCTCCTTCGACGAGGTTCACTCCGGCAACAACGCTCTCCTCTGGGACACGACGAAGGAGTTCACGCCGTCCGAGCGCGAACGCTTTGACGCGTGGCTCGACCGCGTGTACGAGGATTTCACGTCGAAGGTCGCGGCGGGCCGCAAGCTCCCGAAGGCGCGCGTGCTCGAGATCGCGCGCGGGCGGATCTGGTCCGGTGAGGATGCGCTGAAGCTCGGTTTGGTGGACGAGCTCGGCGGAATGTCCGCCGCCGTCCGGCTCGCCCGAAAGTCTGCCCGGATCCCCGACGGCCA
Organism: Thermoanaerobaculia bacterium; assembly: GCA_038239305.1. Taxonomy (GTDB): domain Bacteria; phylum Acidobacteriota; class Thermoanaerobaculia; order UBA5066; family Gp7-AA6; genus JALYUA01. The sequence continues at coordinate 49,188 of JBBSEW010000012.1, read as the reverse complement.
GGCGGTCACCCTGGAAGTCTTCCCGAAACCGCGCACCGTCTGGGACGACGTGCGCGGACGGGTCTTCGGAGGCAGCGGGCGAAGGGACGGCGACGGGGACGGAGAGTCCGACGCGGAAATGATCGCGGGCGCCGTCCGGGCGATCGGCCCGCTTGCGCGGCGCCTGCACGCGATGGGTCTCGACGGGCCGAAGGGCGTGCTCGCGATGCCCGAGCCGGTCCGGCCGTAAAATTCCTCGCTCGAGCCGGCGCCGTCAGCGCAGGTCGCGCAGGACGACCGTTTCCGCGATCAGGTCGTGGAGGGCCTGGCGGCGGGCCGTAAAACCCGCCATGAAGAATCCGACGAGCAGCGTGGCGTAGGAAAGGACCTTGCCGAACGTCCGGCCGGTCGCTCGGCCGAACGTGATGCGCCGCCCCTGAAGATCGGTGACGCGCAGCCGAAGGGCGCGCTTCCCCGGCGTCGCTTCCGAGGGGGAGCTCTCCAACGTGGCGTGGTAGATCCACCACACGACGATGCCGATGAGGCTCTCCGCGCAACCCGAGGCGAAGGTCGCGCCGCGGCTCGCCGCCCAGAGAGGGGTCAGCGGCACGCCGGCCGTCAGGCGCAGCATCGCGTTAGTGCCCATCCCCAGGATGTAGAGAATGAAGGCGTCCAGAATCCAGGCGACGAACCGGACCCAGAAACCCGCGTACCCGACGGCGGGCATCGGCGGAGGAAGCAGCGGAATCGCCAAGGGCGGCATCCCGGCCGGCGCGGGCGGAACGGGCGGCACCGGAGGTCCGGGTCGCGCCGGCGGCTCGGGAGCGGCGGAGAAATCCGGGGCCGGCGCAGCCTGCCCGGCGGGCCCAGGCCCCGACGCGGAGAATGGAACCGGGGGCTCGAGAGCGTCTCCGCCCGAGGAAATCGCGGCGGGGGTCACGGCCGATGACGCCGGCTCTTCCTCGGGAAACGGTTCGCTCGGGTATCGGGTCTCGGACATGCGGCCCTCCGGCGGCGGGACGGTATCAGGTCTCGAGCTCCTTCCGGGCGCGCCGCGCGGGACTTCCGAGTTCGCGATAGTCGGGCCCCGTTGAACGGTCCTCGGTCCTCGGTCCTCGGTCCCCGGTCACCGGTCACCGGTCACCGGGCGTCGAGAATCGCCTTCAACCGCGCATGGCCGTCACGGCTTACGGGAACCTTGAGGCCTCCGGCGAGGATCGCGACGTGGCTGTTCCGCGCATACAGCTCGATTTGTTCGAGGCGGTCGAGCTGGATGACGTAGGAGCGATGCACGCGCAGAAATCGCGCCGGATCGAGCGTCGCGGCGAGAGACGAGAGCGTCTGCGGTTTGAGAAACTTCTTCCCGGCGCTCACGACGGCGACGTAATCGTCCTGGGCCTCGAGCGCGTCGATCCGATCGACGGCGATGACGTGCACCCGCGGCCCGTCACGAACGACCACGCGGTCGGCCCACGTGCCCTTCGGCCGAGCCGCGGCCGCGATGGCCACGACGTCGCCACGAACGTCCGCCGCCCGGCGCGCGCGGGCGTGGGCGAGAGCCTCCCTCAGGCGGTCCGGCCGGAAGGGCTTCAGGACGTAGTCGACGGCATGAATCTCGAAAGCCTGCACGGCGTATCGGTCGTACGCCGTCACGAACACGACCGCGACCTCCGGGGCCAGAAGCTCCGCGACCTCGAACCCCGTGAGCTTCGGCATCTCGATGTCGAGAAATGCAATGTCGGGCGACGTCTCCGAGGCGGCCCGAACGGCTGCGAATCCATTTTCGGCCTCGCCGACGATCGTGACGCCCGGCTCCCTCGACAAAATCTCCCGCAGGAGCGCCCGGGCCGGCTCCTCGTCATCGACGATCAGCACCCGGACGTCTTTCATGGCGCCGCTTGCCCCCGCTTCGTCACGATGCGGCCCGGAGCGGAATGGACAGGATCGCGAGATGCCGTCCGTCCAGCCGGCGCGCCGCGAAGAGGGCGTCGCTGCCGTAGAGCGCGAAGAGCCGGTCGCGGACGATGCGCAGCCCGAGGCCCGAGCGCGGGCGCGCCGGAGCGTCCGGGTCGTACGGATTCTCGATGACGATGCGGAGGCGGTGCCCCGTTCGCTCGGCCTCGAGCCGGACGATTCCGCCCTCCGTCAGCGTGGCGATTCCATGCACGACGGCATTTTCGACGAGAGGCTGGAGGAGAAGCGGCGGAATCACGACCGACTCCGCCTCGGCCGATGCGGCCGTCTCGACGGTGAGCCGCCGCCCGAACCGCACTCGCTCGACATCGAGGTATCGCATCGCCAGCGCGATCTCGTCCCGCAGCGGAATGCCCCGCCGCTCGCCCACGGAAAGGGTCTGCCGCAGGAAATCCGCGAGGCTCACGCACATTTCGCGCGCCCGGGCCGGATCGGATCCCACGAGCGCCGAGATCGAGTTGAGGCTGTTGAACAGGAAGTGAGGCTGGATCTGCGCTTTCAGCGCCTCGAGCTCGGCCTGCCGCGCGAGGATCTCGAGAGCCGACTCGCGCCGTTCGGCGTCGCGGGCCGCTTCGAACTCGAGCAGGACATAGTGGAGCGCCACCGAGAGCAGGTAGAGCAGGAACCCGGCGCCGAAAAGCACGGGCACCTCGGCCGTGTACCGGGCGGGAAGGTCCGATAACGCCGGCACGAGGGCGATCAGCCGCGCCAGGGCCCCGCCGAGAAAGACCCAGACGGCGCTCGTCACGGCGGAGGCAATCGCGTGCGTCAGGACGAGCCGCCCGAGACGTCCCGCGGCCGCCGGCGCACTCTTGACCGGATACCACGCGGAAAGCCCGAGAAAAGCGAAAAGAATCGTCATGGGAATCGCCAGCGCCGCCGCCTCGCCGAGGGGCAGACCGCCCGAGCGCCCGAGTATCGCGACCAGGACCGCCGCGAGCGGCGCCGTCGCGGCGAGGTAGGGAACCAGCCGGCCCGGGCGGGCCAGGATGGGATGCATCTAAACCGCTCTCACTAGTGCTTCACTTCGACGCCGCCCATGATCGCCGTCCCCTTGATCACGAGGTTTTTCCCCGCGGCGGGTTGTACCGGAGCCGATGACGAGCCGCGGTTGCTCTCGGAGAAGCCTCCGAGGATCGGAATTCCGCGCATCGAGATCGTCCAGTCTTCCGGGACGCGGAGCTCGACGCCGCCCCAGAGCGCGAAGATCTCCAGCACCGCCTCCTCGCGGCCGATCGATGCCCCGCGCAGGTCGATGTTGAAGCCGCCCAGGATCGCCGTCACCTCTCCGCCGCGAAAATCCTGGCTCCGGACCACTCGCTCGCCGCCGCCGAGAAACGCGAAATCGTTCAGGAAGAATCCGGTTCCGTCTGGCGCTTCCTGGCCGCCCGACATGCGGCTTCGCGCGCCGGCGAGAACGCCGTCGGCCGGATTCGGGCCTTCTCTTCGGAAGGCCCGCCACACCAGAACGCCGCCACCCAACAGGAAGACCACGGGCCAGACGTCGCGGACGTGAAATGACACGACGTGGAGCGTGCGGAGAAGCAGGGCGATGCCGAGCGCGACGACGATCCCGCCGGCAACCCGCTGCGCCGGGTAGGACGCCTGCGCGATTCGCAGGAGGCCGAAGCCGACGAGCATGAGCGGCCAGTAGCGGAAGACGTCGCCGGCGTTCACGAGGCCGAAGTTGTCGAGCGTGAACAGCAACCCGAGCGCGATCAGAATTCCTCCGGCGATCACCCTTCCGGTGATGCGGGAGAACGCGGGCGCGCTCACGACCGATCTCCCCGGCCGTGCGTACCGGAGGTCGAAGTGGAGGAGCCGTCGAAGGAATCTGGCTGAGACTGAGGCCGGGGCCGCAGCATCAGCGATTCGGCAACGAGGGCCACACCCGCGACGACGAGCAGCAGGGGCCAGAAATCGCGCGCGTGGATCCACACGATCCCGAGCCGGTCGAGCTGAAATGCGATTCCGAGCGCGAGGACCACGGCGCCCGAGGCGAAGTGATGGCGGCCGCGGGGCCCGCCGATCATGCGGACGAGGCCCGCCCAGACAAAGAGCAGCGGCCAGTAGTCTCCGAGCCGGCCCGCGTGCAGCACTCCCATATTCTGGAGGACGAAGACGGAGCCCAGGATCAGGAGCATGAGCCCTCCGACGATCCTCGACCACCGCCGTTCTTCGGCGTTCACCATGTCGTTCTCCTTTCGACTTCGAAAGGACCGTACGGCGGCCTTCCCCGGATGTCTCACCCGGATCGGCCAACGGTGGCCCGGGACCGGCGAAGGGAGGCCGGAGGGCTCCATTTCGCGGCGGCGCGGGTTTCGCCTATGCTTCGGCTCTCGAGAGGGAGATCCATGGCCACCGACGTCATCATGCCGCAGATGGGCGAATCGATCGCCGAGGGAACGATCACCAAGTGGTTGAAGAAGGTGGGCGATCCCGTCAAGCGGGACGAGCCGATCTTCGAGATTTCGACCGACAAGGTAGACGCCGAGATTCCGTCGCCCGTGGCGGGAACCCTCGTCGAGATCAAGGTCCAGGAAGGCGCGACCGTCGCGATCAACACGGTCGTGGCCCGCATCGGAGAAGCCGGCGAGCAGACGGCCGCGCCGGCTCCCGCGGAAGGTGCCGCTGCTGCCGCTCCGCCCGCTATGCCGGCTCCGACGGCTTCGGCCGCTCCGACCGCTCCTTCCCGGTCGCCCGCCGCGCCGACTCCTGCTGCCGCTGCCCCGGCCCGCGAGCCCGCCGAGGCCCGGCCGACGGAGTCTCCACGCGTGCCCGAGCCCGCTCGAGCGGCTCCCGCCCCGGCTCCGGCCGCCTCGAGCGCTTCTCCTTCTCCTTCTCCTTCTGCTTCCCGCCCCGCGGCGCCGGCCCCTTCCGGCGGCGCTCGTGTCGAATCGATCGAAGACCGGATCCGGGAGCGATCGTCGCCGCTTGTTCGGCGCATCGCCCAGGAGCACGGCGTCGCGATCGGCGACATCGAGGGGACCGGCATCCACAGCCGCGTCACGAAGAACGACATCCTTTCTTACATCGAGAACCGTCCGGCGGCCGCCGCTCCCGCGACAGCAGGGGCACCCGCCGCACCGTCGGCACCGTCGGCATCGTCGGCTTCGCGGCCGGCTCCTGCGGCCAGTGCCGCTCCGGCTACACCCGCCGGTCCGGCGCGGGTCGAGGCACCCGCTTCGCGCCCGGCCCCTCTCTCCGTCACCGACCGCGACGAGATCGTCGCGATGACCAAGATCCGCCGGATCACGGCGGAGAACATGATCCTGTCCAAGCGCACGTCGGCGCACGTCACGACGGTCTTCCAGATCGACTACAGCGCGATCGCGCGGATCCGGGACAAGAACAAGGAAGCGTTCCTCGAGAAGAACGGCGTCAAGCTCACGTTCCTGCCGTTTATCTTCCGCGCCTGCGTGCAGTCGCTCAAAGATTTTCCGCAGGTCAATGCATCGATCGACGGCGAGAACATCGTGTACCACAAGGACATTCACCTGGGGATGGCCGTGGCGCTCGACTGGGGCTTGATCGTGCCGGTGATCAAGAACGCGGACGAGAAGTCGATCCTGGGCCTCGCGCGCGCGACTCAGGATCTCGCGGAGCGCGCCCGCGCGAAGCGGTTGAAGCCCGAGGAGATCCACGGGGGCACTTTCACCGTCACGAATCCGGGCGTCTTCGGCTCTCTCTTCGGAACACCGATCATCCCGCAACCGCAGGTCGCGATCCTCGGCGTGGGCACGATCGAGAAACGCCCCGTCGTCATCACGGACGAGAATGGAAACGACGCGCTCGGAATCCGCACGATGGGATACCTCGCGCTCTCGTTCGACCATCGCCTGATCGACGGAGCGGACGCCGACCGGTTCATGGCGAGCGTCAAGAAAACCCTCGAAAAGGGCGAGTTCGACCTCGGCTGACGCGGCGATCGGGCCCGCGGCGGCCCGCGGAGGCCGCTCCCCCGAAGCCGGGGGACGGCCGCCCCTGCCGGCGGTCCCGCGTCTCGGATCGCTCGCCCTCGGCGCGATCCTGATCCTCGCCGCCGCCGCGCGGCTTGCGGGGGCTCTCCACGTCGGCCTCGGCGCCGTCGAGATGGGAGACGCGCGGGCGTACATCCTCGCCGCGGAGCAGCTCGCGCGCACGGGGACATATCCCTCGACGACCGACGTCGGATTCTTCCGGCCTCCCGGGTATCCCGCCTTTCTCGTCGTCGCCACCCTGGGCCGCCCGGAGCGGCTTGCCGCCGCGAAGCTCGCCAACGTCGCGCTCGGCGCGCTCGCGGCGGTCCTTCTCGCCGCATTGTCCGGGCGGATATTCCGCTCGCGCACGGTGGCGCTCGCGACCGGGATCGCCGCCGCCCTGGCGCCTGGCCTCATCCTGATCTCGAGCGACGTCCAGAGCGAGGCGCTGTTCCTCCTCCTGCTCCTCGCCGCCGGATTCCTGCTCCTCACGGCCGCGGACCGGCCATCGTCTTCGCTCGCTCTCTTCGCGGGGGGAGCGCTGGGTCTCTCGGCCCTCACTCGACCGTCCTCCCTCGCTCTCGTCCCCCTCCTGCTCGCGCCTCTGGGCGACCGCCGTTATCCGTTCCGGATACGCGCTCATATCGCCGCTGCCGCCCTCCTCGGAGTGCTGCTCACGGTCGGACCTTGGACCTTCCGGAATTTCGTAGTCTTCCGGGAGTTCCTTCCCGTCAACGACGCCGCCGGCCGGGCCTTCTACGAAGGAAATTCGATCTGGGCCCGGCGCTACTTCGCGCTTCGAAGCCGGGAGGAATACGCGGCATGGCTCGCGGCGGAGAACGAGGATATCGGCAAGGCGGCCGGGGCAATGGAAGCCCGGGGCGTGTTCTCCCCGAGCGGGCGCTCGCGAGCGTTCCGCGAGCTCGCATACCAGGACATCCGAGCCGATCGTTCCGCCAGCTTCACCCTCCTGATGCGGAAGGCCTGGTTCTGGGTCAGGCCCTGGCCGACGGCCTGGTACCGTTCCCCGCCGGTGACCGTGGCGATCGGCCTCTACTACGCACTGCTGTATTTCCTGGCGATCCTCGGGTTCCGGTCCGCGCTTCGACCCGGCGTGCGCCTCGTCGCGTGGGGAATGATGGGGGTGACCGTCGCGGCGCACGTCGTTCTCATCGTCGTGTGGCGATATCGCATCCCGTACTGGGATCCCGTTCTCCTCCTGTACGCCATGCCCGGGGGCGCTAGACTCGCCGGGAGATGGCAGGCATGAGCGAGGTCGTGACGGCGAAGCGAGCCCTCCACGTCCGCTGGCTCGGACGCATCGGGTATGCGGCGGCGTTGCAGGTCCAGGAGGAAGCCGCCCGGGGAGTATCCGAGAGGGGTGAGGAATCGCTCCTGCTTCTGGAGCACGAGCCCGTCTTCACGCTCGGGCGGAACGCCAGCTCCGCCGACATCCTTCTCTCGCCCGAAGAGCGTCGCGCGCGGGGGATCGAGGTCTTCGAGGCCGATCGGGGCGGAAAGATCACGTACCACGGTCCCGGCCAGCTGGTCGGATATCCAATCCTCAATCTCGATCCCGACCGTCGCGACGTGAAGGCCTACGTCACGGATCTCGAGGAGGTTCTGATCCGAGCCCTCGCCGGGTTCGGAATCGCCGCCGAGCGTTCGCCGCGCATGGATCGCGTGACCTCCGTGTGGGTCGGCAACGACAAGATCGCCGCGATCGGAGTCCACATCTCCCGCTGGATCACGACGCACGGGTTCGCCTTGAACGTGACCGACGGGCCGCTCGCCGGTTTCCTCGGGATCGTCCCCTGCGGCATCACCGACGGGGGCGTGACCTCGATCGAGACGATCACAGGCCGGGCACCGGGACTCGAGGAAGCGGCCGAGGAGATCGTGGCTCGTTTCGGCGAGATCTTCGGACGGGAGATAATCCGCTCGTGAGCACGCTTCCGACCCCTCCGACCCCTCCGACTCTTCCGACTCTTCCGTCCCGACCGCCGGGCCCGGGAGCGCGCCCTTCGCGGCTCGACCGCCCCGACTGGCTGAAAGTCCGGCTCAATACGACCGGCGAGTACGACCAGGTGCGCGCCATGATGCGCCGCCTGTCCCTCGTCACGGTCTGCGAGGAGGCGCGCTGCCCCAACATCCATGAATGCTGGGCGCGGGAGAAAACGGCGACGTTCATGCTCCTTGGCGAGATTTGCACCCGGCACTGCGGATTCTGCGCGGTCGGAAAGGGCGAGCCCGGAGCGCTCGATCCGGAGGAGCCGGAGCGCGTCGCCGAAGCGGCCGCGGAGCTCGGCCTTTCGCACGCCGTCATCACGTCGGTCAACCGCGACGACCTGCCCGACGGTGGCGCGGCGCACTTTGCCGGGACGATCCGCGCCGTCCGCCGCCGGATTCCGGGTTGCACGGTCGAGGTGCTGATCCCGGATTTCTGCGGAGACGAGGCCGCGCTCTCCGCCGTGCTGGCGGAGGAGCCCGAGATCCTGAACCACAACACGGAGACAGTCCCACGCCTCTACCGCCGCGTCCGGCCGGAAGCGCGCTACGAGAGGACCCTCGAGCTGATCTCCCGCGCGGACGCGCATCGCCGCCGCACAGGATCCGCTCTGCGGACGAAATCCGGCATCATGGTCGGCCTCGGCGAGACCGTCCCCGAGCTCATCGAAACGCTCCGCGACCTGCGTCAGGCCGGATGCGATATCGCGACTCTCGGCCAGTACCTACAGCCGCACGCGCGCCGCCTGCCCGTCGAGAAGTACTACACGCCCGCGGAGTTCGACGATCTGAAGGCCGAGGGCGAGGCGCTCGGGTTCCATCGCGTCGAAGCGGGGCCGCTCGTGCGCTCCTCGTACCATGCGAAGCGCGCGCTCCAGAATGTTCCGGCCGACATCGCCGGCAGAAACGAGCCGGCCGTCTCCGCATGACGTGCGTCCCGATTCGCCCGGTGATCCGCGCGGCGGCGGCCACGGCTTCCACCTTCGCCTTCGCCATGCTCCTCTCGTTCGCGGCATCCGCCGCCTCCGCGCAGGCGACAGGCGCGCAGCTCACGCGCGAGCAGAAGCCGGTCTATCCCGAAGGTCTCATGAAGATCGAGAAGCAGGGCAACGTGATCCTGACGGGCCGCATCGATACGAAGGGAAAAGTGCAGGACATCCAGGCGGTCGCCGCGACGAACATCGGGTTCGTGGACCCGGCCGTCGCCGCCGTTCACGCGTGGCAGTTCAAGCCCGCCACGCGCGCGGGCAAGCCGGTCGATATCGCCGTGAACGTCGTTTTGCGTTTCCGGCTCGAGGGCGCGAAGCGGGGCGAGATTCCCAAACCGGCGCTGGGCGACCTGTCGATCTTCCCGGCCGGCGCCTCGGGGGCGCGGTCCGGACCCGACGGATTTCCTTTGAAGAAGGGTGGCGACCCGATGGTCCGCGTCGAGTCGGTCATCGACGTTTCGCCCTCGGCGAAAGCGCAACACCTCGCGGTCACGGCCGAAGTGATCTCGCCGAAAGGCCGCGCCCTCACGATTTACAAGGGCTCGGCGCCGGTGCTCGCCAATCACCACGAATTCCCTCTTTCCTTCGCCGCGCCGGTCGGCGCCGATTGGGAAGACGGGATCTGGAGGCTCCAGATTCGCGTCGGGGACGCGGCGGCCGGCGGCGGCCAGTTCTGGCTCGCGCGTGATCCGGAGCACTTCGATTTCGTGACGCTCTCCGGCCAGAACGCCGCGCTCGCCCGGTCGTTGCCTCCCGCGCCCGTTCCGACGTCGCCGCCACGCCCGCCGGCCACCGCGCGGCCGACCCAGAAAACGCGCAAGGCGTAAATAGGTATCCCGGCGGGCGGCGGGGACAGATCGGCTTTGGTCCAAGCGGGGCGCGAGACGGCGGTGCGGGCGGAGGCGGCGGAGCGGGAGACGGCGGAGGAATCGGAGGGCGCGGCGGTCCCGATCCGAATCGGAACCGCGGGCTGGTCGTACGAGGACTGGAAGGGAATCGTCTACCCCGCCCGGCCACGGCGAGGATTTGACCCTCTCGAGCTCATGGCTTCCCTGTTCGATACCAACGAGATCAACTCGACTTTCTACCGGATTCCGTCGCCGCAGGCGGTCTCCGCCTGGACGCGGCGCGTCGCCCACAATCCGCACTTCCAGTTCACGGCGAAGCTGTACCGGGGGTTCACGCACGAGCGGTCATCCGGAGACGCGGAGGAGAAGGCTTTCCGCGCGGCGATGGAGCCCATGGCGGCGGACGGACGCCTCGGAGCTCTCCTCGTGCAGTTCCCCGTCTCGTTCCACAACACGGCGGACAATCGCGACGCGCTCGCGTCCATCCTCGACCGGTTCTCGGACCTGCCGCTCGCGGCGGAGTTCCGGCACGCCTCGTGGAACCGGACGGACGGCCTCGACGTGCTCGCCGCGCGCGACGCCGCGTTCGTGAACATCGACCAGCCCTGGCTCGGCGACAACCTCCGCACGACGGACCACTCCGCGCCGGGGCTCGCGTACTACCGCTTCCACGGGAGAAACGCCGAGAAATGGTTCGGCCCCGACACGTCGAACGAGGAGCGGTACAACTACCTCTACTCGCCGGCCGAGCTCGAGCCGTACGTCGCGCGGATCCGCGGCGCGGCCGCTGCGCTGGCTCCGGGAGCCACGGTGAAAGAAGCCGAACCCGAAGACGCGAAAAACGACCCTCGCCTCCGCGCACCCGCAGGCGGCGTCTCAGCCATCCTGAACAACCACTTCCGAGGGCAGGCGGTCGCAAACGCCATCCAGCTCCAGCACCGCCTCACGGGAGAGCTGGTCGCGGTGCCGGAGTCGCTGGTCGCCGTTTATCCCGCGCTGCGGTCCATCACTCTTTCGAACGAGCCGCAGACGAGTCTCTTCGGGCCGCCCCGCGGCAACGAGGCCTGATCGATCGCCGCTAGCGCGGCGTGAAATCGCGGATGTCGCGGAACGGCTTTTCGCGGTCCGAAAAATCGGGGCGGTAATACTTGTTGGAGCCTTCGAGCTCCTGCTGATAGCCATTCTCGAGGCTGTTTCCGGCGAGAGCGGTGAGCGCCTCGTCCCACTCCCCCGCCGTGATCGAGCGCGAGAGCTTGCCGTAACGCGCGTCGTTGGCGGCCCGGTGGATCGGGTAGTACTGGGACATGAGGGAGATCGAAACGCGGGGCGATAGGGCTTCGGCGATCCAGGCGAGCGAGTCGGTGATGCCGCCGACGCCGTTCGGCAGGACGAGGAGCCGCACGAGGAGCCCCGACTTGAGAAGGCCGTCCTCTCCGAATACGAGCGAAGAGCCCTTCTGCCGGTACATCTCCGCGATCGCTTCCCGAGAGCGGCGCGGATAGTCGGGCACCTTCGAATATTGAAGACCAGCGGCGTCGTCGGCATACTTCATGTCCGGCAGGTACACGTCCACGATGCCGTCGAGCAGCCGGAGGACCTCCACCGAATCGTAGGCGTTCGTGTTGTAGACGATCGGCAGCCGGAGCCCCTCGCGGGCGGCGAGCAGGATCGCCTTCGCCATCTGCGGGGCGTAATGCGTCGGTGAGACGAACCCGATGTTGTGGCAGCCCCGCTCCTGCAGGTCGAGAAGCATCTTCGCGAGCGTCTCGACCGGAACCTCGTTTGGCCGCTGCCCGTGGTAATCCTGGCTGATCTGCCAGTTCTGGCAATAGACGCAGCGCAGATTGCAGTTGCCGAAGAAGACGTTGCCCGCTCCCCCCGTTCCCGACAGGCACGGCTCCTCTCCGAAATGCGGGGTGGCGGAGGAGACCACGGGATGCAGCCCCGAAGCGCAGGACGCGAGCACGTCCGCCAATCGGTCGTTGCCGCAGTCGCGCGGGCAGACGGTGCACGACGCGAGGAGGCCGTAGAGCCGCTCGACGCGGCGTTCCAGCTCGCCCGAGTCGAGAAGGTCGAGATAGCCGGGACGGTCCATGGGGGGAAGAATACCCGGAGGGAAGAGATTCGTCAGCAATCGGCGGTCGGTTCCCGGCTGTCGGTCTGTCGGTTGTCGGTTCTCGGTTGTCAATTCTTAGCTCTCCGTTGGCCCTTTCACAGCCCTCCATTTTCGGTCCGCTCGCCGGGAACCCCGGAGCACGGACCGCGCCTCTCCGGGCTCCTTTCGGGCAAAATGCGCGGATGCGTGCCTTCTCCCCGCTGTGGAAGCTTTTTCGGGGCCGGTCCCGTCGGCTTGTTTTCAACTTCTTTCCCGCCTTCCGCGGGACCGGCGGCCGCGTCACGTTTCTCTCTCCGGATTTCCGGGAGCTGCGCGTCGAGATCCCCCTGAACTGGCGGACCCGGAACTATGTCGGTTCGATCTTCGGCGGAAGCATGTACGCGGCGGTGGACCCCTTCTACATGATCATGCTGATCGAGATCCTCGGGCCGGACTACATCGTCTGGGACAAGGCAGCTTCGATCCGATTTCGCAAGCCCGGCCGGTCGACCCTGCATGCGCGATTCGTCGTCCTTCCCGAGGAGACCGATGCCATTCGCCTCGCCCTCGAGACGACGCACTCCATCGACCGCGTTTACGTGATCGATCTCCAGGACGAGGCAGGGGTTACGCACGCGACGGTCGAGAAGACGATCTACATCCGCCGGCGCGATCCTCAGCAGCACACCGAAAAGCAGCGCCCGGTCTCCTGATCGGTCGCCCCGACGCGCGCGGAGGCGTGAGAGACTTCGGCGCTCCGATGCTCGACCGCGACTCTCTCCGCCAGCTCGCGGCGGCGCTCGAACGGCTCGAGGCCGAGTTCGCCTGGCTGCCGGAGTTTTCGCGCGCCGGCCAGGGCTCCGATCCGGAAGGCCTCGCCCGCGTGCTTGACGAGACGGCCCGAAGGCTGGGCGACAACTACCCCTACTTCCATCCCCTCTACGCCGGGCAGATGCTCAAGCCTCCCCATCCCGTCGCGCGGATGGCCTATGCGCTCGCGATGTGGATCAACCCGAACAACCATGCGCTCGACGGCGGCCGCGCGACGTCCGCGATGGAGAAGGAAGCGGTCGCCGAACTGGCCGCGATGTGCGGCTGGTCGGACCATCTGGGACACCTGACGGGCGGCGGCACGATGGCGAACCTGGAGGCCCTCTGGGTCGCGGGCCGGACGAGCCCCGGGACGGTACTCGCCTCCGCACAGGCGCACTACACGCACTCCCGGATCAGTGCCGTCCTCGGACTCCCCTTCGAGACGATTCCCGCCGACGCGCGGGGCCGCCTCGACCTTGCCGCTCTCACGGCGCGGGTCGAAAGAGGTGGCGTTGGAACGGTCGTCGCGACGCTCGGCACCACCGCAACGGGCTCCGTGGATCCGCTTCCCGGTATCCTCGCGCTTTCGCAGCGATTCGCGTTTCGCGTCCATGCGGACGCCGCGTACGGCGGATACTTCGGCCTGGCGAGCAACCTCGGGAAGGAAGCCCGCGCCGCCTTCGACGCTCTTCCGCGCGTGGACTCGATCGTCATCGATCCGCACAAGCACGGGCTGCAGCCGTACGGGTGCGGATGCGTGCTCTTTCGGGATCCTGGCGTCGGCCGCCTGTACAAACACGACTCGCCCTATACGTACTTTTCTTCGACCGAGCTGCATCTCGGCGAAATCAGCCTCGAGTGCTCGCGCCCCGGAGCGGCGGCCGCCGGGCTCTGGGCCACGCAGCGCCTCTTTCCCCTGGTGCGCGGCGGAGAGTTCGCGCGCCGGCTCGAGGAATCCCGCGGGGCGGCGCTCGCCCTCGACGCGAAGATCCGGAGCGACCGGCGCTTCACGGCGGCGTTTTCCCCGGAGCTCGACATCTGCGTCTGGATACCGCGCGCGGATTCCGCCGCGGCGGCGTCCGCCCGGTCCAGGCGGATCTTCGAGGAGGCGGCGACTCGCGGCCTTCATCTCGCGCTGGCCGATCTGCCGGTGGAGTTCTTCACGGCCGGCTCGCCCGCGCATCGCGACGCGCCGACCGTCACGTGCCTGAGATCCGTGCTGATGAAGCCGGAGCACGCGGACTGGATCGAAAGGATCTGGGAGATCCTGGGGCGAGCCACGGACGCGGCTTGACCTCCGCGGGCCAGGCGACGCCGCTGTCAGGGAAGTCCGGGGTTCAGGCCACTGCCAGCGGATGACGAAGCGGGCGGTCGAGGGCCGTCGTCCGCTCTGAGTTCCGATCCTGGAAGATGACAGCGGACAGCGGACAGCGGACAGCGGACAACTCGGCCCCACCCCTCCAATCAATACCGTCTCAGAGCGCCTTCACCGCGTCGAGCGCGCGATCGAGCTTCTGCCGTTTCTTCCAGAAGTCCTTCCAGGGATCTGGCCCGGCGAACCGTTTCGCGAATGTCGCCATGTTGAACTCTCCAGGATCGAGAGAGGGATCGACTTCGTCCCAGGCGAGGGGCGTCGAAATCGGCGCGCGCGGGAAGCGGCGCATCGAGTACGGCGCCACGACCGTCTGCGCGAAACCGTTGCGAAAGGGGTCGAGATAGACCCGGCCCTTGCGATCGGCGATCCGTGATTCCATCGTCAGGTCCTTCGGATACGCCGCCGAGAGGCGATGACCCAGGCGGTCGGCGAAGCCGCGCACGTCGTCGCAGTCGGGCCCGACGACGATCGGGACGTAGATGTGAAGACCTTTCTTGCCGGACGTCTTCGGGAACGAAATGAGACCGAGAGCATCCAGCGCGGCTCGGACCTGTTTCGCGGCGCGCGCCGCGTCCGCGAATTTGCCCGAATCGGGGTCGAGGTCGAAACAGACCCAGTCCGGCTGGCGGGGGTTCTGCTGGCGGGCTCCCCACACATGCACGGCGATGCAGCCGAGGTTGACGAGAGCGAGCTGCGTCTCGAGACGGCCGCCGACCACGTAGTTGCGGACTCCATTTTCGTGAACGATCCTCTTCGTCGGGGTATCCCCCGGCATCGTCTCGGGCTTTTCCTTCTGGAAGAAGCACTTCCCCGAAAGCCCGTTCGGGCACCGCTTCAGCGAGAGCAGGCGGTCCGCGACCCAGGGCTCCAGCTTCGAGAAGACCTGGTCGTAGTAGCGAAGGAGATCGCGCTTTGTATAGCCCTCGTCCGGCCAGTACACCTTGTGGGGATGTGACACGGTGAGGCCCGCCAGCGCCGCGTCTCTCCGCGACCCCGAAGGCGCCCCGCCCGATGCGGCTGCCGTGCGTTCCGTCCGGGGCCTCGGCGCCGCGCCCGCTTTCGAGGCCTTCGACTTCGCGGCCTCCGGAGCCGGAGTCTTCGGCTTCGTCGGGCTCGGTCTCGGGCTCGTCCTCGGCCTCCGCTCCGACTTCGACGCCTTCGGTCTCGCGTCCGGATTCGACTTCGTCTTCGTCTTCCTGGTCGTCGTCGGCTTCACGGGATCTCCTCGGGCAGGAGGCACTCCTCCGGTTTCTTGTCGTCGCGCAGGCCCAGAAAGACCGGCTGACGCAGCTTGCCGTCGGCCGTCCATTCCTGGAAGGCGACTTGCGCGACGAGCTTGGGCGCGAGCCAGACCGCCCCCTTTTCGCGAGGCGGCGTCGCGAACGCGGACGTCGCCCGCTCGAGCGAGTGGAACGTCTTGTACAGGGACTCCAGCAGCTTCTGCGTGTATCCGGTCCCGACTTTTCCGACGTACCGCAGCTCGCGCTTCCGATAGGCGCCCATCAGGAGCGCGCCGAAATGCGAGCGGGAACCCGCGGGAGCGGTATAGCCGCCGATGACGAGCTCTTCCTCCTGGTGCACCTTCACCTTGAGCCACTTCGTGCTGCGGCCTTCGAAGTACGGAGCGGCTTCCTCCTTCGCGACGAGACCCTCCCACCCCTTGTCGCGCGCGACGCGAAAGGCCTGGAGGCCGCTGCCGGAAAGGCGTCGCGAGATGAACAGGCGGTCCGTCCGGCCGATCGCTTTTTCTGCTGCCGCGCGCCGAACGGGCAGCGGTTCCGGCCTCAGATCGCGGCCATCGCGGTACAGGCAGTCGAAGACCGCGTACACCTGAGTGATCTCGCCCTGCTGAAGGAGTTGAAAGCGCGACACGAGCCGGCGATCGAACGCGACGACCTCGCCGTCGAGAAGAAGAGCGCGATCCGGCAGGCCGGCGACCGCCGCAGCCACATCCGGAAACGATCCGGTCCTGTCCTTGCCGTTGCGCGACAGGAGCGTCACGCTCGGGCCTTCCTTGTAAGCCAGGACGCGGTAGCCGTCGTACTTCTCTTCGAATACCCAGCCCGGACGATCGAATGCCTCCGAGACGAGCGTGGCGAGCATCGGTTTCGCGCGGAAAGGCACGCGGGCGGACCTTCCGCGATCCGCCTTTCCAGACGACTCTCCTTCGTCTCGAGCGACGATCCCGGGCCTCGCATTCGCTTTCGTCCTGGCCTTCCGCTGCGGCTTCGGCTTCGGCTTTTCAGCAGGACGATCCGACACCGCGCGCGCCGATTTTCGGGGAACCTTCACTTCCGGTTCGAGTTCCAGACGGACTTCTTCCGGCCGCCACGGGGCGGTGACACGAGCGCCGGATTCTTCGCCAGCTTCCGCAGCAAGGCCACGGGATCCCCCGTCGCGGCCTTCTCGATGTCGCCGCCCTCATCCCGCGCGATTTCGACCAGGATGCGATTGCTGACGACCGAGCGCGGCTCTTCCTCGGCGATGTCGCGCGTCGATGCGAAATCGTCGCGGTGCTTGATCAGGAGCCAGCCGGTCTTCTTCTCGCCGGAGCGCGGCTTGAGCCGCACGAGGACCCAGGAGCCCTGGAGCTTCTCGCCGTGAAGGCTGAATTTCAGATCACCCTTCTTCAGGGCCGCGTCGACATCCGGGCTCTCCGGAGTCCAAGTACCGGTGTCCCAGATCATGACCGTCCCGCCCCCGTACTGCCCTTCGGGGATGATCCCCTCGAACTTCGCGTACTCGATCGGATGGTCCTCCGTCGGCATCGCCATGCGTTTGATCGACGGATCGAGCGCGGGCCCCTTGGGGACGGCCCACGAGAGAAGAACCCCGTTCCATTCGAGCCGGAAGTCATAGTGGAGAGCCGTCGCGCGGTGCTTCTGGATGACGTAGCCGAGAGCCTTCGCTTTCCGACCGGCTCCCGGGCTCCTGCCCCTCCCCTTTTTTTCGCCGGAGGGCTCCGATGTGACGTCGAACTTGCGTTTCCTGCGGTACTCGTCGAGGGCCATTCTTCCTCCTCGTGCAAAGGGAATGCCCCGGCAGGGGCCAGGCCTCTCGGTGTTAGGCCGTTCCGGGGGTGTCGTCCATCCCTTCTTCGTTTCCCGTTCCCGTTTCCCGGTCCAGCTCTCGTTTCCCGTTTCCGCTTCCGCAAACCTGCGCCGAGCGGCCGGACGACGAACCGGATGCTACAACCGGGCCATGTAAACTGATGCGAGATGCCCGAAATCCTCGCCTGGGGGGTTACGGTCGAGCTCCTCGGCCTGGCGGCGCTGCCCCTTCTGCGGGCCGCATTCCGCAACCGCCGCGATGCGGCGCTCCTGTCGCGCCTCGCCGGTCTCGCTCTGACGGCATGGGTGGGCTGGGCGATGGCGGTATTTGTTCCCGGCATTTCCTTCTCGCGGCGGGGGCTGATCGTCGCGGGCCTCCTCGTCGCGGCCGCTTCCTGGCGAGTCGCCCGGCGCATGCAGGCGAGCGGTCATGAGGCGGCCCTCTCACCTTTCTGGGGCCCGGAGGAGACCCGGGCCGCCGTTCTGTTCTGGGCGCCGACCGCGGTGTTCCTGATCATTCGCGGAGCCCTTCCGGACATATTCGGCCAGGAAAAGTTCATGGATCTCGCCTTCTTCAACTCCCTCGTGCGGAGCCGCTCCATGCCTCCGCCCGATCCCTGGATGTCCGGATTCACGATCAACTACTACTACTGGGGCTATCTGCTCGCGGCCGTCCTGAACCGCCTGTCGGGCGTATTGACGAGTACCGGATACAACCTCGCCATCGCCACGTTTGCGGGCTACTCGTTCTCGGCAGCGGCGTGCCTCGGGTTCCGCCTCTCGGCGGGCCGTCTTCGCGCCGCGATCGGAGCGGGATTCGCCTCCGTCTTCGCCGGGAATCTCGCAGGGGCCTTCGACGCCTGGCGCGCGCCGCTCGGCAAGGGGTTCGACTACTGGCACGCCTCGCGGGTCATCGGAAACGGAAAGACCATAGACGAGTTTCCGTTTTTCACGTTTTTCCAGGCGGATCTGCACCCGCATCTGCTCGCGTATCCCTTTTTCCTCGCGGCGCTCGCGATGGGCCACCGTGTGCTCGAGCTGCCTTCTCTCCGCCCCGGCTCTCCGTCCGGGACGTGGGCGGAACGCCTCGCTCGCTGGTGGCCGGTGATTCTGCTCGCTTTTCTCGCCGGCACGGCGCAGGCCGCCAACAACTGGATCCTGCCGGCGCTCGCCCTCCTCATCGTCGCCGTCTCCGTGCTCCGAGTCGGGGAAAGCGCGCGCTTCCCGCCGCTTCCGGACGCGGTCTGGGGCGTTCTCCGGGGAATCGGCGTCGTGCTCCTCTCGCTCCTGCCCTGGTACGCCTACACGCGCTCCTACGCCCTGCTGCGCCCGAAGAACGGCTCGATTCTCGCCGCCGTCACGATTCGCTCGGCCCTTCCGGAGTTTCTTCTCTTCTGGGGGCTGCTTCTCGCCGTCCTTCTCGTCTGCTTTCTCCCGACCGAGCCGGCTCCGGACGAAACCGGACGACGCCGTCGCGATCTGATCGCGGCGATCCTCGTCGGCGTCTCGCTTTTCGCGGCCCTGGCGACGGGCACTCCGGCCCTTCTCGTCATCGCTCCGCTCTTCCTGGTGTCCGGGGCGTGGACGGTCCGCGCGCTCCGCGCCCGCCAGCCGGACGCGGACGGCCTCTACCTCGGCCTTCTCCTGCTCCTCGGTTTCTCGATCGTCGCGGGATGCGAGTTCGTGTACTTCCGCGACTCGTACGGGCTCGAGCTGCAACGAATGAACACGGTCTTCAAGTTCTACAACCAGGCCTGGCCCATCCTCGGGATCGCCGCCGCCGTCCTCGCCGATCGCGCCTGGCGGCGGACCGGCCGGTATCAGAACGGGGTCCGGGCCGTTCTCGCCGCGGCCCTCGTGCTCGCGCTCTTTTATCCGATCGACGCCGGTCTCTCCCGGTTGCGGGGGCACGATGGGGCTTTCACGCTCGACGGCTTCCACGCCCTCGCGCGGCGATCCCCCGGGGACGCGGCCGCGATCTCGTGGCTGGCGAACAACTCCGGCCCGGGGGCGGTCGTGCTCGAGGCGTCCGGCGACCCGTACAGCGAATATGCCCGGATCAGCTCCCACACGGGTATCCCGACCGTGATGGGCTGGGCCAACCACGAGGGACTCTGGCGCAATAACGAGCAGGAGATCACGGATCGCGCGGCGCTCGTCAAGGTGTTCTACGAAGGGAAGGACGAGCAGATAGCGCTCGTCTTCTGCCAGAAATACAAGATCGACTGGGTCGTCCTCGGCGACCTCGAACGCGCGCGATATCTCGCTGCCGACAGCATCGCGTCCTACGGTTTCCTGACGCCGGCCTATCCGCCGCAGGGCCAGAATTTTTCGGGAATGACCATGGTGTACGCCGTGCACGCGCTGCTGCCCGGTCTCCCGAAGCCGACGTCGCCGTAGATTCGGCCGCATGCGTTCCGAATCAGGCCCGCCCTCGCTCATCCGGCCCGAGTCTCGTTTGCGGATTCTCATGGCGCTCGACTACTACCGTCCTTACGTGTCGGGTCTGTCGATGTATGTCGAAAGGCTCGGCCGGGCGCTCACCGATCGCGGACATGCGATCACCGTGCTGACACACCGGCATCGGGCGGATTTGCCTGCCGAGGAGGAAGTTCAGGGACTCCGGATTGTACGCGCCCGTGTGCTCGCCCGGCTTGGCAAGGCTCTGGTTTCCCCGGCGTTGCTGATGGCGGCTGGCCGCGAGCTTAAGCGCGCGGACGTTCTTCACCTCCACGTACCTCTCGCCTCGGCGGCTCCTCTCGCCGCGCTCGCGGCCGCCTCCGCTGTTCCCGTCGTCGTCACGTACCACTGCGATCTGCACACTCCTCCAGGAGTCTTCCAGAGCCTGGTCGAATCCGTCGCGCGGGCGTCACAGAACTTCGCGCTCGACCGGGCGTCGAAGGTCGTCACGTACACGGAAGACTACGCGCGCCACACGGAGTCGCTGGCCGAGAGACCCGAGCGCGTGACGTGGATTCTTCCTCCGGTCCCGGATCCGATCCCGAGCGCGCTTCGACCGGCGGACGCGAAGAGACATTTCGGCGTCCGCGGTTCGCCGGTCCTCCTCTTCCTCGGGCGATTCGCCGAGGAAAAGGGGCTGCCCGTGCTCCTCTCGGCCTTCGAGGCTGTGCGGAAAAAATACCCGGAGGCCGCGCTCGTGCTGGCGGGAGAAAAGGACGCCGTGCCGGGAGAGACCGTGGGCGCGCGCCTTTCGCCCCTCCTCGCCGATCCGGGCTCGGGACTCACGGCCACCGGGCTCGTTCCTCCCGACCGAGTCGCGGAGCTCTTCTCGTTTGCCGACGTCCTGGTGCTTCCCTCGATCAACTCCACGGAGTCGTTCGGCCTCTGCCAGGTCGAGGCTATGCTCTGCGGCGTCCCGTCCGTGGCCTCCAACCTACCCGGCGTTCGACAGGCAGTTCGCATGACAGGCATGGGCGAGATCGCCCGGGTCGGGAACGCCGGCGACCTCGCCGGGAAGATCCTCCAGGTCCTCGCCTCGCCCGAGCGTTATCGCCGGCCCCACGCCGATGTCCGGCGGGCGTTCTCCATGGACCGGACAAGTTCCGAGTACGAGGGCGTTTACACGGCGGCAATTCAAGATGGCGGTCCCTGACGGCAAGCCCGCGGATCCGGCTTTCGCGCGGTAGAATCGAAGAGATGGCGGCTCGCAAGCGATTTCTGATCACCGGGGGTACGGGCTTCATAGGCTCCAATGCCGCCCGCCGTCTTACAGCGCTGCAGCACGACGTCGTTCTTTTCGACAACCTTTCTCGCTCAGCCGCCGCTCTCAACCGTGACTGGCTTGCGCGCGTGGCGCCGACGGCGCGTTTCATCCAGGGGGACGTGCGAAACACGGCCGAACTGGCCGCTGTTCTGGAAGAGCCATTTGATGCAGTTCTGCACCTCGCCGGACAGGTCGCCGTTACCACCTCGATAGTCGACCCCCAGGCGGACTGGGAGGCGAACGCGGTCGGGACTTTCCGGGTCCTCGAAGCGGTTCGTGCTCGCCACGGAAGAAATCCCGCCGGCGCACCCCTCGTGATCTACGCCTCCACGAACAAGGTGTACGGTCATCTGACCGCCGGAGAAGTGATTCGGGACGGACGTTGGGATCTCGAGAACCGACCCGATGGCATTTCAGAAGATGAGCAGCTATCGTTCGAATCTCCATACGGCTGCTCGAAGGGCGCCGCCGACCAGTACGTGGTTGACTACCACCGCACGTTTGGAATTCCGACCGTCGCGTTTCGACAATCCTGCATCTACGGGGAGCGCCAGTTTGGCGAGGAAGACCAGGGCTGGGTGGCCTGGTTCGCGTTGGCCGCCGTCTTTCGGCTTCCCATGACGATCTTCGGTGATGGCCATCAGGTCCGCGACCTTCTGTGGGCGGACGATCTCGTCGATGCCTATCTCGCGGCCCTTACTCACAAGAATACGGTGGCGGGCAAAGCCTTCAACATCGGGGGCGGTCCGGATTTTCGGATGTCCCTCCGAGAGTTGATACGTCATCTGGAGGAGCGCCTGGGTCGGACGATTCCGGTGGCGGAAGCCGCCTCGCGGCTCGGAGACCAGAAAGTTTTCTACTGCGACATCACCCGCGCGCGCCGCGAGCTCGACTGGACTCCTCAGGTGGCTCCCGCACAAGGAGTCGACCGGTTGCTCGACTGGATCGCCGCCAACCGAGCCGAGATCGCGGGGTTTCTGACTCGCAAAGGCCTGACCGTTTCGGCGGTCTAGCCGTCCCCCTCGATGCCGACGACATCCCCCAAAACATCGGACCGGACATCTGAGCCGTTCGACGCCGCGGAGCGAGCTCTCTTCCTGTCGCGCTGGGCCTACTACCTCGGCTCGGTTCCCTCCCTTCTTCTGCGGATCCGCAACTGGCCCAGGGTACTCGCCCTGTTTCTCGGAGTTCCCCTGCCGAAACCCTTCACGGTCGAGCTGCGGGACGGCGGCCGATACCGGGTCCGAAGCCGCATGGATGTCTGGATCATCAAGGAAACCTGCATCGACCATGACTACGAGCGCGGCGCGACGGCAGTGCAGGACGGATGGACGGTGGTGGACATCGGAGCCGGCGCAGGCGACTTCGCCATCTCGGTCGCGCTTCGGGGACCGAAATGCCGTATCTACGCGTTCGAGCCGTTTCGGGAGTCTTTCGATCTGATGCAGGAGAACCTGGATCTGAACGGACTCACGAACGTCGTTCCGTTTCCGGAAGCGGTGTCGGGGAGCAGCGACGAGCTCCGGCTATCGACATCGAACGGGATCGAAGGGCAACACCGCACGGCGAGAAGCGACACGGCACAGGCGGGCGTGGCCGTGCCCGCCGTCACTCTCGCGCAACTCTTCGAAAGAAGTGCGATTACGGTTTGCGATTTCTTGAAGATCGACTGCGAAGGCGGGGAGTACGAGATCCTGCTCCAGGCCGGGGACGAGGCGATCAGCAGAATCCGTCACATCGCGATGGAGTACCACGACGGCGTAACCGCCTTTTCCCATCCAGACCTCGTCGCCTTCCTCGAAGCTCACGGGTTCGAGACGACCGTTCGTCCGAACCCCGCCCACGCCTATCTGGGCTTTCTCTTCGCCGCGAATCGGCGCCGCCCGGCTTGAGCCTCACCTCCGCGTCATTCCCGCCGGGCCGCCCCGAACGCTCGAGCCGAGCCGCCCCGAGGCTGCTCCTGCTGGCTATCCTCGCCGCCGGCGGAATTCTCCGCTGGACGGGGCTTCACTGGGATCAGGGTCATCACCTTCACCCCGACGAGCGATTCATCTCCATGGTCGAAGAGCACATCGCGTTCCCTAAAACGGTTCGGGAGTACTTCGATTCCGCGGCCTCTCCGCTGAACCCGTACAACCGGCAGCACGACTCTTTCGTGTACGGCTCGCTGCCGATGGTCCTCACGAAGCTTCTGGGCTCGGTCGTGGGAAAAAAAGGCTATGACGGCTCGTATCTCGTCGGACGATTCCTCTCGGGACTCTTCGACATCGTTACGGTCTGGCTCGTCTATGGCATTGCGCGGCGGCTGGGAGGACGATCCGCGGGACTCGTCGCCGCGGCGCTTCTCGCGTTCTGTCCACTCGCGATCCAGCTTTCTCATTTCTGGACAGTCGACAGCTTCCTCACGACGTTCGTCGCGGCGACTCTGCTCGGATGTATTCGAATTGCGCGGGGCCGTTCCTCCTGGAAGAGTCTTGCCGCGACCGGAGTAGCTCTCGGCCTCGCGACGGCATGCAAAATCACCGCGCTCGCGCTGCTCGCCCCGCTCGGTGTGGCAATTCTCGTCGATGCAATGGAATCGGCCCGGGCGGGACCAGGACGTCTTCGGAAGGCCGTGTTGCGAATCGTCCTCGGATTCGGGGCTGCGGCGGCCGTCGCGCTCGGCACAATTCGCGTGACCCTCCCATATGTTTTTCTCGGGTGGCGCCTCGACCCCCGGTACATCCGAGACATCAAGGGGCTCATGGCGCTTTCGAGTAGCGTCGCCGGATTTCCGCCGGCTTTGCAGTGGGCCGGAAGAACGATCCTCTTTCCGATCGAAAACTTCGCGCTGTGGGGAGCGGCCCCGTTCTTCGCGCTCGCCGCCGCCGGCGGGGCCATTGCCTTCGGAATCAGAGGGTGGCGTCGCGAACGGCGTGCCGCCCTGCCTCTACTCGCCTATATCGCGTTCGTCTGGGCCTACCACGGGCTCACACTGGCGAAGTCGATACGCTATTTCTACCCGTCCTACGCGCCGCTCGCCGTGCTGGCGGGGCTCTGGCTCGTGGAACTCGCCGAGCGCCGGCACGAGAGCCGCTTCGTCCGCGCCCTTCCGGCGATCGTGGTCTCCGGTACCGTTTTGGCCGGGGTCGCGTTCGCGTCGATCTACCGGCATCCGGTCACGCGTCACACAGCTTCGGAGTGGATCTATCAGCACCTCCCGCCAGGCACGCGCATCGCGGGCGAAACCTGGGACGACGGCCTCCCGTTTCCTGCTCCTAACTACGATTCCGGCGCCTATGCAGGCCCCGCGCTCGAATTATGGGGACCCGACAACGCGGACAAGATCGAGACGATCCTCGGAAATTTCCGCGCGTGCGACGCGATCATGGTGACGAGCAACCGCGTTTACGGAACCGTCACGCGCATACCGACCGTGTATCCGATGACGACGGCCTATTACCGGGCGCTCTTCGACGGGCGGCTCGGCTTCGAACGGGTGGCGGATTTCACCTCCTACCCTTCTCTCGGTCCGCTCCACATCCCGGATGACCGGTCCGAGGAAGCCTTCACCGTCTACGACCATCCGCGCGTTCTTCTCTTCCGCAAGACCGCGTTGTATTCGGAAGCGCGCGCGCGTTCCATCCTCCGCGCCGCCATCCCGACGACACCGCCGACGATCTGGGAATGGGAGAAAGCGCCGCGGCCGCAACGCAAAGTGTCGCGCTCGATCGTGCCGTCGCGCGGACCGAACGTGGAGAGCACGACGTCCCGCCTCGAGGGGGGCGGCGATTCCTGGTCGAGCGCGATCCTCTTCTATCTCGCCTCCGCGTTCCTCGGGCTCCTCGCGCTGCCGCTCGTCTCGGTGATTTTCTCGAACCTGCGGGACCGGGGCGCCGGTGTGGCGCGGATCACGGGCCTCGTCATCGCGACGTACTCCCTGACTGTCCTCGTGCAGGGGCGCGTGGTGGCCAACGGCCGGGGCGCAGCGCTCGCGAGCGTCCTGTGCCTCGCGATCCTGTCGGCCGTCGTGCTCGCGAAGCGGGGCCGCGAGATCTATGGATTCTGGCGGTCCCACTTCCGGATCCTGATCACTCACGAGATCGCCTTTGCGGCGGGGTTCATCCTGTTCGCGGGCATGCGCGCGCTCAACCCGGAGATTTACTGGGGCGAGAAGCCGATGGATTTTTCCATCCTGAACATCCTCGTGCGAACGCCGACGCTGCCGGCATCCGACCCGTGGTTCGCCGGCGCGCCGCTCGGCTACTATACGTTCGGGCACGAGATGGTGGCGCTGCTCACGATGCTGACGGGCCTCTCCACGCGATTCACCTTCAACCTCGCGTTCGGGCTTCTCGGAGGCATGACGATCGCCGCCGCCTTCTCGCTGGGACGCAACTGGGCCGGCACGCGCCGCGCCGGCTTCGCGTGCGCCGCGTTCGTCGCCATTCTGGGCAACCTCGCCGGCCTGCGGGAGTGGCTCATCACGCAGCCCGCCCGGCACGAGGCGCGACACCTCGACTGGCATTACTTCTGGGCAACCTCGCGCGTCATCCGCGACACCATTAATGAGTACCCGTTCTGGAGCTTCACGTTCGCCGACCTCCACGCGCACGTCTTCTCGATCCCGATCTTCCTGCTCGTCATGACCTGCGCGCTCTCGCTCGTGCGCCGGTTCGCGGATGGCGCCTCGCGCCCGCTGGCCCGGATCGGGATGGCGGCCGTGTTCGGCGCGGCGGCCGCGGCCCAGGCGCTGACGAACGCGTGGGACGTTCCGTTTCTGGCGGGACTCGTCGTTCTCATCGCGTGCGCGGCGGCGCTCGCGCCGGAGCGGCGGTCCGTGCGGGGATTTGTGCGCGCTCTTTTTGCTCTCGTGGTGGCGGCCGCGACGGGCGTGCTTCTCGTTCTGCCCCTGTGGATCCGGGGAGGCGGCGCCCCCGGCCATGGAAGGAACACCGAGCCGGGGGCACTCGGAGTCGACATCCTCACGCACTTCGGCCTCTTCCTTTTCCTCGCGATGGCGTGGTGGCTCGTGACCGCGACACGACAGCTGGGCGCGCGCACCGCCCGGCCCCGGCTGGCGCTCGTCATCGGTCTCCTCGCCGCCGCCGGTCTCGCCGTGCTGGGATTCCGCGCGCCCGATGTGTTGTGCGTGGCCGCTATCGCGATGTTCCTCTTCGCGATCGTCGCTTTCGAGAACGCGCCGGAGGACCGCCTCGCCTGCGGGCTCGTGGCGACGGCGTTCTTCCTCATCGTCTTCACCCAGCGCATTTTCATCTTCGACCGGATGAACACTTTCTTCAAGCTGTACCTCGAGGCGTGGCTGCTCTTCGCCGTCGCGACGGCGGTGCTCGTTTTTCGGCGGTCGGACAAGCGCGGTGCCCTCGGCACCTGGCCCCTGCTCCTCCGGGCCGTCTTTGTGATTCTCGTGGCCGCCGCGCTTTTCACGACCGTGTCCGGCGCCCGAGGGGTTGTCACGCGTAACCGCCCCAGCCTTCCGGACGGCGTGAAGGCGGGGCCGCTGTCGCTGGACGGGCTGGCTTATCGGGAGCGCTGGCACCCGGGGGAGTACCGCGCCGTGCTCTACCTGCGGCAATCCGTGCAGGGGACTCCCGTGATCCTGGAAGCGCAGGGACCCTCCTACCAGGAATTCGGCCGCATCTCGATGCTCACGGGCCTTCCTACCGTGCTCGGCTGGGATTACCACGTCCAGCAGCGCGGCAACCCGCCCGCCGAGATCGAGGCGCGCAAAGATGCCGTCCGGGACATTTACTCCTCGACCCGGGAGCCCGGCGTGGAGAGTCTTCTCCGCCGGTATCACGTTGGATATGTCTACGTCGGGGGGCTCGAGCGCCGGACTTATCCTGCGGCGGGGCTCGCGAAATTCGGGTCCACGAAAGAGCTCTTCCGCGTCGCTTACGAGAATTCCGAGGTGACGATCTATCGCGTCGTCGGGGGAGACTCGGAAGATGTCCTCCTCCCGCGCCACGAGGAGCTCCCGGGACCGGCGCCCGATGCCGGAGCGCCGGCGAGCGAGCCGGACCGGCCTCCGGAGGTTCTTCAGAAGCCGCTCGCGGACGTCCCGCCCTGGGGGCGCATGCGGGAGCCCCGGGGAGCGGCGATCGACACGTCGGGCCGCGTGTGGATCGCGGACTTCGGGCACTCGCAACTGGACGTTTTCGACGCGGCCGGCGGCTCTCTCGGCGGCTGGGGCGGCCGCGGGAACGGACCCCATGGGTTCAACGAGCTCTGCGGCCTCGCCACGGCGGGCGACCGGATCTACGTTGCCGACACCTGGAACGGCCGGGTCGAGTCCTTCGACCTCCGCGGGGAGCGCAAGGCATTCGCCGGCGATCTGTATGGTCCTCGCGGCGTCGCCGTCGGCGGGGACGGCCAGGTGTGGGTGGCCGACACGGGAAACGGGCGCCTGGTCCGATTTGACCCGGATCTCACCGGCGGGCGCGCCTTTGGAAAAAAGGGCTCGGGGTCGGGGGAATTTCAGGATCCGATCGGGATCGCCGCCGGTCCGTCCGGAAAAATCTACGTCGCCGACACGGGTAACCACCGGATCCAGGTGCTCGCTTCCGACGGAAGGTTCCTGGCTTCGTGGCCCGTCCCTGCGTGGGCTCAGGCGGCCGAGCCGCATCTCGCCGTCGACTCCGACGAGACGTTGTACGTCTCGGATCCTCCCGGGAACGCTCTGCTCGAGGTCAGTCCGGAGGGCCGCACTGTTCGACGGATTCTCGCCGACGATGCGGGCCGGCCTTTTTCACGCCCGGGCGGCCTCGCCCTCGATCGAAAAACCCGTATGCTGTACGTGATCAACTCCGGAAATTCGTCGGTCGCGACCGTCTCGCTGCCGGAAAGGAAACAACGATGAAAAATCCGACGCCGAGTGGGCTCTCCGCCGCCCGGCACACACTCGAATCGGCCGCGGTCGCGGCGCTTCTCGTCCTTTTGGCGGCTCTCTCCGGCGGTTGCCACAAGGGAGAGAAGACCGCGCCGGGCGCGGCGGATGCGGGCGGCACGCCGGGAGCGACGGGCGGAAACCCGTCGGCGGCGACAGCGCCGGCCCCGGCCGCAGGGGACCTCGGACCGCATATCTCGGGCCAGCCGGACACCCGTCAGGGACCCTTCGGAGGCCTGGCGCATGCCCGGGCCATCGCGGTCGACGACGCGGGAAAAGTCTGGATCGCGGATTTCAGCCATGCCGCCGTCCGGATCTTCGACGCCAACGGCGGCTCGTTCGGGGGCTGGGGCGGAGTCGGCGAGGGAGCGTATGCCATGAAGGATCCGTGCGGGATCGCCGTCCACGGCGACAATGTCTACGTCGCGGACACGTGGCGAACCGGCGTCGAGCGGTTTTCGACCGCCGGCGAAGTCCGCGGCAAAATGGCGGCGGACCTCTACGGGCCGCACGGCATTGCCGTCGGATCGGACGGGCACGTCTACATCGCGGACTCGGGCAACAATCGGATCGTGATGTGCGACGCCGACCTCGCGAATCCGAAGCCGGTCGGCAAGGCAGGCGCCGGGCCCGAGCAGTTCGCCGGTCCGATGGGAATCGCCGTCGGTCCGTCAGGCAACGTGTATGTCGCGGACGTCGGAAACAAACGCATCCAGATCCTCGACGGTCAGGGGCGGTTCAAGGCCCGCTGGAAGGTCGACGGATGGAACGGCAACGCCGAGCCGTACCTCGACGTCGACCGCGACGAGACGGTCTACATCAGCGATTCCGAAGGACAGGCCGTGACCCGCCTCGATCACAACGGTCGGGAGATCAAGCGCTGGAAGGCGGACGCCGACGGAAAGCCGTTTGCGCGGCCGACCGGTGTCGCGATCGACCGCAAGAACCGTCTGCTCTACGTCGTGAATACGGACTCCAGCACGGTCGTCCGCATCCCGCTCGAGAAGTAACTCCGAATTCATGGAATCGACTCCGAGCCCGGCGACCGGGTCAACCGGCCGCGCCAAGGCGGCTCCCACGCCCGACGCCGCTTACATAAGCGGAAACGGCAACGGCCGGCGGAATCTCCGGGTCGCGGCGCTCCTGCTCTTCGCCGCGGTGCTCCTGGTCACGCGTTTCGCGCGCCTCGGGGAGCGTCCCCTTCATCACGATGAGTCGATTCACGCATTCCAGTCCCGGCAGCTCGGGCTCGAGGGCACGTGGAAGTACGACCCCGCGTACCACGGGCCATTTCTCTACTATGCGAATGCGCTCGTCTACAAGATCGCCGGAGCGACGAACGCGTCCGCCCGCTTTCTCCCCGCACTCTTCGGCGTGGGGCTCGTCCTCCTGGCCATCCCTCTCGCGGCCTGGTTCGGAATTGAAGCGGCCGTCGCGTATGCCCTGCTCGTTCTCATCTCCCCCCACCTGACGTATTTCTCGCGATTCATCCGGGAAGACCTGTACTCGCTCGCTTTCACGTTCGGCACCATCGTGGGATTCCGGAAGTTTCTGGAGACGGACCGCTCCCGCTGGCTGACATTCTCCGCCGTCTCTTTCGCTCTCGCCGGAGCGACGAAGGAGAACGCCTACATGACGGGCGTTCTGTTCGTGATCTTCGGCGCGTGGACGTTTGCGCAGCGCTGGCTCTCCCGCGCGGACGGCGGGGCCCGTTCGACCGCCGACCGGGCCATCGGGTGGGCCCGGGAAAGGCGGACGCCGATCATCATCGCGGCCGTCGTTTTCCTTTCGGTCTGGTCCATCCTCTACTCCGCGTTCGGCCGCTATCCCGACGATTGGTGGCGGGCCATTCCTCGGGCGATCGGCTACTGGATGGGCCAGCACTCGATCGCACGCATTCCCGGCCCCTGGTACTACTACCTGCCGCAGATGCTCATGTACGAGACGGGCACGCTCGCCGCGGCCCTTCTCCTCCTGCGCCGCCGCGAAGTTCGGCGCGACCCGTTCATCCAGTCGGTCGCCTGCGCGTCGGCTGGCATCACAATCGCGGCGCTCGTCGCCGGGTTCCTCCCCGGGAAGGGGCCGATCGAAAAGTGGGTACCCCTCCTGATCGCCGCCGCCGGCCTCGTGGCGGCGATCGGCCTGTTGCGCCGGCCCGCTCCTTCCGCGGACGGGAGCGAGGGAGCCGCCGCTTCGCCGATGCTCCGCTTCACGATCTTCTGGACTCTCGGGTCTCTCGTCATCTACGGGTGGGCGCGGGAGAAGGTTCCCTGGCTCACCGTGCACGCGCTGCTGCCGCTCACGATCCTCGCCGGGCTGTCCCTCGCGGACCTCTGGCGCGAGCGGCGCCGCAGCGGTCCGCGCCTGGCTCTCGTCGCCGTGGGCGCGCTGCTCGCCGTCAACGCGTCCGGAATGTATCTCGCGTGTTTCCGATACGGCGCGCACGACATCGCGAAAGAGCCGGGCCACGCCGAAATGCTGGCCTACGTTCAGACGACGAAGGATCTGGTCCGCGCCCTCGAGGCGGTGGACAAGGCGAAGAGCCGCGTTCCGGAGGGTCAGAACGTGATCACGGTCACGGGCGAGGCTTCCTGGCCGCTCACATGGTATCTGCGGGACGTGCGCACCTCGTGGGCCACGCGCGTCGATGAGGCGTCCACGCCCATCATCGTGACCGACTGGGATCCGCAGGGAGGGCTCGAGAAGCAGCTCGGGGAGCAGTACACCGCCACCCGGGTGCCGATACGCGCCTGGTGGTTCCCGAACAAGGTCGCCGCCGAAGGAAAGAATCGCGCGCGTCCCACGATCGCCGATCTCTTCTCGCTGTGGATCTCTCACGAAATCTGGAGTCCGATCGGATCGCAGGATGCGACTTTTTTCGTCCGCAAGGATCTCGCGGGCACGGGAGCGCTCGAGCCCCTGCACATTCCCCTCAAGGATCCGACGACCCGCGACTACAACGGGGAGGCCGGCATCGTTCCGCCGGCCAAGACCGCCGGGGGGGCGGGAAACGGTCCGGGTCAATTCCTCGAGCCTCGCGGCGTCGCGACGGATGGACGCGGGACTCTCTACGTGGCGGATTCGAAGAACAACCGCATCCAGGTCTTCGACGGGACAGGCCAGTTCGTCCGGCAGTTCGGCAGCAAAGGCGCGGGCCTGGCCGAGTTCAATGAACCGGGAGGCGTCGCCATCGACTCCCGCGGGGACCTGTGGGTTGCGGACACCTGGAACGCCCGCGTCGTGCACTATTCGGCCGACGGCCGGGCTCTCGCCGCGATCGGGGGACCCGAGAACGCGCTCTTCGGCCCGCGCGCCGTCGTCGTATCCCGAGACGTCGTGTTCGTCGCCGACACGGGCAACAAGAAAATCGTGCGTTTCGACCGGGACGGAAAACGGCTCGGCGACTTCGGGGGCGATGGCAGCGGGCCGGGGCAGTTCGTGGAGCCCGTGGGCCTGGCCGCGGATCCGGCCGGAGACATTTACGTCGCCGACACCGGAAATCACCGAATCCAGGTCTTCGACGGCGAGGGCAAGTTCCTGCGCCAGTTCCCCGTCTCCGGATGGAAGGACTTCTACACGGAGCCGTATCTCGCGATCGGACCGGGAGACATGCTCTTCGTGACGGACGCCTGGGCCGGCCGGATCGCCGTCTATGACGTGCGCGGAACCATGCGTCGCTCCTGGAAAGCCGACGGGGAGTTCAAACAGCCCACCGGAATCGCGATCGATCCCTACGGCCGCGTCATCGTCTCCGACCGGTCGACGGATCGGATCCTGACGTGGGCGCTCACGGCGGTTCTCCCGTGAGGCGCATCCGGGCCTGACCTCTCCGGCTCCCCCGCCGCCCCGTGGACCGGCACCGGCGCCCCATACGGCCCGGCTCGAATGGGCCCTGTTCGCATTCTCGCTCGTCACCTACCTGGTCACGCGGCTCGTCGGCATAACGCGCTTCCCCGCCTTCTTCTTCTGCGACGAGGCCCTGCAGGCCAACGCGGCCACGCAGCTCCTTCAGAACCATTTCCGCGACCCGACCGGGGTCTTCCTGCCCCCCTACTTCTTGAACGAGAACCGCTGGGCGGTCAGTCTGTCCGTCTACCTCCACCTGGTCCCCGTGTGGGTTTTCGGAAAGAGCATCGCCTGCGTGCGCGCGACCACGGCCCTCGTGACGACTTTCGGAGTCGCCGGGGGAGCCCTCGCTCTGCGGGAGATGCGCAACCGGCTCTGGTGGTCCGCTCCCCTCGTCGCCGGCGCGACCGCTCTCCTGTTCGTGCACGCGCGCCTCGGTTTCGAGTCGGTGATGATGGCGT
Organism: Thermoanaerobaculia bacterium; assembly: GCA_038239305.1. GTDB lineage: Bacteria > Acidobacteriota > Thermoanaerobaculia > UBA5066 > Gp7-AA6 > JALYUA01. Next base: position 17,182 of record JBBSEW010000012.1, on the reverse strand, counting down.
CCTTCTTCTTTCTCTTTCTGTGGGCCTATTCCCTCTACCGCGAGCGCGGGCCTCGCTGGATCATCGCGGTCCTGATCTTCGGCGCGGCGACGTTCTACGCGTACACGGCGGGACAGGGAGTCATGCTCGTCACCGGCATCGCACTGTTCTTCTCGGATTTCCGACACCACGTCCGCGTGATGCGCGCGAGACCCGCACTTCTGGCGGGCGCATTTCTCCTCGCCCTCGTGCTCGCTTCTCCCTATGTTCGCTACCGCCGGCTTCACCCCGGCGCCGTCCAATCCCAGCTCGCCCTGCTCGATTCGTACTGGACACAACCGCTCCCCCTGTCTCGGAAGCTGGGCCTTTTTGCCCGCACGTATGCGGAGGGATTCGATCCGCGGTACTGGTTCCGTCCCAACCTCGAGGAGGGCGAGCGCCATCGCATGGGCGAGAGACCCTTTTTCCCGCCCGTCTTCGCGCCTCTCGTGGCAATCGGCGTGTTCGTGTGCCTGCGGAGGTTCCGCGAGTCTTCTCTGCATCGCGCCGTGCTTCTCTCATCTCTGGGAGTTCCGTTTTCGGCCGCCGCCGCGAACCTCCAGGTTCTTCGGCTCCTCGCCATGCTCGTTCCCGCCACCCTCCTGACGGTCGTCGGACTGGACTGGCTCTTTCGCCGGCTCGTGCGGCTCCCGTTACCCGCCGCGCCGATCGCCCTCGCCCTCGGCCTCGCCCTCGGACTCGAGAACGGACGGCTCACCCGGAACGCGCTCGGGGGCGCGACGGCGTGGACCCGGGACTTCGGCTTCTACGGAATCCAGTGGGGGGCGCCGCAGATCTTCGGGGCGATCCGGGAGGAGCTCCGCCATTCGCCGAACGCGGAGGTCATGCTCACCTCGGCGTGGGCGAACCGTCCCCAGGAGCTCATCGCCTTCTTTCTGGATGACGCGGAGACGGCCCGAGTCCACCTCCGGGACATCCGCGAGTGGGACCTCCATCCGAAGCCGTTGAACGGCAACGAGGAATTCGTGATGACCGGCGAAGAATGGAATGTGGCGATCGAAAGCGGCAAGTTCGCCGTCGATGCTCCGTTTCGCACGATCCCGTATCCGGACGGCTCACCCGGATTCCGGTTCGTGAGACTGCGCTATTCCGAGGATGCGACTGCGCTCTTTGCAGCGGAAGCCGCCGCGCGCTCCATGCCGCAAACCGAGGACGCTATCGTCGGCGGCGAGCGATGGCGTGTCGAGCACTCCCGGAGCGACCTGGGCAGCGTCGCGGACCTGTTCGATGGCCGCCGGGACACCTTCCTCCGGGGCCTCGAAGCGAATCCGATGTTCGTCGACATTCGATTCCCTTCCGCCAGACCTCTGCGCGAGGTCGTGATGAGCCTGGGAGCGACACCTCTTTTCCACGCGACCGTGCGGGCCTTTCTAGGGTCCGGCGAGGCGAGGGTGGCCGAGCTGACCGGCGCGAACCGGCCCGCGCAGGACGAGTTCACGTTCGGCCTGCCCGGCGCGCCCGTTCTCGCAACACGCGTCCGGATCGAGGTCACCGACGGGGACGGCTCCGCTCCGGCGAACGTCGAGTTCCGCGAAATCCGTTTCCGTTGACGGCGAATCCCGGGACCGCCCGGAAGAAGCCGCCGATGCCTGCTCGATCGCGAGACTATCGGGCCGGAGGGGACGGATCCTTGCGAGACTGCACGAGGCGCTTCAGGCGATCGGCGCGGCGCATTTCCTCGCGCAGGTCGAAGAGGTAGCGAATCACGCGGCGGATCGTGCCCAGCATTTTCCACGGGCGGTGGATGCTCTGTCCGGCCTCGCGAGGGAAGTGACGGACGACCACTTCCGCGACATTCCACCCGGCGATCCGGCAGCGCGCGTAGATCTCGTCGCCCACGAAATTGATGCGGTGCTTGATCTCAATCCGCCGCGCCACGTCGCGCCGGAACGCGCGGCAGCCGCCGTTGATGTCGTGAAGCGGAGAGCCGAGCAGCCAGTGGGAGAACTGGTTGAGGCCTTTCGAGAGGATCAGGCGGGCGAACGGGTCATGGCGCTTCTTCTTCCATCCGAAAACGACGTCGGCGCCCCCGGCGATGGCCGCGAGAAAGTCCGGCGCGTCCGCCATCGTGTGCTGCCCGTCGCCGTCGACGACCATGACGACCTCGCCCGGCGTGTTGCGGAGGGCGGTCTCGGTCGCGACGGCGTAACCCTTGTTTCCGGCATGGTGGAACACGGAAATGCGCGGATTCTCCTTCGCCAGCCCGTCGGCGAGCTCGCCGGTCCGGTCCCGGCTTCCATCGTCGACGATCAAGATCCGCCAGTCGAGCCCCGGTACCGCCGAGAGCGAGGAGACCGCTTCCGCGACCGTCTTCGCGATCAACTCCTCTTCGTTGTACGCGAGAAAGGCGACCCCGAGGTCCGGTTTCTTTTCAGAGGACATGCTTCACTCTTCGCTCTTCTTCCCGCGTTTCGTTTCGAGGGATGGCATCCGGGGCCGGATTCCGAAGGGCTCTCGGCGCGGGGAGTGCCGCTCGGCCGTCCCCGGCTCGGAGTGAACTGTACCCCAACGGTCGGCCGGGAATGCGGCGCCGGTTTCCCTGTGCTCAACGACCGTAGATGATCCAGCCCGCCATCCCGACCCAACCGACGACGATCAGGAGAAGCCACGGGTCATCGATCAGGAGTGCCTGGGTCGGGTTGCCTCCGCCGCCCCGCCGGTACACCAGCCGGACATAGCGCGCGATTCCGAGGACGACGAATGGAACCGTGGGAGCGAAGGAATGACCACGATGAAGCTGGAGCGTCGAGGGAATCACGCTGTAGACGGAGTAAGCGGCAACGGTCGTGAGGGCCGTGACGACGAACAGAAAGTCGAGCTCTTCGGCTCCATAGGAGGCCAGGACGCCCCGGTGCTCCGAAGAGGCTCCCGCCCGAGCCCCGGCGTGGTGCAGCTCCCACTGCCTCTTTCCGACGACCAGGAAGAGCGCCAGCAGGTAAGCGCAGCCCATCAGGAACAGGGATGGAGCGAGCCCGGCGAGCGCAGCGCCCGCGAGCGCTCTCAACGGCAGGCCCGCGGCCACGATCAGAGCCTCGAGATAGGGAACCCTTTTCAGCCAGAGCGAGTACGCGACCATCAGGCCGGCATACAGCGCGATCCACTGACCGAACGGGACGGCAAGGAGGAACGAGCCGGCGATTCCGCCCGCGGCGAGCGCCGCGGCCGCTCCGAGCGCGACCGAGGGGCGGAGCAGGCCGGCGGCGAGGGGACGGTGGCGCTTGACGGGATGGGCGCGATCCCGTTCCCGGTCCATCACGTCATTCAGCAGATAAATCGCGCTCGTCACCACGCACAGAACCGCGAACCCCGCCGTCGCGAGACGCCAGCCTCTTCCGGAGGCAAGCGCTCCCCCGAACACGAACGGAAGCGGAAGGACGAGATTCTTGACCCACTGAGCGGGTCGCGCAGACTGGAGAATCAGGACGGCGGAGCGGCCGGGGCTCGGCGCGGTCGGGGTCGCCTCGCTTCCCGATCTCGCCTCCATGTTCCGCTGATTCTACCGTGCGGGCTTTCTTGGCGCCGCCGCCGCGAGGTCTTCGATCTGCAGCTCCCGATTGATGGCCATCCCGGCTTTCGCGCCTTCGGCCGCCGCCACGATGACGAGCTGCACGTCTTCGGATGCATCGCCGGCCACGAAGATGCCGGGCACGCGCGTCCCGCCGGCTCTGTTGGTGCGTACGGTTCCCTTCGCGTTGAACTCGCAGCCCAGTTTCTCCGCGAGCGCCGAGCGCTGATACTGGCCTGTCTCGAAAAAGAGGGCTTCCCGTTCGAGGGCCACGCCCGAAGCAAACATGATCCGGCGCAGGTTTCCGTCCTTTCCCTCGAGCCGCACGATCGGCTCTTCTCGTATGGAGATCCCTTCGCGCGCCAGGGTCGCCCGATCCTCCCGCGTCAAGCCTCCGACACCACCCGTGCAGAGGACGACGTCGCGGCTCCAGGTGAGCAGACCGCGGGCGAGCCCGAAGGCCTTCCGGGCGGGGCCGTACGCGGCGAGACGCCGGTCCCGCACCTCCCAGCCGTCGCAATAGGGGCAGTGGAATACGCTCCGGCCGAAAAAGTCCGCGATTCCCTCGATCGCCGGGAGCCGGTCCACGACACCGGTCGCCAGGACCACCTTCCGGCAGGACACGGACCTCCCGTCTCCGAGCGCGACCCGGAATCCCGACGGCGTCGGCGCGACGTCGATGGCTTCGCGGAGGAGAAGCTCGACACCGTACGGCGCGAGCTGGTCGCGCGCAATCCGAAGAAATTCAGCCGGATCGGCGCCGTCTCGAGACAGGTACGCGTGCATGGCGCGCGAGGAGATATTGCGGGGCCGGGACGTGTCGCACACGAGCACGCGGCGGCGGCTTCGGCCGAGAACGAGCGCAGCGGAGAGGCCCGCGGGCCCTCCTCCGATGATGACGGCGTCGTAGTCTCCGGGCGCTGGTGGGGTGGGCAAATCGCGCTCCGGCTCCAGACTTGCAGCGCCCGTGCCATGAAATCGGGGCCGCCGGTTTAGAATCGGAACAGGAAGCAAGGAGCCCGTTTGGAGCACCGGTCGACCTTCATCGAAGGTAAGTACGAGATCCTCGGCAAGATCAGCGAGGGCGGGATGGGCGCCATCTACAAGGTGCGCCACCGCCTCCTCGATGAGATCCGGGTCGTCAAGGTGATGAAGCCGCAGGTCCTGGCGGACAAGGAGCTGCGCAAGCGGTTTCTCGAGGAAGCCAAAACGGCGACGCGGCTGAAGCATCCCAACATATGCACGATCCACGACTTCTCGCTCGACGAAGACGGAACGGCCTATCTCGTCATGGAATTCATCGATGGCGTGACGCTCGCCCAGCTGACGAAGTCGGAGACTCCGGTCAGCGTGGGAATGGCGGTCGAGATCGCGCGTCAGGCGCTGCTCGCGCTCGGTTACCTGCATCGCCGCAACGTCGTCCACCGGGACATCGCTCCCGACAACCTCATGCTAACCTCCGATGAAGAGGGCGGACCGCTCGTCAAGCTGATCGACCTCGGGATCGCGAAAGACCTCGACCGGCCGAGCGACATGACGTCGACCGGTGTGTTCCTCGGCAAGCTCAAGTACGCGTCTCCGGAGCAGTACGGCGCGCTGCCTCCCGGTGAAAAGATTGACGGGCGCAGCGACCTTTACTGCCTCGGGCTCGTGCTCTATGAGCTCATGACGGGAGCGCGCCCGTTCGTCGGCGAAACGCCCGCGGAAATGATCCGCACTCATCTCTTTCAGCCGCCGAAGCCGTTCTCGGAGACCGACCCCGACGGCCGCGTTCCTCCGGCGATGCGGGCGGCAATCTTGAAATCGCTCGAGAAGAAGCGGGAGGACCGCTTCGCCACGGCGGAGGAATTCCTCCGTGAAGTCGAACGCATCAAAGCCGACGTGCCGGGGACGATCGACGTGGACAGCACGGTGCAGTTCGTCTCAAACGCCCGGGCAACGCAGCAGGTCACCGGAGCGGGCATTACATCGAGCGCTCAGAACCGCCTGGACCAACGGTTCGTCGCGAGCTCCACGCCGCATCCGACGCGGCCGCCGCAGACCGACGCGGAATCCGAGACAAGGGCCTTCGCCACCCCGCTGCCCCCGACGCCTCCCCTGACGCCGCCGCGGGAGCCTGCCCGAGCGGCTCCTCTCCCTTCAGCCCCTTCAGCCCCTTCAGCCTCTTCAGCCTCTTCGGCTTCTTCCGGCTCTGCGTCCGCTCCGTCGGCTCCTTCCGCGCCTCCGGCTGCCTCCGCGAATCGGGCGACGACCTCGCTGCCGACGCGGCGGCCGGGGCGCGCGAGCCGAATCGCTCTCGCCGCGGCTCTCATCGGCGCGGCGGCGGTGGCCGTCCTCGTGATGAGATCGGCCGGACGCTCTCCGGCCGCCGCGGCCGCCCGTTCTGCCGAGCCCGCGGCGCGCAATGCGGGACTCGTGACGCCGCCCGAGGCCGTCTCTCCCACCTCCGGAGAAGCGAATCGCGGCGTCCTGCCGCCCGTCGTCACCGACGCGCCAGTGGTTTCCGCGACTTCGGTTCCGTCCGAGGTCGTCGCCGCCCGCATTCCGTCGCCTCCCGCGGAGATCCGCGTCCGGCCCACGCCCCGTTTGCGAACGGCGGGCGCGGAAGACAGGATCGCGAGGAATGCCGTCCCGACGCGGAGAGCGGGGGCGTTCCCGCTCCCGCCTCCGACGTCCGCGGCACGGATCATCGCCACCGCTCCGTCCGCCACTGTTCCTCCGGCTCCGGCCCCGACGGCGCCTCCTCCGGTGCAGGTGGCCGTCGTGCGGCCGACCACTCTCTCCGCGGAGCCCGTTGTGGGGTCGCCCGGCGAGGTGAGAGGGGCCGCCGCCGATCAGGAGAAGATCCGAGAGGTTCTCCGCGCTTATGAACGGGCCCATAACACGCTCGACGTGGAGCTCTACGCGCGGGTCTTTCCCGCTCTGGTATCCCGGCAGCGGCAAAATCTCGACCGGGCCTGGCGCGGCCTCAGGTCTCAGCACCTGGAGCTCGAGGTCCGGCAGATCGACGTGAGAGGCAATCAGGCGACCGTGCGCGCCTTCCAGCGACTCGAGGCCGTGCCCCAGGCCGGCGAAGGCCAGCGTGATTCGCGCGAGGTCACGCTGAAGCTCGAAAAACGGGGAGACGGCTGGGTGATTGCGGGGAGAACCTAGGCGGACAACGACATGGCGCGTTCCCCGCAGGATCTCGCGATCTCCCGATCTCGTGATCTCGCGATCTCGCGATCGATCGAACTATCCAGAGAGAATCGGGTGATCGGTTGATGAAGAGATCAAGCAAAGGATCGGGTGATCGGAGAAGCTCCCTCGTTACCGTTACCGTTACCGTTTCCCGCGCCGCCGGAAGGGTGGGCAGCGCCCCCCACCCCCGGCCCTCTCCCGCCGGGAGAGGGGGAAGGCGCTGGTTGCCCTCCGTCTTGAGCCGCCTGTTAGAAGCTGTAATCCACCGCCACCAGCGGCGCGAACTTGTCCTGCAGGCCGCGGCTGTTCAACGAGAACAGGCCGTTGATCGTGATCAGGAGGTTACCGACCGGGTTGATCCGGAATCCGACCGAGCCCGAGAAGCTCGTCGAGTCCTCCTCGGTCGCGACCAGCTGCTTGAGCGTGGTCTGCTGGAGCTGCACCGGCGTCGAAGCGGGGTTCGTGTTGTATTGAAAGATGGTGTCCTGCTCGCGCAGAACGACTCCGTTGCGAAACGTCCTGCCGAGCGCATCCATCACGAAGGTCAGGCGCGGATTGAGCGCCCAGTCGAACCCGGCCGCATAGTTGATCTCGTCGGGGATGACGTCCTTTTTGCTCGACCAGGTGTACCCCGCATTGAAATGCGGCGAGAACGTCCCGAAATGCACCGAGCCCACGACGTACCCCTTGACCTGAGTCGTTCCCGTTCCGAGCAGGTCGCGCTCTTCTCCCGTCGGAAGCCGGCCTTCCACTCCCACCGCCGCCCCCGCGGGTCCCGCGAACGGGATGCGGTACTTCGCGCGCAGCACGATGTCGCCGACTCCGGACGCGCTTCCAGACTGCGAGAACGTCTCGCTGGTCGCGCCGTTCGTGAATACGTGAATCCCCGCGGTGCCGGGATTGGCCCCCGTGGCGAGGCGGTCGATCGTGGCGTTCGTCTGCGCCTGGATCTGGACGCGCACGATCGGGATCGCGGCGCCGATGTCGAGATTATCGGCGACCCCGTAGCTGAACGTCAGAGCCGTAATGTCGGTCTGAATCTTCAGGAAGGTCTGTGTCGTGATGACGTCCCCTTCATAGAACGGAGTCAGGCAGCAGCCCGCGGGCGGAATGTCCTGGTGCCGGAAAACGATCTGGACGTCCCCGTCGCGCAGGCTCAGGTCGTCGATCTTGTCGAACGTGAAATGACTGAAGTTGAGGCCGACGTTGAACTTGCCCTTACCGTTTGTCTCCGCGCGCTCGGTGTAGATGGGACCGAAGCTGTCGGAAGCACGGGTAAACGTGCCGAGAGTGGGATCGTACTGATAGGTGAAGCCGCCCGCGGACGAAGCCAGCGGGAAGGTCGAGAGCTGAATCGCCAGCTGGTTGTTGAGCTGCGTGAGCGGACCGATCGAGCTATCTCCGATGAAGTGGTGGGCGTGGCTGGGAAATGGAGAGCCCGCGGGAGGATCCGCGAGCGTGATGCCATTGCGAAAGAAATCCGTCAGCAGGTCCCGCAGGTTGAACACCTGCGCAACAGCCGGCAACGGCATGAGACCCACGAGCGCGAAAACGAGAAGCGAGCGGCGCAACGCCATGGTGACTCCTTATCCGAGGGTTTCCCCGAAGGGTAAGGTCGAGGACGGCCGGGGTCAAGGGAAAAGCCGAGGTCCTTCAGGCGGTGCGATGGCTGAGGGGAGAATCGGGCGATCGGAGGATCAAGCGATGGAATCGCGTGGTCGGGGACTCGGGACCAGGGAGAATGCGCGGCCCTTTGTCAGAATCTCGCGATCTCGCGATCTCATGATCTCGCGATCAATCGAATTATCGAACTATCGGGAATCGAGAAAACGGGGCGGGTCGCCCCTCACCCCTGCCCTCTCCCGCCGGGAGAGGGGGAATCCGCTACCTCTCGCCAGGACAGGGAAACCGGAAACGGCCGTCTTGCCCGGGGAGCACTCTCCCACTCGAGGGTCATCCCGAACGTAACGAGGGATCTGCTCTGCCGCGGCAAGGACGGCTCTGGACAAATCGCCTTGTTCTCCATCTACGAGCCCGACCGAAACCCAACCGATCGCAGCGGGAGGAGTCTCCTGACCGGAGGGAAGGAGGAGCCTCCCGTTGCGGGAGCCGGAGCCAGCCACGCTCCGCTCGGTCGAGGCTCCGGCCGAGCCGAGCGACTGCCGCCTGGTCAGAGACTCCGCGTGCCGCAAGGATCGTGGCGAACGGAGTGTCATCGCGGCGCAGGCGACGTTATCTTGCGATACTGCTGCAGGTGACGCAGCGCGGCTGCCGTTTCCCCGAGGCGCACGCACAGGTGCGCGGCGTTGTAGTGTGCGTCGGCGCTCGCGGGATCGAGCTCGACGGCGGTCCCGTAGGCCTCGAGAGCTTCGCGCCCCCGTCCAAGATCCTCGAGAGCCACCGCAAGGTTGAAAGCGGCCGTGGCGTTGCGGCGATCGAGCGCCAAGGCCCGGCGGTAGTGGGTTTCCGCTCCCGCGGCGTCGCCCGCCTCGTGGAGGAGTCGCCCCAGGTTGACGTGCGAGTCCGTGTGCCCGGGAGCGAGCTCGATCGCCCGCCGGTACGCTCCCTGCGCCTCGTCGGGTGCCGTCGTATCGACCTCGCAGCCGAGCGCAAACCAGTCGTCCGCCGTCATCTCCTCCGATTCGCGGCTGGCCTCACGGAACGCGCGGCGCGCGAGTGGCGCCACCTGCCGGGCGAGCTCCGCGACCCCGAAGTCGAGCAGCGCCTGCCCCGACTCGGCATGCCAGAGAGACTCGCCGTCGCTGACGACGACCTCGTCACCCTGAGCCGCGATGCGCAATCCGGTCAGCCGGCGGCCGGGCGGCAGCTGCGTCCTCAGCCGCGCCAGGGAGCGTCGGACCCGCCGCGCCGGCAGCCCGGCGTCGAGCAGCCCCTTGGCGGTCCGCAGAAACACGAGATCCGGAAAGGTGAACCGCAGCCGCGAACCCGCCACGCGATCGGGCTCCAGGAAGCCGGAACGCACGTAGGAGCGAACCTGCGCCTGCGTGAGGCCCAGGATCTGGGCGACCTCCCGCGTGCCATAACCCTTCACGGCTGACGCGGGACCTCCGGCTCCGACGAATGGAATTCCGGGGCGGGCGGGCGATGCGGAGAGCGGTTCCGGGGCTCGAAGCGAAGAGTCAGAGCGGATCCCGCCAGACTACTTCCGGGACGTGCCGGTCCGCTTTTCGGCCCGGTCGATCCGGACAGGTTTGTCGGACCTCTCGGAAGCCCCCGCTTTTTCGGGCTTCGAGGACGCGCGCTTGGGCGGCTTGCGCACCTCGACGCCCTCCCCCGCGGCCTTGCGCCGGGGAGCCGGTGCATTCTCGAGGCTGCGGCGCAGCGCCTCCATCAGGTCGATGACCTCTCCGGTCTTGGGCTTCGGGGAGGACGTGATCTCCTGCCCTGTTTCGATCTTCTTCTGGAGCTGCTCCTGAAGCCGCTTCTTGACCTCGTCCTCGTACGCCTCGGGCTGGAAACGCTCCGTCGCGCGCTGGTCGACGATCATCCGCGCGAGCTTCAGCTCGGAGTCCTTGACGTCCTCCTGGCCGAGCTCGATCTCCGAGATCGGACGGACTTCATCCGCATAAAGGAGCTGCTGCATGACGATGCCGCCGTCGACGGGACGCAGCATCACGAGGTATTGCTTGCCGCGCGCGGCGTACTTCGCGAGCGCGACCCGTCCCGTCTCCTGAAGGGCTTTCGCCAGGAGCCAGTACGCCTTCGCCCCGCCCTTCTCCGGCCCGAGGTAATACGCCTTGTCGAAGTACACGGGATCGATCGCGGCGATCGGCACGAACTCCGTCACGTCCACCGTCTGCGTGGACTCTTCCTCGATCGCCTTGAGCTCCTCGGGAGAGAAGAGCACGTACTGATCCTTGGAGAACTCGTACCCCTTCGTCATTTCGTCGCGCGAGACGACGACGTTGTCCTCCTTCGGGCAGATGTACTGCTGCTTCAAGCGCGAGCCGCACTTGGCGTGAAGGAGGTTGAAAGAGATGCCGGAAGCGGAGTTTGCCGCCGAATAGAGCTTGACGGGAATCGCGACGAGGCCGAATGAAATGTTGGCGTTGCCGATCGCTCTTGCACTCATGATGCCCGTAAGTGTAGCAGGGACAGGGGTTCGCGCTCAGAGAAACTTTGCGAGCCCCTCCGCGAACAGAGGCCCTCGCGCTTCGTCCTCGTGTTTGAAGTAGACGAACGTCTCCGACCAGGGCTGCGCGACGATCCGGCCGTGCCATGCCGAAAGCGACTCGGGCCCATAGTCCTGGCGTCTTAGCCGCATGTACCCCCAACCGGTTGTGGCCACGAGCGGAGTCGCGAGATCCTCGTCCTCCGCGATGCAGAGGGCCGCGTGCGCGTCGCGGAGGGCCGCGTACACCTCGTCGTCGAACCAGGAGACGTGCCGGAACTCGAAAGCACAACGCGAGCCGGCCGGAAGAAGCGCCAGGAAATCCACGAGCCGCGGAAGGTCTTTTTTGAAATTGGGGGGGAGCTGGAAGAGGATGGGGCCGAGCCGGTCGCCGAGCGTCGCCGCGATGCGAAAGAAGAACTCGACGGAATCGCCGGCGTCCTTCAAGCGCGAGCGATGCGTGATCCGCTGCGAGGCCTTGAGCGCGAATGTGAAACCGTCCGGCACCTGCTCTGCCCAGCCCGACAGGACCGACGCGGTGGGCATCCGGTAGAAGGTGTTGTTGATCTCGACGGTCGAGAACTTCCCGGCGTAGAAGCGGAGCATCTCCGGCGCGGCGATGTCTTCCGGGTAGAACCTCCCCTTCCATTCCTTGTAGCTGAAACCGCTCGTGCCGATCCGAATGACCATGGAGAGGAAGTTATCAGGTGTGCGTTAGGAGCGATCCGTTTCGTCGTCCCTTCGCCCTCTCCCGGCGTGAGAGGGCCGGGGGCTCTCGGCTCTCCGCTCCCGGTTTCAGGCTTTTTCCCGCCGGGCTTCCGCGTCTGCCAGCGCTGCGTACAGGTAGACGAGGGCCAGGCTGCGATACGGCTTCCACCGGTCGGAGTGCTCGCGCATCTCCCGTTCCGTCGCCGCCACGGTTCGTCCGAGCAGACCGACCGCCAGGTACTTGACGATCGACAGGTCCCCGGCCGGAAAGGCGTCGCGGCGTCCGAGACCGCGGAGCAGCGCGACTTCGGCCGTCCACCGGCCGACTCCGCGGATACGCGTTAAACGAGCGATCACCTCTTCGTCGGTGAGACCGCCCAGCGCGTCCTCCGTCAGAGAGCCGCCCGCGAATCCGCGCGCCAGGCGAAGCAGGGTGTCGCGCTTGGCGCGCGAGAGACGAAAGCCCGCCAGACCCCGGGCACCGGCTCTGGCGATCGCTTCCGGCGTCGGAAACGCGAAGTACAGAGCTTCGCCAATCCGCGCGCGCCGGCCGAAGGCGTGAACGAGCTCGGTCCGGATCGACGCCGCGAACGCGAGGTTGATCTGTTGCGCGAGCACGGCGCCGACGAGCGCCTCCCAGACGGTCGGGGCGCCGGCGACACGCAGGCCGCGGAAACGGCGGATCGCCGGGCCGAGAAGCGCATCGTGGCGAAACCGCTTCTCGAATGGCCGTACGTCGGTAGACGCTCCCAGCGCGCGGTCCAGTACCCGCTGCGCTTCGCGCCGGGCCGCAGGCGCCGCCGCTCCCGGGCCCTCGAGCGAAACCTGGAGCACGGCGTTCCAGGGCGATCCCCGCTGCTCGACGAGCAGAACGGCGGCCGGTCGGACCGGCAACAGGCGCCGGAAAGATCCGGTCCCCGTCCGATCAGCGAGGTCGACGGCGTCCGGAAATCGCGCGAATCGGCCGATCGTGCGCGCGAGGGAGTACGGGCGCGCGGGAACGACCTCGAAGCGCTTCACGCGAGACCCCGCCGGTCAGCTCGGGACGTCGATTGTTCGGCCCGTACCCGTCCCCTCGACGCTCGTCACATAGGCCTGCGCGACGTCGGCGGCGGGAGTGCCCTGCGCCGGATCGCGGCCCATTGCCTGAAGTGTCTCCGTGAGCCAGCCGGGGCTGACGACGTTGATGCGAATGCCGCGCGGCAGCTCGAGCGCGGCGGCGCGTGCGAATCCCTCGAGGCCGGCGTTGACGGGGCTGATCGCCGCGCTGCCGGCGGTCGGACTCTTTCCGAGCACACCACTCGTCAGAGTGAAGGAGCCTCCGTCCGCCACGCTCGGGAACCCGAGACGCACGAGATTCACCTGGCCCATCAGCTTGCTGTCGAGCCCGAGCGCGTAGTCCTCCGCGGTGAGGTCGGAGAACGCCCCGAACTTCGCGGCGCCTGCGGCGCTCACAACGGCATCGACGCGTCCGAGACCGGCGTACAGGGCCGCGATCGAAGCCGGATCTGTAATATCGACCCGGTGCGGTGTGCTCCTGCGCGATACCGCGATGACCTCGTGAGCGCGCGAAAGCGCCGCGACGACTGCCCCGCCGATCAATCCCGTGCCGCCGACGACGACGATCTTCATGCCTGCCTCCGATCGCGGGTACGCCCGCGCCTGTCGTTCCTCCGACTCCTTTGGCCGCTCACGGCTTTTCGCCCCGAGCCGCCCGGCGAAGCTCTCCGACCGTCCCATAAACCGTCTTTCCGGGAGAAGCGGAGAAGTCGACCATGTCCTCTCCTTTTTCCCGGCGCTTCCGAGTCCCCAGCGAAAAGACGCTCCAACCGCTCAGACTCGAATCGTTTCCGATGACGGGAGGCGGCGTCGCGTATTCCCACCGACCGGAGTATCGGACTTCCATCGGCTCCGACGGCGGCACCGTGGTGTGGTACGAAAAAATGAAATCGAAATCGAGGCGCCGGTCTCCGACCGGATTGATGCGCCCTCGCGCGGTCCAGGGCGGGGGGAAGGTCTCTTCCGCGCTGTTGGTCGAGACGGAGATCGCGGTCCGGGATTCGGCCAGGGAGATTCGAATGGGAGCGGACAGGCTCCCCGGATCGCCCGGCGACGCTCGGGCCAGGAGCTGCGCCGCCACCTGCCACGAGAGCGCGGCGGCGTCGAGGATGTCGATCTCGTATCCGGCGGGGATCTTCGCTCCGCGAACGGCCAGAAAACGACCGGCGATGAGAAGCAACTCCCTCGAAGTCTGGCTGTTTCCGTCGCGTTCCTCGATTCCGATCCGCATGTCGCCGCCCGGATCGATCGAAAAGGAATAGGTCACAGCCCGCGCCCCTCCGCGTGAGGCGACCGTGAGTCGGACTCGATTTCCCTGCAGCCATCCCCGCGGGGGAGGCGGGGTCCGGGAAGGCAAGCGAGGCGAACCGGCGGCGATCGAAATCCCGGCAATTCCGATCGCCAGGATCGCCGCCAACCCGCGATTTACCCGGGTTCTCCGTCGACTTCGTTCCTTCACGAACTCCATAGCGACCAGTCTAGCGGTACCGCGATGCGCCTACCTCATCGACATCGCGCCGGACGGGCGCCTTAGCCTCACTCCTGACCCCGGAAGCGCGCATCCGACGAGCGGCGAAGGCGGGCATCGACCGAAAACCGATCCTCCGCGGGGGGCATCGCGAGCACGAACAGAAGAAGGGCGAGCCGAGGGATCACGTGCTCATGGAAAGGATAGAGAGGCTCCTTCAGCAGGTGCCCGAACGTCACGAGGACGAGAACGCCGCCCAGCGCAATGAGCGCTTCGCGGATGCGCCAGCCGGCAACGAGGAGGGCCCCGGCGAGAAGCTCGACGAACGGGATCGCGAGACCGGCCGCCCACAATGACCATGTCGGCAGAAACGTGTCCTGGTATGGCAGAAACCACCGGCGCACGTGGCCGCCCGGAGTCAGATGGAACACCTTGTCGAACCCCGCCATGAAGAAAATCAGGCCGAGCACGAGTCGGGCGAAGAGAATTGCCCAGGCTCGCGAGCGGAGGGAATCGCCGTCCGGATTCACGGAGGCAGTGTACGGGATGGGATCCGCCATCCGAAGCGCGAACGGAGGCGCGCCCGGCCGCGCGAGTCAGCGCTGCGGGGACACGAGCCCGCCCTCCACATGGACAGGAGGTTTCGGCCGCCCGAGGATTGGAAGCGAAACGCGCGGGGCGAGGAGTCACTCCTGCGGAGCGGGGGTTGCGCCTTCAATCTTGCGGTCGTAGGCTTCGCGCGTCTCGGGATTCGAGAGGACCTTGTGGGCGACGCGCAGCCACTTCGTCAACACGGTGAGCTGGCGCCAGCAGTCGACGAGCTCCGGGTGGGCTTTGAGTGACGGATCGAAGAGGAGCGCCCGCGCCTTGAACGCCTCTTCGATCTCCGCCGTCGTCGCCTTTCGGGAGACTCCCAGAAGGTCGTAGTGCGAGAGCCAGTCGAGCTGGCGATGCATCTGAAGAACGGTCTCTCGCGGGCTCAGGGGAACGGGCTCCGTCGCGGCCGGCGGCGTCGAGTATTCCGGGAGATCGAAGGCGCGAGTCGACGCGGTGGCGAATCCCGTTTCCCCCTCCGCCGGAGCGGCCGGCTTGAAGTTGCCGGGCTCGAAAGCGTAGTTGCCGCGCGTGCGATCCGAAGCGCGTCGGCCGGCGACCCGGCGCTCGGGATTTACCGCGGGCTCGCCCGGCGGGTGCACCTCGATGATGCCGGCGAAGAGGAGCGAATAGAGAATCTTCGCGCTGGCGGTTCCGGGAGCGACGCCGGAGACCAGGAGATCCCGCAGAGGCGTCGTTCCGTCGATTCGGGCGATGAGGCCGACCGCGTCCCGCAGCAGCCGCAGCGAGCCCGAGGACATCGGATCCCGGGTCAGGGTCGGCACGCTCGACAAGTCTCCGAGAAGGTCCAGGAACTGCTCGCTCTCCGGAATGCGGCGAATGCCCTCGATGATCATCTCCTGCGACAGCGCGGTCGCGACATCGAGCTCGACGGGCCCCGTATTCGCCTCGAAATGAAACGTCCCGTCGGGCCACGAAAGCGTCGAGAAGACGATCTGCTCCATCTGGCGCCGCGCCTCGCTGTCGATGACGGCGCGCGTGACCAGCCCCTTTTCGACGAGGATCCGGTCGATCCGCTGGTGGCTCCGCTTCTGATCCTCGAGGGCCTGCCGCAGGTCCTCCTCGGTGACGTAACCCCAGCGCACGAGGGTGGCGCCGATCCGATGCTCCTCGCGGGACGACCGGGCCGCGTGCAGCTCCCCCTCTTCGAAGATGAGCTGGCGCACCTGGTCTCCGCGGACGACCGAGAGCGTTCCCGACAGGCCCTCCCGCTGCACGCGGCGCAGGACCGCAAACAGCGGCATCTCGGTCAGACGCCCCGAAATGCTGCTCGACTCCTCCGGCGGCGCGTCCTCCGAGTCCGTCACCGCGCCTCCGCGGCGATCGACGCGCCCCGGGCGGCCACGAACCTCCAGCGGTCTTCGAAGAAATGAAGCTTCTGGACGAGAACCTCCGCGTCGGATTTCATGGGAACGGAGCGTACTCCGGGAAGCCTCGCGTGGAGGGACTATCTTCACGGTCATGGAAGCTCTCAGGCGCCGGGTCGTCGTCGTCGGGGCCGGCGCCGCGGGCACGATGGCCGCCATTTTTGCCGCCTCCGGAAAGGCCGAGACCCGTCTCCTGGAGCGCACACCGGACGGAGGCCGCAAGATCCTGATCAGCGGCGGCGGACGCTGCAACATCCTGCCCGCGCGGCTCGACGAGAACCGGTTCGTCACGGATTCGTCGCCTCACTCGCTGCGCAAGATGGCGCGTTCCTGGCCTCTGCGCGAGCAGATCGCCTTCTTCGAGGAAGAAGTCGGGATCCCGCTCGCGGAGGAGTCCGCTTCCGGGAAATTGTTTCCGGCCTCGAACCGGGCGCGGGACGTGCGCGAGGGTCTCTATTCGCTGGCCCGGCGGCGCGGCGCGGAGATCGTCATGGACAGTCTCGTCACCGGCGTGGCGCCCGCTGAGCGGGGGTGGCGCGTCGAACGCCGGGGTTTCGCTCCCCTCGAGGCGGACGCGGTGGTCGTCGCGACCGGAGGGCTCTCGATCCCGCTGTCGGGAAGCGATGGCCTCGGCCTCTCGATCCTCGGGAAGCTCGGCCACACGATTCACACGCCCTATCCCGCTCTGACGCCTCTCACCCATGGAGGCGCCGCGGAGCTCGGGTTCTCGGATCTTGCCGGAATTTCGCTGCCGGTCCGGGTGGCGGCGCGGGACGGCGATCGCGCCGCCTCGGCGGAGGGAGGCTTCCTGTTCACGCACGGCGGTTACAGCGGGCCCGCGATCCTCGACGTTTCGCACGTCGCCGTGCGGTCCCTCGAGAAACGAGGAAAAGGCGAGGACGAGCGCGCCGTCATCCGAGTGAGCTGGACGAATCGGACGGAGTCCGAGTGGACGGAGGCGCTGCGGGCCGAAGGAACGCGCACCGTCGCGAGCGTTCTTCGCGCCGAGCTGCCCGACCGGCTCGCCGCCGCCCTCGCCCGCGCCGCTCGCGTCGATCTCGCCCGCCCGCTGGCGAGGCTTCGTCGGGAAGAACGGATTTGTCTCGTCG
>JBBSEW010000011.1:0-69283 GCA_038239305.1 Thermoanaerobaculia bacterium | reverse complement strand
CCCTCCGGACTCCGTCCGGTTCGCACAAGCTCCACCATCCGACGCCGAAACTCCTCCGGGTACGGTCCTCGTCCCACTCCCATCGTGAACTCCTTTCTCCCAAGTCTGAAGGTGTCCACGAAACCGGGTCAACTCCACTCCCTCCCCGTGCAGCATCCATCCCAAAAAAGGTGCCTCTCAAGCGGAACTCAAGGCGTTGATGAAAGTTACCTCGGAAGCCGCTCAAGAGACCGCCCTGGCAACTCTCCAAGACCGCTCCAAGGCGATGGTCAAGGAATCGGAGCTCGAGGCCGAGCACGGGTGCCTGGTCTACTCGTTCGACATCGCGATCGAGGGAAAGAAGGGAATTCAGGAGGTCCAGATCGATGCGGGAAACGGCCGGGTCCTATCGAGCACGTTTGAGAGCTCTCAGGCGGAATCCGCTGAAAAAGCAAAGGACGCCAAGATCAGGCCGAAACACTGACACGGCTGGAGCGGGCGGATAAAACACTGGCACGCCCGGCGTCGCCGCCTTTCTCGCGATAAGGTCTCCGGCAGGCCTCTGCCAGGGAGGGCGTAGCTATCGAGGTGGCGTTCTCCGCGGCGACATCGAGCAGCCGAAGCCGTTCGCCCGGGAGCAAATTTCTGATCACGACGAAAGATCGTAATCCCTGCTCATCCGTCGCACGTTCCCGGCCGTTCGACGTCAAAAAGGCCCCCGCGCGGGAACCGTTTCAACTCCCTCTTCCGGTGGGGGTTGGCGGGTCCGCGCGCGCCCGACGCGATCCCTCGTCGGATGAAAACCCAGAATCGTCAAGCCTACGAGGGCCCAGACGATTTCGCGAATTCGCTTGACGAGGCCGAGAGCAAGACCGGTCGCGGGGTCGAGGGAAAGGAACTGGAAGATTACGTACTTTCCACCTTCCTGTGTTCCGAGCCGGGCCGGGACAAAGAACAGGACCGCGTCGATGACGACGGAGAGCATCTCGATGGCCGCCGCGGTTCTCAACGGGACCGGCACACCCAGCAGGTGGAGAACGAGCGCGACCTCGGCGATACCGATGGACCATCCGAGAAGAAAGAACCCGACGGAGACGGCGAGATCCCCGGGACGGTCACGAATCCCGTCCGCGATCGCGTCGTCGAGCAACTTCCATTGAGAGCCGTCACTCCTCGGCCTCAGACCGAGCGGCAGTATTCGCATGAAGACAGCGTGCAGCCGCTCGAAGAGGTCTCCCTTCCGCGCGAGTGCGACGACGGCAGTCCCGACTGCAACGGCGAGGATGACCAGTCCCGCGAGCGCGCCTTGCATCGGTCCCGTGAGCGTCTTTTCGAGTGTCAGAGGCAGCCCGACGACGACGAAGAGAGCCTGAGCGACGAACTGCGTGGCGGCGGCGAGTGCGACCGACGCCGCTGCCGGAACGGACGGCATCCTTCGGCGGAGCAGGCTGAGGCGAACCAGCTCGCCGCCGACGACGGCAGATGGAGTGACGGAATTGATCGCATCGCCCGCGAGCAGGAATCCAAATAACGGAAGCGGCCTGGTACGCAGGCTTCTGGGCATCGTGGCCCGCCAGCCCAGCGTGTTCGCCAGAGCCGTGATCGTATACAGAGCGAGCACCGTCAAGAAACCCCACGACACGCGTTCCAGCGCGGAAATGATGTCGCGCACTCCGAGCCGGGTAATCAACCAGATGAGGAGTAAGAGCCCCCCGCCAAATGCGAATCTTTCGAACTTCTTCATCCGCCGGAAGCCCGAGGGTCACCCGCACTCGAAGACCTCGGACCCGGGGGCCGCGCTTTGTTCGGTGCAGTGCGGGGCAACAGGATCCCATCGCGCCCAAGTCGAAATTTTCGACCTCTCCAGTCGATCGAGGCGCCGAACAATCCGCCGAGCCACAGCAGAAAGCCCAGAACCTCGCGAAGGGGAACCGCCCAGAGAACGCTGCGGGTACCGCCATCGGCGAGAAACCGGCACGAGATGAGCCATGCCGAGAAGATCGAAAGAGCAATGCTCGAGACCAACAGCGCCCCGCCGAGCGGCGAAGCGCCCGAAACTCCGAATTCGAGAAGCGCGATCGCAACGCCATAAGTGAAAAAGAGACCCAGATACCCGCCGGGACGAGACGCTCGTATGCCTCGATTCCATCGGAGCTGGTTTCGAACGAGATCCCTGAATGTTTTCGTCCCCAGGGAATGGTCGACCACGTCGTGGGCGAACTCCACTCGGTAGCCTTGCCGGGTCGGCAGATTCCCAAGCAGGAAGTCGTCGGACAAATAACGAGTGACCGCCTCGAACCCGCCGATGGCGTCGAGAACTCGCCGGCGAATAAGGATTCCCGACCCCATGGCGAACGACACGCCTTCGACCCTTCGCGCCACGAGAGCATCGCGCTGAAACGCTGTTGACAGTCCCAGGGCGTCGAGACGGCCGGCGAACCCCTTCCCCTCCGACCGATAAAGGCAGGTGACGACTCCGATGCCGGGATCCTGCATCGGCTGCGCCATAGCCCTCAGATGCAACCTCCCGACTCGGATATCGGCGTCGGAGAGGAGAAGCAGCGAATGCCGGCTCCATGCGGCGGCGCTGGCCAGGCTCGCGACCTTCGGATTGCCGTCGGCGGGGGCCTCGTAGAACACGACGCGTGCCGGCGTCTCGGGGTGGGCATCCATAATGGCGCGAACGACCGGCAGAACCGGATCGTCCGGGCTCTCCAGGCCAAAGAGGACCTCGTACTCCGGATAGTCCAAATCAAAAAACGACGAGAGGTTGCGATGGGCGTCCGGGTCGAGCCCGCGCAAGGGCTTGAGGATCGAAATGGGAGGATGGAAATCGGGATCCGTCGGCCGGCGGTTCGAGAAGAAATCTCGGGCCGACAGAATCCCGAGCAGGTAGTAACCGTCGGCGGCGACACAGATGATCACCAGGGCCGCCTGCAACCAGAGGAGGGGTCCGGGCAACGAGGGAAAGAAGCCGGGCGGGCTCATCGCCGGAACTCGCTGGCCGCAAGAACGTCCTGTACCCGGGGACTACGCAGCGCCGCCAGCTCTCTCGTTCCTCCGCCGTGAACTGATCGAGAAGGATGCGCATACAGCTCAACGCGGTTTCCCCGCATCCGCGGCAATAACCGCACGAGGTACTCCTCGTCGATCCGGCCCGTCGCGAATAAGCCGTACACGCGATCCGAATACCCGACACCGGAACCGCGGAGCCGCCTGACTCCGTGCCGTCGAAGCAACCGGAATATCGCTCGGTAGGCGACTCGCTGGATCGGAAGGCGGCCGTCGAGTGCCAGCGCGGTTCCGAGCTCCTCGTCGGGTAACCGGATCGCCGGTATCGCAAATTCTGCAGCCAGGTCGGCGAGCACGCCGAGAACCAGCGGATGAAGGTGGAGGTGATGATGGCCATCGACGTGCGAGAGATGGAGGCCCGTCCCCCGGAAGCGTTCCAGTTGGGCGCGAATCTCTCGAGTGAGCTCAGCTTTCGCGGAGCGCGCGAACTGATATCGGAGGCCGGCGCGAAGCGGGCTCCGTTCGAAGCGTCCCTCGCCATCGACCAGATGCGGTATCTCGCGGGGAGCCAGGACCGCACGACCGTCGACCAACGCGAGATGAAGTCCCACGGAGAGGAGCGGATTCGCATACGCCAGCGTGACGGCGTTCCGCCACGCGTCGCCCGTTACGAGCAGGCTGGCCGCATTGACGATGCCGTAGTGATGGGCTTCGACCACCGCCGCATTCACATCCTCGGAGGCGCCGAAATCGTCGGCGGTTACGGTCAAGGTCCTCATGCCCGCGCTCTTCTCTCGGAGAGGAATCGGAAAAACTCGACGCCCTCCCGCAGGCGTCTTCTCGTCATACCGGGCGTAGTCGCCATCTCGCGAACCATCTCCGCGATTTTCCGCGGCCTCAGGTAGAAGCTCTTGTAAAAGCGTTCCATGGAGTCCGAGATCGCAGCGCTCGAGAGATGGGGGTAGGACAGAGTGCTTGCCTGGATCCCTCCGCCATCGACCAGGGACTGCTCGCCGTCCGCGAGCCAGCCATTCTGGATCGCCTGGCGGTACAGCTCCGTACCCGGGTACGGCGCGGCGAGGGATACCTGGATCGTGTGCGGATTGATCTCCCGCGCAAACCGGATGGTCTCCCTGATCGTCTCGGCCGTCTCTCCGGGTAACCCGACGATGAATGTCCCGTGGATCAGGATTCCCAGCTTGCTGCAGTCGTCACTGAAGCGACGCGCGATGTCCAGCCGAACGCCTTTCCGGATGTTGTTCAGAATGCCCTGATTCCCGCTTTCATACCCGACGAGGAGAAGGCGAAGGCCGTTGTCCTTCATCACGGCCAGGGTGTCGCGGGTCACGATGGGTTTGGCGTTGCAGGACCAGGTAACGCCGAGGTTACCCATCCGTCGCGCAATATCCCGCGCGCGCGGCTCATCGTCCGTGAACGTATCGTCGTCGAAGAAAAATTCTTTGACCTGCGGCAGCTTGAGATGTGCCGACAGGATTTCAGCCTCGACGTGATCCGGCGAACGCGTTCGATATCTATGTCCCCCGATCGTCTGAGGCCACAGGCAGAAAGAACAGAAGGATCGGCAACCGCGTCCCGTGTAGAGCGAGACGTACGGGTGCAGCAGGTAGCCGATGAAGTAATCCTCAACGACGAGATCGCGCGCATAGACATCCGTCACGAACGGCAGCTCGTCCATGTTTTCAACGGGCGATCTCTCCGGACGGTGGACGATGCGATCGCCGTCGCGGTAGCTCACGCCGTCGATCGCCGAGAGGGGTAACCCTCGCGCTATGTCGCGGATCGTGAAGTCGAATTCCTTGCGTGCCACGAAATCGATCGATGAGGAAGCGCGGAGAGAATCCTCGGGGGCGACGGCGACGTGTGCTCCGACCAATCCAATCAAGCTGCTCGGGTTTTCCTGCTTGAGCCGCTCGACCACCTTCACGTCAGAGTGAAAAGATGGAGTGCTCGTGTGAATGACGATCATTTCGTAGCCGAGCGCGAGTTTCGACACATCGGCGATCGAGAGTCCCCGAGCGGGAGCATCGATCAGACGGCTCCCCGGAACGAGAGCGGCGGGCTGAGCGAGCCAGGTGGGATACCAGAAAGAGCGCACCTCTCTTCGCGCTTGATATCGCGACCCGGCACCTCCGTCGAATCCCTCGAACGAGGGGGGATTCAAGAAGAGCGTGCGGAGCCATTCGTTCGACCGACCTGGTGTCGAATTCGCATCCATCTATTTCTCCCTGCGGCAGAGCGGGACGACCGCGCGCGAGCCCGGAAAGCGTCCCGACGACTCGAGGCCGACGTACCGGGAAAACCAAAGGCCCCCCGACGACGCCTCTTTTCCCGAAGCTAGGAAAAAGAGTCCGGAGGAGCGCGGGAAGGAGCGTCCCGCCAGAGGAGAGGCACCTCTATCTTGGCTTCGAATGAACTCTGGAAAGAGATTCGCGCGAGGTGCGGCATGGAGCTCAGCGTCTGTCCGGGAACGGAGACAAAATCGCTCCCAAAGCACGCGAGGCAGGGATGGTCCTCGACGAGTGTTAAGGCGTTCCAGCCTGCGGGATCCAACTTGAGGAACGGCGTTTCGACAACCACTACCCCCGAGTCGCTCGGCTGATCAAAAAGCAGGTCCTCGAGGCCGTTCACGTGCCGGTGAGGCGCGACGGCCACGGCGAGAAAGAAAATAATCAGCCCGATCCCGGCGGACCGGCGGCCTCCCGTTCGGAAGCCTCGGCCCGCACCGCTGAGACGAGACCCGCAGCCACGGCCCGGCGCCCGGGTTACGGGCGGGAGGCACATCGCCTTTTTTTCCAGGAGCATCTCCGACGGATTCTAGGTCTCGTGGCGGCACCGCCGCCGCGCATTAGCGGTGTTTCGGTCGAGTACCTGAACAAGTGCCGAACGATTGCCAAACTCACGCCGTTTGTAACGACGGAGCGGTCGCTCGCAGGCCCCCGCGGAGCACTAGAAAAAGGTCCGGGGCCTCGCCCCGGGACTTGCCAGGGCGTTCTCCGCCATCGAGCAAGGCCGCGATCGGGACGGGACGATCAATTTCGTTCGGATAGCGTTTGGGGTGGAGAGTCGGCTCCCTCGGTTCCTGCTAACGTCATCCATCGATGATTTCTGCCCCGTCTCGATCCGGGAAAACCGCAATCCTCGGGTGCGGTCGAATCGGGCGGCGACACGCAGCGATACTCGCGGACGAGCCGCGTTCCGTCCTCGGAGGGTTCGCGGACCAGGACCTGACCCGCGCGCAGACGTTCGCGAGCTCTTACGGCGGACGGCCTTACGACAGCCTCTCCTCACTGATCGAGGGTGAGTCTCCGAGTCTCCTCGCGATCTGCACACCCTCGGGCATGCACGCCGACCATGTCATGGCTGCCTCCCGGGCGGGCATCCCCAACGTGGTCGTGGAAAAGCCGATGGCCCTCGTTCTGGCCGACGCCGACTCGATGATCGCGGAATGCGCGCGGAACGGGACCCGACTTTTCGTCATGCAGCAGAATCGCTACAACCTCCCCATCGTGAAACTGCGGGCTGCTCTCGACGCAGGACGTTTCGGCAAACTCGTCCTCGGAGCCGTCCGCGTTCGATGGTGCCGCCGACAGGACTACTACGACCAGGCGGAATGGAGGGGAAGTTGGGCCATGGACGGCGGGGTATTTTCCAATCAGGCCTCGCATCATGTCGATATGCTCGTTTACATGATGGGGGACGTGGAATCGGTGAAGGCCACAAGCGCCACGCGACTCGTTGACATCGAGGCGGAGGACACAGGAGTGGCTATTCTGCGCTTTCGCAACGGGGCCCTCGGAGTCATTGAGGCAACCACCGCCGCCCGCCCGGAAGATCTCGAGGGTTCGATTTCGATCCTGGGAGAAGGCGGGACCGTCGAAGTGGGAGGGTTTGCGATGAACGAGGTGAAAACATGGCGCTTCGAGTCGTCAGACCCGGACGATGGTGAGGTGAGGCAGCGGAATCGTACGAACCCGCCCGACGTCTATGGATTCGGGCACCGCGCCTATTATCGGGACGTATTCGACGCGATTGCCGGCGACGCGGCTCCCGTCGTGGACGGCAACGAAGGGCGTCGCTCACTTGAGGTCATTACAGCAATTTACGAGTCGATCGAGAGCGGTCGCGAGGTCTCGATCCCCTTCGTGCCACGCCATTCTCGACTCGGGCGGACGATCCACTCGAAATCCCCGTCTCTCGCCTCCTGAAGTTCGGCATGGGCTCCTTGCCGGCACGCCATTGATCCCGCTTTCCCGCCCCACGGTCACAGTGGGAATGAAACAGGCGATGTTGGACGTCGTCGATTCCGGTCGATTCATCCTCGGCCCTGAGACGAGAGCGTTCGAGAACGAGTTCGCACTCTACGTGGGCACTCGCCATGCCGTCGCCGTGTCGCAGGGCACCTCGGCGATTCAGCTCTCGCTTCTCGCCATCGGGATCAGGCCCGGCGACGAAGTCATCGTTCCTTCCATGACCGCTTTCCCGACGATCGAGGGAATCCTGCACGCCGGCGGGATACCGATTATGGCGGACGTGGACCGATGGGGGACCCTCGACCCGGAGGACTCCATTCGCAGGATCACGCCGCGGACCGTCGGAATTCTCCCCGTGCACCTCTACGGTGGAGTCGCCGACATGGACTCTCTCTGCGCGATAGCGGATCAACACAAATTGTGGGTTGTCGAGGACTGCTGCCAGGCTCACGGGGCCCGATCCGGCGCGCGTCCAGTGGGAGCGATCGGACGGACGGGGTGTTTCTCCTTCTACCCATCGAAGAACATCACCGTGTTCGGTGACGGAGGGATGGTCACGACCGACGACGACGATGTCGCCGCCCGGATACGTCTTCTCCGGGACCACGGCCGAAGCGACAAATACACACACGTCCGGGTGGGGTTCAACCTCCGATTCAACGACGTCCAGGCTGCGGTGGGCCGGCTGCAGCTCGCCCTCATCGAAGAGTTCACGGAAAAGCGACGTCTCGTTGCCCGACACTACGACCTCGCCTTTGAAGGAATAGAAGGTCTCTCGACGCCGCGGGAGCGGCCCGGGACTCGAATGGTTTACCACCTCTATCCGATCCGGCTGTCGGATGAGGCCACACGCGAAGACCTCAGACGATATCTTTTGGAACGAGGGATCGAGACGGGCGTTCACTACCCGATTCCTAGTCATCTTCAGCCCGCGATGGCACCGTTCGGTCCGATCGCCTTTCTTCCGGAATCCGAGGCGCTCGCCCGCACGAGCCTGTCCCTTCCGATTTTTCCGACGATGACAGACGATGAGGGCGAATCGGTGATTCGCGCCGTTCAGGAGTTCTTCGCCCGGGGATGAACGGCAGTCGGGTCTGTTCGACAGGGGTAACCACCCTCCATCGAAGAATTCAAGCAGCATCGCTCAAAGCGCGGGCGTGCTGAGCTCAACAGAGGGCGCGCGATATCGTCGAGAGTTGTCCGAGAATTGACTTGATCGCCAGGATCTGAGGGAGTCCATCGGACCCGGATCGCCGCTCAACTCTCGAAAAGAGCCACGTACGCGAAGTGGCTCTCCCTCGTCTCCCTCTCAGCGATGAGCGATGAGCGATGAACGGATTGGCGGGGTCGACGGGACTCGAACCCGCGACCTCCGGCGTGACAGGCCGGCGTTCTAACCAACTGAACTACGACCCCGCAGTCGAAGACGGCGAATCATACACAGGTCGGACGGCCCTGTCAGCCGAAACCTCCCGGGGGCGCCTCGCGCGAGGCCGATCCTCCTGCTATATTCCGGCGTCTCTCGACATAACCTGCGATTCCGGTCCTCGCGACCGATGGGAGCGCCATCCGAGTGGATCGACATCGACCCCCGCTCGCCTTTCGAAATCTCGCGCTTTCGCTCTCGGGCCTGGTCGTCGCCTCGATCGTCTGGAGCGTCGCGATCCGCCTCTCCGGAAAGACCCTCCTGCCCGGCCCCGAAGCGGTCGCCCTCGCGATCGTCGAGATCGCCCGGAAGGGCTTTCTCGTCAAGCACGTCGTCGCGTCCCTCTTCCGCGTCACGTGGGGGTATCTCCTCGCGGTCGTGGTCGGCATTCCCCTCGGGATTCTTCTCGGTTGGATGCGCCGGCCGGAGATGGCGCTGGCGCCGCTGATCGAGGTGCTCCGACCCATCTCGCCGCTCGCCTGGATCCCGATCGCCATCCTCTGGTTCGGTGTGGGCGATATCGCCGCCGTGTTCATCATCTTTCTCGCCTCGGTCCTTCCGCTGATCCTGACGTCCATGAACGCGGTCGGCAGCGTCGCCACCGTGCACTGGAACGCGGGACGCAACTTCGGCCTTTCCCCCGCCGAGCTCGCCCGCAAGGTGATCGCGCCCGCGATCCTGCCGCAGGTCATCGTCGGGCTGCGCCTGACCCTCGGCATCGCCTGGCTCGTGGTCGTCGCCGCGGAGATGATCGCCGTCAACTCGGGTCTCGGGTTCCTGATCATCGACGCGCGCAACGCCGGAAACCGGTACGACGTGGTCGTAGCGGGCATGGTCCTCATCGGGTTGATCGGCGTGGTGCTGGATGCCGCGATGCGTCGGCTCGAGCGGCTGAAGGCGGCAAGCTGGGGCTACGAGAGAAACCTCGAGGCGGAGGCGGCATGAGGGAAGCGCCGCAGAGCGCTCCCGACCCGGTGAAGCTCTCGATCCGATCGCTCGCGATGATTTTTCGCGCCGAGGGAAAAGAGACCCGCGTTCTCGAGAACATCGATCTCGACGTCCACGAGGGCGAGTTCGTCTGCATCCTCGGGCCGTCCGGTTGCGGAAAGTCCACGCTGCTGAACGTCGTCGGAGGATTTCTCACCCCCACGTCGGGCTCGGTGACGATCGACGGGGAAGCCGTGCGCGGTCCCGACCCGCGCCGCATTTTCGTCTTCCAGGAGCGCGGCGTCTTCCCGTGGCTGACGGTCGAGGGCAACATCGGTTTCGGGCTCGGCAAGCTGCCGGCCGCGGAACGGCGCGAGCGCATCGCGCATTACGTCCAGCTCGTCGGCCTGTCCGGGTTCGAGAGCGCCTACCCGCAGGAGCTCTCGGGCGGGATGAAGCAGCGCGTCGAGGTGGCGCGCGCCCTCGCCGTGAATCCGGACATGCTCTACCTCGATGAGCCGTTCGGTGCGCTCGACTCCATCACGCGGCTCGTCATGCGCTCGGAGCTCCTGCGCATCTGGGGCGCGGAGAAGAAGACGATCCTGTTCGTGACGCACGACATCGATGAGTCCGTCCAGCTCGCCGACCGCGTGATCGTGATGTCGGCCCGTCCGGCCACGATCCGCCGCGTCGTCCAGATCGATCTCCCGCACCCGCGGGACCTTTCCTCGCGGCGTTATCTCGAGCTGCGCGACAGCATCCTCGGCGAGATCGGGCTCGCCCACAAGGTATGAGGATCTGCCCGCGATGAAAACGGACCGGCTGGAGCGCGTCTTCTGGCCGCTCGTCACGCTCGCCGTGGTCCTCGCGGCATGGCACGTGGCCGTGCGCGTGACGAAGACGACGGTGTTCCCATCGCCACTCGCCGTCGGCCGCGCCTTCGGAGAGCTCGCCCGGCGCGGCGTCCTGCTCGCCTACACCCGCGACTCGCTCGTCCGGGTCGGCGCCGGATACGGGCTCGCCCTGGTCACGGGCATCCCGGCCGGACTGATCCTCGGATGGAAGATCAACGCGGCGCGCGCGGCGAATCCTCTGATCCAGTTCCTGCGCCCCATCAGCCCGCTCGCCTGGATTCCCGTCTCGATCGTCCTGTTCGGCGTCTCCAATTTCGCGACCATCTTCCTCATCTTCCTGGCCTCGTTCTTCCCGATCGTCGTCGCGACCATGAACGGCGTGCGGTCGGTACCGTCGATGTACCTGCGCGCGGGTCAGAACTTCGACCTCTCGCCGGCGGCGCGGCTCGCTCGCGTGGTTCTGCCGGCAGCGCTGCCCCAGGTGTTGACGGGGCTGCGCATCGCGCTCGGCATCGCGTGGCTCGTCGTCGTCGCGGCGGAGATGATCGCGGTCGATTCGGGACTCGGTTACCTCGTCATCGACTCGCGCAACGCGGGAAAACGCTACGACCTCGTCGTCGCGGCGATGCTCCTGATCGGCCTCATCGGGCTCGCCCTGAACGTCGGCATGCGGCGAATCGAGCGCCTCCGCTCGGTGCGCTGGGGCTTTCGAACCGCATGAGCGCCGCGACGATTCCTCCCTCGGGATCCGTTGCGCGGCGACCTCCCCGCGTGGGCCGGCGCCTCGTGGCCGGCGCCCTTGCGTGGCTCGTCGTCATCACGGCAGCCCATTTCTCCTTGAACGTCGACTGGTCGGCGGTGATGAACAACCGCCTCCCGCCCGAGAAGCGCAAGTTGAACGTCGCGTACATACCCGTGACCTGCCATCTCGCCTGCCCCGTCACGGACTTCATCTCGCGTTATTCGCTCTCGGGAAACCTCTTCATCCCGCGCATGTTCCAGGGCTTTCCCGAGATCAAGGAAGCCCTGATCTCCAATCGGATGCAGGTCGGCTTCATGGTCGCTCCGATGGCGATCGCGCTCGCGGCGCAGGGCGTGCCGATCAAGATCGTCTACCTGGGACATCGCTATGGCAGCGCGGTGGTCGTGCAGAAGGACGGACCGATCCACTCCGTGAGGGACCTCGTCGGCCACACCATCGCGATTCCGAGCCGGTTCTCCGACGAGCGCCTCATCGTGTTCCGGGCGCTGCGGGCCAACGGCATCGCGGCATCCGAAGTGAAGATGCTGGAGATGGCTCCCGCCGACGTAGCGGGGGCGCTCGCCGCGAAGGCGATCGACGCCTTCTCAATGGGCGAGCCGTTCCCCTCCCAGGCCGAGGTGGGCGGATTCGGCCGCGTGCTCTTTCCGGCGCGCGACTACTGGCCGGACTACATGTCGTGCGTCGTGGTCGTGCGGCAGGACGTGATCGACAAGAGGCCCGACGCGGTCCAGACGCTCGTCGACGGGATCGCGCGGTCCGGTCTGTGGCTCGACCAGGGCAAGCCGCATCGGGAGCACGCCGCGGACTTCGTGGGCCGCTACTACTACCACCAGCCTCCCGCGCTCCTGCGTCACGCGCTCACGATGCCGCTCGACCGCGTCACCTATACGAGGCTCGGCCCGCGCAAGGCGGACTTCGACCTCGTCCGCGACCTCATGATCGAGACGGGCGTCCTCGACAAGGACAAGCGAATCGCGTTCGAGTCCTACGTCGATACGCGCTTCGCCGACGGCGCGGCAGGCGAAACCGCCTGGAAGTACGAGGCGGGCAGCGAAAAGGCGAACTGAGCCCCCCTTTCTGGCTGCCGGCTCGCCGTTCCGAGTTCTGTGTCTCCGCCATTGCAATGGACCCGCCCTGTCGCTTCGTCGGTTCCTCTTCCCCAGATTCCGCGATTCTTCGATAGTTCGATTGATCGCGAGATCATGAGACCGGGAGATCGCGGGATTTTCACTCGAAGCCCGCATGCGGGTCTCACGGCAGACAGCGGAGAGCGGGAGCGTCCCGCCATCAACTCCTGATACCTTCATCGCGATGAATGAGGCTCCGCTCGAACGCGCTCTGACGACGGCGGACGCGACTCTCATCACGATCGGCGGCACCCTCGGAACGGGGATTTTCCTGACCACCTCGGAGATCGCGAAGTCCGTTCCGAATCCGCGCGGCATCCTCCTGCTCTGGCTCGGCGGCGGGCTGCTGGCTCTCGCCGGAGCGCTCACGTATGCCGAGCTCGGCGGAATGTTTCCGGGCGCGGGCGGGATGTACGTGTACCTCAAAGAGGCGTACGGGCCGCTCTCCGGATTCCTGTTCGGATGGGCCTCGTTTTTCGTGATCATGACCGGCGGCATGGCCGTCCTGGCCGTCGGATTCGGCGAGTACCTCGGCGTGTTTTTTCCCTTCTTCTCGAGCGGACACGTTCTCTGGAGCGTTTCTCTCGGCCGCATCGCCTGGTCGGCGACGGGAGCGCAGCTCGCGGGCGCTCTCGCGGTCGCGGGCCTGACAACAGTCAACTACATGGGCGTCCGCGCGGGAGCCCGCTTCCAGAGCGTCGTGACCGGAGCGAACGTGCTCGCCCTTCTGATTCTCGGCGGCATCGGTCTTTTTCTTCCGGCGCGGCCCGGCACGTTCCTGCACGGGCCCTCTCTTTTCCCGATGGGCCTGCCGGCGGCGGGAGTCGCCATGATTGCCATCCTCTGGACGTACGACGGCTGGTACGGAGCGACGTTTCTCGCCGGAGAGATGCGGCGTCCGCAGCGCTCGCTGCCGATCGGGCTCGTGGCCGGAACAGCCGCGGTGACCGGCCTCTACGTCCTCCTGAACGTCGTCTACCTGCGCGCCATCCCCGTGTCGGACCTCGCGAAAACGCCGCGCGTCGCGGAGGCGGCGGCTCTCGCCCTCTTCGGCACCTCGGGCGGACGGCTGATCACGATGCTCGTGCTCGTCGCGATCTTCGGATGCCTCGCGACGACCGTGCTGTACGCCGCGCGGATCTATTTCCCGATGTCCAGGGATGGCCTGTTTTTCGAGGCGCTCGGGCGCATCCATCCGACCCATCACACGCCGGGCGCTAGTCTCATCGGGCAGGCGATCTGGGGCATCGCGCTGACATTCTCGGGGACGTACGAGCAGCTCTACACGTACGTCATCTTCGCGGTCTTCGTGTTCCATGCCGCGACCGGGATCAGCGTGATCGTGCTGCGCCGCCGGCACCCGGATGCCGCGCGACCCTTCCGCGTGCCCGCCTACCCGTGGATTCCTCTCGTGTTCGTCGGCGTCTGCCTCGTGTTCGTCGCCAACACGCTTCTCGAGAAACCGGTCGAGTCCTTGCTCGGGCTCGGGATCCTGGCGCTCGGCCTGCCGGCGTACGGCGGATGGCGGCGGCGGCGGGCGGCGGCGGGGGCCTGAGGTGGATGGAACGGCGCTCCTGCTGTGCGGGTCGAGCTTTCGCACCGACAATGGGAAGACCGCGCACGGGCTCGTCCGTGGCGGGGAGCGGTATCGCGTCGTCGGGGTGATCGACTCCTCCTGCGGCGGCGAGGACGCCGGAACGCTGCTCGACGGAACGCCGCGCGGAATCCCGGTGTTCGGGACGCTTTCTGCCGCTCTCGAAGCGCTCCCCGGAAAGCCGGACTTCGCCGTCGTCGGCGTGGCGACGTCCGGCGGCAGAATCCCCGCCGAACTGCGGGGCGATCTCGCCGGGGCGCTCGACGCCGGCATCTCCGTCGTCAACGGATTGCACGAGCTCGTGGCGGATGACCCGGCGCTCGCGGAGGCGGCGCAGCGGCAGGGCGTCTCGATCACCGACGTGCGCCGTCCGCGTCCCGTGTCCGCCCTGCGCTTCTGGACGGGCGAGATTCGCGAGGCGCGAGCGGCGCGCATCGCCGTCCTCGGCATGGATTGCGCGGTCGGCAAGCGGACGACGGCGCGGCTCCTGACCGAGGCGTGCCGCGCGGCGGGGACGACGGCCGAGATGATTTTCACGGGACAAACGGGCTGGCTCCAGGGTTTCCGCCACGGATTCGTGCTCGACGCGACGCCGAACGACTTCGTCTCGGGTGAGCTCGAAGGGGCGGTCCTCGCCTGCGACCGGGAGACCCGGCCCGACGTGATCTTCCTCGAGGGCCAGGCTTCGCTGCGCAACCCGTCCGGTCCGTGCGGCGCCGAGCTTCTACTCTCTGCCGGCGCGCGGGCGGCGATTCTCCAGCACGCCCCCGCCCGCACCGAGTTCGA
Source organism: Thermoanaerobaculia bacterium (assembly GCA_038239305.1). Classification (GTDB taxonomy): domain Bacteria; phylum Acidobacteriota; class Thermoanaerobaculia; order UBA5066; family Gp7-AA6; genus JALYUA01. The sequence continues at coordinate 54,544 of JBBSEW010000011.1, read as the reverse complement.
GGGATTCGAGGGCATGGGCTATACGATTCCCGCCGTCGCCGACGAGATCGATCTCATTCGCCGGTACGGGGCGCGGACACTCGGCCTCGCTTTGAACACGCACGGCATTCCGCCGGAGCAACGGGAACCGGCGCGCCGGACGCTCGAGCAGTCTCTGGGAATTCCGGTCGTCTGCCCGCTCGAAGAGGGCGTCGCACGCCTCGTCTCCGAAGTGAAGCGATACCTGTCCGAGGGAGAGCCCCGATGAACATCATTTCGACGCGCGCCCGCCGGGTGCGGCTGCCGCTGTCGAGGCCGTATCGCGTGGCGGGACGGACCACGGACGCCGTGGAGGTGTTCACGCTCGTTCTCGAAACCGACTCGGGTGAGATCGGGCTCGGCGCCGCGTCGCCGGAAGCCGTCGTGACGGGCGAGACCCCCGAGATGTGCGGCCATGCGCTCGGACCGGAAGAGCTCGCCTGGCTGGCCGACTGCGACCCGCGGCGGATCGGAGCCGTCTGCCGCGAGGCCTTTCGCCGCATGAACGGAACGCCGGGCGCGCTCGCCGCGCTCGACATGGCGCTGCACGACCTCTTCGCGAAGGACCTCGGCGTCCCCCTCGTCCACGCTCTCGGGCGCGTCCATGAAAGCCTTCCCACCTCGGTCACGATCGGAATCCAGAAGCTCGACGAGGCGCTCGCGCTCGCCGACGAGTTCATCGGGCAGGGCTTCCAGGCCCTGAAGGTCAAGGTCGGAGAATCGCTCGATCGGGATCTCGAGCTCGTCCGGAAGCTCCGTGAGCGGTTCGGCCGGGCGGTCCGGATCCGGGCGGACGCGAACGTGGGTTACACGGCGGCCGAGGCCGTCGCTTTTCTCGAGCTCGCGGATCCTCTCGGGATCGAGTTCCTGGAGCAACCCGTCCGCGCCCGCAACGACGGGCTGCGCCGGCTGCCCGACGCGTGGCGGGACCGCGTCGCCGCCGACGAGAGCCTGGTCGATGAGAACGACGCGCTCGCGCTGGCGGCGGAGACTCCGACGCGCGCCTGCGGCGTCTTCAACATCAAGTTGATGAAGTGTGGAGGAATCCGGCCGGCGACGCGCATCGCGGCCATTGCCGAGGCGGCGGGCATCCGCCTCATGTGGGGCTGCATGGACGAAAGTCTGATCAGCATCACGGCGGCGCTGCACGCGGCTCTCGCGTGCCCGGCGACCCGCTACCTCGATCTCGACGGCAGCTTCGACCTCGCGCGCGACGTCGCGGAGGGCGGCTTCGTGCTCCACGGAGGCGAGATGACGGTGTCCGACGAGCCGGGCCTCGGCGTCCGGCTGCTCGACAGGGATCTCCCGTGAACCAGGGAGCAAGGCTTCGGGCCGCGCTCGCACTCGCGCTCACGGGCACGCTGGTCGGAGGCTTTCTCGGCACCGCCGCTGCCGAGGCGTCGGGCCCTGCAGGACGCTGCTTCATCGTGACAGGAGGCCGCGTCGCCGACGGATCGGGCGGCCCTCTCCGCCAGGCGGATGTCCGCGTCTGCGGGGGCACGATCCGGGAAGTCGGAAAAGCGCATCGCCCTCACAAGCACAAGGGAGAGCGCGTCATCGACGCGGCCGGGCTCATCGTCGCGCCAGGCTTCATCGACATCCACAACCACTCGACGGACGGGCTGGTCGAAGAACCGCTCGCGGCGAGCCAGGTTTCCCAGGGCATCACGACGCTCGTCGTGGGCGCCGACGGCGAGTCTCCCTTTCCCATCGCGGACTACCTCCGGGATCGCCGCGCGCACCCCGCCGCCGTGAATGTCATGGCCCTCGTCGGACACGCGACGGTACGCCAAAAGGTCATGGGCGAAGACTACAAGCGCCCGGCGAATCCTCCGGAGATCGCCCGCATGGCGAAGATCGTGGAAAGCGAAATGCGCCACGGCGCGGTCGGCCTCTCCTCGGGTCTCGAATACGAGGTCGGCAGCTGGAGCACGACGGAGGAGCTCGTCGCCCTCGGTCGCGCCGCGGCGCGGCACGGCGGTTTCTACATGACGCATACGCGCGACGAGGCCGACCGGAGCATCGAGGCGTTCACGGAGGCCATCGCCATCGCCGAGCGCGGCGGGCTGCCGCTCCAGATCTCGCACATCAAGCTCGGCACCGTCGGCGTCTGGGGGAAGACCTCGGAAGTGTTCCGCCTCGTCGAGGCGGCGCAGAAGCGCGGCATGGACATCACGGCGGACTGCTATCCGTACGAGGCCTGGCACGCCAACATCGAGATCCTGGTGCCCAGCAAGAAGTATGACGACCCGGAGACCGTCCGGCGCGGGATCGCCGACGTCGGGGGCGCGGATCGGATCACGATCAGCTCGTGCAAGAAGCATCCGGACTGGGAGAACCGCAACCTCGAGGAGATCGCGAAAGCGGAGGCGACGACGCCGGAGGCGCTCTTCTCGCGGATCGTGCGGGACGGAAGCGCCAACATCATCTGCCACTCGATGCGCGAGGAGGACGTCCTGGCGTTCTACGGAAGGCCGTGGGTGATGGTCGCGAGCGACGGCGGGATTGGTTCGCGCCATCCGCGCGGCGCCGGCACGTTTCCTCGAGTGCTCGGTCGATTCGTCCGCGAAAAGAACGCTCTCGCTCTGCCCGAGGCGATCCGCAAGATGACCTCGATGCCCGCGTACCGCCTGAAGCTCGCCGACCGGGGCCGCATCCGCGCCGGCGCCCGCGCCGACCTCGTCCTCTTCGATCCCGACATGGTTGTCGATCGCTCGACCTTCGCCGACCCGCTGGCGCTCTCGGACGGCATTCGCCTCGTTCTCGTCAATGGCGAGGCGGTGTGGGAAGACGGGAAGGTGACGGGCAGTCGGCCGGGGAAAGTGCTGGGGCGGATGAGAGACTGACGCTGGAGCGGAAATCGGATGATCGGGTGATCGGGGGATCGGAGGATCGGTAAACCAAGGATCGCAGGATCAGGGATCTGAGAGTCGACCCGCCTCCCGCCTCTCCCCCGGACTCGGGGGAGAGGGCAGGGTGAGGGGGAGGTCGGTTTCGATTCTTCGCTGACCCGCCCGTTGCGGGAGGGCCCGCCCCTCACCGGCCCTCTCCCGCCGGGAGAGGGGGAAATCCTCCGGAATCGGGCGCAATTTTCACATCACCCGATCCCCGGCGCCGATGGGTCACACAAACATGCGAACATCCGAACGTCCGATCACCGGATCACCCGATCCTGCCTTCCACCGGTGATACGATGCGGATCTCCGATTCCCTCCGACGGACCCCGCGAAAACGGGCGCCCGCCGCCGGTTTCGAAGAGAAAGCGGGGGCTCCCATGGTCGAATACTTCATGCGCACCTGGTTCTGCCGGCATTGCGGTCGTTCCAATCAGACGGCGGTGGCCCTCGACGGACGCGTCACCTGCGAGCACTGCAATCAGACCGTCCGTATCCAGCCGAGCCGCGACCGCGGCGGCGAGGCGGCCGGCCAGATCCCGACGCGCGGCGCCAGGCCCGACGCGCAATAACGCGTACAGGCGGCGACGGTCCGATCTCGCGGGCGCGACGCGCGGGAAATCGGGCTTGCACGGGAACGGAGATCCCCCGGTTCTTCCGGGACCGTCCCTTCCGCTCCCGCCGGCGCGATCGGTGTGAGCCAAGGCTCCGACCCGCGCAGGCAGAACCGTTTTCCGCATCGACGCCGAAGGATGCAGGCCCTGTGACATCGTCTCTTCGTAAGATCCGGAAAAACGTCCCGTATGAGACCACGCCGGGCCCCGATCCGGGACGCGGAGCTGCGGGCGTCGAAGGCTTCGAACCCTTCGGTATTCCGGGCGACCGCCTGATCTCGATCCGTTTGATCTTCCCGAGCCTCAGCCCCCCGGGTCTGGCTTCGTGCCGGTAGGCCCCGGGCGAAACCCGCTGCCCGAAGAGGCCGCCGGCCGAGCGGCCATTCGCGGCGAGATCCTGTCGCCCGACCGGCTGGTCGAGCGGGCGCAGGAGCTCGCGCGCTCGGACCGCGTCTCGACCGGCCGCCGAGGAAAGCCGCTCCTGTCGCGCCTCGAAGAGAACGGCCGAGTCCTCCTCGACTGTTACAGGGCGATTGCCCGCGCGATCGCGGAAGAGCGCGCCATCTCCCCCGCCGCCGAGTGGCTCGCGGATAACTTCCACATCGTCGACGACCAGCTCCGCGAAATCCGAGACGACCTCCCGCCCGGTTTCTATCGCGAGCTCCCGAAACTCGCGAATGGTCCGCTCGCGGGCTATCCGCGCGTGTACGGCATCGCCTGGTCGTTCGTCGAGCACACGGACAGCCGGCTCGATCTCGAACCGCTCCGGCGATTTCTCGAGGCGTACCAGACCGTCCAGCCCCTGACGATCGGCGAGCTCTGGGCGGCGACGATCTCCCTGCGGCTCGTCCTGATCGAGAACCTCCGCCGCATGTCCGAGCAGATCGTGGCGAGGCGCGGCCAGCGCGAACGCGCCGATCTCCTCGCGGACGCCATCCTCGGCGGCGAGGGCCCTCCGGCGGCGGGTCTCGAGGACCGATTCCGCAAATCGACGGACGGCGCAATCCAGACCGCATTCCTCGTCCAGCTTCTGGCCCGGCTGCGCGACCGCGATCCGGAGCGGACGCCCGCACTCGGCTGGATCGACCGCCGGCTCGCGCGCGAAGGAATCTCGCGGGACGACCTCGTCGCCGCGGAGCACCGGTCACAGCTCGCGATGCACGTCTCCGTCAGCAACGTGATCACGAGCATGCGGCTCATGGGCTCGGTCGACTGGAGCGACTTCTTCGAGACCGTGAGCCTCGTCGAGCGCGAGCTCCGCGAAGACACACAGGTCGGCGCCATGGATTTCGGGACGCGGGACCGCTACCGGCACGCCGTGGAGCAGCTGGCGAAAGGAAGCCGGCGTCCCGAGCGGCAGATTGCGCGCCTGGCGCGGGAGCGCGCAAAGTCCTCCGGCGCGCCGCCCGGCTCCCGCCACGCCGATCCCGGCTACTACCTGATCTCGCGCGGCCGCGCCGCCTTCGAGAAGGAGATCGGCTACCGGGCTCCGGTTTCGCAGTGGATGCGGCGGGCGTGGGTCGCGTGGGCGGCTCCCGGCTACCCCGGCACGATCCTCCTTCTCGCCCTCGTCATCCTGTCGGTCCCCCTCGTCTTCGCATTTTACGCCGGGGCGGCGCCTCTCGTTCTGGTGCTGCTCGGGCTTCTCGCTTTCGTGCCGGCGTCCGAGCTGGCGACGGCCGTCGTGAACCAGGACGTCCTGGAAGTGGTCGGGCCGCGCCGCCTTCCGAAGCTCGAGCTGGAGGACGGGATCCCGGCCGACCTCGCGACGATGGTGGTGGTTCCGACGCTCCTCTTGAACGAAGACGAGATCCGCGAGCAGATCGAGCAGCTCGAGGTGCGGTTCCTCGCCAATTCCGAGGGCTTCATTCACTTCGCCCTCCTTGCCGACTGGACCGACGCGCCCTCCGAAACGATGGACGAGGACGAGGCGCTGCTCGTCGCCGCGCGGGCCGGCATCTCCGAGCTGAACCGGCGTCACGGCAGCGCGCCCGACGGCGGCGAGCGGTTCCTTCTCTTCCACCGGCGCCGCGTTTGGAACGCGTCGGCCGGCTCGTGGATGGGTTGGGAGCGCAAGCGCGGCAAGCTCGAGGAGTTCAACCGTCTGCTCCGCGGCGCCACGGACACGAGCTATCTTCCGACTCCGGACCCGGTCCCGACCGGCGTCCGCTACGTGATCACCCTCGACGGCGACACGCGCCTCCCCCGGGGCGCCGTGCGCAAGCTCGTCGGCGCGATGGCGCATCCCCTGAACCACCCCGCGTTCGACGACACCACGAATCGGGTCGTCGAGGGGAACGGGATCCTGCAGCCGCGCATCACGCCCACGCTGCCGCCGATCGGCATGGGGACTCTCTTCGAGCGCGTGTTCGCGGGACCCCGAGGCATCGATCCCTATGCGTTCGCGGTCTCGGACGTGTACCAGGATCTCTTCGGGGAGGGCATCTTCACGGGCAAGGGAATCTACGACGTGGACGCGTTCTCGCGCGCCCTCGCCGGCCGCGTTCCCGAAAACACCCTTCTCTCCCACGACCTGTTCGAAGGGCTGTTCGCCCGGGCCGGCCTCGTCAGCGACGTCGAGCTCTTCGAGGAATTTCCGAACCACTACGAGGTCTCGACGGCCCGACAGCATCGCTGGGCGCGGGGCGACTGGCAGCTCCTCCCGTGGCTCCGCGGGCGGGTCAAGGACGCCGATGGACGCCGCGTCCGCAACGCGATCCCCTTCATCGGCCGCTGGAAGATCATCGACAACCTGCGCCGGTCCCTTTTTGCACCCGCCGCCGTCGCGACGCTCATCGCCGGCTGGACGATCCCGGGAGCCCGGTCGTTCGTCTGGAGCGCGTTCGTGCTCGCGACTCTCGTTCTCCCGCGACTCTTCCCGGTTCTGGCGGCGGCCGTCCCGCGGCGGCGCAACATCTCGAAGCGCAGCGTCGCCACGGGCCTCGGCGCGGATCTTGCCCTCGCCTTCTCGCACACGGTCCTGACCTCCGTCCTGCTCGCAGACCAGGCGTGGCTCATGGGGGACGCGATCCTGCGCACGCTCGGCCGTCTCTTTTTCACGAAGCGCCGCCTGCTCGAATGGACGACTGCCCGCCAGGCACGTGCGCTCGCCCGATCGGAGCTTCCGACGTTTCTGCGGCGAATGTGGGGCGTCTATGCGATCGGGGCCGCGGCGCTTCTGCCGGAGATTTTTCGGGGCGCCCCGGAGGCGGCCGACGCCGTTTTATTCGTCGTCGCCTGGATCGCCTCGCCCGTCGTGGCGTGGACGATCAGCCTGCCGCCGGCGGACTCCGAGCGCGAGTTCCCATCGCCCGCCGACGGGGCCCTCCTGCGCCTGTTGGCGCGACGGACTTGGAGATTTTTTGAGGCCTTCACCGGCGAGGGCGACCACTACCTCCCGCCGGACAACTTCCAGGAGTCTCCGAAGCCCGTGGTGGCGCACCGGACGTCGCCGACGAATATCGGCCTTTACCTGCTCTCGACGGCTTCGGCTCACGATCTCGGGTGGATCGGGGTGACGGAGATGGTCGAGCGGATGGAGGCGACTTTCGAAACGCTCGGAAAAATGGAGAAGTTCCGCGGCCATCTCTATAACTGGTACGACACGGAGAGTCTCGCGCCGCTCGAGCCGCGATACATCTCAACCGTCGACAGCGGGAACTTCGCAGCGCATCTGATCACGCTCAAGCAGGCCTGTCTCGAGCGGCTCGTCACTCCTCTTCCGTTCCGCGACGCGCTCCTGGGAGTCTTCGACGCCGTCCGGCTCGCTCGAGAAGCCGCGCGCAGCCTCGGCGCGACGCGCGGCAGCGGCGCCGCCGCTCTGCGCGACATCGAGTCCTCCTTGACCGCCTTGGAAACCGTCCTCGCGCCATCCGGCTCCGACGCGCCGGAGCCGGACCAGCTTCGGGATATCCTGCTGCGCGCCGAGACGCTCGTCGACGCGGCGGCGGCGGTCGCGCACGACAAGTCGGATCCGCAGGCTCGATCCCTGCTGATCTGGTCCACCGCGGTTGCCCGCGCCCTCTCGAGCCACTGCCGGGACGCGGGGATTGCCGCGGGAACCCCGGCGTCGGACGGTTCTGCCGGAATTTCGGCGTCCTCGGCGAACGCGGCCGCCCGGACCGCAGACCCGGGAGCGGGCACGCCTGCGGATGCGGACCCGCAGGAAACGGCACGCACGCTTTCCCGCGCCCGTCCCCTGTCCGGGCCGGGCGGAGTGGCGGAAACACTCGACGGAAATGACGGATCCGCCGCGATCGCCGTGGCTCCGCCTCCCTCCCCGCCGGACCCGGTCACCCACGACGCCGCCGTGCCTCACGCGCTGGCCCGGCGCCTGGTCAAGCTCGCCGCCGCCGCCGAGAAGCTCGCCGAGGAGATGGAGTTCGGGTTCCTGTTCGACCCCGTGCAGAAGCTCTTTTCGATCGGTTACCGGGTTGCCGACGGCCGCCTCGATCCGGGCTTCTACGACCTGCTCGCTTCGGAGGCGCGCCTGACGAGCTTCCTCGCGATCGGCCGCGGGGAAGTCCCGACCTCGCACTGGTTCCACCTCGGCCGCCCCCTGACGCCCGTCGGCAAAGGCTCGGCGCTCGTCTCCTGGTCCGGTTCGATGTTCGAGTACCTGATGCCGGACCTCGTTCTCGACGTCCCGACCGGGAGCCTTCTCGACTCCTCAAGCCGGCTGATCGTCGGGCGGCAAATTCGATACGCCACGGAGCGGGGTGTGCCGTGGGGAATCTCCGAGAGCGCCTTCAACGCGCGCGACGCGAACCTCACCTACCAGTATTCGAACTTCGGCGTGTCCGGGCTCGGCCTGAAGCGGGGCCTGGCGGAAGACCTCGTCATCGCCCCCTACGCGACCGCTCTCGCCGCCATGGTCAACGTCACCGCGGCAACGAAGAACTTCCGGGCGCTCACGCGGGCAGGCGCCGCCGGCGAGTACGGCTTCTACGAAGCGATCGACTACACGCGGTCCCGCCTTCCGGAAAACGGGACATCGGCCGTCGTCCAAGCCTACATGGCGCATCACCAGGGCATGACCCTCGTCGCGCTCGGCAACGTCCTCTCGGGCTGGAAGATGCGCCTGCGGTTTCATTCCGAGCCGATGGTCCAGGCGACCGAGCTGCTCCTGCAGGAGCGGACGCCGCGCGGCGTGAGCGTCGCCCGGCCGCGCGCCGAGGAAGTCAGCACGCAACTCCACGTGCGCGACTTCGTCACGCCGGTTCTTCGCCGCTTCCAGTCGCCCCACGACGCGACGCCCCGAGCGCACATCCTGTCCAACGGCCGCTATTCGGTGATGGTCACCGCGGCCGGATCCGGCTACTCGCGCCTCGAGCAGACGGCGATCACGCGCTGGCGGGAAGATCCGACCCGCGACTCCTGGGGCAGCTACTTCTACCTGAGGGACGTGCAGACCGGCCGCGTCTGGTCTGCCGGCCACCAGCCGAGCGGCGTCGAGGCCGACAGCTACGAGGTCGCGTACTACGAGGACCGCGCCGAGATCCGGCGCCGCGACGGAAGCCTCTCGACCGCGATCGAGATCATCGTTTCCCCGGAGGAAAACGCCGAGCTCCGCCAGGTGGCGGTCACGAACCTCGGCGGGAAGGTGCGGGAGATCGACGTGACGTCCTACGCCGAGCTCGTGCTGAACGATCCGAAAGCCGACAACGCGCACCCCGTGTTCTCGAACCTGTTCGTCGAAACGGAATTCGTGCCCGGCCTCGACGCGCTCGTCGCCACCCGCCGCCCGCGCTCTCACGACGACACCGTCATCTGGGCCGCGCACCTCGTGACCGTCGAAGGGGTCGCGACGGGCGGCGTTCAGTACGAGACGGACCGGTCGCGTTTCATCGGCCGGGGCCGCGATCTGCGGTCGCCCGTGTCGATCGAGGAAGGCATTCCGCTGTCGAACACGGCCGGTTCGGTGCTCGACCCGATCTTCAGCCTGCGGCGGCGCGTCAGCCTTCCGCCCGGCGGAACCGCCCGCCTCACGTTCGCGACGCTCGCCGCCACGTCCCGGGAAGAGCTGCTCTCGGCGGCGGACCGGTACCGGGACCCCGCGATCTTCTCGCGCACGGCCATGCTCGCGTGGACACAGGCTCAGGTTCAGCTGCGCCACCTGCAGATCTCCGCGGACGAGGCGCACCTTTTCCAGCGTCTCGCGACGCGCATCCTCTATTCGGATCCGACGATGCGGGCGGCGAGCGACATCCTGCGGCGCAACCGGAACGGCGCGGCGGCGCTCTGGGGTTTCGGCATCTCGGGCGATCGGCCGATCGTGTATCTGCGGATCGACCAGGCGGAAGACCGGGACATCTTCAAGCAGCTCCTGCGCGCGCAGGAGTACTGGCGGCTGAAGGGTCTCGCCGTCGATCTCGTCGTTTCGAACGAGGAGGCCGCGTCCTATGACCCGCAGCTCCAGTCGACGCTCGAGGTGCTCCTCCGCACGAGCCGCGGACTGAAGGAGGACGCGAGCCGGGGAGGCGTCTTCGTGTTGCGCTCCGACCAGGTGCCCCAGGACGCCCGGGACACGCTCGCCGCCGCCGCCCGCGTGGTCGTGCTCTCCCGCAACGGAAGCCTCGCCGACCAGGTTCTGCGCTTTCTCGGCAAGCGGCCGACCGCGAGGCCGCCCCAGCCGAAGCTGCCCGTCCAGCCCTCGAAGGAAGTTCCCCCGCCGCGGCCCACGCTCCCCTTCTGGAACGGCATTGGCGGCTTCTCCGAGGACGGGACGGAATACATCACGGTCCTCGGCAAGGGCCAGACGACTCCCGCGCCGTGGGTCAACGTCATCGCGAATCCAGGGTTCGGTTTCCTCGTGTCCGAATCGGGGTCGGGCTATACCTGGGGGGAGAACAGCCGCGAGAATCAGCTGACGCCGTGGTCGAACGACCCGGTCTCGGATCCGCCCGGCGAGGCGATCTACGTTCGCGACGAAGAGTCCGGCGAAATCTGGACGCCGACGGCCCTGCCGATCCGGGAGGAGACTCCCTACGTCGCGGCGCATGGCCAGGGGTACAGCCGGTTCGAGCACGAGAGCCACGACATACGGCTCGTGCTGACACAGTTCGTCGATCCCGACGACCCCGTGAAAATCTCACGCCTGACGCTCGAGAACCACTCGACGCGCCGCCGTTCGCTGTCGGTCACGTCGTACGCGGAGTGGATCCTCGGCGTGTCGCGCACCGCCGCCTTTCGCTTCGTCCTCACGTCGAAGGACGAGCCGACGGGAGCGGTCTTCGCCCGGAACCCGTGGACCGCGGATTTCGGCGGCCGCGTCGCGTTCTCCGCGCTGTCCGTTCCCGCTTCCGGGATCACGGCGGACCGTACCGAGTTCCTGGGCCGCAACGGGAGCGTGTCCTCTCCCTCGGGCCTGGCGCCGGGCGTGACGCTTTCAGGCCGAACCGGCGCGGGGCTGGATCCGTGCGCGGCCCTCCAGGCGCCTCTCGTCCTCGCTCCGGGAGAAAAGAAAGAAATCCTGGTGCTTCTCGGCCAGGCCGCCTCCGAGGCGGAAGCGCGCCTGCTCGTCACGCGCCACCGCAAGAGAGACGCGGCGGCGACCCTGTCCCGGATCCGGCAGCTTTGGGACGACGTCCTCGGCGGGCTGCAGGTCAAGACTCCCGACGCGGCGCTCGATCTCCTCGTCAACCGATGGCTGCTCTACCAGGCGCTGGCCTGCCGGATCTGGGGGCGCAGCGCGTTCTACCAGTCGGGCGGCGCGTTCGGTTTCCGCGACCAGCTCCAGGACGCCATGGCGTTCGCGGTCGCGAAGCGAAGCCTCCTGCGGGAGCAGATCCTCCGTTCCGCCGCGCGCCAGTTCCACGAGGGGGACGTGCAGCACTGGTGGCACCCTCCCACGGGAAAGGGCGTGCGCACGCGATTCTCGGACGACCTGCTCTGGCTTCCCTACGCCGTGACGCGCTACATCGACGTGACGGCCGATGCGGCGATCCTCGACGAGCGGATTCCCTTCGTCGAGGGAGAGCCCCTCAAGGCTTCGGAGGACGAGCGTTTCTTCGAGCCCACGGTCTCGAGCGACACGGCGACTCTTTTCGAGCACTGCGCCCGAGCGATCGATCGGAGCCTTCCGGCCGGCGCGCACGGCCTTCCCCTGATGGGATCGGGCGACTGGAACGACGGGATGAATCGGGTCGGCGCCGGCGGCAAAGGCGAGAGCGTCTGGCTGGGCTGGTTCCTCCACGCGAATCTCTCCGAGTTCTCGAAGGTCGCGGAAGCCCGCGGCGAGACCGGTCGAGCGGCGACGTGGCGCGAGCGGCTGACGACCCTGAAAGCGGCGCTCGAGGGGGAAGGGTGGGACGGCGACTGGTGGCGGCGCGCCTTCTACGACGACGGGACGCCGCTCGGCTCGTCGCAGAACGACGAGTGCCGGATCGACTCCATCGCCCAGTCGTGGGCGGTCATCTCGGGGGCGGGCGATCGGGACCGCGCGAAACGCGCCATGAATGCCGTCGACGAGTACCTGATCCGTCGCGACGGCGCGCTCGCGCTCCTCTTCACCCCGCCGTTCAATCACACGGCGCACGATCCCGGCTATATCAAGGGGTACCTGCCGGGCGTTCGCGAGAACGGCGGCCAGTACACGCACGGCGCGCTGTGGTCCGTGATCGCATTCGCCGAGCTCGGCGACGGCGACCGCGCGGGCGAGCTCTTCTCACTCCTGAACCCGATCCAGCACGCCTCGACTCGCGCGGGGCGCTATCGTTACAAGGTCGAGCCCTACGTCGTTGCGGCGGACGTCTACGCGGAGCCGCCCCACGTCGGGCGCGGCGGGTGGACGTGGTACACGGGCTCCGCCGGCTGGATGTACCGCGCCGCCGTCGAATCGATCCTCGGGATCCGGCTGCAGGGCGCGGTCATGCTCATCGACCCGCGGATTCCCCGGGCGTGGCCCCGGTACCAGGCGACGTTCCGGTACCACTCGGCGCGCTACGTGGTGACCGTCGAGAATCCGCGGAGCGTGTGCCTCGGCGTGACGGCGCTGCGCGTCGATGGCCGGGGGATTCCGGATCCGAAAACGGGAGTCCCTCTCGTCGACGACGGCGGCATCCATTCGGTCGACGTCCTGCTCGGCTGAAAGCCGTTCTGCAGCCGAGTGATCACGCCATGACCTCCCCCGCCAGCTCGACCGGACGGCCGTCATGAGCCCGCCGGAAACTCCGGCCCCGGTGTCGGCCGGCATGATCGACATGGAGAGCAACACGACGCTGGTGCAGTGTTTCCCGGCGCACCAGGCGGCTCCGGGCGGCGACGGGTCCTTCCCGGGGGTCGTCGTCCTCCACGACCGGTTCGGGCTTACGGCCCACATCCGGCACGTCGGCAACCGCCTCGCGCACGCGGGCTTCTACTCTCTCGCACCCGACTTCTACTGCTCTCCGTCGACGTTTTCCGGGGCCGCGCCCGATCTGCTCCATTCCGCAAAGCCCACCCACTTCGCCTACAGCGACGAGACCGCCGCTCGCGACCGCTACGCGACTCTCGCCGACGAGCGCGGGCTCGCGATCCTCGAGCAGGCGATCACGTACGCCGGCGGCCGGTCGAAGGCGCGCTCGGGAGGAGTCCGCCTGTTGGGCTTCGGGACTGGCGCGCGGCTCGCCTTCCTGGGAGCCTGCACCTTCCCGGAGTCGATCCTCGCCGTATCCGCCTTCTTCCCTCCGGACCTCTCCGTCGCGAAGCCGGCCGGCGCCGGGCGCGCGGCACCGCTCGACATGGCCGGCGCTCTCGCGGCTCCCCTCCTTCTCTTTTTCGGCCAGCTCGACATGGAAATCCGGGCCGCGGAGCGCGAAGTGGTGCGCAAGCGGCTCGCGGATCTCGGAAAATCGTTCCGCATCGAGCTGTTCCACGAGGCCGGTCACGATTTCTTCTGCGAGGAGCGCGACACGTATCGCATCCGCGCTTCGAAGGTCGCCTGGAACGACAGTCTCGTCCTGTTTCGCGACGGCGCCCTGCCGGCCGAATCCGCTTAGCGACGGGCCGGAGGAATCTCGAGGAGCACGCGGAAGCCGTAGTCGGAGTAGCGCAAGTGCGGCGGCAGGCTGCTGCGCGCCGAGGGCGGCGACCAGGGAATGCGGTGGCGCCAGGAGCCGCCCCGGCTCGCTCGACGGGTCGTGTCCACCGTGCCGGGCGCGGATTCTCTCCAGTCGAGGCACCACTCGTGAACGACCGTGCCGGGATCGAGCACCCCGAACGCGTTCGGCGTTCCCCGGCCCGCCTCCCACGGCGCCGAGAGCGTTCCCTCGGGAATCTCGCCGGGCGGGATCGCGCTTCCCCACGCGGTCGCCGGCGAGGTCTCTCCACCCGACATGGCGTGCTCCCACTCCGACTCCGCCGGCAGCCGCCACCGTCCGCCGGCGGCCCGGGAAAGCCACTCCCCGTAAGCAGAGGCGTCGTCCCACGTGACGCCGACGACCGGCTGCCCCGGCGACGCGAAGGCCGGATCGGACCACCACGGCGGTGCCGGAGCCTCCGCCGCCGCGAGAAACGGCGCGTACTCGCGGTTCGTGACGGGCGTCCGGCCGATGCGGAACGCCGCGACAAACAAGCCGCGGATCCGCCCCTCCGGAATTTCGACCGTCGGCGGGATCGGAATCGACGGGATCGGGATCCAGGAGTCCACGAGGGTCAGACTACTCGCACGCAACGCCCATCGGGTCAAGCCCCGGATCCCGCGATAGCGTCCCTCCGCCTGCGATACATTTCCGGGGCCGTGCGGCCCGTTCGATTTCTGACCTACCTCGCTCCGAGCATTCCGCGCGCGTTCTTCGAGGAGACGGTGGCGGCAGTCGCCCTCCGCCTCGGCATCGAAGCGACCCTCGAGAGCGAGACCGAGGTATCGGGACCCTCGGCCGACAGCGACCCCTTCGCCTCCGGGCGCGCCGACTTTGCCTTCGTGTGCGCGCCTTCGTATCCCGTCCTGACGCGCAGCGCGGGGGCGACTCTCGTCGGCGCCGCTCCCGTCCCGGCGGATCCGCGAGCGGAAGGGAGGCCGGTCTACTTCGCGGACGTCGTCGTCAGGACCAGGCACCCGGCCCGCCACTTCGCGGATCTCGCCGGCTCCCGCTGGACCTACAACGATCCCGCTTCCCTTTCCGGCTGGTACAGCATGCTGCGGCGGCTCGGGGAGATCGGCCACGCCGGCCCCCCCGGCACCTTCTTCGCGGACGTGCGCGTTTCCGGTTCGCATCGGGCGTCCGTCCGACTGGTCGCCTCGGGAGCCGCGGACGCGTCGGCGATCGACTCGAACGCTCTCGTGATCCAGCTGCAGCAGGAGAAAGACCTCGCTCCGGCGCTGCGGATCCTGGAGACGTGGGGCCCTCTGCCGATTCAACCCCTCATTGCGGCAAGGGCTCTCGGCCCTGTGCTGCCGCAGGAAGTGGCGTCCGTCCTGCTCGACCTGCATCGCGACCCGGATGCTTCCAACCGTCTCCGGGCATTCGGCTTCACGCGCTTTGCACCCGTCGACCCGGACTTCTACAAAGGTCTTGCCTCCGGAGCGGCGTCGGACTAGCTGTCGACTCTCGGCTGTCTGCTGTGAGGTGTCAGCAATCCGCCGCTTTCGAAGCCGACTTTCCGATTTTACGATTTTCCGATTTTCGATAGTTCGATGAACAGATTGATCGCGAGATCGCGAGATCGCGAGATCGCGAGATCGCCGCTTCCGCCGATTCACTCTAACTCCGGAAAGTCTTCCTGCCGGAACTCCATCGCCCCTCTCTCGCCCCGCTCGACCCGTCCTTTTTCGAGGCCGCGCAGCTCGACGCGCCGGATCTTGCCGGAGATCGTCTTGGGCAGCTCCGCGAACTCGAGGCGGCGCACGCGCATGTAGGGCGAGAGCCTTCCGCGAGACCATCGGAAGAGCTCGAGTGCCGTCTCGCGCGAGGCTTCGACGCCCGGCTTCAGGACGAGAAATGCCTTCGGCACCGCGAGCCGCACGGGATCCGGGCTCGGGACGACGGCCGCCTCCGCTACGGCGGGATGCTCGATCAGGGCGCTCTCGATCTCGAACGGGCTGATCCGGTAGTCCGAGCTCTTGAAGACGTCATCGGACCGCCCGACGTACCAGAGATAACCGTCGGCGTCGCGGTAGGCGACATCGGACGTGCGGTAGTAATCGCCGCCGAGGAGCTCGGATGACCTCGCCGGGTCGTCGGCGTAGCCGGCCATGAGGGCGAGAGGCCGGGGGTGAAGATGGATCGCGATCTCGCCCTCCGTCTCGGGATGCCCGTCCGGATCGAGCAGCTCGATGCGGTATCCCGGAAGAGGCCGGCCCATCGCGCCCGATTTGACGACCTGTCCGGGAGAGTTCGCGATCTGGCAGGTGGTCTCGGTCTGTCCGTACCCGTCGCGGATCGTCAGACCCCACGCCTCGCGCACGCGCTCGATCACCTCGGGATTCAGCGGCTCGCCCGCGCCCACCACTTCGCGCAGGGAGACGCGATATGCCTTCAGATCCTCCAGGACGAGCATCCGCCAGACGGTCGGCGGCGCGCACAGAGTGGATACGCGGTGGCGCGCGATCGCCTCGAGGGTTTTCTTCGCGTCGAACCGCGCTGCGGAGTGGACGAAGACGGCCGCTCCGGTATTCCACGGCGCGAAAAAGCTGCTCCACGCGTGCTTCGCCCAGCCGGGCGAGCTGATGTTGAAGTGGAGATCGCCTTCGCGCAATCCGATCCAGTACATCGTCGACAGGTGCCCGATCGGATAGCTCGCGTGCGTGTGGAGGACGATCTTCGGCTTCGCGGTCGTGCCGGAGGTGAAGTACAGGAGGAACGGATCGTCCGCCTTCGTGGGACCGTCCGGGTGAAAGACGGCCGGCTCCTCGTAGGCGTCTTCGTAGGCGATCCAGCCGGATCCCGCTCCGCCCACGGAGATCCGCCCGTACGAGCCCGGGACATCCGCGAAACGCTCCGTGGCGGCCTGCTCGGCGATCACGTGGCGCATGCGGCCCCGCTCGATCCGGTCCGTGAGGTCGGCGGCCGTCAGCAGCGTCGATGCGGGGCTCAAGACGGCGCCGAGCTTGAGCGCGGCGAGCGTGATCTCCCACAGGGGCACGACGTTCGAGAGCATGACGAGGATCGGGTCTCCCCGCCGGACGCCGTGGCGCCTCAGGAAATTCGCCACCCGGTCGGAACGGTCCGAGAGCTCCGCGAACGACAGCCGCGATTCGCGTCCGCCCTCATCCACTACCTGCAGCGCCGGGGCGCCGTTCCCACGTGCGAACACGTCGAAGTAGTCGAGGGCCCAGTTGAACTCGGCGAGCTCGGGCCACCGGAACCCGGCGTAAGCCCGTTCGTAGTCCTCCCGGTTCTCGAGGAGGAAGTCCCGCGCCTGGAGAAACACTTCGGTGCGATTCATGCCGCCTCCGCTCCGAAGAGCGCAGTATATGAATTCGCGTCCGGGCGCCGGCTGCGCGCCGGACGATTTATGGGAGACTTCGCGCCAGCATCGGGAGGAACACCATGAGACTTTCGCGGACCACCGCTCCTTTCGCGCAGGCTTTCGCCTTTGGCGTCGCCCTTACCTTCGCCGCCGGTTCCGCTCCTTCCATCGCGGCCGATGGGCCGCCCCTCTCCGCCCAGGTCCGGGAATTCGTGCTGGTCGAGGCTCCCACCGTGGCGCTCACTCACGTGCGCGTGATCGACGGAACGGGCGCGGACGCCCGGGACGATCAGACCGTCGTCCTCGTCCGGGGAAGGATCGCCGCCGTCGGCTCCGACTCGTCCGTCCCGGTCCCGGCGGGCGCGAAGACGATCGATCTCACCGGAGCGTCGGTGATGCCGGGCCTCGTCGGCATGCACGACCACATGTTCTATCCGGCGCCGGGAAGTCCCGCGGAGCCGGCGGGGGGCGACCTCGCGCTGTACCACGAGATGGCCTTCAGCTTTCCCCGGCTCTACCTCGCCTGCGGCGTCACGACGATCCGGACGACGGGCTCGATCGAGCCGCAAACCGACATCGAGCTCGCGAAGAAGATCGACGCCGGCGAGGTCGCGGGGCCGCGGATGCGCGTGACCGGACCGTATCTGGAGGGCAAGGGCTCCTTCACGCCCGTGATGTTCGAGCTCTCGGGCCCGGACGACGCGCGCCGCACCGTCGAGCACTGGGCCGCCGAAGGTGCGACGTCGTTCAAAGCGTACATGCACATCACGCGCGCGGAGCTCGAGGCTGCCGCGAAAGCCGCGCACGCCCGGAATCTGAAGATCACGGGCCACCTCTGCTCGATCGGCTTCCGCGAAGCCGCGGCCCTCGGAATCGACGACCTCGAGCACGGCCTCCTCGTCGACACCGAGTTCGTCCCCGGCAAGAAGCCGGACGAGTGCCCGCCCGGACGGGCCGGGCAGGACTCTGTGCTCGCGCTCGATCTCGCGGGAGAGCCCGCTCAGGCCATGATCCGGGATCTCGTGGCGAGCCACGTTGCCGTGACGTCGACGCTTCCCGTGTTCGAGACGTTCGTCGGAACGCGTCCTCCCCTCGCCCCGCGCGTGCTGGCGGCGCTTTCGACCGAGTCCCGATCGGACTTCCTCCGCAGCCGCGCCACAGCCGCCGAGCGGCCCGGCAACAAGGCCGCGGCGCTTCTCCGGAAGGAGATGGACTTCGAGCGGGCGTTCGCGAAGGCGGGCGGGCTGCTCCTGGCCGGCGAAGATCCGACGGGGTTCGGCGGCGTGCTCGCCGGCTTCGGCGATCAGCGAGGGGTTGAGCTTCTCGTCGAGGCGGGCTTCTCACCTCTCGAGGCGATCCGCATCGCGACCGAGAATGGCGCGAAGTTCCTGGGCGAGGCGGACCGCATCGGCACGATTGCTGCCGGCAAGACCGCCGATCTCATCGTCGTACGCGGCGACCCGTCGAAGACGATCGCCGATATCGAGAAGGTCGAGATCGTCTTCAAGGATGGCGTGGGATACGACCCGGCGAAACTCATCGCGTCGGTCCGGGGGACGGTGGGGCTCCGGTAACGGTTGTCGCGCGCTGTAGCTGTCGGCTTTCCGCTGCGTATTCCGGCGCAGAGCATTCCCCCTCCCCCGGCGGGAGAGGGCCGGGATGAGGGGCGTCCCGTTCTTCGTGGCCTCGAAAACGCCAGGCCGGTTCTTCGCCGATCGACCTTCGTTCCGATTTCACCTCGCTCGATGGAAAGATTGATCGCGAGATCATGAGATCGCGGGATCGCGAGATCTCTACTTCCGCCGATCCCATCCGCCGCGCCCACGAAATTCGTTGCGCGAGGGGTGCGTTGATCGAAGGGGGCCACCACGATGCTCACGCGCAAGGACGCCGGCACCGATATGGATCGGCGGCTCGACCGGGCGGTTTCCAAATGGCTCACGGCGGAGGGGAAATCCGATCACGCCGGACCCCGCCCGGCTCCCACCGGGATCGCGGGGATTCGTGTCCTCCTGGAGAGACCCGGACGAACGGGCACGATCCGGACGCTTCGCATCGACGGCCGCCCGGCCTTCGTCTACCTCTGCTTCAACGAGCGCGGACGACCGTACGCGCAGGGCGTGGGTGAGCTCCCCGAGCTGGCGATAGCCGACGCCTTCCTCCGCTGCGTCGAATCGATCTGACCTGGTTGCTGCAGACCGGATCGAGCCAGAATCGGGTGATCGGGTGATCGATCAGAGGAATCAGGTGATCGAGAGATCGATCAAGGAGACATCCTCAGTCGTCACGTCACATATCGGGAATCATCGCCATTTCGAGAGAGGACAAGGCACGCTATCGGTGATTGGTAGGGGGTGAGGGGATCGAACCCCCGACCACCTGCATGTAAAGCAGGCGCTCTACCGCTGAGCTAACCCCCCTCGAAACTCGAACTGGAATTGTAAGCGGGAGGCGTGACCGCGGTGGCGGATTTGCGGGATCGGGCGGGAACGCCCTAGAAGCGGAAGCGCTCGACCTTGGCGATCTCGGCGACCGGCATCGGACGAGCGAGAAGGAAGCCCTGGCCGTACGGGACGCCGAGCGACTGGAGGACCTTGAGCTCCTCGCGCGTCTCGATCCCTTCCGCTATGACCTTCGTCTTCATCTTGCGCGCGAAGCTCATGAGGGCTTCGAGCAGGTCCTGCTTCGTCTTGCGGCGGTCGATGCCTCGCACGAAGACGTTGTCGAACTTCAGGTAGTCGGGCTCGATCTCGGCGAGCGACGTGAGGTTGGAGTAGCCGGTGCCGACGTCGTCCACAGCGATCCGGAAGTTCTGCTGCCGGAACTTCGACAGCACTTCGCGGAACAGACCCTCGTACACAGCGTACGTGCGCTCGGTGATCTCGAGGACGATCCGGTCGGGCGCGAGACCGACGGCCGCCACCTGGTCGAGGACGAGCGGTCCGAGGAACTCGGGATCGGACGCCGCGGCGGGAGAGAGGTTGATGAAGACCTGCTGGTCCGTCGGCATTCCCGCGGCGGCCTCGAGCGACCGCTGGCGGCACACGCGCTCGAGCGGCACCAGCAGCTCCGTGCGCTCGGCGAGGGAGAACAGCGTTTCGCCGCTCTCGAACTCGCTTCCCCGCGGCCCGCGCGAGAGCGCTTCCATCCCGATCATCTCGCCCGTCTGCAGATCGAAGACCGGCTGGAAGACCGGCGCGATGTCGCGGCGAGCGATGGCATCCTGGAGGAGCTCGCCGCCCCGGATCTCGGCGCGCACCGTCTTCCGCGTGACCTGGTCGCGCGCTTCCTGGATGCCGCGGTAGATCAGCCGCTCAAGCCGGTACTTGGTGTCGAACACGATCCGCCCGGCGCCGACGAAGGAGCGGAAGCGGCCGGTCAGGTCGGCGCGCTCCGCGAGGTATCCGCGGATCAACTGGTCGAGCTCCGCCGCCTTCTGCTCGAGCGCGCCGGGCTCCACGAGGAGGCTCGTGCCAGGCTCGACCATGAGGATGATCTCATCGGACCGGACAAAGGGCAGGCAGAAGGAGCCGGAGGGAACGATGCCGTCCGTCTGGAACGCCTTCAGGCGGCGCACGAAGTCGAGCAGGAGGTCGTCGTACGCCTCCCACCCCCAGACTTCCTCGACGCGGCCTTCGGAGCCGGGCCGGAAGATGAGCACGGCGAGCGAGCCGCGCGACTGGAGCTCCTTGGCGAGGTCTTCCGTGAGCGTTGCAATCGTAGGCAGTCCCGTATCCCGGTCGTACAACCGAGTGCGCTCCTTCTGCCACTTGCCCCGAAGGGCGACGAACTCGCTCTCTCTCCCTTTGTTCATGGGGTCGACGCAAAGTCTAGCATTTCGGAGACTTCGGCCCCGTGCGCCACCGGGCCAAGGAAGCGGATGTGTGCAGGCGGGGAGGCCGGACCCGCTCGTTTCCCGTTTCCCGTTTCCCGTTTCCCGGCTCAGCTCCCCTTCAGCCGAGCGACGCCCTCGTCCGTGCCGAGGACGATCAGCACGTCCCCCGGCTCGAGCCGGTCCGTCGAGCCCGGCACGAACCGGCGCTCGATCCCCTCTCGCGTGAACCGCTTCACGGCGAGGACCGACACGCCGAACCGCTGCCGCAGGCTCGCCTCCGCCATCGTGCGTCCGGCGAGGTCCGGGGGAAGGTCCACCTGCACCAGCCGATGCTGTTCCGGCAGGTCGAAGGTCGATACCTGGGACAGGTCATCGCCGAACCGCACCCTCGCCGTGAGCCGGTTGCGCTGCAGGATCTCGCGGTCGAACGCGCCCAGGAGATCGCGTCGCGTGACGATCCCGAGAAACACGCGCGTCTCCGGATCGACCACCGGCAGCTGGCCGAGGTCGCGGAACCAGAGCTTCTCGTTGACGCTCGTGAGCGGCTCCGCCGGAGTCACGGAGGGGATCTCGGACACCAGATCTTCCGCAATGACGAGGCTCGAGAGATCGCGGTCGGGCAGGCTTTCCTTGATGTCGTGCAGATCGACGACGCCGAGGAGCCTGCCCTCCTCGTCCCCGACGTAGAGGTAGAGGCTGCGCGTGTGGAGGAACGTGTTGACGATCTCCGCGAGCGGCAGAGTGCGGGAGACGAGCTTCACGTCCGTCCGCATGACGTCGGATACCCGCAGCGACGAGAGCGCCGTGGCCTCGGGCGTCGGTTCCCAGACGATGCCGGCCGACCGGAGGCTCTGGATGTAGATCGAGTCTTTCTCGAACGCCTTCGCCGCCACGATCGCGAGCACCGACACGACCATCATCGGCAGGATGACGGCGGTGTTCTGCGTCAGCTCGAAGACCATGATGACGGCAAGAAGCGGCGCGCGCGTGACTCCCGCGAGGAGCCCTCCCATGCCGAGCAGCGCATAGCCGCCGACGGGCGCCTCGAACGCGGGAAAAATCGCGTGCGTCACCTGCGCCACGACGCCTCCGAGCGTCGCCCCGATCATCAGGGAAGGAGTGAATACGCCGCCGACGCCGCCGGCCCCGATCGTGGCGCACGTCGCGGCGATCTTGCCGGTGAAGAGCAGCACGAGGTGGGGGATCGTCGGATTGCCGCGCAGGATGCGGTTCGTCCCCTCGAATCCGTTTCCCCAGACCTCGGGAAGAAAGATGCCGAGAGCTCCGACGATCGCGCCGCCCAATGTCATCGTGAGCGGCACGGAGAGGCGGGTGGAGGCGAAGAGCTTTTTGGCCGCCCGCAGCGAGCGGACGAACAGCGCGGAGCAGGGACCGGCGAGGAGCCCGATCGCCGCGAACGGAATCAACTCGAAGACCGACTCGAGGTGGAAGGCCGTGACGCGGTACACCGGCTCGTCCCCGAGCGCGAAACGCACGAGAACGGTGGAGAGCACGGCCGAGACGACCGCCGGTCCGAAGAGCGTCATGGAAAAGGATCCGACGACGACCTCCAGCACGAAGAGTGTCGCGGCGATCGGGGTGTTATAGGCGCCCGCGACCCCCGCCGCCATGCCGCACGCCGTCAGGATGCGGACGCGCTCGGGCGACAGCTTCAACCGCCTCGATAGGGAGGACGCCATCGCGGCGCCGATCTGGATGATCGGTCCCTCGCGGCCCTCCGATCCGCCGGTCGAGATCACGGCGATGGACGAGACGACGCGGGCGACGGCGGGGCGCATACGGACGCTCCTTCGGCCGAGCGAGACGACCTCGATCATCTCGGAAATGCCGTGCGTCTCGTCCTTCGTCATGTAGCGGCGGATCACGAGCCCTCCGATGAATCCGCCGGCCGCGGGAAAAAACACGCGCAGCGCGATCGGGAGCGACTCCGCGGCGGACACCACGTCCCCCGCGTCCATCAGGAATGCCGTGGCCCGGCTGGTGACCAGTCGGAAAGTGATCGCGCCCAGCGCGCCGAAGAGCCCCACGGCTGCGGCGAGCAGGAGAAACTGAGTGTTGGGGTCGCGCCAGAAGAAACGGCCGAAGCGGGAGGGCCGAGACGGCGTCGCCGCCTCCGGAGAGCTCATTCGTCTTCCTGCTCCCCGGCCGGCACGTCGTCGATGTCCTCGTCCCCGCCGTAAAAGAAGGTGTGGCCGCAGGCGCGCCCGCAGAACACCGACCCCCCGACCCGGAAGACGCAGTCCGCGCAGACGGTCTTGTGGCAGAAGCCGCAGCGCGGAAGGCTGAAGAGATATTTCTTCCCGCAGATGCCGCAGGAGTCCGAAAGGCCGGGCATGACGCGAGTATAGGGGACGGTCGAGAGCGAGAGGCCATGCCGGCCGCTGTCACCCGGTCAGCTCCCGGCACGGATCGGACCAGAGCGCGCGCCCGGCCCTTGACCGCCACCCGGTAAGTTCGATAGACTTCGATCTATGGATATGACTGCCGCGACAATCCGGCCGGCCCGGACGAACGATTTTGAGCCGGCGCGGGCTCTTCTCGGCGCCGCGGGGCTGCCGCTCGAGGGTTTTCGGGACCACTTCGAAGACGCCCTCGTCGCCGAACGGGACGCGGAAGTCGTCGGCGTCGTCGAGCTCGAAATCTACGGAACGGACGCGCTTCTCCGTTCGCTCGTCGTCGCGTCCGACGATCGCGGCCGGCGGACCGGAGAGCGGCTCGCGTCGCAAGCAATCGCCCTGGCGCGGCAGCGCGGCGTGCGGGATGTGTACCTGCTGACTGAGACCGCGTCCGGGTTCTTCCCCCGGTTCGGATTCCAGGTCGAGGATCGCTCCACGGCACCGCCCGCCCTGCGCTCATCCGTCGAGTTCCTCTCGGCGTGCCCGCAGAGCGCCACCCTCATGCACGCGCGGATTGGAACCGCGTGAAGTCCGAGCTCGACATCGTCACGGTCTGCAAGGCCCTCGGAGATCCGACGCGGTTGAAGATTCTCGACCTGCTGAAGTCGAAGGGCCAGTCCTGCTGCGACCTCATCGGCCGGGACGAACGCGGCCTCTGCGCGTGTGACATCGAAACGGAGGTCGGTCTCTCGCAGGCCGCCGTCTCCCACCACATGGGCCTTCTGCGCCGTGCCGGCCTCGTAACGGCCGAGAAGCGCGGCCGGTGGATGTATTACTCGCGCAACGAAGGGGCGATCGCCTGGATCCCGGAGCTGTTCGGAAAAGCCGTCTGAAACATTTAGCCCTATGAATCGAAAGTTCTCGATCTATAGAAACGACCGAACAGCCGAACAGAAGGAGAAGCCGATGCCTGCTTCCGTGCACATTTCCCTGAACGTCTCGGATCTTTCGAAGAGCGTCGAGTTCTACCGCGGGTTCTTCGGAGAGCCCCGGAAGCTCAAGGCGGACTATGCGAAGTTCGTCGGCGCCGATCCGGAGATCCATCTCGCGATCCGGCCGACTCTCCCGTCTTCCGGTCCGGGCCCGCTCGGCGCGCTCTCCCATCTCGGAATCCGCGTCGAGACGACGGCGCAGGTTCGAGAGTGGCGCGACACGCTGCGCGCCCGCGGAATCGTCTCGGAGGAGGAAGTCCGGGAGGATTGCTGCTACGCGGTCCAGGACAAGTTCTGGCTCTCCGATCCGGACGGCAACCGGTGGGAGGTGTACGCGGTCATCCAGGATACCGACGAGAAGCCGGAAGCGGCAACCGCCTGCTGCGCCGCCTCCGGCTGTTGAGATGACGTCAGTCCTCCGGCCCCGAGCTTCCTCTGTCTCCCTTCCGCGGATTTCGCTCCCGCGCCGTGGCGCCGCCGAGGCGGTCGCCACGGCATTTCTGCTCGCCGCGATCGTCGGTTCCGGCATCGCGGGTGACCGGCTCTCGGCCGGGAACCAGGCCACCGCCCTCCTGGCGAACAGCGTGGCTTCCGGAGCCGCGCTGGCGGCCCTCATCCTGGCGTTCGCCGGCATCTCCGGAGCGCACATGAATCCGATCGTCACGCTCGACGCGTCTCTCCGCGGGGAGCTCCGGAGGGCAGACGTTCCGGTATACGTCGTCGCTCAAATCGGCGGCGCGTTTGCCGGAGTGGCGGCCGCCCACGCCATGTTCGGAGAGCCCGTCTTTTCGCTGTCGAGAAACGCGCGGGAAGGGTCCGCTCGCCTCTTTTCGGAGGCCGTCGCGACCTTCGGTCTCGTCCTCGTCGTCCGGGGCGCCGCCCGTTACGGCGCCGCCGGCGTCGCGGCGGGCGTCTCGACCTACATCCTCGCCGCTTACTGGTTCACCTCGTCGACCTCGTTCGCGAATCCCGCGGTCACCCTCGCCCGGTGCGTGAGCGACACGTTCGCCGGCATCCGCCCGGCCGACGTCCCCGGTTTTCTCGCGGCGCAACTCGCGGGCGCCGCCGCGGCCGCGGGATTCCTGCGATTCGTCTCGCCGAGGAACCTCGAGGGGCCTTCATGAACGAGAAAAGGCCGCCGTACCGAGTCCTCTTCCTCTGCACCGGCAACTCGGCCCGCAGCATCCTCGCCGAGTTTCTGCTCCGACGTCAGGGGCGGGATCGCTTCGAGGTCTGGAGCGCCGGCGCGCGCCCGCGCGGCCGGGTCAATCCCGACGTGCTCGCGATTCTTCGTGAGGTGTACCGGATCGACGCGAGCGAAGCTCGCAGCAAGTCGTGGGAGGAGCTTCGGGATGTCCCCTTCGACTTCGTCATCACCGTTTGCGACAGGGCGCGGGAAAGCTGTCCGATCTGGCCCGGACAGCCCGTCGTCGCCCACTGGGGCGCGCCCGACCCCGACGATGTACAGGACGAGGCGGAACGCCTCCGGCTCGTAAGTTCGATCGCCATGGAGCTCCAGCGCCGGATCGACCTTTTCTGCGCCCTTCCCCTGGAGAGTCTCGACCGGCTGCGGATCGAGGAACGGATCAAGTCGATCGGACTGTCGTAGCGCGATCGCGACAGCCGCGCCGTCCCCCTTCTCCTCGATATGCTGCGCCGGACCCGCCGTCCCGGCGGTCGAACCGAGAAAGCCCGTGAGCAGTCTGCGCGACGCGAACGAAATGACCGGGGAGTCTCCCGGGCGGTGGCGCGCGCTCGCCCTTCTGGCGGCGGCGGAGCTGCTCGCGATGTCGCTCTGGTTCTCCGCGTCCGCCTCCGTGCCCGCGATCCAGAAAGAGTGGGGGCTTTCCGCGACGGGCGCGTCCTGGCTGACGCTCGCCGTGCAGCTCGGCTTCGTCGTCGGGACGCTCGTGAGCGCCCTCGCGAACCTGCCGGACGTCCTGGCGGCGCGGCGGCTCATGACGGTTTCGGCGCTGGCCGGCGCCGCTGTCAACGCGCTCTTCGCCCTCTCCGCGCGAGGGCTCCCCGCGGGCCTCGTCCTCCGATTCCTGACGGGTTTCTTCCTCGCGGGCGTCTATCCGCCGGGCATGAAGATCATGGCGACCTGGTTCCGGCGCGGGCGCGGGATGGCCCTCGGATTCCTCGTCGGCGCGCTGACGCTCGGCAAGGCCGCGCCGTACCTGGTCAACGCCCTCGGCTCGCCTTTCTGGCGGTCGAACGTGCTCTTCGTTTCCGTGCTGGCCGCGGCCGCCGGGCTCCTCGTGTTCTTCTTCGTCCACGACGGCCCGTACGCCCTCCCCCGCGCCCGCTTCGACATCCAGCAGATCGGTCGCGTGTTTCGGAACCGGGGCGTGCGCCTCGCGGACTTCGGGTACTTCGGTCACATGTGGGAGCTCTATGCCATGTGGACCTGGATCCCGGTGATGGTGCGCGCGAGCCTCGCTTTGCGCGGGAGCCCGCCCGCCGCCGCGGAGACGATCTCGTTTCTCGTCATCGGAGCGGGCGCGGCCGGATGCGTTTTCGCGGGCCTGGTCGCGGACCGCTTCGGGCGAACGCTCGTCACGAGCGTGGCGATGGCGGTGAGCGGCGCCTGTTGCCTCGTCATCGGGTTTTTCTACGGAGGCAGCCCGACCCTTCTCGCGGTCGTGGCCGTGATCTGGGGAGCGAGCGTCGTGGCCGACTCCGCGCAGTTCTCCGCGTGCGTCACGGAGCTCGGCGATCCGCAATACATGGGAACGGCCCTGACCATCCAGACGTCTGCCGGATTCCTGCTCACGATGGGCTCGATCCAGCTCATCCCGATCCTCGTCGGACACGTCGGATGGCGCTTCGCCTTCGCTGCGCTCGCGCCCGGCCCCGCGTTCGGCGTGTGGGCCATGCTGCGCCTGCGATCGCTGCCCGAGGCCTCCAGGATCGCCGGCGGGCGCCGGTAGTCAGGGCGCGGGCAGAGCCACCACGGTCTTCCGGACCAGGACTCTCCGCGGATAGCGCGCTTCGACCCAGTTCCAGACACGCGGCACGCGGCTCTCGTTGGAGCGCCCGTCGGGAGCGTCCAGATATCCGCCGGAAGAGAGGAAGACGAACGCAGGCGGGTCTCTCTCCAAGTCCTTCAACACCTCGTCCTGAAACGGTTCCATCAGCGCCGTCTGGTAGAAACGCGTCGGGTTGCGCCGCTCGAGAAAGAAATACAGAGCCGGTTGATTGGAGAGATCGAACACCGGGCCTTTCGCCGCGTTCCGCTCGACGAATCCGCGGAGGAGCTCGATTCGGGCGGCGTCGGGGGCCGACACGAGCGCGCCGCCGGCCCGGTTCCCGGTAAGCCGCACACATCCGGGGCAGACGGCATTACGCGAGGAATACGTCATGGCTCCATGTGCGAGCGCCGCCACGGAAGGCAGCGCTCCGGCCAGTATCGCGGCGAGGATCAGAGGCGCGAAGACAGCGGCGTGCAAGGCCCGCGACCGTGAGCGCGGCATCGTCCGTCCCATGCCGGCTGTCAGGCACGCCGCCAGCAGGAGCAGCGGGCCCGTGAGGGCGTTTCCTCCCTCGTGGTGGAAGCGGCCGAAGACGGAACGGAAGAAGAACAGGCAGGCGGTGGCCAGCGCGACGAGGCGGAAGAGGCGCGGTGAGGCGCCCCGTCGGCGATAGAGCACGACCGACGCCGCGAGACCGGCGACCCCGAGCGCCGCGGCGAGGCAGAGCCGCGCGGCGAGGCGGGGCGAGAGGTCTCCGAGCCCCGCGACTTCCGTCCCATGTCCCGCGAGAGCGGCGAGAAGAGTTTCCGGACCGGGAAAACGAAGCCCCCAGACGGGTCCGATTGCCTTCGGAAGATCCACGAAGGACGTCCGGACGAAATCCCACAGCGCGCCGCGCCACGCGAGCCAGAGCAGGAAGGGAAGGGACACGCCGGCCAGTCCGCCGAAAAAGGCACGGCCGCGAATCAGGCCGGACGAGCGGGTTGCCGCCATGAGCCCGAGCGCGAGGAGGAGAGCGGCCAGCACGAACGTCCCGTATTCGAGCCCGTAGAGAACTCCGAGAGCGGCGAGGGCGCCCGAGAGAAACGCCGGCACTGCCCCCGGCCGGGAGTCGACGGCCCACAGGAACGCCGCGAGCGCGAGCAGGGCGGCGACGGGCCGGTCGAACACGAGCGCCGGCGCAAGCGCGAGGTTCAGGGGGATCGCCGCCGCCGCGAAGACCGGCCGCCGGGTCGCCGCGGCGGCCACGAGAAAGATCGCCGGCTGAAAAAAGATGCCGAGCATCTGATGGGCGATCCCGGACGCGCGGAAGCTCGGGCCCGTCAGCCGGAAGAGGAGGAAGTCGAGACCTCCGTCGGAGAGGAACCCGTGGACGGGAAACGTCTCGCGATACGGAACCTTACCGAGCAGCATGTCGGATGCCGGCCCGAGCCAGTGCCCCTGCTCGAAAAGATCGAGAGCAAACCCGGGAGGCCACGTCGCGAGCCAGACGATTCCGGCGAGCAGGAGAGCGATCGCCGCAACAAAGGGGATCGTCGCGATGTGAACAAACGGAGTCTTCAGGCCATCCGCATGGCGAGAAACGCGCAACAGACGTCCGATCTCTTCACTCCGATTTCACCTTCGAGTTCACGCGATCTTCCTATATTTACGGATGGAAGGAAACCGACATGGAGCTGACGTTCGAGGATTTTGAGGACGGCGTGCGCGAGATTCACCTGGCGGGACGGCTCGACATGGAGGGCGCCGACGCAATCGACCTGAGGCTCACGAGCCTCGCCGCGGTGCAGCGGGGTTTCGTCGTGCTCGACCTGGCGCTCGTCGAGTTTCTCGCCTCGATCGGCGTCTCGGTGATCCTGCGCACCGCCCGCGCCCTGTCGTCGCGAGGCGGGCGCCTGGTGCTGCTGTCGCCGCGACCGGGAGTCGCCGATGTGCTCAATCGCACGCAGATCGACCGGATCATCCCCGTGTTTCACGACCTGGCGACCGCGCGCGCGGCGGCGCTCGCGTGATCTTTCTCGGCGACCGGACAGCGGAGCAATCGTTCTCCGCCGACCGGACAGCACCGCGGGCGGCGACGGACTGGTTCCGGATGCACGCTGCGGCGCTGGCACTCCCGGCGGAGCGGCTCGCGGAGGTGGAGCTCTGCCTGGACGAGCTCGTCACCAATATCGTCCGCCACGGCGGAGAAAGGCGTCGGCTGACGTTTCGGGTGAGCCTCCGTCAGCAGGCTGCGGATTCCACTGTCACGGTGGAAGACGACGGCCCGCCGTTCGATCCCCTGCAGGCGCCGGCGCCCCTGTTCACCGCCTCGCTGGACGACGCGCCGGAGGGCGGCCGGGGAATTTTCCTGATCCGCTCGATCGCGGACGAGGTGCGCTACGAGAACCGGGAGGGGGTGAACTGCGTCACGCTCGTGTTCCGGGAAGAGTAAGGCTTCCTTCGCATCCGGCTTCGATTCCGGCTCGCGGCTGGGCCCGGCGAAAAAGAAAAAGCGCGGGCTCGCCCATGCAGGCCCGCGCCTGACATTCCGCGAAAAAATCAGTTCGAGGGAGTCGCCGCAGGAGCAGCGCCCGGCGTTGTGACCGACGCCATCTTCTTGCGCTTCATGCGAGTCTTCGTTCCGGACGTCGCGGTCGTATCCGGTCCGGGAGTGGTCGACCCCTGGACTCCCGCCATGTGCGAGTCGTCGCTCTTCGTCGAGCCCTTCGTGCCGGACGTGGTCGCGGGCGAAGACGTCGTGTCATCCGACTTCGCCTTCGGCTGCTTCGCGTCCGTCTTCTGACCCGTCGAGGGGGCCAGCTTGGAGTCCTCGCTGCCCGTACCGGCCTGGCTGTTCGGGCTGGTCGTCGCCGTTTTCTTCTTCGTCCCGGAAGCGGGAGCGGGAGTCGTGCCCGGCCCCGGAGTCGTCTGCGCCATCTGAGCGACAGCAGCCGTCGGCACCGTCAACGCCACCGCCAGTATCCATTTTCCGTAACGTGTCATCGCTTCTCCTCACAACAGGGGACCAGATCGTCCCGAAGGCCCTTAATGCGAGAAGGATGCCGTTTGCGGCGAGATTTCTGTCCGCTCAATCGCCGACCAGCGGCGCGCCGCCCGCAGCGGGGACACGCTCGCATTCGACAGCGACGCCGGAACTCGCCCCGAAGCGGGCATCACGCGGATGCGCCCGGAAGGATGAGCTCCGGGTGGGGATTGCGGCCGAAAGGCGCTCCGGCGATTCGCAGGGCCTCGCCGACGTAGGCCCAAAGGCTTTCGGGGCGGGGGGCGTTCAACGGCGGTGAACCGTCCGGCCGCTGCGGCCCCGCCGTGCCCGTGCGGACGTGCTTGCCGATGACGGTGGCGGTTCCACCGGGCTCGTGATCCGACTGCGGATAAGAGCGGCTGAACTCGCCGACTAAGAGCGTCACGACATTTCGTCCCGGAAGGGCGATCGTTCGCTCGAGGAAAGTCGACAGCGAGGCGGTGAGGGGAGCCATGATTGCCCGCGCCTCCTTGCCGGAGTCGTCCTCGTGCGTGTCGAACTGGCGGTCGGCCCGTCCCGTGTAGGCAGGCTGGGCGAAGATGACGTTCGCTCCTTCGTGGACGAGAAGCTCGACGGCGGCAAACGTCGCGCGCAGATCCGCCACGGCCGAGGTCTCGTACGCGGCACAGACGTCCGTTCGGTTCGACGCCCGCGGGAAAGCCGATGTCGTTCACGACGGCACAGCGGACGGGCGAGGACGGCATGGCGGCGCTGAGTCGCAAAAGCTGGCTGCGCGACCCCGACTGAAGCACGGCGGCGCGAGCGTGCTCGTGCGGGCGGATGACGTCATGCCGGAAATTGATCGAGGCCATATGCGCCCGGGCCAAGGCCGGGAGCGCTCCGAGCGACCCGGCATCCACGAACAGGCCGTTGCCGAGATCGAGGACGTTGCCGGCGGTCACGCCAAAGGCGCCGTTGCCCAGAAATGATCCCGCGCTGTTGAAGAGCCCGGCCGGTCCCCCGTTCAGCCAGAAGACGACGAGCGTCGGGTGCTCGTCGGCTCTCCGTCCGTCGGCAAAGAGGCGGCCTCCCATCGCGAGCGTGCCGGCAATGGTCGCGCCGCCTTTCAGAATGGTTCGACGAGTGATCGGTCTCTGCGACATGGCTCCTTTTTCCTCCGGTTCCGAACCATCCAGACGGGACGTGGAGGAGTGTGAATTGACGCAATTGAGACGTCCAAGATATTGATATTATTGCTTCGATAAGTTTTAAATATGGAACTCAGACATCTCCGCTACTTCCTCGCTGTGGCCGACGTACGGAGCTTCACGGGCGCCGCGGAAACGCTACACGTGGCCCAGCCGGCGCTCTCCCAGCAGATCCGCGCGCTCGAGCACGAGCTCGGTGTCGTCCTCATCGATCGGGGAGCACGAACGCGCGGTCTGACGGAGGCCGGCGCTCGTTTTGCAGTCCATGCGCGGAGCATCCTGCGCGAAGCCGAGGGCGCAGCGGACGAAATGTCCGGTTTCGCCGGGGCGCACCGGGGAAGCATCCGATTCGGGTCGGCGCTCCAGTCGCTGACCGAGGGTCGGTTGGCGCACCTCCTCGTAAGCTTTCATCGCCTTCACCCAGGACTTCGCGTCGTCTTTCGCGAGGCGCACACCCGGCCGCTGCTCGAGCTTCTCGCGCACGGAGACCTCGACCTCGCCCTGATCCATCTCGGGGAGGGCCCCGAACCTCCCTCCGTGAAAATCGATGCCGACGCTCCGACGCTCCACATCGAGCGGATCTACGCAGAGCCGCTGGTGCTGGCGGTCGGACCGCATCACGCCCTCGCGGGTCGACGGCAAGTCCGCTGGCAGGACATCGCGCAGGAGGAGTTCATCTCCTTCGGCCCGGGCGCCACCCTCCGCGACCTGATCGCTCAAACGGCAAAGCTCGCCGGCGTCACCATCCGCATCCCGGTATCCGCGGAAAACCTCGGCACGATCCGGGCCCTCGTGTCCGCGGGACTCGGCGTCGCGGTCCTCCCGCGGGTCGCACTGACGCTGCCGGGACCACCCCTTCGAGGCGTGAGACTGACGTCTCCGCGCCTGAACCGAGTCGTCTCCCTGGCGCGCAACACGAGCCGGTACGAGAGCCCGGCCGCGCACCTCTTCGCGGAGTTCCTGCGGAAGGGGCTACAGCCGTAGTAAGAAACGAGCACGAACCACCCGGGCACATCCGACGCTTCCCGCCGACCGCGGCCCACCCGCTTCACGGTAGTTGGCTGAAGGAAGCGCTGGCAGGGACCGATGGCTCCTGTGCCATTCGCACTTTTCGCAGACTTCAGGCTCGACCGACACGCGGAAATGCGCACCTGTGGCGCTATCGCACGCCCGCGACGCCGGATTGCCGCCCCGCGCCCTGGCGGACGGGTCTGCGACGGCGTATCGTTCATGCGTGACGCGAGTTCGTATCTGGATGCTTGTGGGTGCTGCGGCGCTGCGGCTGATCGCCGGGCCGATTTCCTCCTGTGCAACCTGCTGCCCGACGGAGGGTCCGAGGCCGTCGATGTCCTCCTCGGAATGCTGCGGCGAGGGGTGCGGCGGCAAGATCACCCGGGAGGAGGCCCGCACCTTTCTCACGACCTGCCAGAGAACTACGGCTGCGTGCAGCATCGGCGTTGTTCCCATCCGAAAAGCCGAACTTCTCGCCACTTCGCACGTGCTCATCGCCCTGTCGCCCAGTCAGGATTCTCCGCCGCCAACAGGCGCCTCTCCCCTGAGACTCTGACTCTCCCTCCGACTCGCGGACAGCCGATCCGGGCCAATCCGGATCGTACGGAGGGAGTTTTTCATGCCTCTGCTTTTCACGTGGCTTCATCTTGCCGTCCTGATCCGCCCGGCTCCGACGCCGGACGGCTGGAGACCCCGTCTCGTCGCCGCGATCGAGAGGGCCATCTCGGCCAACCCGGAGCTCGCCGCCATGGAAGCGCGAATCGAGGCGTCACGGCAGCGGGCAATTCAAGCCGGCACGTTCCCGGATCCGGAGGTCGAGGTCGGGATCAAGGACGCACCCGTCTCACGTCTGTCCCTTTCGCGGGACGACTTCACGATGGAGATGATCACGGCACGGCAGGGGTTGCCCGGACTCGGGAAGCGGGAGGCGCGCACGGCGGGTGCGGAGTCGACTGTTTCCAATGCCACCGCGATGCATTCCGTCCACGAGGCGACGGTCGCCGCCGACGTCGCCGACGCTTTTTTTTCCATCACGGAGTACGACCGCCGGCTGGAGGCCATCGAGCGCTCTCATGAGAGGCTGAAAAGAGCCGCGGCGTCCGCCACCGAGCGGTACAGCGTCGGAAGGGCCGCGCAGAGCGACGTGCTCCGTGCGAATCTGGAAACGACGGCGATCGAGAACAGGCTTCTGTCGCTCCGCGCCGAAAGGCGAGCGGTAGTGGCGCGCTTCAATGCGCTTCAAGGCCTCCCCCCCAACGCGGAGGTACCGGCGATGGCCGAGCTCGATCCCCTGCCTGCTCTGCCCGACCTGGCGACGATCGCAGAGCGAGCGACAGAGAGCAGCCCGGCGGTTGCGGCCGCGAGAGCGATCGTCCGCCGAGCCGAATCGGAATCCCGGCTTGCGGTTCTCGAGCGGCGGCCCGATTGGGCGGTTTCGACGTATTACGGCCACCGCGCTCGCTTCGAGGATCTCGCGGGCGCTTTCGTGTCCTTCAACCTTCCGTTTGCCCACCCGCGGCGTCTGAAAGCAAGACGAGCCGAGATGGAGGCGGAGCTTTCGTCGGCGCGCGCGGATCTCGACGCCGTTCGAAATCAGATCGGGCGCGACGTCGAGTCGTCGGCAGCGGAGCTCGAGCGAGGCCTCGAACAGGCGAAGCTCTACCGGACTTCCATCCTCCCCCAGGCGGAGATCAACTATCGCGCCGCCGAAGAGTCATACGCCGTCGGGCAGATCGATTTTCAGACCTACATCCGCGCAGCCCTCGATCTGGACGGCTACGAAGGGGAAACGGCCACCCAGGTGTCGGCGATCGGCCGTGCTCTCGCCGCGCTTCAGAAGGCTTCCGGGCTTCCCCTGCTGGACGGAACGCCGACGTTCGGAGCAGCTGATGACAAACAGTAAGGTCCTGGCGATCGGCTTCATCGTGACGACCGTGCTTTTCCCGACAGGCGCCTGCAGGAAAGCGAGTCGCTCTACGGCGGTCGCCCCGAAACCGACTTCTCGGGAAGTCTCCTACTGGTACGACCCGATGAAGCCGGAAGTCCACTTCGATCATCCCGGCAAGTCGCCCTTCATGGAGATGGAGCTGGTGCCGATGTACAGGAAGGAACCTCCTGCGGCGCCGGCGTCCGCCGCGAAGAAGATCCTGTACTGGTACGACCCCATGAATGCACAGTTACGGTCCGATCGGCCGGGAAAGGCGCCCGACGGAATGAATCTGGTCCCGAAATATGCCGACGCGACCCCAGCCGCGGGATCCGACTCCGCTTCTCCGCCCGGACTCTCCGTCGTTCGCGTCCCGCTCGAGCGACGCCAGGAAATCGGGGTGACCACAGCGAAGGTTGTCCGGCGACCCATCGGAGGATCGATCGAGGCCAACGGAGTCATCGCGGAGGACGAGAGTCGATTGAACGCCGTCAACGCGAAGTTCTCGGGCTACATCGAAAGGCTCGTCGTCGACCGAACGGGTCAGCCGGTGCGTCGAGGCCAGCCGCTTCTGACCATCTACAGTCCGGAGCTCGTCGCGACGGAGCGCGAGCTCCTTCTCGCGGCCGAGAATGCGCGGAGGCTGCAGCAGTCCTCGAGCAGCGGAGCCTCTTCGGACGCGCTCTCCCTGCTCGCCGCCACGCGGCAGCGCCTGCGCTTCTGGGACATTCCTCAATCGGAGATCGACCGCGTGGAAAAGAAGGGCGAGGTCTCCAAGACGATGACCCTGTACTCGCCCGTCTCGGGTGTCGTCCTGAAGAAAGACGCGGTCGCCGGTATGGCGATCACCTCCGGGATGCTGCTCTTCACGATAGCGGACCTTTCGTCCGTCTGGGTTCTTGCGGACGTGTATCAGGGTGAAATCGCGGCCGTCGTGTCCGGGCGCTCCGCGGAGGTCTCGTCGTCCTTTCTGCCGGGAGAAACCTTTCGCGGTCGTGTCGATTTCATCTATCCGACCGTGTCGGAAGACACCCGGACAGTCAAGATCCGAGTCGTCGTTCCCAATCCGACCGGATCGCTGAAGCCAGGAATTTTCGTCCGTGTCTCCCTTCAGGGCCGGCAGCGCGAGGCGGTCGCCGTTCCGCGTTCGGCGCTCATCGCGACCGGGGAGCGCCAGATCGTTTTCGTCGAACAGTCGCCCGGCGTTTACACGCCGCGGGAAGTGAAGACCGGCGCTTCCGAGGGAGACTACGTGGAAGTGCTCTCCGGAACCTCCGCGGGAGAGACAGTCGTTACCTCGGCGAACTTCCTGATCGATTCCGAGTCGCGCATCGGGGGAATCGGGATTCCTCCGGCCGGATCGGCCGGTCAACCCGCACAGCCCGCCGCCAGAAAGCCGGGCGATTCCCAATGATCGAAAGGCTCATTACCGCTTGCGTACGGAACCGGTTTCTGACGCTTCTCGTCGTCGGCGGCGTCTTCGCCGCGGGCTTGTGGGCACTCCGCCGAACGCCTCTCGACGCGCTGCCCGACCTCTCCGACGTCCAGGTCATCGTGTACACGAACTGGGAGGGCCAGAGCCCGAACCTGATGGAGGATCAGGTCACCTATCCGATTGTCTCGGCTCTCATCTCCGCTCCTCACGTCAAGACCGTCCGCGGCTATTCCTTCTTCGGTTACTCGTATGTCTACGTGGTCTTCCAGGACGGGACGGACCTGTATTGGGCGCGCAGCCGGGTTCTCGAGTACTTGAACGGCTTGAAGGGCCAGCTTCCCGCCGCCGTCAATCCGAATCTGGGCCCCGACGCGACGGGGGTTGGTTGGGGCTTCGAATATGTCCTCGTGGACCGGACGGGGAAAAACTCGCTCGCCGACCTGCGAACGTTTCAGGACTGGGACTTGTCCTACTGGCTCCGTGCGGTACCCGGAGTCGCGGAAGTCGCCTCGGTCGGAGGTTTCCAGAAGCAATACCAGGTCGAGATCGATCCTTCCCGTCTCGCGTCGTATGGCATCGGTGTTCGGGAGGTTCTCGGCGCGATCCAGGAGAGTAACGGGGATGTTGGAGGCCGGGTCGTCGAATGGTCCGGGCGCGAGTACATGGTTCGCGGGCGGGGTTATCTTCAGAGCCTCGAGGACCTCCGCCGCGTTCCGATTCGTTCGAGGCTCTCGACCGGAACTCCCGTGTACCTCTCCGATGTCGCCTCGGTCCATTTCGGCCCCGAAATGCGGCGCGGGGTCATCGATTGGAACGGCGAGGGCGAAGCCGTCGGCGGAGTGGTGGTCGTGCGCTCCGGCGAAAATGTTCTCACCGTCGTCGAGGCGGTCAAGAAAAAGATCGCCGAACTGTCTCCGTCGTTCCCGGCCGGAGTCAAGCTCGAGGTCGCGTATGACCGCACCGAGCTGATCCGCCGTGCGATCGGCACGCTCCGCCGGACCCTAATCGAGGAAACCATCGTCGTCGCTCTCGTGATCGTAGTCTTTCTGTTTCATTTTCGGTCGGCTCTCGTCCCGATCACCGTGCTGCCAATCGCCATCGGAACCTCTTTCCTGCCGATGTACCTGCTCGGGGTCTCGTCGAACATCATGTCCCTGGGCGGGCTCGCTCTCGCCATCGGCGTCCTCGTCGACGCCTCGATCGTCATGGTCGAAAATGCGCATCGCCACCTCGCGGGGGTCGATCCCTCGAGCGGCAAGGACGCGCACGTGGCGGCCATCGTCGCGGCATCCCGTCAGGTCGGCCGGCCGATCTTCTTCTCTCTCATCATCATCGTCGTCTCCTTCCTGCCGGTCTTTCTTCTAACCGGCGAGGAGGGACGGCTCTTTCACCCCCTCGCCTTCACCAAGACGTTCGCCATCGCGGCCGCCTCTCTCTTGTCCGTCACCCTCGTCCCGGTTCTGATGGTCGTATGGATGCGGGGCCGGATTCGAACGGAAGAGGAAAATCCCGTGGCGATGTTCTTCCGGCGCCTGTACGCGCCGGTCCTGAATGCCGCGCTCCGTTTTCCCAGAACCACGCTGATTCTGAATTTCCTGCTCATCCCGGCCGTCATCCCGCTGGCGCTGTTGCTCGGCTCCGAGTTCATGCCGCCGCTGCGGGAGGGATCGGTCATGTACATGCCGACCGGGTTACCCATGATGTCGGTGGAGCAGGCCCTGGACGTGCTGGTCCGGACGGATGGGGTTCTCCGAACGTTTCCCGAAGTCCAGTCCGTGCTCGGGAAGGCGGGCAAGGTCGAGAGCTCGACCGATCCCGCCCCGATGGAGATGTTCGAGACGACGATCGTCCTGAAGCCGAGGGCCGAATGGCCGAAAACTTCCCACTTGCGCTGGTACTCCGGCTGGCCCGGCTGGATCAAGCCCGTGTTCCGGCCGGTCTGGGCCGAGATGCGCCCGGCGACCCAGGATGAGCTCGTCACGGCCATGAACGAGAAGCTCCAGATCCCGGGCATGCCCGTCGCCTGGACTCAGCCGATCCGGAACCGCCTGGACATGCTGGCCACCGGCGTCCGAACGCCGGTGGGGGTCAAGGTCTTCGGGCCGGACTACTCCGCCATCGAAAAGGTGAGCCTCGAAATCGAAAAGGCGCTCAAAGATCTCCCGGGGGCGCGCAGCGTTTACGCGGAGCGGACGACCGGCGGCTCCTACCTCGACTTCACCGTCGATCGCGATGCGGCGGCACGTTACGGGCTTTCGGTGATGCAGATCGAAAACACGCTCGAAACGGCCACGGGCGGGAAACTCGTGACGACGACCGTGGAGGGCCGGCGCCGGTTTACGGTCCTCGTCCGCTATCCGCGAGACTTCCGCAGCGACCTCGATTCGCTGCGCCGCATCCTCGTCATGACACCGGCCGGCGCCCAGATTCCGATGGGACAGCTCGCGGCTCTGCGAATCGTCTCCGGCCCGCCGATGTACAAGGATGAGAACGGGCGGCTGTCGGGGATCGTGTATGTCGACACGACGGTCTCCGACCTCGTGGGCTTCGTGCGATCCGTACAGCGCCGGGTCGCGGAACGGGTGAAGTTACCGGCAGGAACCACGCTCGACTGGACGGGGCAATTCGAGTTCCAGGTACACGCTCGAAAGACCCTTCAGCTCGTTCTGCCGGTCGTCTTCCTCGTAATTTTCGTGCTGCTGACCATGACCTTCCGATCCGCATCGGAAGCGTCGATCGTCATGCTTTCCGTCCTGTACGCGATGACGGGCGGAGTCATCCTGCAGTGGCTGCTCGGTTACAACTTCTCGGTCGCCGTTTGGATTGGCTATATCGCCCTCTACGGAGTCGCGGTTGAGACCGGGGTCGTGATGGTGATCTACCTTCACGAGGCACTGGACAAGCGCATCGTGAAAGGCGCGGTCTCACGCGACGATGTCCTCGACGCGACACGCGAGGGATCCGTTCTTCGCCTTCGCCCCAAGCTCATGACCGTTTCAGCGGCGATCCTTTCGCTTCTTCCGATTTTCTGGTCGACCGGCACGGGATCAGAAGTCATGCGTCCGATCGCCACTCCCATTGTGGGTGGGATGATCACTTCGACGATCCACGTCCTGCTCGTGACGCCGGTGATCTTTCTCCTGATGAAAGAGCGAGCACGAAAGAAGGGAACGCTCCGGGCGTTCGGGACTCAGGAGGTCAGATGACTCAAAACAACGCAACGCCAGAACCTGTGAAGCCGGTTCTAAGTGTCCTCACCATGTTCCGGGACCTCACCGGCCCTTCCTTGTGGAACCAACGCGACCGGCGACGAAGCCGGTTCGGCTCGGAATCCATGGACCCTACGGCGATTCAGGACGTAGCCGATGACGAAGACACCCATCGCCGCCGCGGCGTATTGGCCGGGTGTGAGGCCCAGGTATCGAGCGTCCCCGACCCGCAAGAAGTCGAGGCCGAACCGGACGGGAAGATAAAGAGCGACCAGCCACACGACGAAGAATCCCGGGCGGCGTGCGCGCCGGTCCAGAAGCAGAAACGTAGGCACCACAACGCCGATCAGGTACAGAAACTCATACCAGCCGAGGTCGTGAAATCCCATCCCGGCGAGGGCGGGCATCCGCGGCAGGCCGGAGACCAACCCTGCCTCCTTGTACACGCCAATGATGTAGCGACGAGCCGGTTCCGTTCTCAAGCTGACCGCGAGGGGAAACGACGTCACCCAACCCGGGTGGTCATGGGCGAAAGTGCAGGCGAGCCGACCGAAGAGCCACGCGAAGGGCAAGACGAACGCGAGGACGTCCAAGTAGGACCGTCTCGAGACTGCATTCACGGGCCGAAGCCGAAATCGAAAGAAGAGCGCCGCGCCAAGAGCTCCTCCGAGAACGCCGCCGAAGGAGCTCAGATTTTCCCAGAATCGCAGAATCATCCACGGGTGCGCGCGCAGCTCCCCGGGAAAGTAGACGACCACGGCAAACAGATGTGCGCCAATGAATCCAATGCCGAGAACCCAGGAGAGGAGGCTCTCCATCACCGCAGGATCCAGACTCTTCGCGCGGGCGCGCCGGGCCGCCAAGAGGTACCCCCCCACGACAGCCAGAGCGACCAGAGCTCCGAACGCGTGAAGCGTCAGCGGGCCGACCTTCAGTGAAGGTTGTTCGAAATAAGGAATCACACGAGCTCGCGTAAACTGCCGCGGGCCGGGAGCCCCGCCGGGAGATTCGCCCGATGCGATATCGGCGAACCGGCGCGCATCGTGAGGTCGCCGAAGTGACCGGCAATCGCGACTCCGCCGGCCAACGCAAGAGTCGTCGCCGCCGCGACGCCGATCTTTCGACTAGAAGAGACGATCCCATGACCCGCCTTGGCTGTCTTCGTCGGAACGGGCGGCATTTTCATCGCCTTCATGGGGACGACCCTCGACCCACCCTTGCCGAGGACTCGTTCGGTTCCCATTCCGTGCTTCAGCCCGTTCTTCACGAGCCACCTGTTGACCGGGTACGCGGTAACCGCTCCAACCAGGGTCGCCGCTGACATGACGCCCCAGAAACGTAACGAGACGGGATTCATAGCCTGCATGTCCCGGCTCATGAAAATCACCATGACCGGCACCATGCCCGCCATGACGCAGTTCATCGACAGCCATTCAGACAGAAACGTGCGACGAACCGCTGCACCGTAAGAGATTCCGAGCATGTCCTTCATGAAGAGCGCCTGGAAAACGAGCAGTCCGAACCCGAAACCGAAGACGTACTCCACCGCGACGTCGACCCCCATCGGAAAATGAAAGCGGCTCGTCAGGATCGCAGCGACGATGACTCCCGTCGCGTCGCCGGCGAGACAGTGGATCGTCGAGCCGGTCGTCTGCTTCCAAAGCGGTGCCACGAAGTCCTCGTGCGTTCCCGGCGCCGGCTCGCGGCAGGAGAACCAGTAAACCAGGGCCCCGATCGGTCCCGTGTAGAGAACGACGAGAATCCAACCCCACTTCATGACTTTCATCTCGGGGGTCCGGACGATCAGGTCGTATGCGACGAAGACGACCGACAGTCCGGCGAAAACGAACCATCCCAACAGGAGCCGGTCCAGCATCTCCTCTCCTTCTCTGACAGCAGGTTCAGACGCACCGACACTCCGGACGCTGCGGCCATGGACTCTGCCCGCGGCCGCGTGCGCCCCCACAAGTGCGGGGCGCTTAATTCGTCGGCTTGCCGGAAGGGAGTCGAATTTCCTGAGCCGACCCGTCTTTTCCGAGGTCGATCATGATCCGCGTTCCGATCCTGAGATCCGAAGCCGTCCCGGCAATCGTTCCCTTGCTTCCCTTGATGAATTTCGTGTCCGAATGGATGGGAACGGACTTGGACTTACCATCGGTTGTCTTGAGCTCGACATGCGTCGCGTCGACAGCCGTGACAGTTCCCATGACGTGGTGGTGACCCTCGTGAGCCAGGACAACTCCGGGGAGCGCGAGAACCGCAACGATAGACAGAGAAACGAGCATTTTTCGCATGGAGGCCTTCGGTTAGTGGCCGCGAAGTGCGGCCGGTGTCAATTTGGTCGACGGAGGACGGTTGTCGTGTCCCTCGAGAAAATCGTTCACTTCGTCTTGCTCTTTCGCCTCAATCGGGCTGACGGGATTCATCCCTTTCATCTGCTCGACCTCCGCCGTCGTCATCGACGGAAGGTGTCGCAGGAACAACACAAGTTTCCATGATGCGAGATCGTCCTCCGGCGTGTCACTTCCCCAGGCCGGCATCCCCGTCAGGCGAACGCCGTTCTTGATGATGAAGAAGAGTTCGCCGTCT
Source organism: Thermoanaerobaculia bacterium (assembly GCA_038239305.1). Lineage (GTDB taxonomy): Bacteria > Acidobacteriota > Thermoanaerobaculia > UBA5066 > Gp7-AA6 > JALYUA01. The sequence goes on along the minus strand of JBBSEW010000011.1, from coordinate 13,126 downwards.
GAAAGCTCCTGAGTCTCGCGGAGCGTCATGTCCGGAACACGAGGGTAGAGGTTCTGCCCGATCTCGGTCACGCCCTTCCCGTCGTTACCGTGGCAGGACGCGCAGTGGTCGGCGAAGTGGCTTCGGCCTTCTTCCAGAACTGCGGGCGTGCTCGAGACTGGACTTACCAGCCGCCGCACTGAAAGCGAAATGACCCGCCGCCGGATCGTGCGGGCAACGCGGGTTTCGACGGGACCGGGAGCTTGGCGCGCGCCAACTCCTCCCTCGAGAAACCAGAGGCCGAAAGCAATCGCGACCGCGCCAGCAACGGAGAGGATTCCGACCGCGATCTTGCCGGTTGTCTTCATGTCGCAATCACATCCTCATTCCGGCGTGCGCGTCGTGTCCGGTGCCGCCGTGAGGAGTCCCCCACCGCAGCCGCAGGAACGCGTGCACGGAGAGAGGGAAGCTTCCGTAGATGGGCTTGAAGGACGATGGAAACGTGTAAGCCGTCACATCGGATCCAATTCCGGTCCGTAGCCCGGTCACCAGATTGAAATCCCGGACATAGCCCGCGGTGTAGGCACCGACCCGGACCAGACTTTCCCAGGCTCCGTCCTGGCCGACGGAAAGCTGCTTCGATTCGAGAAGCTCGCGATCTTTCTGAACGAGCTCAGCCCGGCCGTAGATCTGGTCTTTCGAAGTCAGCTGGAAGGCCCCTTCGACCAGATATGCGTCGCTCGTACCGTGCGTTTCCACGTTTCTACCCCACATCAGCGTAACGGCGAGAGGCCGGTCGCCTGCCGCTCCGTAGTCCAGGGAAGCTGTGGTCCGGTGCGTGTTTCCGGGTACGAGAGCCTCGGGTTGCCGGAGATAGCCGTGGGAGAGCTGGCCGGACCAGCCGGCCCCCAGGAAGAACCTCGCGCGAAGGGAGGCTGAGTCGATCCTTCCCCCGTCAATATCCCAGCGGTTTTCGTCGGGCTCTCGTCCGCGAAATGCGGAACCCTCGAGGGCGACCCACTTCCAGCCCGCCCCAAGCGTGATCACGTTGTAGGCGATGTGGGTTGAGTCTTCCCAGTGGTGGCCGAGGGGCGCCGTCGGGTTATCACCCGAAGAAGCACGGTGCATGAAGGCGGTGGGCCCGAGCGCCGGCTCGCCGACCGGCGCGAGCTGAAACCACGCGCCGGCATCGGTCCCTAAGTCCAGCCTGTACGTCGCGGAGAGGTTCATGAAGAAGTCATGGGGGTGTTGCCGATCGACGAGCGGCTGTCCCCGGTAGCTTTCGCCCGTCTGAAAGAGCTCCGGGGAACCGAGCTTGGCGAAGGTCACGGGCTCGAGCGAGTTCATCATCATGAGCGAGAGCCGACCCCCACCGATCGCTGTCTGGGCGTGGACCATGTTCCAGTTGCTGGACTCGACCCGTGTCGCCCCCGACGGGCCTCCCTGCCGGTTGTAGGACAGTCGCGCAACTCCCATGTCCATCAGATGCCAGCCGGTCATGCCGCTCATGCTCGCCATCGGATCCTGCGGGGTCATGCCGGTCATGAGATTCATGTCGGATTGGAAGAGATTGCGGTCGGTGTCCGGTCCTTCGGCACTCGACATATCCATGTGGCTATGGTCCATACCCTTCATCGAGTCTTCGGCAGAGCGTGCCGTTTCGGAGGTGGGCGTCGGTGAGGGGTTAGGGGCCTGAGGAACAAAATGCTGTTGCTGCGCAAGGACGCAACCGGTGATCAACCATAGGAAGACGAACAGCGCCGACTTGAATACTTCCATTTCTGGACCTCGTTCGTGAACTTCTGATCTGCTCGGTCCACGCGCGATAACGCGAGGACGCAGTTCCGAGTCAGTTTTGAACGAGACTTCAGAGTCGGAGAATCGAAGGAAGCGGGGAGGATCGAGGCATTCGCCCGAACGCTGATGCGTCTGACCGGACCAGATTCGCCCGTCCGGGCAGACTGTTTTCGACTGCGAAAAGCTCCGCCACGGGTGAGTGACCGGAGGCGATCGACGAACCTATCAGAAAGGTCGTGAGGACGGCGTTACTGCCACCGTTACGCTGGCCGTGGCAGGGTCTGGGCGACGGTCTGGTAGGCGCGGAGCCCGGCTTTTCTGCGGAGTGAAGGGGACACGACGCGCTGGCAGCAGGACCGGAAGCACCTCCGGTCTCGGCAACCCTGGTTCCGTCGGTTCGGAGAGGACGCATCAGGCCCTGCACCGAAGCGCAGCGCAGATCGCACACTCCCGCGAACGCCGGCAGCGCAGTCAGGATCAAGGCCAGCACAATTGCGAGAGGACTCCGAAACTTCATGTCAGGCCTCGTAACCCCGAGAATACTCCCAAGATTCCGTCGGCAAGGAACGATACTCCCCGGGAGTATGCTGAGGGACGCGAGCAGGGCACTGGATGCGCGAAGGTCGCTTGAGTCACGGAAGACAGCAAGTCGACTATTTGCCCTCGCCTGAACCGAACCGCGGGCAGGACTCGCTTGCACGCTTGGACTCGATAGCTCGACATTTCACGGCTGTCCATTTCCGTCAGGGGAGAAGAAGTGAACCCCATCAAACTGCCCGTCGCAACGACCGCGGCAAACCACGTCGATCCCATCTGTGGGATGGCGGTTTCCGAGAACACGCCCCACCGAACGGCATGGGGCGGAACGGAATTCTATTTTTGCAGCGCTGGATGCCTGGAGAAGTTTCGCAAGGCACCCCAGAGCTACGTCGTAAAGGAGCCGCCGAAAAAATCGCCGGTGGCAAAGGGACACGCTTCGCCCACTCCTCCGGCGAGCGCGGCATTCACTTGCCCGATGCATCCGGAGGTGCGGAGCTCAACTCCCGGCCCCTGCCCGAAATGCGGTATGGCTCTCGAATCCGTCATGCCGGCGGCGTCTCGCCCGCGGTGGACATGTCCGATGCACCCGCAGATCATTCGCGACGGCCCCGGAAGCTGCCCGATCTGTGGCATGGCGCTGGAGCCGATGACGGTTTCTGCGATCGATAAAGAGAGTGACGAGCTCGTCGACATGCGGCGACGGTTTTGGGTCTCCGCCATTCTCTCCGTCCCTCTCCTGATCCTCGCGATGCGAGCGATGCTCCCGGGTCGGCTGGGAAAAGCGCCCCTCTCGGCGCTGCCCTGGATCGAGCTCGCACTAGCGACTCCGGTCGTTCTCTGGGGCGGCTGGCCCTTCTTCGTCCGATTCGTCCAGTCGATCCGCAATCGCAGCCTCAACATGTTCACGCTCATCGGGCTCGGGGTCTCGGTCGCATATCTCTACAGCCTCGCCGGGGTCTTCCTCCCGGGCCTGTTTCCCGCTTCTTTCCGTGACGCCTTCGGACAGGTGGGCCTGTACTTCGAGGCGGCCGCCGTGATCGTCACGCTCGTGCTGCTGGGCCAGGTGCTGGAGCTCAAAGCCCGGGGCCGGACCGGTGCCGCGATCCGCGCGCTCCTGGATCTGGCGCCCAAGACGGCCCGGCGCGTCGGAGAGGACGGCTCCGAATCGGACATTCCCCTGGATCAGGTCCAGGTCGGCGACCGGCTACGCGTGCGGCCCGGAGAGAAAATTCCGGTAGACGGCTCAGTGCTCGAGGGCAGCACCGCCGTCGACGAGTCGATGGTCACTGGCGAGCCGATTCCGGTCGAAAAGAATGTTGGTGATCATCTGATCGGAGCGACAGTGAACGGGACCGGTTCGGTAATCTTGAAAGCGGAACGCGTCGGGGCCGAGACGATGCTGGCTCAGATCGTCCGCCTGGTAGGGGAGGCGCAACGGACGCGTGCTCCGATTCAGAGGCTCGCGGACGTGGTTGCGGGTTACTTTGTGCCGATCGTCATTGCGATCTCGGTCATCACGTTCGCTGTCTGGGCTCTTCTCGGTCCCGACCCCAGAATGGCGCACGCGCTCGTGAATGCCGTTGCCGTTCTGATCATCGCCTGCCCGTGCGCCCTGGGACTGGCAACTCCCATGTCCATCATGGTCGCGACCGGAAAGGCGGCACGTGCCGGAGTGCTCTTCCGAAACGCGGAGGCGATCGAATCGCTGAGGAAGGTCGACACTCTCGTCATGGACAAGACCGGAACAATCACCGAAGGCAAGCCGCGCGTAGCGGCGGTGTCCGCACAGCCAGGATTCGACGAGTCGGAGGTGATCCGGCTCGCGGCCAGCCTCGAGCGCGGCAGCGAGCATCCCCTCGCGGCCTCGATTCTCGCAGCCGCTGGGGAAAAGGAACTTCCGCTCGAGACCGTAGAGGAATTCAAGGCGCTGGCGGGCCGCGGCGTTTCGGGGCGCCTCGGCGGACGGGCCATTTCCCTCGGCAATCGAGCGCTACTTGACGAACTTCACGTGGATTCGGCCGGCGTCCTGGACCGCGCGGAGGAAATGCGGAGTCAGGGCCAGACGACGATCTTCCTGGCGGTGGAGGGAAAGATCGCTGGAATCATCGGGGTCGCCGACCCGATCAAGAAAACGAGTCCCGAAGCGATTCGGCTGCTTCGCGAGGACGGGATCCGCGTCGTCATGCTGACCGGCGACAGCAAAACGACGGCAAATGCAGTTGCGAAACAGCTGGGAATCGATGAGGTCGTCGCCGAAGTTCTCCCCGAAGACAAGGTCAACGCGGTCAAGCGCTTTCAGGCCGAAGGACGATTCGTGGCGATGGCGGGCGACGGAATCAACGACGCGCCGGCCCTTGCCCAGGCTCAAGTCGGAATCGCGATGGGTACCGGAACCGACGTGGCGATGGAGAGCGCCGGGGTCACGCTCCTGCGCGGCGACCTCCTCGGAATCGTGCAGGCCCGTGCACTTTCGCGTGCAACGATGCGGAATATCAAACAGAACCTATTCTTCGCGTTCATCTACAACGCCGTCGGAATCCCGATCGCGGCGGGAGTTCTCTACCCCTTCTTCGGCCTTCTCCTGAATCCGATGATCGCCGCAGCGGCAATGAGCCTCAGTTCGGTCTCCGTCATTGGAAATTCGCTGAGACTGGGCCGACTCAATCTTGAGAAAGCTCCGACACTTTCCACTTGAGAGTCAGCGCGCGCTGGAGAGTCAGCGCGCGAGTCTGATTTCCTGAATGGTCCGACCGGCGCCGGTTTGCAGGACCCGGCACCGGATCGGAGAAGATTCAGGCGTTAACGCAGTCGGGGTGGCCGCATCCGCATTTGCCCTCGTCCGTTTTCTTCCCTTGAGTACAGGGATCCGAGCAGCATCCGCCCACCTTGGTCTCGTGACATTTGCACACCGAGTTCTTGCACTTGCCCTCGTCTGCCATAGAGTCTCCTTGTTATGATCGAGATTACTGCAAGATTTGCGCCGGAGTCGGCCATGCGCCGTCCTGGTCTTTCACCGGGGCATGCAGTACCGAGCCGCCAACAACAGGGCACCCGCCGCCAAGATGGCTAACACGGTTTCGAGAAGAATTCTCGCCCACCGAGGCAACACGGGACCGGACCACGAAAGAAAGAGCCGCGGCACCTGGCGTTTTAGGCCATCAGGCGAAATTGGAGGCCGATCATTGCTCATCGGCGCTTGACCATTTCTCTCGTTCATGAGCTCCACGGGACCTGCTTGCGATCCCTGACGGCTGTCCATACCGATTACCTCGTTCGCCATTCCTCTCCAAAGGCCGTTTGCTCGCCTTGGTCAGGATCGAACAGGAATCACGCCGGTCACCCGCGAGCGGCGGCTGCGTGCTCCGCGGGCAGCATGCGGTTGTAGAGGACGCCGCAGATCCAAGCGAAGATGCCAGCGCCGACACTCCACCCGCAGAGACCCATCATGTAGCCGCCCCAGGTTACCCCCCATTGAACGTTGCCAGAAAGAACGTGAAAGAGGTCTCGGGTTACGGCGAGCGTCTGCTCGGGCGCAATCGCGACCACGATGGAACAGATTGTCCAAGCGATCGCTGCGGTGATGGCTACCGAGAAGCCAAGAGTCACGGACTCAATCTTTCTCATAACTCTTCCTTTTCATACAACAGTTCCTGAGGAACCGGCCGATTCAAGCAAATCTTGAGGATGACCCCGAGTTTCTCCTGCTCGCAACGGCGACACTCTCGAAGAGCGAACGCTCGTCTGCATCCGCGCGACCTTCCATAGCCTGAGCCTCTCGGGGTGAGCGAAACCTAGTATTGGACCTGTGGTACATCCTGCGTATGATAGCAGTCGTTCCTCAAATCCGACTTGTCGGTATGGGGGTACCCCGATGCATTCGCATCAGGAGGGCACGGCGTGATCGCGATATCGTCTAAGCGAAGGATAGAAAGGCGATCGAGATGCACGGGGATCACGGAATGGGTTGGAGGAACGTCCTTTGGATCTTTCGGATCTTTTGGATCGTGGTCGTGGTCGGCGTTCTTTTGCTTGTCTTAAGAGTCTCGGCTGACGGATGCCTCCAGGCGACCTTGGGGAATCTTGAAGCAATCAATTGAGTAGTCACGGGTTAAGAAAAGGAGTCATTCCATGAAATTGAGTCGACCGATTTCGGTCCTCCTCGCGTCCTTCGGCGCCGCCGCCCTGTGCGCGCAGCAGCCGACGCCCCCTCCGTCGTCGTCCGCACACAAGATGGAGATGCCGGCCAAGCCCGGCATGATGGACGAAAAGATGATGGACGAATCCATGATGGCGCGCCACAAGGAGATGATGGCCAAGATGGACGCCATGGACGTGCGGCTCGATGACCTGGTGAAAACAATGGACGCCGCGAAAGGCAGCAAGAAGGCTGATGCCACTGCCGCGGTTGTCTCCGAGCTCGTCCGCCAGCGCAAAGAGATGCGCCAGCAGATGATGGCGATGCAGCCGGAAATGATGAAACACATGATGGAGCACATGCACATGGGAATGATGAAGGACATGATGGAGTGCCCGATGATGAAGGGGATGGAAGGCAAGCCCAGTCCTGGCAAATCGGACGAGCACTCGGAGCACCATCCCAACTAGGCTGGCGGCGAGCGCCCGACCGAACTGGAGGAATCGTCAAAGGCGCCTTCCCGGAGCTGGAGGCGCTCCTCTTCTTCCGGCAGAGCTGGATCGGACCGCGCGTCGGATATGGCCGGTTGATAGGTCACTGGATCGCAACGTCGTTCAACGGGTGGGCCATCCACGTGCAGAAGTGGATGACGGTTTCCCCGCGAGAGTCAGGGGGACGCAGATGTCTTAAGAGGTGCGGAGGACACGACGTGCTCCCAGCTGATGCGCGTTCGGTCCCGCTCGAAGGCGAGCTCCGGGCGGTGATCGATCAGCGCAGGACCGCGCAGACCTTTCAGAGACAAACTGCCGAAAAAACGGCGAGGCTCCCAGGAAATTTGGTGGCGGTGCAGGGATTTGAACCCCGGACACAGCGGATATGAGCCGCTTGCTCTGACCAACTGAGCTACACCGCCTCGCGAGGACCGGGGATGCTAGCACGGACACCAGCCCTGTGGCGGCGCGGTTAGAATCGCGGGAATGTCCCCCTTCGCCCGGCGGGTGGTCGCGGCCTTCGGTTTCGCGGCCGTCGTCTTCAGCGCCGGAATCGCGCGGGCTTCGTCCGCCGCGCCGGATTCTCCGCGCTTTCACTCGCCGGCCCAGAACTCCCGCCTCGAGCCGGGGCTCTCTCTGCGTGTCACGTGGGACCGTCCCGTGACGCGGACCGGCGAGGGGGAGATGGAGCTGCTCTTTTCGGCGGACGGAGGCCGGACCTTTCCGCTTCGCCTCACGCGGGACCTTTCGCTCGACACCGACCAGTTCGTCTGGCGCGTGCCGGCGCTTCCGACGTCCCATGCCCGGCTGGCCCTGCGCGCCGGAGACGATGGCGAGCCCGGAGAAGAGCGCATCGTCTGCATGAGCGACGAGTTCTCCATCGACACGGTCGCCGCTCCCGACCCCGAAATTCTTTTCCCTTCCGGCGACGAGTGGCGAACGGAAGAGGCGGAGCGCGGACAACCGCCTTGCCCTCTTTCGTCCAGCATGGACTCCGCGTCGCCGGAAACGATCCGGGCGTCGCCCGCTACCGCCCCGGCCGCGGATCATCGTCCAGCCCCGGCCCTCCCCGCCCGCTCCTCCTCCCGGTCGCTTTTCTCCCGCCGCCTCCCGGCGGCCCGAATCCTTGCCCGCGACGCCCCCGCCGAAGTCTCCCCCGCCGTCGCACTCCGACTCTGAGACGTCTTCGTCCACCGGTCCGCCGTTCGCTCGTTTCTCAAACGACGACCACCGATTGGAGGAGATTTCCATGTTTCGACCGAGACTCACTCTGCTCGCACTTTGCGCACTCGGGGCCGCCTCGGCTCTCGGGACGCGTCCCGCTCTCGCGCAGGAGGCCTCCCTCACCTCGACGCCGACGCCGACGCCCGTCGCGGCCGCTCCCGCCGTGAAGGAAGACGTCGTCGTTTCCGCCGCGCGCGGTCCGGAGATCGAGACGGAGATCCCGGGACAGGCCACCGTGATCTCCGGCGATCGCCTGCGCCGCGAGAACGTCCGGACCCTCGCGGATGCGCTCCAGGACGTCGTCGGCATCGACACCGGCCTCGGAAGCGACAACGGCGCCCGGCTGCCGAACATCGGCATGTGGGGGCTGAAGGAGTTCGACGCCCTGCTCGTCATGGTCGATGGCGTGCCAGTCGGAGGCCCGTTCAATCCTTCGCTCGCCCAGATCGACATCGAAGACGTCGACCGCATCGAGATCGTGAAGGGCCCTCAGGGTACGCTCTACGGCGTCTCCGCGTTCGCCGGGATGATCCAGGTCTTCACCCGCGCGGGAGTCAACGGAACGGAGGTCCGTCTCGGCGGCGGATCGTTCGAGGAGGGACGCTTCCACTTTTCGCACACGATGGATCTCGGCGCCGGCCACATCCGGTTCTTCGGGGATTTCGACCGCTCGAAAGGCTGGCAGGACCGGACGAACTTCAAGGACGATCGCGGCGGTGTCCGCCTCGACCTGCCTCTCTCCGGCGGCGGCAGCTTCATGGCGATCGCGCAGGTCGCCCGCAACACGCAATTCTTCGGCTCTCCCCTGCCCGTCGATCCGCCGTCGGGGGAGGTCATTCCCGGATTCCGTCCCGACCGCAACTACGAGGTCGACGGAGCCCGGATCGACCACCGCATCTACTCGCTCACGACGCGGCTGGAGATTCCGCTCACGTCCGCCCTCCGGCTCGAGAACGTGCTCGGCGTCGCCCGCGACGACCAGATCTCGATCCGGTCCTTCATCGACGGGATCGCAGACAACACAGCCACCGCGGCGGGCGTCGCGCTCTTTCCGCGCGAGACGGACGTGTACGACGACCTCCACCTGACGGCGAACTTCGAAGCGTTCGGCCATCACCGCGTCGTCGGAGGCGCCGCCGTGACCTGGGGAAAGACCACCGCCGTCGGCACCGGATTCGACATCGAATTCCAGATCGATCCCGTCGCCGTGCCGACGTTCGCCGAGACGCCCACGGGAGACCACCGCTCCTTCCGCGACCGGCGGACGTTCGTGGGCTTCTACGTCAACGACGAGTGGACTCCCGTTCCGTTTCTCACGATCTCGGGAGGCGCGAGGTACGACCTCGTCTCCGAGACACTCTTTGCGAGCGGCCAGGAGGTCGGCGAGCCCGACGCCGCCGTGACCAACGACCACCGTTCGGACGGCCAGTGGTCCGGAGGCCTTTCGGCGCTCGTGCGGCTCGTCCCCGATCGGGACGGACCTGTGAACTCCGTCAATTTCTACGTGGCGGCGAAATCCGCCTTCAAGCCGGCCGCTCCGAATCTCAACGAAGCCGAGGACGCGACCATCCTCGATCCCGAGAGGACGCGCAGCCAGGAAATCGGCTTCAAGACTCGTTTTCTCGACCGGCAGCTGTCGTTCGACGTCTCGGTGTTTCACATGATCTTCGAAAACCTCGTCGTCTCGACCGTCGGAGAGGATGGAAATCCGCGTCTCGTCAACGCCGGCGCCGAGAGATTCCAGGGGCTCGAGGCAGAAGTCGGCTACCGGCCGTCCGGCATGCCGGACTTCTCGTTTCAGGCCGGCTACGCGCACCACGACGCGCGCTACATCCGTTTCTCCTTCATCGATCCCGACAACGGTCTGACGATCGCCGACGGCCAGCGCCTCGAGCTCGTGCCGCGCGACCTGTGGAACGGACGCGTCGCCTATTCGCCCAAGCAGGGATTCGGGTTCTGGTCGGCGCTGCGCCATCAGAGCCGCCGGCCGTTCGACAAGATCAACGAGGCCTACATGGACCCGTTCTTCGAGTGGGACGCCGGCTTCTCGTACACCCTCTCCCGGTATCGCTTCTCCCTCGCAGGCCGGAACCTCGGCCAGAGCCGCCACTACGTCGCGGAGAGCGAGATCGGCGACGCGCAGCTCTACGTGGCGCCCCCCCGCCGCTTCTTCGCGGGCCTGACCATCTCGTTCTGATCCCGGACGTCGGGATTCGACTCCGCGCGCCGCCCGTCCTGCGGGCGGCGGCGGCGCTTCCCGAGAGCCGACACGGCCGTTCCGCTGCGCGCATCCGGATGGTGAAGAGAGCGCCGTAGAATCAAGGGCATGTCCGCCGGATCGCCGACCGCTGTCCTCGAGGCTCTCCGCGGCGCTACGGCGGGGGGAGCGGGCGAGAGCGCGATCCTTCTGCCCCCCGGCGCAAGGATCCTGCTGGCGGTCTCGGGCGGAGCCGATTCGCTCGCGCTCCTCCACGGCGCCGCGGCGCTCGCTCTGCCCATGCGCTGGTCGCTCGCCGTCGGCCACGTGCATCACGGATGGCGGGGCCGCGATGCGGACCGGGATCTCGCGTTCTCTTCCGACCATGCGCGGCGCCTCGGGCTCCCCTTCTTTTCGCTCCGGGGAGACGCGCGAGCTCTCGCTCGCGAAGAGAGGCTGTCGCCCGAAGCGGGTGCACGGAGGCTGCGCTACGCAGCGCTCCTCGAGATCGCCGCGCGCGCCCGCGCGGATCGGATCGCGACGGCGCACCAGCGGAACGATCGGCTCGAGTCGTACCGGATCGCGCGCGAGCGCCGGGGAGGAGCGGCCTCTCTCGGCGGCCCGAGGGCCCACCGCCAGGACGGCGTCGTGCGCCCCCTCCTGTCGGTGCCCCGCGCCGGAATCGAAGCGTTCCTCCAGGCCCGCGGGCTATCGTGGCGCCGCGACAGGACGAACGGAGATCTTCGGCTCGCGCGCAACAGGATCCGTCGCGTCATCGCGGCGGCCTCCGCGGATGAGCGTCTTCGCTGGGAGACCGAGGCCGCGTCCTGCTCGGATGACCGGGACCGGCTGGACCGGGAATTCGCGCGAAGCATTCTTCCGATGCTTCGCCGGGGACCCGGCTCCGTCCTCATGGACGCCGGCGCTCTCCATGGGCTCGATCCCGAGCTCCTGCGCTTCGCGATCGAGGGCGCCGCGCTCCCGTTCGCGCGGCCCGGACGCCCTCCGATGACGGGTCGCGAGCGCGAACAGATTCTCGAGCGGATCGCGGGCGGGCGGGACTTTCGCTTCGAGGCGGGACGCCGCATCGCGATCGAGCGTCGAGGCAGAACACTCGTTTTCTCGCTCCGGAAGGGCCCGGCGGGAGACCCGGTGTACGATTTCGGCAACCGCCCTTCGGGAGACATCCGCCAATGGAACAACTACGCCTGACCTCACGCCACGATGCGGGACAGATCGCCGCCCGCGTGAAGGAGCTGGCGCGCATGCTCGACGAGCAGTTCGCGAAATCGTCTCCCGTCCTCGTGGGCGTGCTGAAGGGCTCCTCCTTCCTGCTCGCCGACCTCGCCCGCGCCATGACCATCCCCCTCTCCTGCGAGTACATCGCGGTCAGCCGGCAGGCCGACGCCGAGATTCTGCAGATCGATTTCGCGACGGCGTTTCCCATCGCCAACCGTCCCGTCGTCCTCCTGAAGGACGTCGTTCATACGGGCGTCGTCGAGACGTACCTGATGACGCAGCTCGCCGCCGCGAACGCCTCCGCGATCCAGCTCGTGGCGATCCTGGACAAGACGTCCGAGCGGACGATGGACCTGACGGTCGATTTCAGCCTCTTCTCCGCCGAGAGCGGCCGGTTCGTCGGATACGGCATGGACGCGGGCGGCCAGTACGCCCATCTGCCGTACATCGCGGAAGTCGAAGGCTCCGGCTAGCACCCGCCCGATTTCTTCGGCCCGGGCAATAAAACCCCACCGGCCTCCGTTATGCTTGGTCGGGCCGGAGTGCCGTGTCTCTCTTTGGCCGGGGCCCTTCCCCTTTAAGGAGTCCACGTTGAACGCGACCATCAAAAACCTTCTTCTGTGGATGGTCATCCTGGTGCTGATCATCCTCGCCTGGAACGTCTTCAAGACGGGAGCGACGACCGTCGATGAGCTCACGTTCTCGCGTTTTCTTACGCAGGTGAACCAGGGCCACGTGCAGAAGGTCACCATCCGGGGCGACGAGATCCGCGGCAGCTATGCGCCTTCCGCGGGCAAACACGACATGACCTTCAAGACCTATGCCCCGAGCTACCCGAAGCTCGTCGAAGACCTCGAAGCAAAAGGCGTCGAGATCGAAGCCACGCCGGCGAAGGATTCCTCCTTCGTATCGGCCCTCGTCATGTACGGGCCGCTGATTCTCCTCGTGGCGATCTGGTTCGTCATCATGCGCCAGATGCAGGCCGGCGGGAACAAGGCGATGTCCTTCGGCAAGTCCCGCGCGAAGCTCCTGACCCCGACGCAGAAGAAGGTCACGTTCAAGGACGTGGCCGGCGTCGAAGAGGCGAAAGTGGAGCTGCAGGAGATCATCGAGTACCTCAAGGACCCGCAGAAGTTCCAGAAGCTCGGCGGCAAGATCCCGAAGGGCGTCCTCCTGATCGGACCCCCCGGCACGGGCAAGACCCTCCTCGCGCGCGCCGTCGCCGGCGAAGCGAACGTTCCGTTCTTCACGATCTCGGGCTCGGACTTCGTCGAGATGTTCGTCGGCGTCGGCGCGTCCCGCGTGCGCGACCTCTTCGAGCAGGGGAAAAAGAACGCGCCCTGCATCATCTTCATCGACGAGATCGACGCCGTCGGCACGGCTCGCTCGGGCTCGAGCTTCAACCGCGAGGCCGACCAGACGCTGAACCAGCTGCTGATCGAGCTCGACGGGTTCGCCTCGGCCGCCGGGGTGGTCGTGATGGCCTCGACGAACCGCCTCGACAACCTCGACCCGGCGCTGCTG
>JBBSEW010000010.1:0-73108 GCA_038239305.1 Thermoanaerobaculia bacterium | reverse complement strand
GAGCGGGCTCGACGTGCAGCTTCCCGACCGCGTTCTCCAGGCGAGCGGATCGCTGCGCCACGCGCTGGTCCAACGCCTCCAGAAGGGCCGGGAGCGCGCGGAGATCGCTCGCGAGATGGTCCACCGGCTTCGGGACGAGCTCGGCCGCGACCACCTCGACTACGCCGTCGTCGCCTCCGCTGCCTTCCGGCCGGAGCTCGAGAGGAAGAATCTGCGCACGATCAACTGCGAGATGGGACGCCCCGACGACATCGCCTCGGAGGTCGAAACGGCGCTCGACATCTGCCGCGAGGGTGCCGCGTCGGGCCGGGGGGGCGGCGCCTGCGGAACGCAGATGGTGTACCACACGATGGACGAGAGCGACGTCGAGAGGATCTTCGCGGATCCCCTGACGATGGTCGCCCGCGACGGGGGCGTCACGGCTCCGGGATCGGGTGCGCCGCATCCGCGGAGCAACGGGACCTCGGCGCGCGTACTTTCCCGGTTCGTCCGGGAGCGCGGCCTGGTCTCCCTCGAGGAGGCGGTCCGCAAGATGACCTCTCTTCCCGCTGCCCGATTCTCGTTCTCGGACCGCGGCATGATCAAGGAAGGGTTCCGCGCGGATCTCGTGCTGTTCGATCCCGCCCTGGTCGAGGATCTCTCCCGGTTCGACGATCCTCACCACTACTCGCGCGGTTTCGACCTCGTCGTCGTGAACGGGACGATCGTGCGCGAAAACGATTCCCCGACCTGTGCGCGCCCAGGGATGGCGCTGCGGAAGCCGGCGGCGATCCTTCCGGCCGTGACTGGAGCTCCGGCAGGATCCGGCCTGCGATTCCTCATTCGGAATCCGTGACTCCGGCGGAGGTCGATTGCGGTGGGTGTGAGGGCCGTTCGGCCGATCTCCGATGAATCGCTGATTCGATCGATCGCGAGATCATGAGACCGCGAGATCGCGAAATCGGCACTTCCCAGTCCCGGTCGAATCTATCTCTCCGACTCTTTCCACTGCCGCCACAATTTGTCCACCTTCCGGTCGAGGTCCTGCGGCGATCCGTCGTTGACGACGACGTCGTGCACGCGGTCGAAGGCTTCGACGGGGGAGAGCTGCGCGGCGATCCGGCGACGGGCATCTTCGGAATCTCCGCCCTTCTCTTCCCAGCGGCGCACGCGCTCCTCGTCCGGCGCGACGACGAGGACGATCCGGTCATAGCGGGACTCGGTCTTCGCCTCGAGGAGCTGGGAAGACTCCGCCACCGCGACCTCGGCACCGGCCGTCTCCGCTTCCGCGAAGCGGCGCGCAATCTCCTGGCCGACGAGGGGATGAATGCGCGCCTCGAGAGCGTGGCGTTTCTCGGGCTCGGCGAAGACGACGGCGGCGATCCGCCCCCGGTCGACCTCTCCGGCGGCATCCAGGATCGCGTCGCCGAAGAGATCCCGAGCCGCGGCGGATCCGGCCGCGCCCCGGGCGTAGAGCTCCCGGACGATCGCGTCCGCGTCGAATACCGTCGCCCCCCGGAGCGCGAGCAGCCGTCCGACCGTGGATTTTCCCGAGGCGAGCCCGCCCGTCAAGCCGACGCGCAGCATCACCGGGCCGGGACCGCCCGCACGACTTCCCCGCCCTTCATGACGAACTCGATCCGGGAAAGACTCGAAACGTCCTGGAGGGGGTCGCCCGAGACGGCGACGAGGTCCGCGAAGGCCCCCTTCTCGACCGAGCCGACCTGCCCCTTCATTCCGAGAAGCGCGGCCGCCGCGGTCGTGGCGCTCCGGATCGCTTCGATCGGGCTCATCCCGATAGCGACCTCCAGCTCGAACTCGCGCGCCTGCGGAATCTCCGTCCAGGGGAATCCGCCCGCGTCGGTGCCGAAGACGATCGCGACTCCCGCGCGGCGGCAGTTCTCGACGGAGCGGCGGTGGATCTCGGGCAGCTTCGCGCAGATCGCGCAGCCTTCCTCGGCCCGCGGACCGGCGACATAGTCGGCGACCGTGAGAGTGGGGGAGAGCGCGATGCCCTTGCGGGCCATCTCGGCCGCGACCTCGGGCCGGATCGAATCGCCGTGCTCGATGGAGTCCACTCCCGCCGCCACCGCGATGCGCACCCCGGAGTCGGAACGCGCGTGGGCGGCGACCTTGACCCGGTGCGCGTGCGCCTCCGAAACCACCGCCTCGAGCTCCTCCCGGGTCCAGTTCGGCGGCGAATCGACCCATCCGTCTTCGGTCAGGCGCAGTCCGCCCGTGTTCGCATAGACCTTCACCCAGTCCGTGCCGTACGAGATCTGTTCGCGCACGGCCTTGCGGCACTCGACGGGCCCGTCACAGATCTGGACTCCGGTCGGGAACTTCCAATCGGGCCGGAAGTGGACGATCGGATAACTTCCCGTTGTCGAGAGAGCGGGGCCGACAACCTTCAGGCGCGGCCCCGGCACGACGCCCTCGTTGACGGCATCGCGCAGCGCGACGTCGTCGTAGCCGGCGCCTTCGGTCTCCAGGTCGCGCATCGTCGTGAAGCCATGCTCGAGGGCGATTTTCATCGCGCGGATCGCACGCGCGACGCGATGAGCCGGATATTCCTGGAGGATCTGGACCGTGTACTCGGCCGCCGTCGCGTCGCCCTGGAGCAGGATGTGGGTGTGCGCGTCGATAAGCCCCGGCAGAAGAGTTCGCTCGCCGAGATCGATCACGGTGGCGCCGGCGGGAACGGAGGTCCCGACGCTCTCGACGCGGTCTCCGCGGACGACGATGACCGGATGGTCCACGTAGCGCCCGGCGGCGACGTCCAGCAGGCGGGCCGCCCGGACGGCGACCAGGCGGGGCGGCGGCTCGGCCGCGCGGGCATGCGAGGCAGCCGCGATGAGGAACACGCCAAGGAGCGAAACGATCGGCAGCGGCCGCGGGATTATGGAAGTCTTCATGGACCCTCCTCCTGAAACTGGGGAGGAAGGATATGTCAGGGAAATGAGCCGCCGGCGTTTCAGCGATCGACCGTCGGCTCTGGAGAGCAGCCAATCCGGGGTGACGTCATCTGAACTGCCTGACAGGATGGAACGGTGGAACGGTGGAACGGTTGAACGGTGGAACGGTTAAACGTTGACCGTGCGCGGGCAGCGGATAGCCCGGCTACCCGTCCGACGTCAGCGTCTCTGCGCAATCTCTCCCGTCTCGGACTCCTCGAATTTCTGCGCCACGCCTCGCGCGTGCTCGAGACCTCTTTCGTAGCCGTGGCGGAAGGGGCCTTCGGCATCGACGCCAAAAGATTTCGCGAGCTCGGCGCGAGCCGAGTCGAAGGATTTTCCCCGCCGGTCGGGGTGCATGGCGGCCTCGAACCCGCGGCGGAACGACGCCTCGTCCGCGGCGAAGTGCGCACCCGTCTTCTCGTATCGCTCCGCTTCGTCATCCCGCAGACCGATCCACCACGCGTCCCGCGCCGCGTCGATCGTTTCGGCGCCGTTCGCGTCGAGCTTCGCGCGAACCGCGGCGGCCTGCGTGTCGTCCTCGGCGAGCGCGAATACGACAGAATGCCCTCTGCGGAGGGCGTCTTCGTACAGGTAGAGCTCGTCTTTCGGAAGTCCGTGAGACGTATGATCTTCCAGCGCGCCCGCGGCGGCGGCTCCGCCTACTGCCCCGCCGGCGCCGAAGAGCGCGGCGGCCGCAAGCCCGATCGCGGCGACCGGTCCGACTCCGGGGATGAGGAGAGTCGCCGCGGCGAGGCCGATGCCCATGCCGGCTGTGGCCCCGAAGGCACCGCCGACGACTCCGCCGACGGCGCGGCCCATCCCGGCCTGTTCCATGTCGGCCGTCTCCACCTTGCCGGCTGCGGAGGCGCTGTCGGCGTCTCCCGGCAGGAGCACATTGACGTGGGCCGGACCCATTCCCATGTCCCGCAGCGCGGCTGCTGCGCGCGTCGCGGCTTCCCTATCGCGAAAAATTCCGACGACGGATTTCATGAAGATCCTCCTGTGCGCCGGCACGGCGCGGGCGGCTAGGCGGGGGCGCCGGAAACGGCCACGCGTCGCTGTTCGGCGAACTCCTCGACCATTTTACGATTGAAAGCCGGGATGTCATCCGGTTTGCGGCTGGTCACGAGGCCTCCGTCCACGACAACCTCTTCATCGACCCAGAGCGCTCCGGCGTTCTTCAAGTCGGTCGCGAGAGACGGCCACGAAGTCATGCGCCTTCCCCGGACCGCCCCGGCTTCGATGAGCGTCCAGGGACCGTGACAGATCGCCGCGATCGGCTTGTCGGCCGCGACGAACCGCTGGACGAACTGGATCGCGCGCGGATCCTGTCGCAGCTTGTCCGGATTCATCACGCCGCCCGGGAGGAGGAGCGCGTCATAGTGCGAGGCGTCGGCGTCATCGAGCGCGACGTCCACCCGCACCTCATCGCCCCAGTCCGAGTGCCGCCAGCCTTTCACCGTCGGCCCCGCCGGCGACACGACCTCCGTTCTGGCGCCCGCTTCGTCGAGCGCTTTCCGCGGAAGCTCGAGCTCACTTTGCTCGAATCCGTTCTCCACGAGGATCGCGATCCGGCGGCTCGCGAGTCGCGTGCCCGAATCGATGTCCTCCATCAGAACTCCTCTTTCGCCGTGGGTTCCGCGGCCACGGCATTGCCGTCCATGGATGCGTTGGGCGAGGCCGGCCGGTGATCGCCGTTGTGCCGTGCCTGCTCCTGCCGGGCCTCCGTGCGGCGCTCCGCCGAAGCCCGCCGCTCCGCGTCCCCGCCCCAGGCCGACCGCACCTCGGAGGCCGCGCCCCGGGCCCGGTTCGTCAAATCGCGCGATGCCGCGCTGACCGCTCGCCCGGTTCGATGAGCGAATGCGAGCGCTTGCTCGCGTCCCATCACCCGGCGCCTGTGGCCGCGGTCCGGATCGAGAATGTACATGAGCACGGCGCCGATTCCGATGCCCCCGAAAAGAGCCGCCGCATTTCCGGCGGCCGAATGACAATTGCAACGACGCATGGCTTCACCCCCGTTATTAACAACAGGCTGAAAAGAGCAAGAAGCAAGCCAGCGTGAGGCTGTCGTTTGTTCCGCAGCCGCGGAAATCTCCGATGTCCGCGTCTCCAGGAATGGGACCAAAACGGACGTTGGACAGCGGCCAGCGGACCACGAGTTATCCGATGGGCAGCACGAGGCGCGCGAGGCATCCGCTTTTCGGAACACGGTTTTCGAGAGTGAGCGACCCGCCATGGGCCTCGGCGATCTGCCGCGAGAGGACGAGGCCGATGCCGGAGCCCTGCGGTTTCGTCGTGAAGAACGGAACGAAGAGGTTGCTCGTGTTGGGGAGGCCGGGCCCGTCGTCCGCCACCCAGATCTCCGCCCGCGGCAAGGCGCCGCCGGTCCGCGTCCATCCGGCCGCGACTCCTCCTCCTCCGCCCCCGTTTGCAGGCGCCTCGAGAGCCGCGTCCGCGGCGTTGCGCACGACGTTGATCAGGAGCTGCTCGAGCTGGTCCGCGTCTGCGGAAACCGTCAGCGGAGAACCGACCGCGATGCGGACCGGCAGTCGCGTTTCGAGCGCGGCGACGCGGGCGAGGAGTGCCCCGATCTCGACCGGCGCGAGACGGGGTGTCGGCAGTTTCGCCAGCCGCGCGTACGCTCCCGTGAAACGGGAAAGGGCTTCCGCCCTCGATGAGATGATGCCGAGCCCGCGCTGCATGTCCTGGCGCCAATCCGCGGGCCGGTCCTCGCGGGCGACCAGGCTCTCGAGGCTCCCCGCGAGCGACTGAATCGGGGCCAGGGAATTGTTGAGTTCGTGCCCGAGGACGCGGATCAGGCGCTGCCAGGCCTGGCGCTCCTGCTCCCGGAGGGGACGGCTCACGTCGGCGAGCACGAGCAGGTGGTGGGGAAGGCCGCCCTGCCGGAAGGTGCTCTGGCGGATTTCCCATCTTCCGGTCCTTCCCGGAAACACAGCGTCCGCGATTCGCGGCGAGTCGCTGTCCAGGAAAGCATCGAGTCCGAGGTCGGCCGCGCTCCGCTCGAGCAGCCGCGGCTCCGGCTGCCCGAGAAGAGTCTCGCCGAAACGGTTCGCGAGCTTCAGCCGGCGCTCGGAATCGAAGGCGAAGACCGCGACATCGATCTCGGCCATGACCTTGCGCAGTAGCGCCGTGGCTTCGAGCGCGCCCAGACGCTGCTGGCGGAGAGTTTCCGCGAGGGCGTTGACCTCAATGAGCACCTCGCCGAGGGCGTCGTCCGGGCGGGCGCCCCGCGCGCGGATCGAGAAATCGCCTTCCCGCATCGCCGCCAGGAGGTTCGACACGGTCTGGAGAGGAATGACGACCCGATCGCGCAGGGCGCGGGAAAACGCGAGCCAGCCGCCGGCTATGAGAGCGCTCAGGGTCCACTGGACTCTCGGCGTGAAATCGCCGGTCCACAGCAGGAGAAGCGAAACTGCGACGCCGGGGAGCGCCGCGAGGACGACGAGGAGAAAGACCCGGCGTTCGTGGGACAGGCGACTTCCGCTCACCGGCCGCTGCTCCGATCCCGATTCCAAGCGGGCCGAGGCCCCATCCGGCGAAATCGCGTCTCTCTCATCCGCGAGCGCCTTTCACGTGCGAGACCGCGTCACGCGCGAGCGCCTCTTACTCCTCTCACTCTCCGGACTCCTCTCACTCTTCTCACTCTTCTCACTCCTCTTGCTCCCGTTCCTCAGTGTCCGTGCTTCTCGAGCCGCCGGTAGAGGGCGCTGCGCGAGAGGCCGAGCGCGCGGGCGGCGTGGCTGACGTTGCCGCCGTAGCGCGCCATCGCCTTCTGGATGAGAACGCCTTCGACGTCCTCGAGGCTCATTCCGTCCAGCGGCACGGCGGCACCCGTCTCCGAGTCCCGGCGCAGTCCGAGGTCTGCGGCCTGGATCGTCTCGTCCTGCGCGAGGAGGGCGGCGCGTTCGATGGCGTGGTCGAGCTCGCGGACGTTTCCCGGCCACCGATGGTCGAGGAGGGCGCGCAGGGCGGCAGGGTCGAATCGCAGAGAGCCCTTCCGGTAGCGCTGCGCGTGCTGCCCGAGGAAGTGCTGCGCGAGGGCCGGAATGTCCTCCCGACGCTCCCGCAGCGAGGGGACGCGAATCTCAATCGTGTTGAGACGGAAGAGGAGGTCCTGGCGGAAGCGGCCCGCGGCGACCTCCGCGTGCAGGTTTGCGTTCGTCGCGGTCAGGATGCGGACATCGACCTTCCTCGTGCGCGACGAGCCGAGCCGCTCGAATTCGCCCGTCTCGAGGACGCGCAGGAGCTTCGCCTGCTGGCTCGACGGCACGTTGGCAATCTCGTCGAGGAAGAGCGTTCCGCCGTCGGCGAGATCGAAGCGCCCGACCCGGTCGGCCCGGGCGTCGGTGAAGGCGCCTTTCACGTGCCCGAAAAGCTCGCTCTCGAAGACGCCCTCCGAGATTCCTCCGGCGTTCAGGGACACCAAAGGCCGCGACGACCGCCGGGAGGAGGCGTGCAGCGCGCGGGCGACGACGCCCTTGCCTGTGCCGTTTTCACCCGTGATCAGGACGTTCGCGTCGGATGGCCCCACGCGCGCGATGAGCTCGAGGACGGGCCGCATGGAGGCCGAATCGGCGACCATCGAGCCGTCGCTCGCCTCGTGACGAAGGATGCGGTTCTCCGCCTCGAGCCGCTGCCCTTTCTTGAGCGCCCGTCCGAGAGCGACCTGGGTGCGCAGTGTGGCGATGAGCCGCGTGTTGTCCCAGGGCTTCTGGACGAAATCCCGGGCGCCGCGGCGCATCGCCTCCACCGCCACATCGACAGTTCCCCACGCGGTCATGACGACGACCGGAAGCGTCGGATCGAGCTCCGGGATCCGGGCGAGCAGGTCGAGCCCCTCCTGGCCGGACGTCGTGTCACGCGCGTAGTTGAGGTCGATGAGAACGGCGTCGAACTCTCCGGTGTCGAGGGCGGCCAGGACCGCGGCCGGGGAGGCGACCGACTCGCTCTCGAACCCTTCGCCCTTCAGGAGGAGCCGCAGCGCCTCGCGGACGTCCGGCTGATCGTCCGCGATCAGGATCCGCGGGGAGCTCGAGCGCATGGAGTCAGCTTACAGGACGGCGGCGGCCGATCCCGCGTCAGCCATCGGCACGGAGGGCGATGCTCGGATCGATCCGTGCCGCGCGCCATGCCGGCACCGCGCACGCGACCAGCGCGACGATCGAAAGACCCGCAGTGACGGCGGCGAGGGTGGGAAGGTCGCCGGCGGACGCCTCGAACAGGAGGCGGCGCGCGATCCACGCCGCGCCCACGCTCGCCGCGACGCCGATCGCGCAGCCCGCCGCGAGCGCCCTCGCCGTGTCGAGGAGGATGGCGCGCGCGACATCCGACGGGCTCGCGCCGAGGGCCATGCGGATGCCGATCTCGCGTCGGCGCCGCGCGACGTCGCGGGCCGATACCCCGAACACGCCGATCGACGCGAGAGCGAGCCCGAGGAGCCCGAACGCGCCGATCAGCTGCGCCGGGAATCGGCGGAGGAAGACGGCGGGCGAATCGTCCAGGAGCCTTGCGAAACTCGAGGAGCCGGTCGTCGCGACGTCCGCGCCGAGGCGGGCGATGCGCTCGCGAACGGCGGCAGAGATCGTTTCGGGATCGACCGCGGTGCGGAGCATCAGGGAGAAATCCGGGGACGGATCCTGGGATGACGCAAAATAGACCACGGGCCGAACCGGGGCTTCGGGGCCGACGACGTTCTCGTCCCCGGTCACACCGACGATCGCGAGGGGACCGTCCACGAACGGGAAGGTGATGCGACGCCCGGCCGCCTCTTCGCCCGGGAAGGCGCGGCGCGCGAACGCGCGGTTGACGAGAATCACGCGCGGAGATCCGGCGACATCGGCCGAGCCGAACGCTCGTCCCGCAAGAGTCGGGATCTGCATTACCGCGAGATACCCGCCGCCGATCGTTCGGAGGCTCGCATCGGACAGGACTCGTCCGTCGTCGGACGTCGGCGTCCCGGTGTCCCCGCCGCCGAGCGGCAGTCTGCTGACCGTCGCCACGCCCTTCACTCCCGGCACGGTGGCGAGTTCTTCGAGCAGGTGTCTTTCGAATTCGCCGATCGACGAGGCTTTCTGCAGGCGTCGCGGCAGCCAGACGTGCATCGTCAGGAGGCGATCCGGGCGCACCACGGGATCCGACTTCAGGAGCCGGATCGTGCTTCGGACGAGAAGCGCGGCGGATGAAAGAAGAAGCAGGGTCAGCGCGACCTCGGTCGCGACGAGTCGCGAGCCGGACCGGCCCCCGCGGCCGGCCGGAATCGATCCCGCTCCGGCGCGCAGCGCGTCGAGACGGGGAGCGTGGATCGAAGCCAGCGCCGGTCCCAGGCCGAATGCGGCGATCGAGAGGAGAGCCACGGCGAGAGTGAAGAGGAGGACCGGTCCGCTCAGCCGCAGTTCGGACAGGAAGGGCATCGCGGCCCGGCGCTCCGCGGGAATGAGTGCGACCAGCGCGGCGAGCGCCCAGCGCGCGACGAACAGTCCGAGAGCCGCGCCGCTTCCGGCGAGAACGAGGCTTTCCGCGAGAAGAAGCCGCAGCAACTGGCCGCGGCCGGCGCCGAGCGAGAGCCGGATCGCGATCTCCCGTCTCCGCCGCGCCGATCGCCCCAGGAGGAGGTTCGCAACGTTCACGCACGCGATCAGCAGAACGCAGAAGACGGCCGCAGACAGGATCGCGAGGATCGGGCGGACCGGGCCGACGATCTCGTCCCGAAGCGACGAGGCCTCGAAACGCGCGGCCGGGTGGTGCTGCGGGTCTTCCGCGGAGCGGGACCGCCCTATGCCGGCGAGCTCCGCACGGATCGCGGCCGGCGTCGCTCGGGGTGACACGCGCGCGACGACGCGGATCCAGTGCCAGTAACCCCGTTCGCGCCTCTCCTCCGACACCTGGAGGGGAACCCAGACGTCCGCTTCGCCGACCGGAGCGAAATGAAACGCCGCGGGAAGAACTCCGACGATCGTGAAGGGAGCGTCGTCGATCCGGATCGTCCTCGCCTCTCCCGCGCCGGCGTCGCCGAAGAGACGCTGCGCAAGTCGCGCGGAGACAATCGCGACCCGCGCGCCCCCGGGCGCCTCGTCCGAGGCGGCGAACCCCCGCCCCCGCGGCTCGACTCCGAGCGTGGGAAAGAAGTCAGAGGTCACGGACGCGCCCGGCAGCCGCTCCGGTCTCTCCGCGTGTGTCAGCGTGAAGGACGCCGGAGTGAACCCGGCGATGCGGGAGAGCGTCCGCGCGCCCGCGCGAAGCGCTTCGAAATCCTTCCAGGACTCCTCGTGTCGCCCGCTCGCGGCGCCCGTGGCCGTATTTTCGTGGATCTGGACGAGGCTCGCCGGATCGTCGTAGGGAAGGCTACGGAGGAGCGTTGCCTCGACCAGGCTGAAGACGGCCGTCGTGGCGCCGATGCCGAGCGCGAGCGTGACGATGGCCGCCGCGGTGAAGCCGGGACTCCGTCCCAGCGCGCGAAGGGCATGGCGGATGTCAGCGATCACAGCGCCTCCTCTCGGTCCATACGGACATCCGGCGTCGCGTCACTCGGCCCGCAGGGCGACGATCGGATCGACGCGCGTGGCGCGGTGCGCGGGAATCGCGGACGCGAGCAGCGATACACCGCCCATCAGGGCCGTCAGGGTGGCGAAAGTCAGAGGATCGGTGGGGCTGACGTCGTAGAGAAGCGCTCCGAGAGTACGGGTCACGATGAGAGCGGCGACGACGCCAATCCCGATGCCGACCGCCGTCAGGAAGAGGCCGCGTCCCGCGATCAGCCGGAACACGTCCGACCGCTGTGCCCCGAGCGTCAGGCGGATCCCGATCTCCTTGCGCCGCTCCGAGACGAGCTGAGAGAGAACCCCGTACACGCCGAGCGACGCGATGAGGAGAGCGGCGAAGCCGAAGACGGTGAGAAGGACGGTCGAGAAGCTCCGTCTGGCGTAGGAGCGGGAAATGATCTCGGACATCGGCACGAGCGCGCGCAGCGGAAGGTCCCGATCGATCGACCAGACGGCGCTGCGCACGGAAGCGAGCATCGCCTCGGGAGGACGGGACGTCGCCAGGAGCACGACGGGGTTGTGCGCGGGATGTTGCGCGAAGGGGAAATAAATCTCCGGCATCGGGGCCGTGTCGAGACCCTCTCCTCGCACGCTGGCGGCCACGCCGACGATCGTTCTCCAGCTCTTGTCCGCTCCCCATTCGACCTGCAGCCGGGTCCCGATCGGGCTCTTGCCGGGAAAGAATCGAGTCGCGAACGCTTCGCTGACGAGCGCGACGGGCAGCGAATTCTCCTGGTCCGTTTCCGTGAACCCGCGGCCGCTTCGCATCGGGATCGAGAGCAGGCGCAGGTAGTCAGGCGTGACCACGCGGTACTGCGCCAGGGGCTGCCTGCCGGGCTCCCAGTCGGGGCGCCCCTCGAGCTTGAAGTCTCCGGATGTGTTGTTTCCCGCGAGTGGCGGGCTGTTCGTCAGCGCCGCGCCGGAAACCCCCGGCACGGACGCCACCGCGGCCACGGAGGCCCGGCCGAACGCCCGCAGCGCGTCGTCGGAGGCGTATCGCGTATCCGGAAGGGTCAGGTCGGCGACGAGCAGGACGTGGGCGGGCTGGAACCCGGGGTCGACTCCCGCCAGGCGGCTCGCGCTCCGGATCATGAGACCGGCGCCGATCAGCAACGCGAGGGCGACCGCGATCTCACCGATCGCGAGCACCGTTCGGCCGCGGGCGCGGGAACGCCCGCCCGTGGTCCGGCCGGCGGAGCCCAAAGCGGCGTTCAGCGTGCCCCGCGCCAGCGTGAACGCCGGAGTGAGCCCGAAGAGCAGGGTCGTGACGACCGAGGAGATCAGGGTGAAGAGGAGGATTCTCGCGTCGATGCGGATGGGCGCGGCATCGGTGAACGACAGCGGGCGAGCCCGGGAGAGCAGCTCGATGCCCCACGCGGCGACCGCGATCCCGGCGGCCCCTCCGAGAAACGACAGGAGGGCGCTTTCCGTGAGCAGCTGCCGGACGAGGCGGACACGCCCGGCGCCAATCGCCGCACGGATGGCGATTTCCCTGGAGCGCGCCGCATTCTTGGCGAGGATCAGGTTTCCGAGATTGACGCACGCGAGGAGCAGGACCATCGAGACCGCCGCGAGCAGGACCAGCACGGTCCGCCGCAGGCTGCCGACGAGCTCGTCGCGGAGCGGGACGATCCGGGCGCCATGTCCCGCGTTCGTGTCCGGAAAATCATGCCGCAGCCGGGCCGTCAGGGTGTCGAGCTCGGCCTGCGCTCCCGCCTGGGTTCCGCCGGGAGCGAGCCTCCCGATCACCTGCAGGAAGTGTGAGCCGCGGTCGGCCTTCTCCTCGGGAGTCATCGAAAGGGGGACCCACGCGTCGGCGCCCCGCGGATGATCGAAGCCCCGCGGCATGACGCCCACGAGCTCGACCGGTTTTCCATTGAGCCGGAACACGCTGCCGATCGGCGGGCTGCCGAGCCGGGATTTCCAGAACGCCTCGGCTACGACGACGCGATTTCCGCCTCCGCCTTCCGAATCCGACGGCTGGAGGGTCCGGCCGAGACGGGCGCGGGTACCGAGGAGGGTGAAAAGATTGGGAGTCACCCGCGCGCCGACCACGTTCTGCGGAGCCCCCCGGCCGGTGAGCACGAATCCCCGGTACTCGGAGGCCGCGAGCTCGGCCGAATGCACGCCGGCCGACCAGTCGAGGAAATCCGCCGCGGTGGCTGGAGCGTCGTGGAGATCCGGCTGCGTCTCGCGCACCCAGACGAGCCGCCCGGAGTCCCGGTAGGCGAGCGGACGCAGGAGAACGGCGTCGACGACCGAGAAGATCGCGGCGTTCGCGCCGATGCCGATGGCGAGCGTGGCGATCGCAATGGCCGCGAAGCCGGGGCTCTTGCGCAGCATCCGGGCCGCGTGGCGAAGGTCCTGTGTGAATCCGTGCATGGTTCCTCCCAATTACTCGGCGCGAAGCGCTTCGGAAGGCGAGATGCGCGCGGCGCGCCACGCGGGCAGTCCGCTCGCCAGAAGGGAAACACCGACGAGGATCGCCGCGGCCGATGCGAGCACTGCGATGTCCCTCGGACCGACGCCGAACAGAAGACCCGACATGAGCCGGGTCACCCCGAGCGCCGCGGCGAGGCCGATGGCCGTGCCGAGTCCGGAGAGCAGAGCTCCCTGGCGGAGGATCAGGAGCAGGACGCCGCGGGGGGTCGCCCCGAGTGCCGCCCGCACACCGATCTCGCGGCGGCGGAGTCCGACTCCGTACGCGAGGACTCCGTAGGTGCCGATCGCCGCGAGCAGAAGAGCGGCTCCCGCGAAAAGCGTCACGAGAAGCGCGGCGAATCGCTGGCGGGCGATGGAAAGAGCGACGATGTCTCCCATGGACTGGATGTCGGAGACCGGCACGTCGCGGTCGATCGAAGTCACGGCCCCGGCGGCGGCCGCCGACAGGCTCCGAGGCGCGGCGGCCGTCTCGAGAATCACGGTGGCGGCCCCGACCGGCGCCTGTTCGAGGCTTCCATAGAAAAAAGGCGTCGGTTCCTGATCGAGACCGGCGTCGCGAATGTCGCCGACGATTCCCACGATCTCGCCCTCCACCCGCGTCGCGCCCATGCGGGCGCCGAACCGGACCCGGTGGCCGATCGCGTCGCCGGCCGGCCAGAAACGTCGCGCCGCGGCGGCGCTCGCGATCATGACAGCCGGCGCTCCACGACGATCCGTGGACGTGAAGCCGCGGCCCGCCACGAGCGGTATACCGATGGTGCGGAAGTAGTCGCGACTGACGACGCGCAGCTGCGAGGAAGGCTCGTTCGCGGGCGGCGGAGGGGGTTCTCCCGCGATCGTGAACGTGCTGGAGAAGCGCGTGCCCGCGAGAGGAAGGCCGTATATCGCAGCGACCGACCGAACGCCCGGCAGCGCGCGCGAGCGCTCGAACAGCGTTTTGAAGAACCGCCCGATCGCCTCGTCGTTCGGGTACCGGGTCTCGGGAAGGGAGACGTTGTACGTCAGGACGCGGCGCGCGCGAAAACCGGGGTCCGTGTTCTGAAGCCGCCCGAAGCTTCGGAGAAGGAGCCCCGATCCGGCGAGGAGGATGAGCGAAAGGGCGATCTCCGCGACCACGAAACCTTGCCGCAGTCCCACGGCTTCCCGCGAGCCCGACCGGCTGCGTCCCCCGGACTTCAGTCCTGCGTCGACGCCGCGAGCGGCGCGAAGGGCGGGCGCCATGCCGAACAGGGCGGCCGTCGCCGCGGTCAGAAGGATGCTGAATGCCAGGACACGCCAGTCGAGCTGCGTCTCGGCGAGTCGCGGCAGGTCCTGCGGTCCGAATCGGACCATCCACGAGACGCACCAGCCCGCGAGCAGGATGCCGAGCGTGCAGCCGGCCGCCGACAGGATGAAGCTCTCGGTGAGGAGCTGCCGGATGATCCGCCCCCGGCCCGCTCCGAGCGCCGCGCGGGTTGCGAGCTCGGATTCGCGGCCGGTGGCGCGGGCGAGCAGCAGATTCGCCACGTTCGCGCACGCGATCAGGAGCACGAACAGCACGGCGCCGAGCAGAATACGGAGAGGGGGACGCGCCTTGCCCGAGATCTGCTCGTGCAGCGAGGCCGCCACGGGTTCCCAACCAACCGCGATGCCCGGATTCTCCGCATGGATGGCGCGGTGGATGGCCGCCAGGTCGCGCTCCGCGCTCTCGACGGTCACGCCGGGCTTCAGCCGGCCCACGACCTCGAGGTAATGGGCTCCCCGCTGGGTCATCACGTTCTCCGGAAAGACGATGGGAAGCCAGACGGACCCGTAGCCGGCGGGGTACTCGAACCCGGCCGGCATCACGCCAACAACGACGTAGTCGACGGAATCGAGGCGGACGGTCCGGCCGAGAACATTCCGTTCGACGCCGAAGACCTTCTCGCGGAGCGAGTGCCCGATCACCGCCACATGGGGCCCGCCGCGCTTCGCCTCGTCGGCCGTGAATCCTCGACCGAGCTCCGGCGGCACGGCGACGACCGGGAAAAGCTCCGCAGTCGCGTATGTGGTCCGAATGCGCTCCGCCGGCCGTCTCGGGATTCCCGTCAACGCCGCGTCCTCCGTGTCGAGGGCCGCGAGCGCCGAGAACGATCGGTTGCGGTCGCGCCAATCGAAGTAGTTGGGAGGCGAAACCGAGAAACTGGGTATGCCTCTCTCGAGATTCGCTTCGTGGAGGGAAACGAGCCGTTCCGAGGCGGGGTAGGGGAGCGGCTTCCAGAGAACGGAGTCGACGAGCGAGAAGATCGCCGTGTTCACGCCAATCGCCAGGGCAAGCGTCGCGACGGCGACCGCCGTGAAGCCGGGGCTCCGCAGGAGCATGCGGATCGCGTAGCGTGCGTCGGCGGCGAAGCTCGTCATGCGGACACCTTTCTCTTCTTCGGTTGCGTCATCCGCCCTGGAGGATTCTCGAGGGATCGAAGCCGAAGCCCGAGGCTCGCCGGTCGGTTTGATCCGCCGACCTGCATCGCGCTGTTCATGCGTCTCCTCACTCGCTCCGGAGAGCTTCGGTGGCGCTGATCCGGGCCGCTCGAATCGCGGGTGGGAAAGCCGCGGCCAGCGCGACGACGACCATGAGTGCGGTTCCCGCGCCGAAGATGCGGATGTCGGCGGCGGCGACTCCGAAGAGAATGGACTGGACTCCCCGGCCGAGGGCATAAGCGGCGGGCAACCCGATCGCCATCCCGACCACCAGAAAACGCAGGACCTCGCCGAGGATGAGCCGCCGGATGGAGGCCGGATCGGCGCCGAGCGCGACCCGCACTCCGATCTCGCTTCTCCGCTGCGCCACCGCGAAGGCGAGCACGCCGTAGATGCCGATGGCCGCGAGAAGCCCGGCGAGGCCCGCGAAGGCGGCGGAGAGCAGCACGATGACCCGCTGGGTCACGAGCGACTCGTTGATCTGATCCGGCAGGCTCTTGACGTCGTAGAGAGGAAGCTGCGGGTCGAGCCGCTTCACCGCGGCCGCGAGAGCCGGCGCGAGGCTCTTCGGTTCCTGCTGCGATCGTACGTAGAACGTCAGGCTGCCGAGGTTTGGATCTTGAAGATAGGAGAGATAGACGAACGGCAATTCGTTCTCCGAGACTTCGGCGGACTTGCTGTTGCGGACCACACCGACGATCTCGATGTCCGGTTTGGTTTCGTCTCCGCGGCCGAAGGCGAAGCGGGCGCCGATCGGGTTGCGCCCGGGAAAGAATCGCTTCGCCATCGACTCGTTGATCAGCGCGACCTTCGGCGCCGCCGCGTCGTCCTGCCATGCGATGCCGCGGCCCGCGAGAATGGGAATCCCGAGCGTCTCAAAGTATTGCGGGCCCACGGCGTTCCGGTGCGCCTGACGCTGTGCGGAGGGGGCGGGGGCGAGGCCCTCGACGGAGACGTTCCCGCCCATGGTCGTGTTGGTCAGCGTCGACAGCTCCGCCGCGGTGACCGAGCGGACAC
Source organism: Thermoanaerobaculia bacterium (assembly GCA_038239305.1). Taxonomy (GTDB): domain Bacteria; phylum Acidobacteriota; class Thermoanaerobaculia; order UBA5066; family Gp7-AA6; genus JALYUA01. Next base: position 56,715 of record JBBSEW010000010.1, on the reverse strand, counting down.
CGGGCAGCCCGGCGAGATCCTCGGCGAGGCGCCGGGCGAGAGAGGCGGATTTCCCGGCGGGGTAACCGTTCAGTTTGGGGGAGATGGAAAACCCGATGACGTGCTCGGGCTGAAGGCCGAGATCTACTCGGCCCAGGTTCCGCAGGCTGCCGACGAAAAGGCCGGCGGCCACGAGAAGGACGAACGTCAGCGCGACCTGGCCGGTCACCAGCCATTTCCGGAACCGCAGGACGTCGCCTCCCGAGGAGACCGATCCGCGCCCTCCTCCCTGGAGCGTCCGGGCAGGATCGAGCCGCGCCGCTCGCAGCGCCGGCGCTACCCCGAAGAGAAGCCCGGCGATCAGGGAAACGAACGCTGCAAACGCCAGGACCCGCGGGTCGACATGCGCGGCGACCTGGCGCAGGTCCGCGTCCGGCGGGAACGCATTCAGCAGAGCGTGCAGAGTCCAGGCGGCGACGAGCATCCCGAGGGCTCCGCCGAGGAGAGAGTAGAGGAGGCACTCGACGATCGTCTGGCGTATCAGCTGAAACCGGCTCGCTCCGATGGCGAGGCGGATTCCGTACTCCTTCTGGCGCGAGGCGCCGCGCGCGGCGAGCAAGGCGGCCAGGTTCGAGCACGCGATCAGGAGGACGAGCGCGACCATCGCCATCAGGGAGAGAAGGGGAGTTCCGACATCCGACTGCAGAGTCTGGCGGCCGAGCGAGCCGGACACGAGGAGCAGCCGGCGGCTCTCGAACTCCCGCAGCTCCCGGGCGTCGAAGCCCGTGATCTGGGCGGACAGCGCCTGGAGGAGCGGCCGGTAGACGCCGGTCAAAGCCGATTCCGCCTCCGAGCGCGACAGGCCCGGCCTCAACCGTCCCAGGATCTGAACCCAGCGATCCTTCGGGTCTTCGAGCCCGTTCCAGAAGGGTGTCATGGCCGCCTTCATGGCGATCGGAACGAAGAGATCCGCAGGGCGTCCGGGCTGGATCCCCGTAAAACCGGCGGCGGCGACGCCGACCACGGTCAGGGGGGAGCCATTGACGACGATCGTCCGTTCGAGGATCGAACGGTCCCCTCCGAAGCGGCGTGTCCAGTAGGCATGAGAGAGAACCGCGACGGGATGGCCGCCGGCGATGCGATCGTCGCCTCCCGCGAGCGTCCGGCCGGCCGCGGCCGACACTCCGAGGACGGAAAAGTAGTTGCCCGAGACGAGCTCTCCCGCGGCGCGCTCCGTTTCTCCGGTTGCCGACAGGCTGACGTCGAACGGAAATTCCGCGACGAGCCCCGCGAAGACCCGGCCCTTGTCTCTGAGATCTCGGTACATGGGGTAGCTGAAGGAGTTCGCGTCGTCGGAGTCGCTCCACGTGTGACCTTGTTGAATGCCGGGCGAGCGCAGGAGGACGAGCTCTCTCGGGTTGCGGACGGGAAGCACGCGGAGCATGACGCGGTCGACCAGCGCGAAGATCGCGGCGTTGGCGCCGATGCCGAGCGCGAGCGTGGCGATCGCGATGGCGGAGAACATCGGACTCTTCGTCAGCGATCTCACGGCATACCGGACGTCCTGGAAGAAAGAGGTCATGCGGATTCCTTTCGCGGCAAGTCCATCCGGTCAGTCGTTGACGATCCAGCCGTCGCGCAGCCGGACGATGCGGTTTCCGTAGGTCGCGTTCTCCTCGGAGTGCGTCACCTGGACGATCGTCGTGCCGGCCTCGTTCAGCTGTTTGAAGAGGCGCATGATCTCGCGGCCCTGGTCGGTGTGGAGGTTGCCGGTCGGCTCGTCGGCGAGAAGGAGCCTCGGCTTTGCGATCAACGCGCGGGCGACTCCCACGAGCTGCTGCTGTCCGCCGGAGAGCTGGCTCGGGAAGAGGTCCTTCTTGCCGACGATCTGGAAGCGGTCGAGGGTGTCGGCCACCGCCGCCGCCCGCTCGCTGCCGCGCATGTTGCGGTACGAGAGGGGAATGTCGAGATTCTCCTGGACCGTCAGGTTGTCCAGCAGGTGGTATTGCTGGAAGACGAACCCGATGTGCTTCTTGTTGAGCTCGATGCGGTCCTTCGGCTTCAGGCCGTGCACCGCCGTGCCGAGAAGGTCGTACTCTCCCGTCCAGTTCTGGTCGAGCAGGCCGAGGATCGCGAGCAGGGTGCTCTTTCCCGCGCCCGAGGGGCCCATGATCGTGACGAACTCTCCGTCCGCGATCGACAGATCGACCCGCCGCAGGACGAACGTCTGTCCCGCCTTCGTCTGGTAGCTCTTTTCAACGTTCTTCAGCTCGATCAAGGGTTGCCTTTCCGGACGCGTGTCGAGGTCATTCGTTTCGCAGGACGGCGATGGGATCGACGCGCGAGGCGCGGCGAGCGGGGAGATCCGCCGCAAGGATTCCTCCGGCGCCGACCACGAGAATCGCGGCGCCGATCGTCACCGGGTCGCCGGGCGAGACACCGTAGAGAAAGCCGCTCAGAAGCTGCGTCGCGAGCGCCGCCAGCGGAACGCCGATGACGAGCCCGGTCAACAGCGATGCCGCCGTCTCCCGGAGAACCATCCGCCTCACCTGCGCCGGGTGAGCGCCCAGAGCCAGTCGGATGCCGAGCTCGCGCATGCGCCGGGCGACGCCTCCGGCCACGACGGCATAGACGCCGATCAGGGCCAGGACGAAAGCGAGCCCCGCGAAAATCCCGAGCAGCACGGAGCCGAGCCTCTGCGGGAGCAGCGCGTCCCCGATGGATTCTTCGAGGGTCCGCAGCCCGAACAGCGGAAGGCCGGGATCGAGACGCCCGGCTTCGCTCCGGAGGGCGGGAAGGACAGCGCGGGGATCGCCCGCGACTTTCACGAGGAGGATCATGGGGGAGAGCACACCGTCCCCGCCGAGCTGCTCGATGTCGAGCGCCACCATCGGGACCGCCCCGGCGCGGATGGACTGGAAGCGCGAATCGCGGGCGACGCCCACCACGGTCCGATCCGCTTTGTAGATCCGGATCCGCCGACCCACGGGATTGGCGCCCGGCCAGAATCGGCGCGCCGCCGCCTCGTTCACGACGACGGACCCCGGACCGGCCGGCGCGTCCTCTGCGCGGGCGAACTCCCGGCCGGCGAGGATCGGAATTCCGAGAGTCGCGAAGTAGCCGGGTCCGACGGCGGTGACCTCGACCGACAGTTTGGGGTCGGGCGTTGCCCCGTCGATCTGCACGGTTTCGACGTTCTGGTCGCCTGACAAAGGGAGGAGGCCGGCCCATGCCACCGATCGCACGCCGGGCATTGCGGCGGCGCGTTCGGAGAATGCCGTCGCGAAACGGACGGCGCGTGCCTCGTCGTACCGGGCGAGGCCGAGGTGGACCGAGGCGAGGGCGACGCCGCGCGGCTCGAATCCGAGGTCCGTGTGGAGCGCGTTGCGCAGGCTGCGCACGAGGAGTCCCGCGGACGAGAGCAGCACCAGGCAGAGCGCCAGCTGGGCCACGACGAGAGGCATCCTCCCGCGGATTCGACCCGGGCGGGGACCCCGATCACTCTTCAGGGCGGGCAGTATTTCGCCCCCCGACGCGGACACCGCCGGGGCGAGTCCGAACAGGATCCCGGTCGCGAGCGAGACGGCTATGGCGAAGAGGAGAACCCGGAGATCGAGCGCGACGCCGAAACTCGCCAGGCTGGCGCCGCCCGGCAGCGGGAAGCGCAGGAGCATGGCGAGCGACCAGGCGGCCACGAGAAGTCCGAGGGCCCCGCCGGCCGATGCGAGGAGAACGCTCTCCGTCAGGAGCTGGCGAACGAGACGGCCGCGCGAGGCGCCGAGCGCCTGGCGGATCGCCATTTCTTTGCGGCGGCCGGCCGCTCGCGCCAGGAGGAGATTGGCGAGGTTGGCGCACGCGATGACGAGAACGACGGTGACCGAGCCGAGGAGAAGACCGAAGAAGCGGATCGGGTCCATGTCGTCGTCTCCGCCCGCGGCCGTGTGCGCGAGAGCCTGCACGACGGGGTCAGCGTTCCGGCCGGTCTCCGGGAATTGCGCCATCTCGCGGCGGGACACGGCGGTGACGGCGGCGCGCGCGCGAGAGATGCCGACTCCGGGCCGCAGCCGGCCGAAGAGTCTCATCCACCCCCACGTGCGGGCATGATTGTCGATGCGCGCCATGGCGCCCGTCGCCACGCGCGGCCATGCCCCAACCGGGATCCAGACGTCCGCCGGATTTCCGAAGGAGACGCCCCGGAACGCGGCGGGCGCGACTCCGATTACGTGAAAGGGCGCCCCGTTCAGGACGACGGAGCCCCCGACGGCCGATGGGGACGCGCTGAACCGCCTCTGCCACAGCGCATGCGAGAGAACGGCGACGGGCTCCCCCGAGTCCTCCTCGGCGGGGAGGAAGAATCGGCCCGCCGCGGGCTCAGTTCCCAGCACGGCGAAGTAGTTCCCGGACACGACGTTCCCGAGGACGCGCTCTCCGGAGGCCGAGCCGGAGCCCGGGGCGAGCGAGAGCCACCGGGATGCCCACGCCGCGAGGCCCGAGAAGACATCCGTCCCGTCGCGCAGGTACTGGTAAGACGGATACGACGCTCCGTGCTCGTTGATGTCGACGAGCTCTGCCGTCGCTCGAACCTCCGGCAGAGGGCGCAGGACGATGGCGTCGAAGAGGCTGAACGCAGCCGTGTTCAGGCCGACGCCGAGCGCAACGATGGCGAGCGCCGCCACCGCGAACACGGGAGTCTTCCGAAGGCTTCGCAAGGCATATCGGACATCCGCGATCGGGTTCGTCATGTCACTCCTCCCGCAGGGCGGTCATGGGGTCGATCCGCACGGCCCGGCTCGTCGGAAGAATGCTCGCGAGCAGGGCGACGGCGAGAACCAGGGCAACGGCCATGGCGATCGTCGGCGGATCGTTCGGAGCGATCCCGTACAGGAGGGAGCGCATGGCGCGAGCCGCAAGGAGCGAGACGACCAGGCCGGCCGCCGCGCCGGCCACGGCGAGCCGGGCCACGCGGCCGAGCACGAGTGTCATGACATCGCGCGCCTGCGCGCCGAGCGCGATGCGGACGCCGATCTCCCGGACCCGCTGCCGCACGGCGAGCGAGAGGACGCCGTACACGCCCACCGCCGACAGCAGAAGCGCCGTCAGCGAAAAGGGTGCGAGAAAGAACATCGGAAAGCGCCGCCCTCCGAGGGAGGAGGCGACGAGGGAGTCGAGGGTCGAGAACCGATCGGGCGCGGCATCGGGCTCGAGGGATGCGGCGATCTGCCGGATGGCGGAGAGCGGCGGGCTCACGCCCGGATCCATGCGGACCGCGAGCGTCATCATGGTGGTCGCGCTCTGGCGATCCGTCAGGTACACCGTCGGGCGCGCCGGCTCGTCGATCCCCGAGCCTCGGACGTCGCCGACGACGCCGACGATCTCCGCGGGGCCCCGGAGGGGTTGGAAGGAAATCTCGAGGCGCTCCCCGATGGGGCTCGCATCCCCGAACGTCTGGCGCGCGAGGGCACGGTTCACGAGGGCGACGGTCGGCGCGGCCGGACCGTCGGACGCGGAAAGCCCGCGTCCCTGAAGGAGGGGAATGCGGAGAGTCGCGAGGAATTGCGCGTCGATCCGCTTGATGTCCGCCGTCGGCGCCTCGCCTGGGGCCGGAGCCGGCCGGCCGGCGACGGAGTAAGTCGTTCCGACATCGGCGCCCCCGAGCGGCACGCTCGACCCGGCGGCCGCGGACCGCACCCCCGGCAGGCGGCGAAGTCTTCCCGCCATCTCGTCGAAGAATCTTGGCGCGCGGTCTCCCTCCTGGTAGCGGTTCGGGAGGATGACGCGGAAGGTCGTGACGCCCGCGGAGGAAAAGCCGGGCTCGACACTCTTGAGGTTGGCCATCGAGGCAACGAGAAGGCCAGTGCCGGACGTGAGAACGACCGCTACGGCGATCTGGCCCGCGGCGAGAATTCCCCGGAGCGCGACGATGCCCCCGCGAGCTGTCGTCCGGGTCCCGCCGCCATGGATCGCCCCGCCGAAGATGCCTCCGGCCCGCCCGATCCGGCGCAGGGGGAAGAGCCCGAACAGGATGCCGACGATCGTCGAGAGGAGCAGGCCGAACGCCACCGCCCGGCCGTTGAGCGCGACTTCTCCGAGGCGCGGGATCTCGTCTCCCGCGCGCGCCACGAGAAGGTCCAGTCCCCAGCGCGCCGCCGCCAGCCCCGCGATCCCGCCGGCGAAGGCGAGCACGAGGCTTTCGGTGACGGCCTGCCGCACGATGCGGGCGCGCGAAGCGCCGAGGGCCAGACGGATGGCGACCTCCCGCTCGCGGCCGGCCGCGCGCGACAGGACGAGGCTCCCGAGGTTCGCGCATGCGATCAGCAGGACGAGGGAGACCGTGGCGAAGAGCAGAAGCAGGAGCGTTCGGGAGCCTCCGACGACGTCCTGCTGGAGGGGAACGACCTGAACCGTCCAGCCGGTGTCGAAGCCGGGGTACTCCGCCGCGAGGTGGCGGGCGATCCCCGCCATTTCGGCCCGGGCGGCGGCGAGGCTCACGCCCGGCTTCAACCGCGCCCATCCGACCGCGTAGCGGCCGCGATGCACGCGTGCGTTCGCCGTCATCGGAAAGGGTTCCCAGTACTCTTCCGATCCGAGCGGCCGGAAGCTCCGGGGCATCACGCCGACGACCTGGCATGGGCCGTCGCTCGTGCGCAGGATCCGGCCGAGGATCGACGCGTCGCCACCGAATCGCCGCTGCCAGAGATCCCAGGAGAGGAGCAGGGGAGTCGTCGGAGCCTGGACTTCTTCTTCCGGCCGGAACCCGCGGCCCAGGGCGGGCGCTGCGCCGAGAACATCGAACAGGCCGGCCGTTACGGCGCGCCCTGTGACGCGCTCGGAACCGCCGGGACCGACGAGCGTCCGGCCTGCCCACGTGGACAGCGCCATGCCGGCGAAGACCGTGTTGCGCCGTTTCCATTCCAGGAAATTTCCGGGGTTGACGACGTTGCGCTCGCTGTGGCGCGACGCGTTCGCCTCCCAGAGAACCACGAGCCGATCCGGCTGGCGGTAGGCGAGCGGGCGGATCAGGACCGCGTCGACGAGGCTGAAGATCGCCGTGTTCGCGCCGATGCCGAGCGCGAGGCTCAACACGGCGACGGCGGCGAAGCCGGGGCTCCGCGAGAGCGACCGGAGAGCCAGCCGGACGTCGCGTCCCCATTCGCTCAGGAGCAGTGCTCTCATGGCTTTTCCTTCCGCCGGCGCGGCGTCATCTCGAGGAGGAGAGCGTTCATTCGCTTCTCAACGATTCCATCGGGTCCCTTCGGGAGGCCTTGAGTGCCGGCAGGAACCCCGCAAGCGTTCCGACGGCAGCGACTCGGGCGCCGGGTTCGATTCCTCTGACGATCCGGGTGGTGAGCCGTCGCGGCCCGCAGAGCCACTGCTCTCACGCTTTCCCGAGCCGGCGGTCTCCTTCGTCGGTCGAGAATCCGCTCTCGGCGAGCTCCTGCTCGTCGTGAGCGCGATCGGCGTCCTCCTCGTCCACGACGCGGCCGTCGAACAGCCGTATGGTGCGCTCGGCGTGTCGGGAAAACCGCGGGTCGTGCGTCACCATGCAGATGGTCGCCCCGTTGCGGTGCAGATCCTGGAGAAGCGACATGACCGCGTCACCGTTGACCGAATCGAGGTTGCCGGTCGGCTCGTCGGCGAGGAGGATGAGCGGCTGGCCGACGATTGCCCGCGCAACGGCGACGCGCTGCTGCTGACCGCCCGAGAGCTGCGAAGGGAAGTGCCGCATGCGGTGAGCCATCCCGACCTTCTCGAGCGCCTCCTGGACCCTTTTCTTCCGCTCCGCTGCGCCCATCCCGCGATAGGTCAGGGGGAGCTCGACGTTCTCGAAGACGGAGAGATCGCCGATCAGGTTGAAGCTCTGGAAGATGAACCCGATCTCCCGGTTGCGGATGCGGGCGCGTTCCGCGAGGTTCAGGTTCTGGGCCGGCTTGCCGTTTAAGACGTAGGCTCCGCCGCTCGGCGAGTCGAGCAACCCGAGGATCGAGAGCAGCGTCGACTTGCCGCAGCCGGAGGGGCCCGCGATCGACACGAACTCGCCGTTGCGGATGTCCAGATGCACGCCCGAAAGCGCGTGCGTCTCGACCTCGTCCGTGAAGAAGACTTTCGTGACGCCTTCCAGGCGGATGACCGGTGTCCCGTTCGCGCTCATGAATGCTCCTTCGTTGACGAACCGCTCTCGGTAACGGACAACGGATACCTGACTACCGGCTTCTCACTTCAACCGCACCCGCTCATACGCATCCCGGTTGCTCATGTCCGACAGGATCACGCGGTCTCCCGGGCGCAGACCTTCGAGGATCTGCACGGTGTTGACCGAGCTCTTGCCCAGGCGGACTTTCGTGCGCTGCGCCTCATCCCCATCCGCATTGACGCGGAAGAGGGACACGAGGTTCTGCTCCTGCCCGAATGCGGGCCGGCCGACGTACACGACATCGGAGAGGCGGTCGAGCTCGATCTTGCCGTCCACGGAGAGATCGGGCCGGGCACCCTTCGGCAGCTCGCCCGTGAGGGCGACATCGACGGTGACCGTCCCGTTCTGCACGGACGGATCGACGCGCGAGACCTTCCCGGCGACCACCCCGTTGCGCGTGTCGATCTCGGCGGGCTGTCCGATCACGATGTCCTTGGCCTGGGTCTCGGCGATTTTGAGCTGCGCCTTGAGCTTGTTCGGCTGGACAACTTTCGCAAGCGTCGTCCCGGGCGTCACGCGCTGGCCAACCTGGAGCGGGAGCTCCTGCAATACCCCGCCGATCCCCGCCCGGACATGGAGGGCGTCGAGTTGCGCCCGTTTCAGCTGCGCGAGAGCCCGCAGCTGTTCGACCTTCGCGCCCTGGACGTCCATTTGCGCCTTGGCGGAATCGGCATAGACGGCGAGCCGCTTCTGCTCGATGGTATTGCGCGTCTCGAGCTCCTCGGCGCGCACCCGGGAAAGCTTCAGGGTGAGATCGGCGACCAGGCCTTCCTTGAAGAGCCCCTCGTTCGTCTCGGCTGTCAGCTGCGCCTGGTGGAAATCGGAACGGACGGTCGCCGCGGACGCCTGCTGGTCCATGAGCTCTTTCTCGAGCCGGACGCGCGTGTTCACGAGCTCCGCCTGGGACGCCTTCAGCTGCCAGTCCGCGTCGAGCGCGTCGCGCTGGAGCTCCGGGTTCGACATCTCGAGCAGGACCGAGTCCGGTTTCACGGGGCTGCCCGGCTGCAGGACGAGGCGCTCGACGCGCGCGTCCGTGGCGGCCGAGATCTGCAGAATTCCTTCCGCCTCCGGCACGAGAGATCCGGGGCCCCGGACCTCGCGGTTCATCGGGCCGCGCTTGACCGTATCCATCCACACGGCGCTCTTGTCCACCGTGGGCGCGGCCGGCTTCAACCGGGACAGCCCGAGCGTGATGAGGAGCGCCACACCGATTCCGCCCGCCGCCAGGATCAGGCGCCGGCGCCGTTTCTTCTCCGAAATGTCCTCGCGGATGATGTCCATCGGACTCGTGCAAGGGCGAAGCGCATGCCAGCGCCGCATCGAACGAAACGTCTGCAAATATGGAGCAGAGTCGGTGCGGGCGAGGCGACGTTGCGCGATCGCGGGACGCGGGTGTCCGTTTATGGACACCCGTTCCTAGCTGCCGCCGTGAATCTTGCGGGACACGAGCTCGTCGATCGATACGTGACGGTCGTGGGCCTGGATGCTCCGGACGAACTCGATCGAGACGCCGTGGATCCGCATCGCGACGAGCTCGTCCACGGGGATGTCTTTGTATCCGAGCGATTGAAGGTCGCGCACGTAGTCGGAGCTCACGCCGTGGATCCGCATGGCGACGAGCTCGTCGCCCGGTAGCCTGCCGTAACCGAGAGCCTTGAATTCGCGGATGAAGTCGGGGGTGACACCGTGAATCCGGAACGCCACGAGCTCGTCGATGGAAAGCGGTTTGTATCCGAGGGACGCGAGATCGCGGACGAACTCCGGCGTGGCTCCGTGGATCCGCATCGCGACGAGCTGGTCCGCCGATATGTGGGTGTATCCCTGCGCGGCGTACTCCCGGATGCCGGCGGGCGAGACTCCGTGAATGCGGAAGGCGATGAGCTCGTCGGTCGGGAGCTTCGCGTATCCGAGCGACGCCAGCTCCCGGATGTAGTCGGGCGAGACGCCGTGGATTCGCATCGCGATGAGGCGGTCGGCAGCCAGGTTCTCGTATCCGAGCGAGCGCAGCTCGGCGAGAAACTTGCGGCTCACGTCGTGGACGGCCATGGCGTAGAGCTGCTCGGAGGACAGCGCGCCACGGCCCGTCGCCTCCCAGGCTCGCGCGAACTCGGCGTTTCCGGCGAAGTGGAACCGTCCCGCTCCGCCCGAGGAGTCGAGGTGGCCGTCGAATTCGAAAGTGCCCGCGTCCCGCACGAGAGCGAAATGGGCCGGCGTGTACGCGGCGCCGGAGGGACGCCGGAGATCCCGGAACTCCTCGATCGAAAAGGGGGACGAGTTTTCCGACCGGTGTCCCGCGGAACCCCGGAGAGTGGTGAGCTGGACGCGTCCATCCTGCCGGTCGAACTCGAGAACCCACCGGCCCTCGAATGCCGCAGCAGATGAAGAGGCCGAGGTCGGCGTTCCACTGCCGGAGTCGTCGCCGGAACGCGCCAGATCGGAGGGAATCGCCGCGCCGACGGAGAAAACGAGAGCCAGGGAGGCCGCGGCCCCGAGCGCGAGGAGGCCGGGTGAGCGGTGCCGATTCGGTGTCGTCATCGGAATCTCCTTGCTTCGACCCTGGCGTCGACGAGATCGTCGATCGACAGGCGTGTTCCCGATTCCCGATTCGAGCGGCGGATGTCGTCCGCCGAAATCCCATGGATACGAAGAGCGACGAGGTCGTCGGCCGTGACGGCCTGATATCCGAGCGTCCGAAGGGCCCGCAGGTCCTGCGAGAGGACGCCGTGGATACGGAGCGCGGTCGCGTCGTCCGCCGAACCGACGGCGAGGCCGAGCGAGCGGAGCTCCGTCAGAAAAGAGGGCGTGACGCCGTGGATTCGCAGCGCCACCGCGTCGTCGGCCGAGATGGGGGAAAGGCCGGCGGCCTTGATCTCCCGCACGAACTCCGGGGTCACACCGTGGATCCGGAAGCTCGTCAGCTGGTCCATGTCGAGGTCAGAAAAACCCTCGGCCCGCATCGCCCGAGCGAACGCCGGTTCGACGCCCTGGATCCGGGCGGAGACGAGCTGATCCAGGCCGGGCCGGCTCATCCCGAGCGACTCCCACAATCGGGAGTCCTCCAGGCGGACGCCATGGATCCGCAGCGAAACCGCATCGTCCACGCTCGCGTCGCGATAGCCGGCCTCGTGGATCTGGCGGAAGAACTCCGGCGTGACGCCGTGGATGCGCATCGCAACGGCCTGGTCCGGCGAGAAGCGGGTCAGACCGGCCCCGGCCATTTCCGCGAGCCAGGCGGGGGAGACTCCGTGTATGGCGAACTCGATGCACCGCTCGAGCGAGACGCGGCCGAACCTCTTCTGGATTCCGGCGATGTCGGCGGCAGAGACGCCATGAATCCGAAGCGCGACGAGATCGTCGGGGCTCGCGTGGGGGTATCCAGCAGCCGCGATCTCCCCACGAAATTCGGGCGTGACGCCGTGAATGCGGAACGCCCGGAGCTCGTCCGTCGTCAGGCGGCCCGGATACCCGGCCGGCTCGCCGGCGAGGGTGGCCTCGTTCACCGCTTCGGCCGGTGCATCCTCGTCGCTCCGGACCGCGCGATTCTGGCCGGCGTCGGGCGTTATCGGAGTCACGGCTGTTGTTCCGGCGCGCCCGCCCGTCGGAAGGAGCGCGGGAGGAGCACCCGATGAGGCCGATGAGGCCGGTGAGGCCGGTGAGACGGTCGAGGCCGGTGAGGCCGTTGAGACGGTCGAGGCTGGAGTCGCGCCCGCCGTCTTGCCGGCGGCGGACCCGGATCCGTCCGCGGCCGGGAACACTCCCGAATCCGCAACACGGGAGAAGGCGTGAGCCGTGGAGGCTTCGAGGGTCGACACCCTCGCGGCCGCCCCGACGAAGAGGAGCGCCGAGAGGGCGACGGCGCCCGCGACACGCGGGGAAGGGGCCTCGAGCCCCGGCTCTCCCGGGCGGAGGATCCGGGCGATTCGCCGGAAGAGATCGCCTCCGTTCGCCGCGACGACCAGGGCGGCGTTTTCCCGTTGTCCCGCGCCGCGCCGTTCTTCGAGCCGCACCAGAGCTCCGGCGTAGGCCCGGGCGTCTCCCGTCACGGCGACCGCGAGATCGTCGCAGCAGTTCTCCCGTTCGCGGCGGACCCGGCCCGATACCCACCAGACCGCCGGATGGTAGAAGAGGAGCGTCTCGACGGCGCTCTGGAGAAGGTTGACGAGATAGTCATGGCGCCGGACGTGCGCGAGCTCGTGCGCGAGAAGCGCCTGGAGCTGCTCCGGGTCGAGCCCGGTCAGGGCCGACACCGGAACGAGGACAACCGGCCGGAGGAAGCCGAGCGCCGAGGGGACGTGGATCGCGGCGGATTCGAGCAGCCGCACCGGCCGCACGACGTGGAGCCGGCGGGCGAGAAGATCGAAGGCCGCCGACAGCTCCGCTCGGGCGGGAGCCGTCGCGCGGGTGGCGAAGCGTCCCGCGATCCGCCATCCCGCGAGGAGGCGGATCGAAAGCAGGGCGACTCCCATCATCCACAGCCCCACGAGAGCCGGCCGCGCCCCGGCCGCCCCGTCGGCGAGGCGCCTTGCGAGCTCCGACAGTTGCGATGATGCGGGCCGGAGGCCCGGTGCGGCAGTCGCTCCCGCCGGCGCGAACGAAGCCGGGGACGCCGTTGCCCCCGCGGCCCGCGAGTCGGACGAGGCGGGAACGCGGAAGGCTCGCGCTCGGGCGAACGTGGCGAGGGGAAGGATCGCCATCACCGCGAGCGTCGCGCAGGCGAGCCCGTAGTGGGTGCGCGGGCCGGCGCGGCGGCGGCGTAGGAGGGCGTCTCCGACCGCGAAGACGGCAGCGGCGGCGGCGCCCTGCCAGAGGAAATGGAGGAGAGAGAGGGACAGTCGCAGAAAGAAGGGCCGGTCGAGAACCTCGTTCCAGTTCATTTAGCCTCCGCTTCGCCGCCCGGCGCGAGCAATTTTCGGATCTCCGCGAGCTCTTCCGCGGAGGCGGGTTTCGACGCGAGCGCGCGGAGGACGAGTCGGCTCGCCGAGCCGCCGAACGCGCGGTCGAGAAGGTCGCCCACGAGTTGTGTCTCCGTCGCCTCGCGGGCGAGCCGCGCCCGGTAGACGTGGGCCCGCTCGGAGGCGTCGCGCCGCACGAGCCCTTTCTCGGTCATGATCTGCAGCTGCTTCAGCACCGTGGTGTAACCGGTCGGGCGCCGGGTTTCCAGGTCTTCGCGTACCTCGCGGACCGTGCCCTCTCCCCGCTCCCACAGGACGCGCAGGATCTCGAGCTCGGCGTCGGTCGGTCGGGGTACGTTGGGGAATATGGCTTTCATTCGCCCTCCGGGGAGTTCATACGAGAAAAGTAGTACGAAGTTCTTCGTATTACAAGCTTGAATGCGTAATTCTGTTTAATAAGGCAAAACACTTATTTATTTAGTAAATTGAGCAGATCAGACTAATAAAATCATGAATATTCTAAATAATTACGAATTTCTACCTGAAACCGGATTCTGAAATCCTGCGCCGCCCGTTCCGCCGAAGAGACGGCGGGTCTCCCGCCGCAGAGTGCGGGCTCGGGGAGGGCGGCGGTATCGTGGAAGGGGCGAATTCGCTCCTCCCGGCGCTCCTGTGGGCGCGTGGAGGAGAGGAGAGGGGAGCCCCCCGAACGAACGTCCATCGACCGCGGGAGGGGAGGTTCAGAGGGTGAGGGGATCCATCTCTTCGCGGTCCCGGCGGTCGCGCCCGAGCCGCGCCGCCCGGATCGTATTCACGAGCAGCATGGCGACCGTAAGGGGTCCGACGCCCCCGGGCACCGGGCTGATCCAACCGGCGACCGGAGCGACATCGTCGAAGTCGACGTCGCCCACCAGCACGCGGCCCTTCTCGGCGAGGAGGCGCCGGACCCGCGACGAGGCCAGAAGGCCTTCGGGTGCGGGACTCTGCGGGGTGAGCCGGTTCATGCCCACGTCGATCACGGCGGCGCCCGGCTTCACGTGCGCTCGCGTGACGAATCCCGGACGCCCGATGGCGGCGATCAGGATATCGGCCTCGGCGCAGATGGCCGCGAGGTCCGGCGTCTTCGAATGGCAGAGCGTGACGGTGGCGTCGCGAGAGGTAAGCAGCGCGGCGACGGGCTTGCCGACGATGTCGCTCCGGCCGAGCACCACCGCGCGACGGCCCGCGATCGGCACGGACCCCGAGTCCAGCATGGCCAGGATTCCCGCGGGCGTGCAGGGAGTGAATCGCGGGCGTCCCTGGTGGAGGAGACCCACGTTCTCCGGGTGGATGCCGTCGACGTCCTTGCGCGGATCGATCGCGTCGAAGACCCGGCGCGGATCATGGCCCGCCTCGAGCGGAAGTTGCACGAGAAGCCCGTCGACTCCCGGATCGCGATTGGCGCGCGCGACCTCGGCGAGGAGCGCGGCCGGAGGAGTGCCCGAGGGAAGGAGGACCGTTTCCGCGGTGCAACCGGCCTCGCGCGCCGCCTTCGTCTTCGCGGCGACGTACGTCTCGGAAGCGGGATCCGAGCCGAGCAGGATCACGCGCAGGTGAGGCGCGCGTCCTCCCTCGGAGACCAGGCCGGCATCGCGCCGGGCGCTCTCGCGGATCGTTTTCGCGAGGGCCGCGCCGTCCAGGAGGCGGGCGCCCGCTCCGGGGCCGTCGTTCACGCGCAGAGAATAGCAGCGGCTTCGGCCGCGGCATTCCCTTCGCAAACCGGAGCCCGCTAAACGGCCGAAATGGCGCCGGCGGCGCTCGAAACCCGCCCGACGCCGGCTACGCCCCCCGCCCGAGGCACGCGGGGGCCTCGTTGCGGAAGATGAAATCCCGGCCCCCGCTCGTCGTTCGGTCGCAGCAGCCGAGAGGCGACAGCTCGCATTCGGCGTGCTCCCTCACTCATGGCCTCGTGCGGGAGCTCCGCCGACGTCGGGCTCTCCCGCGAAGCTTCCGGTATCCGGCGAAGGAGCGGTCCTCTCACGGCGGAGAGGACGGGGAATGAAGGGCAGTCTCCTCTTCTCGATCCTCCGATCATCCGATTCCCTTGTTTGATCACCCGATCACCCGATTCTGACTCGTCGAACGCGCTCCTCCGATGCGCGATATTTCGATAGTTCGATTGATCGCGAGATCATGAGATCGCGAGATCGCGAGATTCGAACAACACAGCCGACCGCCAACAGCCGACACCCGTCACCTCAAAAAGTCTTCCTTCTCATTCGATCCCGCCCGCGCCGCCGCCCAGGAGGCTCCGAGAAGGACCGCGAGCGCGATCGGCACCGCAGTTCCAGTGAGGACGGGCGCGCCCAGCCCCTGCACGAGAATCGAAAGGAGCGCTCCCGCTCCGCCGAGAGCGTAGGCGCTCTCCTCCCGATGTTTCTGCCGGAGCCAGGCTCGACACAGGAGGAACAACACGGAAGAGGCGAGGAGGGTGGCGAGTGCCGCGCCGACGGCGCCCGTCGTCACGAGCCATCCGAACACGTCGCTGCCCGGCTCGCGCATCCGCTCCGGCGTCGCGCTCTTCTGCACGCGCGCGAACCCCTCCGCGAACGTCCCCATCCCCGACCCGAAGATCGGAAATTGCCTCCAGGCCTCGATCGAGGCGGCGGAGGAAGCGGTGTTAGCCGCGGCGGGATCGCGCCGGAGCAGGTCGCCCACGGTGCCCGGCCTCCCGAACAGGAGGTACGCGGCGGCGGCGAAAGCGGCGGCTCCCGCTGCGAGCCCGAAGGCCGCCCTCCACCGGCGGCGCGCGCGCGCGTGAAGGATCGCCGCGAGCGGGAGGAGAACGGCGGCGATAGTGGCCGCGGCGGCGCCCGATCGCGAGCCGGACGCGACTACGAGGGCGCCGGCGCCGGCGCCGGCCCACGCGGCGATGCGGCCCGCGAGGGGAAGGATCCGGCGCTCGATCCTCTCGGACGGGTCGAGCCCGGGAGTCGACCGAGCGCGCCCGGTCAGGATCTCGGCCCAGACGAAGGCAAAGCCGATCGCCGCGGCGATTTCGAGTCGCGCCGCGCATCCGTCCGCCCCGCCCGCCGGCCGGCCTGGAAACCCTTCGGCCATGCCGCGGGCTGCGCCGGCCGCCGCCGAAAGGAAGAGCACGGCCGCCAGAAGGCGCAGTCGGGCACGGCTCCGGACGAGACTGGCCGCGGAGAGAAAAAGGGCCCCCGCCGCGAGCACGACTAGCAGGACGCCGGCGGTTTCGGTCGGAGCGATCGAGATCCGATTCGAAGGCAGAGCGGCCCCGAATTGCGACAGGGTGGCGCGGGCGTCGTGATAAATTAGTGCGTTCACCGGAGACGCAATCCGAAGCCATCCAGCCGGCAGGGGAACGAGCTGTCCCAGTCCGGCCACCACGACGCCGGCCAGCGCTGCCAGAGGAAGGGCGAGGGGGCGGAGCGGGCGTGCGCTCGATCGAGAGAAAAACGTGACGAACGTGGTCAAAAACGCGAACAACTCCACGAGCCGGGTCCCGACGACGGGACCGAGGATGCCGTTGTGAGACCGACCGAGAATCGTCAGAGGCGCGAGCGGCGGGTCGACGGCCGCGGTCAGAGCCAGGGTGACGAGCAGCAGCAGAAACCCCACAGCGTCGGCGCGTCCCTCGCCTTCGCTTGGGAATGCGCCTTGGAACGTGGCGCCCAGACGGGAAGCGGCGCTTTCCGGGCCGCTTCCCTGGCTCCGGCGCGCGCCCGTCACGCGGAGCGCCGTCCGGGCGCCGCCAGCGCGCGAGAGATTCGGATGACCGTGGCGCGGGGGCTCGCCGCTTTTCTTTTCATCCTCTTTCCTGTGATCGCCCGCGCACAGCTCACGACCGACCAGGTTCCCTTCGAGAGAACGGTGCCCGTGGACGAGGAGGTGCGCGGAGAAATGGAGCGAAGCCGGATCCATCTGGGACCGGTTCGCCTGCTTCCCTGGCTGGCCGTGCGCAATTTCGGATACAACGACAACATCTTCGGCTCGTCTCAGGATCCGGTCGGTGACTGGCTGGCCACCGTCGCGGCGGGTGCAAGACTATATGTGCCGGTCGG
Source organism: Thermoanaerobaculia bacterium (assembly GCA_038239305.1). GTDB lineage: Bacteria > Acidobacteriota > Thermoanaerobaculia > UBA5066 > Gp7-AA6 > JALYUA01. The sequence continues at coordinate 39,586 of JBBSEW010000010.1, read as the reverse complement.
AAGCAAGACGTTCCTTCGTCTGGATGCTCTGCCGGAGTACACGTGGTACGAGCATCTCGGATCGCGCAGCCAGGCCGGCGGGCGCGGGGAGGCGGCTTATCTTGCGTTTTTCAACCGATTGTCCCTCGCGGTTTCCGGCACCTACTCCCTCAATCCCGTCTCGATCCTGAGCTCGGAGATCCCCGCGACCGTCGTGCGCACCGACTGGGACGGCAAGGCGAATTTCGAGCTGAAAGCGACTCAGAAGATCTCGGTATTCGCCGGTGCCGAGTTTCTCCGGGAGAAGATCCGCAACGGAGGCTCGGTTCCACTTCAGGATCTCGTGTCGGTCGAAAACTACGACCGGGACGATGCGGTCGTCCGTGCCGGGGTGCGATATCGATTCTCGCCCGGATGGGACGTGTCCCTCGCCGCGGAGGGTACGGAGACGAAGTTCGTCCTCAACCCGGACGAGCGGAACAATCGAAGCTTCGCGCCTCTCGTGGGGCTGCACTACGACCGGCCGCGATTCTTCGCCAACCTCTATGCGGGCTACCGGATCGGACGGCCCCTCGAGGGATCCGGCTTTCCCGCTTTCGAGACCGCCACCGGGTCGGCCTATTTCTCGTACGTCCTGACCCGCAGCGTCGAGCTCTCCACCTTCGGCTCGCGCCGGCTCCAGTACGGAACGTCGGTCGAAGACCCTTATTACATCGAGACCCGATACGGGGCCGGGGTGAGCCTCCGAGTCTTCTCGCGCCTTTCCCTTCAAGGGTTTGGAAGCTACGGGACCAACGACTACACCTTCGCCGCCCGACGTTCTCCGGGCCTGATCGGGCGCCGGGACGATGTCTCGACGTACGGGGGAGGCCTGACCCTCGGCCTGTGGCGCAACGTGACCCTCACCTCCGGAGCGACTCGCAACAACTACAACGCCAACATCCCCGGGAATGACCGTGGCGTCACGACGTTCTCGACCGGGCTATCCTTTGGAGCGGAGTACTCTCGATGATGACCCGAAAAAGCCTGCCGACCGTGCCTTCTCCCGCGCTCGTCCTCGTGCTGGCGCTGACGCTCACGCTTACGTCCGTCCTCGCCGCGCAGACGACCGCGCCGTCCACCGCGCCCGCTTCCCCGGGTCGCCCGGGCGAATACCCCATGGGACCCAAGGATCTCGTCGAAGTGCGGGTTCTCGAGGTGCCGGAGCTAAACGTCGAGCGTCGCGTTTCCGATGCCGGAACAATCGAGCTTCCTCTGCTCGGAGAGTTTTCCGTCACCGGCCTGACCGCCGGGGAAGCGCGGACCCGTCTCGAGACGCTCCTGACGTCCAAGTACGTTCACCACGCCACGGTCTCGATGACCATTCGCGAATACGCGAACAAGCCCGTTTCGATCCTGGGATCCGTCAAGACTTCCGGCGCACTGCAGGTGTCGGGACAGTGGACGTTGATCCAGGCGATCTCCGCCGCCGGCGGTCTTACGGACTCGGCCGGTAAGAAGATCTTCGTCCTCCGCGGAGGGGGGGTGGGGAAGGCCGAGACGATCGAGATCAACCGCGACGACCTGTTCCGGGGCTCGTCGGACCGCTGGAACATCCCTCTCTTTCCGGGCGACGTCGTCAACGTGCCGGCGAAGACTACGGTGACGGTCTACTGCGTCGGCGAATTCAAGCAGCCGGGCGCCGTTCAGTTCGACAGCGACGACCGGCTGTCCCTGCTCGCGGCCATATCCCGGTCGGGCGGGCTGACCGATCGGGCCTCGAACACGATTCGCATCCGACGCAAGGCTCCCGATGGCCGCGACGTCGATACCGCGGTCAACATCAAGAGGGTCCTGTCCGGGAAAGATCCGGACCCGCAACTTTCGAAGGACGACGTGATCATCGTCCGGGAGTCATTTTTCTGATGCCTACTGACTGGGAATCGTCCGACGAGCCGGCGGCCTCCGAGGCGCCGGCTCAGGAAATTCAGTTCGCCCAGTACTGGGCCATCATCGTCAAGCGCTGGCGGCTGATCGCGCTCTGCGTGCTGGCCTGCCTGGCCGCGGCCGTGGCGTACTCCCTCCTCGCCAAGCAGGTTTTCCAGTCCGTCGCGACGCTCGAAATCTCGAGCGTCGGCTCGAGCCCTCTCGAGGCCAACGCCATGGGGCAGCGCGGCTCTGCGTCGGATTCCGAGTTTCTTCCGACCCAGATGCGGCTCATGAAGAGCCGGCAGGTGGCCGAGCGCGTCGTGCGCCGCCTGAATCTCGCCGACAAGAACCCGCCCGTCGCGGTGAAGGGCGGACCTCCGGTGCTGGACCCGGTCACGCAGGCGGCGCTTACCGTCCAGCGGGCGGCCGACGTGCAGCCGATCCGGGGAACCAATCTCGTGGAACTGTCCTACGCCTCGACGACCGCACAAGGCGCGGCCACCCTGGCCAACGCGCTCGCCGAGGCCTACATCGAATCGACCGTCGATTCGCGCCTGCAGCTCGCCGGTGAGACGGCGACTTTCCTGAACACGCAGATCGAACGTCTTCGAGGAGAGCTCGACCAGAAGAATCAGGAGGTCTTGACGTTCCGGCGTCAGAACGACCTGGCGGCGACCGACGCGAAGACCAACGTGACGATGACGAACGTCGATGCCTTGAACGCCGATTTCGCGCTTGCCGTCCGGGAGCGCGTGGCGAAAGAGGCGCGTTTCGCCGAGTTGCGGAACGCGAAGCCGGAAGCCATCGCCGACACGATCGGCGACCCCCTGTTGCCGGCGTTGCGTCTCGAGCAGACGCGCCTCGAGCACGACTACGCCGAGAAGCTCGCGCTTTTCAAGCCGGAATGGCCGGCGATGATCCAGCTCAAGGCGCAGATCGAAAGGAACCGGCAGCAGATCACGACGGTCGTGTACCAGGCCGTGGCGAAGGCGCGAATCGCGGCGGAGTCGGACTACCAGACCGCTCAACGCCGCGAGGAGAGCCTCAAGGCCGAGCTCAAATCACAGAAGTCGACGATGCTGAATCTCAACTCGAACGAGCTCGAATACTCCGAGCGGCATCTCGAGCTGCAGAGCAAGCAGGCGCTGCTCGACAGCCTGCTCAAGCGAAAAGCCGAAGCGGACGTAGTGACGCGGCTCGGCGGCGAGCGCGCGTCGTATGCGCGCATCGTCGAGCGGGCCCTTCCTCCCATGGCCGCCTTCAAGCCGTCCTGGCGGAACAACCTGCTGATGGGTCTCTTCGGAGGCGGCATCCTCGGGATAGCGCTCGCTTTCTTCGTCTCGCACCTGGATCGGAGCCTGCGGACACCGGAGCAGGTCGAGGAGTCTCTCCAGCTGCCCGCCCTCGGCGTGATTCCGTCGCTCGGGTCCGGCACGGGCTGGATGTACCGGTACGGATCGACGCGTAACCCGAGGCCACAGAAGGCGGGCGACCCGGGCGTCCCGGACGCGATCGAGCTTCTGCCGCACTGGCATCCCCGCGCGCCGGTCGCCGAAAGCTACCGTTCCGTCCGCACGTCGCTTCTGCTGTCGCGCGCGGGCGGAGTGAGCTCGATCGTCGTGACGTCGGCCCTTCCGCGCGAAGGAAAAACGGCGACGGCCGCGAATCTGGCGGTCGTCTTGAGCCAGCTCGGGAAGAGAGTCCTGCTCATCGACGCGGACCTGCACAAGCCCCGGCTTCACGAGATCTTCCTCGTCTCGAATCGGACGGGGCTCGTGTCGATGCTCGCGGAAGGCGTGCCGTTTGAATCGGCGATCGCGAATACGGCCGTTCCCGACCTCTTTCTTCTCCCCTCGGGGCCGGCGTCTCCGAATCCCTCGGGTCTCCTGTCGTCCGAGGCGATGCGGGAGCTGCTCGAGCGCGCCCGCAACGATTTCGATCACGTCATCATCGACACGCCGCCGCTCCTGCCTGTGGCCGACGCGATCGTGCTCGCCAACCTCACCGATGGAGCGATCCTGTGCGTGAAGGCCGGCCAGACGTCGCGGGACCAGGTGATGCGGATCCGGGACCGCATGGCCCGCAGCGGGATCCGCATCCTGGGCGTGCTGCTGAACGCGGCGACGACCGAGGGAACGGGGTATTCGGAGAAGAACACCTACGGGTATGACGGCGAAGGGGAGGCGACCGGGCCCGCTCGTCCGCCCGCCTCGATCTCGCGTCCCACCTAGATCATTCGGGTCGCTCCGTTCCGTCGAAGAATGATCGACCCTCACTTTCACTGCCTGCCGGGAATCGACGACGGCCCGGAGACCTGGGACGAGGCCGTTGCCCTGTGCCGCGCGGCGGACGCGGCCGGTACCAGGTCCGTCATTGCGACGCCTCACGTTCTGCGCGGCTCGTGGGTCAACGACGATCCCGCCGTGCGTGACGGGCTCGTGACGAAGCTGAACGCGCTTCTCGACGGCCGCCCGGCGGTGCTCCCGGGATGCGAATACTATTTTTCCCCGGACGTCGTGCAGCTGGTCGAGCGGGGACGATGGAGCCCTCTCACCGGCCTCAACCGGTCGCGGTACCTTCTCGTGGAGTTCCCGTCCTCGGATGTTCCCGCGGCTGCGGAGGCCGTGTTCCACGAGCTGTCGCTCCTCGGTGTGACGCCGGTCGTGGCGCATCCGGAGCGCAATGCCGGCTTCGTTCGGGAGCCCCGCCTCCTCGAACGCCTCGTCTCCCGAGGAGCGGTGGCGCAGATTACGGCCGGAAGCCTTCTCGGGGAATTCGGGCGGACGGCGCAGTTGGCGTGCGACGAGCTGATGCGGCGCCGCCTCGTCCATCTCGTCGGGTCCGATGCCCATTCCCTGGATCGACGGCCTCCTCGACTCGTGGAGGCCCGGGCGCTCATCGCAAGCCGATGGGGCGAGGACTCCGGGAAGGGGATTTTCGAGGCGAATCCCGAAGCGCTCGTCCGGTCGGACCGGCTGCCCTGGCCGGGCGCCGGCGTTCCCGCGGGCTCCTGAGATGGCCGCTGCCCTGGAGAGCATCTCGGGTCCGGCAACCGCGTCGGCTCGCCGCGGCCGGTCCCTCGCCGCGCTCAGCCTTTTCCTGGCGGCATCGGTCCTGTTCGTGCTCGAGCAGGACCTCTTTCGCCGGGCGCGCGTCGACCGTTTCGTGGCGGAATCCGGCCTCGCGCACCGGCGTCCTCTCGAGGCCCTTTCGATCGATCTCGAGCCCGAGCCGGATCTCGCGGCGGCGGCCGCCCTGTCGATTGCGCTGGATGACGCCGGAAGCTCCTTCGCTTCGGAAAAATGGGAAGCGTCCGGGCGTGAGCTCGCCGCGGACGCACTTCGGACGCGGCCAGGCTGGCCGTTGCATGCGCACCTGCTGGCGGAGATCGCCTGGCGCGAGGGTCGAGCCGCGAGAGCGGGGTCGAAGTCGGACCCGAAACGCTGGATGGCCGCGTGGGACGAGGCGGCACGAGCCGCTCCGAACGTGCTTCTCTTTCGCTCGCGCCGGGTCGAAGCGATTCTCGAAGCCTGGCCGACGTGGTCGTCGGGATTTCTGAATGAGAAAGCCTCGGCGGGTGCCGGGGCCCTGCGGGCCGATGCGCTCGACGGGCTGCGTTCCGCGTTCCGCGATACCGGTCTCGTGGCGGCCTGGTTCCGGACGGCGGTCGATCGTCTCGGCCGCGAGCCGGCGATCGCGTTGTTGCCCGACGAGGCCGAACCGTTGCGTGCCGCGGCCGCGGTGATGGCGGGCCGGAGCCTCGAGGATGCCAAGCGCCTCCTCGATCGGGCAGACGCGACCGAGAGGGCGGAGCGCACGGCGGCCTTTCGCCGGATCGACTCTCTTTCTCGAGAGGGTTCCTCCGGCCTCGCGCAAGCGTGCCGCGATTATGTGGCGGCTCATCCCCTCGAAACGCTCGAGGATCGGGAACGCTTCGGCGAGGCCTCCCGGCTGCTCGTCCTGTGGCCTTCGGAGCGGGGCGCCTGGGAGACCGATGCGCGCGCCGCCTTGATCCGGACCGTGCTGACCGACGGGGAGGCGGCCGCTGCCGTACCGTCGCCCGGCCTGCGGCGCGCGCTCTCGTCGCTCTCGAACGTTCCGTCGCAGATGACCGCGGACGTGCTCGATGCGACCGGAAATCGCGCCGGTGCCGAAAAATTGCGCAATTCCGCCGCCGTGGAGCCCGCGTCCGACCAGTGGGCAGCCTTCGATCTGCGCTCGGCGCGCCGCGCTCTCTCGCGCGGTGATGTCGCGGCGGCGCGCGCCGCCTTGAGCCGGCTGCCCGCCGGCCGGTTTCCCGGTTGTGACGAGTGGCTCGCGCGCCGCGGTCTGGCTCATCGTTCGGGTGACGAAGCGGGAGCGGCCGAAGCGGAACGTCATCTCGCAGACCTCGACAGGGATGACGCGATTACGGAACGCTGGCGTTCGACGGGGAGGCTGCGGATGTGCATCGATCCGTCGGCCGGGGCCGGGCGCGCGCTCGTCGTCTCGCTCGTTTCCGCGACTCCGGCGATCGTGGCGTACGGTTGGGACCGGAGCCGATCGGGCAGCCGCCTCGTGACGGGGGAGAATGTTCTGAACCTTCCGCTGGCGGGGCGGTCGGGCGTTCACGAATTCTGGTTCGCCGCACTGGCCGGCGGGCCCGTATCGCCTCGCGATCCGTCCGTTCGTTGACCGGGCTTCGAAAGGGCGGTTTTCGGGTCCCAAACGATTGATTCGGCACCCTTTTTCTCCAGGGGAATAAACGGCGGTTTACCTGTCCTGAAGATCAGGTTGAAGACCTGTCCGGGAGGTCGCCGTTCGCGGCGCGTCTATGCTAGGATGCTGAACTTTTAGCGGGCTCTCTACCCCCACGGAGGAACTGGAAATGCCGCTCCTGCGGAGCGAACGGGATCTCTTCCCGCCGGAGATGTTCGAATTGTCTGAAACCTGCATGCCCGTGTGGGTCGCACACGTTCGAAGCCGGCAGGAGAAAGCCCTCGCGCGACACCTCCTGGGATCCGGTGTTCCCTTCTACCTTCCGCTCCAGGAAAAGCGCGTACGACGCAGCGGCCGTGAGTTCGTGTCCCATCTGCCGCTCTTCGCCGGCTACGTTTTCTGCCGCGGGGACGGCGAGCACAGGCTCTCCGCGCTGAGGACGAACCTGATCTGTCAGATTCTCGATGTGCTCGATCAGCGCACACTTCTCCGGGAGCTCCAGACGCTCCGAGCGCTGCAGGAGTCGGGTGCGAGTCTGACGCCGCACCCGGTCTTCGCTCCGGGCGATTCCGTGCTCGTGAACGAGGGGCCTTTCCGGGGGTACACCGGCGTCGTCGTCCGCTCCGGCGGCCGGCCTCGCCTCATCGTGTCGATCTCGATGCTTCAGAAGTCTGTCGCCGTCCAGTTCGAAAGGGCCGCCGTGACGCGGATGCCTCCGGGTGTTCGCCCGTCACTTGCGGGCCCGATCGCTGTAATCGCTTAGGCGATTCGGCGCGTCAAAACTTCAGTGGCTCGTGTTCGGTGATGTACACCGAAGGGGACGGAGTCTGCGCCGATCGTCTGTGCCGATCGTCTGTCCCTGCCGACGAGAGAAGGCAGTTTCTCGAGGAATCCATCCGGGCCGCGATAGAGACCGGAAATCGGGCCGGCTCCGCATCCCGGGCCGAAACGCAAAGAGGAAGTACGAAATGACCGTCCTGACACCCCCGGCGACTCTCGACAGCCTGCGGCAGCGCATCGAAGACGGCACCGCGCTGCTCGGCGTCATCGGGCTCGGCTATGTCGGCCTGCCGCTGGCGCTGACGTTCGCCGAGCGCCGCTACCGGGTCCTCGGCTTCGACGTCGATCCGGCGAAGATCGAAGCCCTGTCGGAAGGCCGCACGTACATCAAGCACCTGGAGGGGGCGCGTGTCGCCGCGGCCGCCGCGTCCGAGCTCTTCAGGGCGACGGGGGACTTCGCGCGCCTCGGCGAGGCGGACGTCCTGTTCATCTGCGTTCCCACCCCGCTGACGCCGCAGCGCGAGCCCGACATGAGCTACGTCGTCGGCACGACGCGGCGCATTCGCGACACCCTGCGGACCGGCCAGCTCGTCATCCTCGAATCGACGACGTATCCCGGGACGACGGAGGATCTCGTGCGCGGCATCCTCGAGGAATCCGGTCTGGTGTGCGGACGGGACTTCTCCCTCGCGTTCTCGCCGGAGCGCGAGGATCCGGGCAACCCGTCCTTCGGCACGGCGACGATCCCTAAAGTCGTCGGCGGAGTCGACAAAACCGCGGGCGATCTCGCCCAGGCCCTGTACGACAAGATCATCGCGAAGACGGTGCGCGTCTCGTCCTGCCGGGCGGCGGAGGCGACGAAGCTGACCGAGAACATCTTTCGCGCCGTCAATATCGCGCTCGTCAACGAGCTCAAAGTGATCTACGACCGCATGGGCGTCGACATCTGGGAAGTGCTCGACGCGGCTTCCACCAAGCCGTTCGGATTCATGCGGTTCAATCCGGGCCCGGGCTGGGGCGGCCACTGCATCCCGCTCGACCCGTTCTATCTCGCCTGGAAGGCGCGCGAGTACGGGTTGACCCCGCGGTTCATCGAGCTCGCGGGCGAGGTCAACATCCAGATGCCGCAATACGTGATCTCGAAGCTTCAGTCGGCCTTGAACGATCGCGGGAAGCCGGCGAAGGGCAGCCGCGTGCTGGTTCTCGGTCTCGCGTACAAGAAGGACATCGATGATCCGCGGGAGAGCCCCGCGTTCGAGATCGTCGAGAAGCTCCTCGAGCTTGGCGTCGAGCTCACGTACCACGACCCGCACGTCCCGCGCGCTCCGCGCATGCGCAGCTGGCCGAACCTTCCGGAGATGGAGTCGCAGGCTCTGACGGCAGAGTTCGTTGCCGCGCAGGACGCCGTGGTCCTCATCACCGATCACTCCTCCGTCGACTACGACATGGTCGCCCGGCACGCGGCGCTGATCGTCGACACGCGCGGCGTCTACCGGGCCGAACGAGCCAACGTGGTCAAGGCATAGCCGGATGGGCACGAAGGCAGAGGGTTTCCGGGGTTTCCGGGGCGAGGTCGCCCTCGTGACCGGAGCGGCGGGATTCATCGGCTCGCATCTCATCGACGCGCTTCTGGGCGCCGGCGCCGTCGTGCGCGGACTGGACAACTTCGCGACCGGCCGTCGGGAAAATCTTCCGACGGGCGCGGAGCGGTTCGAGCTCGTCGAAGCCGACATCCGGGACGCCGGCGCCTGCCGTGATGCCTGCCGCGGCGCCGCGTTCGTTTTCCACCAGGCGGCCCTCGGGTCGGTGCCCCGCTCGCTCTCGGATCCGGCCTCGACGATCGCGGTGAACGTGGCGGGAACAGCCAATGTTTTTTCGGCCGCCCGGGATGCGCGGGTCCGCCGCGTCGTTTATGCCTCCTCCTCGAGCGTCTACGGTGATGGAGCGCGCCTTCCGAAGAAAGAGGGCGAGGAGGGCCTGCCCCTGTCGCCCTACGCGCTGTCGAAGGCGATGAACGAGGAGCTCGCGGAGGCGTTCGGCCGCCTGTTCGGTCTGGCTCTCGTCGGCTTGCGTTACTTCAACGTGTACGGCCCGCGGCAGGACCCCGAGGGGCCGTACGCCGCGGTCATCCCCCGTTTTTTTCAGGCTTACCGGTCGGGTGAAGCTCCCGTCATCTACGGGGACGGCGGACAGACGCGCGACTTCACCTTCGTCGGCGACGCCGTGGCCGCCAATCTGCTCGCCGCGCTCGCGGGTCCCGAGTCCTGCGGCCGCGTCTTCAATGTCGCCGGCGGAGGCGCCGTTTCCGTCAACGATCTCGCCGGGAAGATCCGCGTTCTGTCCGGCGGCGGCGCCGAGCCGCATCACGAGACGGCACGGCCCGGAGACGTCCGCCACTCCACCGCGGATCTCGCGCGATCGGCCGCGGGGCTCGGCTATGCGGCCCGCGTTTCACTCGAAGAGGGGCTCGCCAGCACGCGCGAGCACTTCGAATCGCGGATCCCGGCCGCCGGGGCCGAAGGCCGGCGGGAGAAGGCGGTATGACCCCGGTTTCCGGAGACGCCGCCGTCGTGGCGCAGCCGCGTCTCGAGCCGCCGACCGTGGTGATCGAGCCGACGTCGGGCTGGCTCTCGCTCGGTATGCGCGAGATCCACGAGTACCGCGAGCTGCTCTACTTCCTGGTTTGGAGGGACGTCAAGGTCCGCTACAAACAGACTCTTCTCGGCGCGGCGTGGGCGATTCTCCAGCCCACCCTCACGATGATCGTGTTCTCGCTTCTCTTCGGAAAGCTGGCTTCGATCGGATCCGACGGCCTGCCGTATCCCATCTTCGCGTACGCCGGGCTCCTGCCGTGGACGTTCTTCGCGCAGGGCCTCAGCCACTCGTCGGAGAGCCTCGTCGGCTCCGCGAACCTGATCCGGAAGGTGTACTTCCCCCGGCTCGTCATTCCCGCTGCGTCCGTCCTGGCCGGCGTCGTCGATTTCGCGTTCGCCTTCGTCGTGCTGATCGGCCTGATGGCGTTCTACGGAGTCTGGCCGGGCATGCCGGTGCTCTTTCTGCCGCTCCTGCTCGCGCTCGCCTTCGCGACCTCGCTCGGGATCGGGATGTGGCTGTCGGCGCTGAACGTCGAATACCGCGACATCCGCTACGTGGTGCCGTTCTTCGTTCAGATCTGGCTGTTCGTCACGCCGGTGATCTACCCGGCGAGCAAGGTCGCGGCGATGCTCGCGAAATACGGAATTCCGCCGTGGGTCTATGGCCTGAACCCGATGGCCGGCGTCGTGGAGGGATTCCGCTGGGCCCTTCTCGGCAATGGTCCCGGCCCGTGGGCAACGATCTTCACGAGCGCCGCCGTGAGTGCCGTGCTGCTGATTTCCGGCGCTTTCTACTTCCGCCGAATGGAGCGCTCCTTTGCCGACGTGGTCTGACGCGATTCTCCGATCGGCCCTGCGCCGGCAGGCGGGAACGCCGGCTGTCACGTCGGGCTGCCTGATCGTGGGCGAAGTCGCGCAGACGCACGACGGAAGCCTCGGGACGGCGCACGCGTTTGTCGATGTGATCGCGGACGCGGGAGCCGACGCCGTGAAGTTTCAGACCCACATCGCGGCGGCGGAGAGCACGCCCGGGGAGCCGTGGCGCGTGAAGTTCAGCCGGCAGGACGCGTCCCGCTACGACTACTGGAAGCGGATGGAATTCTCAGAGGAGCAGTGGAACGGCCTGCGGGCGCACGCGGAGGAGCGAGGTCTGTGGTTCCTGAGCTCGCCGTTCTCTCTCGAGGCGGTCGAGATGCTCGAGCGGGTCGGAGTCGCCGCCTGGAAAGTCGCATCGGGAGAGACCGGCAACGACGGAATGCTCGAGGCGATGACGGCGACCGGCCGCCCCTTTCTCCTCTCGACCGGGATGAGCCCGCTCTCCGAGATCGACCGCGCGGTGGCGCGGATCGAGGCGCGAGGTCTCCCGCTCGTTCTCATGCAGTGCACGTCCTCGTACCCCTGCCCCCCGGAGAAGGTCGGCCTGAATCTCATCTCCGTATTCCGGGAGCGGTACGGATGCGGTGTCGGCCTCTCCGATCACTCGGGGACGATCTTTCCGGGCCTGGCCGCCGCGACGCTCTCGATTGCCGCGCTCGAGGTGCACGTCACTCTGGGCCGGGAGATGTTCGGACCGGACGTGCCGGTCTCGCTCACGCCCGCGGAGCTGCGGCAGCTCGTCGAAGGCGTGCGGTTCATCGAGCGGATGAACGCGCACCCGGTCGACAAGGACGCGACGGCGGGCGAGCTCGACTCGGTCCGGCGGCTTTTCACGAAGAGCGTCGTCGCGCGCGTCGATCTTGCCGCCGGCACCGTTCTCCGCGAGGAGCACCTGACCGCCAAGAAGCCCGGCACGGGAATACCGGCGTCGCGCCTCCCGGAGCTCGTCGGATCGCGGCTGAAGCGCAGCGTCGCGGGCGACCAGCTTCTGGCGCTTGACGATGTGGAGATGAGCCGATGACGCCGCGGAAGGTCTGCGTGGTCGTCACGGCGCGCCCGAGCTACAGCCGCATCAAGACGGCGCTCCTCGCGATCCGCGACAGGCCCGACCTGGAGCTTCAGCTCGTCGTCGCCGCCTCCGCTCTCCTCGACCGCTACGGCACCGCGGTCCGCTACATCGAGGAGGACGGCTTCGACATCAAGGCACGCGTCTACATGGTGCTCGAGGGGGAAAACCTCGCGGCCATGGCCAAGACAACCGGTCTCGGTCTCCTCGAGCTCGCGACGGTGTTCGACAATCTGCGGCCGGACGTGGTCGTCACGATCGCCGATCGCTACGAAACCCTCGCGACGGCCGTCGCCGCCTCCTACATGAACATCCCGCTCGCTCACGTGCAGGGCGGCGAGATCACGGGCTCGATCGACGAGAAGGTCCGGCATGCCGTGACGAAGCTCTCGAACCTCCATTTCGCTTCCACCCGCCAGGCCGCCGAGCGCCTCACGCGGATGGGGGAGGAGCCGTCTTCGATCTTCGTCACCGGCTGCCCCTCGATTGACCTCGCCGCCGAAGTGACGCGAAAGCCGGAGCTCGACTTCGACCCCCTCGAACGTTACGGCGGCGTCGGCGTGAAACTCGATCTTTCGAGCGGCTACGTCGTGGTCATGCAGCATCCGGTCACGACGGAGTACGAGAGCGCCCGCGAGCAAACGGTCGAGACGCTCCATGCCGTCCGCGACCTCGGCTTGAGCACGTTCTGGTTCTGGCCGAACGTCGACGCCGGTTCGGACGGTACGTCCAACGCGATCCGCGCGTTCCGCGAAGCCGAGCGTCCGGCGAACATCCACTTTTTCAAGAATTTTTCGCCGATCGACTTCCTGCGGCTGATCCGGAACAGCCGGTGCCTCGTGGGCAACTCGAGCGTCGGCATCCGGGAGTCGTCCTTCCTCGGCGTACCGGTCGTGAACATCGGTTCTCGGCAGCAGGGCCGCGACCGCGCGCAGAACGTCCTCGACGTGGGCCACTCCCGTTCCGAGATCGTCGCCGCAGTCCGGCGGCAGCTCGACAACGGCCGGTATGAATCCGATCCGATGTACGGGGACGGTCACGCGGGCGAGGCGATCGCCGAGTGTCTCGCGTCCGCGCCGCTCTCAATCGAGAAGCGCCTCACCTACTGAGAATGGTCATGCCGGATCCCGATCTCTCCCGACCCCTGCGAGTCCTCGGCCTCATTCCGGCCCGCGGGGGATCCAAGGGCGTGCCGCGCAAGAACGTCCGGCCGCTCGCCGGCCGGCCTCTGCTCGACTACACGGTGGAGGCGGCCCGCGCTTCCCGCCGGCTGTCCGAAGTCGTACTGACGACCGAGGACGAGGAAATCGCGCGCATCGGACGCGGCCTGGGGCTGGATGTGCCCTTCCTCCGTCCCGCGGAGCTCGCTCGGGACGAAACGCCGATGCTGCCCGTCGTGGTCCACGCGATCGAGTGGCTCGAGGCGCACGGCCGGATCTTCGACGCCATTTGTCTTCTCCAGCCGACGAATCCGCTTCGCCGCGCCGATGACATCGACGGCTGTATCGCGCTTCTCGAGGACCAACGGGCCGACGCGTCCGTGACGGTCCTGCGCGTTCCCCACGAACACAATCCCCACTGGGTCTACTTCCGTTGCGAGAACGGCTGCATGCATCTGTCGACAGGAGAAGTGGCGCCGATCCCGCGGCGCCAGGACCTGCCTCCGGCCTTTCACCGCGAGGGGTCGGTTTACGTCGTCCGCCGTGACGTTGTGATCGGGCAGAAGAGCCTCTACGGCCGGTTACTCGTCGGCTACGAGATCGACTCGCGGCGAAGCGTCAACATCGATTCGGCGGAAGACTGGGCGCGCGCGGAAAGCCTTCTGGCCCTCGAGACCCCGGCGCCCGCGGTTTCTGCCGATTCTCCGGCGAGGGGCCGCTGATATGTGCGGGATCGCGGGTATCGCGGGAAACATGACGGGAGCGGCGGAACGCCTCGACGCCATGGTCGCGTCCCAGTCCCACCGCGGACCGGACGGACAGGGAACGTGGACCGATCCGAGCGGCCTGTGCCGCCTCGGTCACAATCGCCTGGCGATTATCGATCTCTCCCCGGCGGGGCGGAACCCGATGGTGAGCGCCGACGGACGCTGGCACATCGTTTACAACGGCGAGATCTACAACTACCGGGAGCTGGGCGCGGAGCTCTCTGTCTATCCGTTCGCGACGAAGACGGACACCGAGGTGGTGCTGGCCGCCTGGTCGCGCTGGGGCGAGGCGTGCCTCGATCGGTTCGTTGGCATGTTCGCCTTCCTCCTCTGGGATGCGCGCGAGCGGCGACTTCACGCGGTGCGCGACCGTTTCGGAGTCAAGCCTCTCTACTGGGCCGACGGCCCGGCGGGAGGGCTCCTGCTCTCGAGCGAGATCAAGGCGCTGCGCTCCGCCGGGGCCGGAGTCGAGCCGGATCCGGCCACCTGGGCGACCTATCTCGAGACGGGAGCCACCGACCATTCGAACGACACCTTCTGGCAGGGGATCCGTTCCGTGCCGCCCGGCCATCGTCTGACGTGGCACGGCGGACGCGCGCGAACCGTCCGCTGGTACTCGCTGCCCGACCGCGTGGGCATGGAGTCCGACTCGCGCGACGAGCAAACCGTCGCGGACGAATACCGCGCGCTTCTCGAGGAGAGCGTCGCGCTGCGTTTTCGCTCCGACGTTCCCGTCGGGATCAATCTCTCGGGAGGCCTCGACTCGTCCGCGCTGCTCGGCGTCGTTCGCGCCGTCCAGGGACCGGAGAGCGACGTCGCGGCGTTCACGTTCGTGACGGGCGATCCGGCATACGACGAGCTCCCCTGGGTCGCGCAAACGCTCGGCCGCACGCGTCACCCGTCGATCGTCGCGGCGCTGTCGGCATCGGATGTCCCGGCCCTCGCAGAGTCGGTCGCCGCGTTCGAGGACGAGCCCTTCGGCGGGCTGCCGACGCTTGCGTACGCGCGTCTCTTCGAGGTCGCGCGCGCGGCGGGTGTCGTCGTTCTCCTCGACGGCCAGGGCATGGACGAGCAGTGGGCGGGCTACGACTACTACGCCCGGGCGATGGCGGATGAAACGACCCCGGGCCTGGCGGATGCCGTCCCGGGCATATCCGCGCTCGTTCCGGGGACATCTGCTCCGCTCGTCCAGGGGACGTCTGCTCCGCTCGTCCAGGGGACGAGGGGGCCCGTGACCCGCGCCGAATTCCTGGCTCCCGAGTTCCGGGCTCTCGCGCGGCCGTTTGAGCCGTCGCGTCCGTTCGGGTCGGATGCCCTGCGGAATCTTCAGTGGCGTGACCTCCGATTCACGAAGCTGCCGCGCGCGCTGCGCTTCAGCGACCGCGCCTCGATGCGCAGCTCGACCGAGCTCCGTGAGCCTTTCCTCGATCACCGGCTGGTCGAGCTCGCCATGCGGCAGCCCGCAGATCGCAAGATCCGGAACGGTCAGGGCAAGTGGCTTCTGCGCCGCATCACGGAAGGGCTCCTGCCGGAAGGCGTCATCGAGGCTCCCAAGCGCCCGGTCCAGACCCCGCAGCGGGAGTGGCTCCGCGGTCCGCTGCGGGCGTGGGCGACGGATCAGATCGAGGCCGCGCTCGACGGGCCCGCGTCGTCCTGGCTCGACGCCCGGGCCGTGCGGGCGAGCTGGCGGGACTACGGCGAGCACGGATCGGACAACAGCTTCTTCGTGTGGCAATGGATCAGTCTCGGCCTCCTGAGGCAGACGGAGATGGTGCGCGCGCATGTCTGAGTTCGCGATTCGAGCCGAGGGGATCTCCAAGCAGTACCGCGTTGGCGAAAAGCGGGCGAGCTACAAGACGCTCCGGGACACGATGTCCGGGTTCGCCGGCGCCGCGTGGAAACGGATCCGGGCAGGCCGCGCGGAGAGAGAGGCCAACGCGGCGAACAACCTGATCTGGGCGCTGCGCGACGTCTCCTTCGAAGTTCGTCCCGGCGAGGTCGTCGGCGTGATCGGCCGCAACGGCGCTGGCAAGAGCACTCTCCTGAAGGTCCTGTCGCGCATCACGGAGCCGACCGAGGGGAAGGCGGTGATCCGCGGGCGCGTCGGCAGCCTGCTCGAGGTCGGAACCGGATTCCATCCGGAGCTCACGGGCCGCGAGAACATGTACTTAAACGGCGCGATTCTGGGAATGCGGCGTCGCGAGATGGACCGGAAGCTCGACGCGATCGTCGAGTTCGCCGAGATCGAGCGGTTCCTCGATACGCCCGTGAAGTTCTACTCGAGCGGAATGTATCTCCGGCTCGCGTTCTCGGTGGCCGCGCACCTCGAGACCGAGATCCTGCTCGTCGACGAGGTCCTCGCGGTCGGCGACATGCGCTTCCAGAAGCGCTGCCTCGGGAAGATGGAAAGCGTCGCTGCGGAAGGGCGCACCGTCGTGTTCGTCAGCCATAACCTCGGAGCGATCAAGGAAATGTGCAAGTCCGCCGTGCTGCTGCACGACGGCTCCGTCACCTATCGCGGAAACGTGGTCGAGGCGCTCGCGCGTTACACCGGCACGCTCAAGGAGACGTCGGAGGTCCAGAGCCGCGAGACCTCGTGGAGCTCGATCACGCTGAACGACGGCCGGGAGCTCGATCCCGACCCGATCTACTCCGCCAAGCCGTTCTTCGTGGACGTCACGCTGCAGACCCGCCACGACTATTCGAAGGTCCGCCTCTACTGCCTCATCGACAATTCGGCGGGCGACCACGTCCTGCACAATCACGTCAGCGAGGAGCTCGTCGGCACGGACGGCCTGCCGATGGGCCGTCACAGGCTGCGGGTGCATATCCCACCGCTCTGGGTCGTCCCGGACGTTTACACGCTCTACTTCAAGCTGATCGCGCGGCGCGCGTCAGGCGGCGACGAGTACCGGCTCTCCGAGCGGATGCTGCTGAACGTGCTCGACGACTCGGGCCAGGCCGTCGGCCGGGTCAAGGCGATTCTCATTCCTCCGCTTCGATGGGAGATCGTCGCCGAGAGCGGGGCGGGGGTCGCTCGGTCGCCCCGTCTCGTGGAGAAGGGAAGCCTGTGAGCCTCCGCCGCCGCGTGTCGCGGGCACTTCGGGGACGGGAGCTGACCTGGCGGTATCTCTTCAACCGCCGCCCGACTCTGGCGTATCGCTTCGACGGCCACCGCCTCGGCGCCGAAGAGCGCCGTGTCGCCGCCGATCTCGAGCGCAACGGTCTCGCCATCTCGACCGTGAGCGCGCTTCTCGGCTCGACTGCACTCACCGCGCTCTTCGACGAGCTCGTCGCGGAAGTGCGTTCCGCGGAGGATCTCCGCCGGGACGAGATTCTCCGCGCCCGAGAAGCCGCGAAGTCGGACGTCGCCCAGACGACGGGCGAGAAAAAGTTCCTGCTCGAGCTCCTCGGCCTGCATCCCGTTCTCGATCCGGACAGCGTCTTTGCGCGGTTCGCGCTCGCACGGCCCTTTCTCGATGTGGCAAACGCGTACTTCGGGATGTACACCCAGCTGCGCCACTACAACGTGTGGCGCAACTTTCCGTCGAGCGGGGGAGCCCGAACGTCGCAGCTCTGGCATCGCGATCGGGAGGACCGGCAGATCCTGAAGTGCTTCGTCTATCTCTCCGACGTCGAGGCCGACAGCGGGCCTCTGACGTACGTTCCCGGCAGCCACGCGGCGGGACCGCGGCGCGCCGAGCCGGAGTCCTTCCTCGAGGCGGGCGTGCGGCGGACGAACGACGAGCAGATGGCAAAGGTGTACCCACCGGACACGTGGATCCGCGCTCTCGGAAAAGCGGGCACCGTCGTCTTCGCCGACACCCGCGGTTTCCACAAGGGCGGTCTCGTGGAGGGACGGGATCGCGTGATGTTTCTCTCGATGTTCACGTCGGGCGCATCGCAGTCGGATGAGCTCTTCCAGCGTCCCCGCGACCTGCGCGTGCCCGCCGATCCGGCGGTCGCGTTCGCCCTCGGCAGGCCCGGTTCCGCGGGGACGGCTTCATCATGAGCGCCCGCCCGGAGCGCGACGCGCGTACCGCATCCGCCGCGTCGGGCCGGCGGCCGCGAGTCCTCGTGCTGACGACGTCCCTCCTGACCGATCGCATGCTGCTCTACACGGGCTTCCTCCCGCATCTGCACGAAACGGCGGACGTCAGGATCTGGGCGAGCTCTCTGCAGAACCCGCGCAACGCCGAGGTCTGGAGGGACACGGCCGCTCGCGTCGAGGGATTTCCGGAGGTCGGCCATTATCCGCAGGTCCCGCACAACTACGTGCGCCGGCTGAACGACTTCGTGTGGGATTTCCAACTGGCGGACCCGAGCCGGCGGAGCGTCCAGAAACATCTTCGCGATCGTTCGCAGACCGCTTCCGTCCGGGCGTTGCGACTGCCGGCGCGTCTCCTGGCCCGGGCCGGCGCGGCGCAACCGGTGGAAGCGTGGACGGAGAGGCTTCTCCGGCGCGTTCCGCGCAGCCCCGACGCCCTGCGGCGGATGCGCCTCGATCCGCCGGACCTGGTCGTTTCGACCGGACCCTTCTGGTTCTGGGAGCCGGCGGTCGTGGCCGCCGCCAAGAACCTCGGGATTCCTGTCGCGGCCCTCATTCCATCCTGGGACAACCTCTCGACGAAGAACCGGATGGTCTTCCGCTACGACGGCTATTTCGTCTGGTCGGAAGAGGCGGAGCGCCAGCTCCATCGCTACTACCCGGAGAGCCGGGACGTCCCCGTTCACGTCGTCGGCGCTCCACAATTCGACGTCTTCTTCCAGGAGAGCTTCCGGCGGCCGCGCCGGGAGTTCTGCGAGGGATTCGGCTTCCGGCCCGACCGGCCCGTGATCGTGTACGCGATCGGCTCTCCGAACTTCCTGCAGGAGCACCACGGAGCGCTCGACATGGCGCGGCGCGTCGCATCCGGGGAGCTCGGGGATGTGCAGATGCTCGTCCGGCCGCATCCCATCCACGACGACGCCCGCATGACCGATCTTTTCCGCGAGTTCGGGCCGCGCGTGCGCGTCCAGAAGACGTCGGATCCGGAGGCGGCCCTCACGGCGCGCTCTCAGAACGCCGACCAGGTGGCCGACTGGGTCAACACGTTCCGGCACGCCGACGTCGTCGTCAACCTGTCGTCGACGGTCACGATCGACGCGGCGATTTTGGATCGTCCCGTCGTCAACCTCGACTACGACCCGCAGCCCGGGCAGACGGACCAGGCACTCGTGCACGACATCAATCACGTCTGGACGCATTTCAGCCCCGTCGCGAAATCCGGCGGCGTCTGGCTGACGCGCACGCCGGACGAAACCGCCGACGCCGTGCGCACCTATCTGCGGAATCCCGAGCTCCATCGGGAAGCGCGCCGGTGGATGGCGGAATACGTCTGCGGTCCCTTGGACGGCGAGAGCGGCTCGCGGTTCGGAGAAGCCGTCGGCCGGATGACCGCGGCGATCGCTCCCGCGATCCGAGCGGGCGGCGCATGAAGCAGGGAATGGGGATCTACGTGATTCCGAGCACGTTCGACTGCCTCAACATGGGCGATGCGGCGATGCTGCAGACGACCGTGTCGCGCCTGAAGGCGTTCTGGCCGGATGCATCGATCCGCGTGCCGACGAGCGACGTTTCTCTCTTACGAAGCCTGTGCCCGGCCTCGGAGCCGCTGCTTCGCTCGAAGGGTTCGCGTCCGGGAGCCCGTTCGATCCTCGGGCGAGTCGCCGCTCGCGTCCTGCGCCCCCGGTTTTCGTCCGGCGAGGGGGCGGGTGCTGCCATGCCCCGCTCCACGCGTCTCGTGGTGGCGAGCGGCGCCGGCGGAATCAACGACGTCTTCGGCTCCTACTCCCGCCTGGTGTTCTCGACACTGGAGGAGGCGTTTCGCCGGAACGTTCCGACGGCGCTGCTCGGCCACGGATTCGGCCCTCTCCAGGATCGGGAGCTGCTCGCGCGTGCCCGGCGGGTGCTGCCGCGCGTCGACCTCATCGCTCTGCGGGAAGGCGTATCGGGGCCGGCGATTCTCGACCAGGTGGGGGTGGACCCGAGCCGTGTCCGGACGACGGGGGACGACGCGGTCGCCGCCGCCTACGAGAGCCGCCCCTCCGCGCTCGGGCGGCACGTCGGAGTCAATCTGCGCGTGTCCGCAAATGCGTCGGTGGAAGAATCGGACATCGCGGCGCTGCGGCCGGTGCTTCTCGACTTCGCCGCAAGGCATGACGCGCCGCTCCTGCCGATGCCGATCTCCCGCAAGGGCGGAGTCGACGCTCAGGCGATCCGTTCCCTTCTCGGAGGAAACGGCGCGTCGGCGAGCGCCGGCGGCGGGGAGGATCTCGACACGCCGGACGCGGTGATCCGCCAGGCCGGGCGCTGCCGCATCGTGGTGACGGGCGCGTATCACGCGGCCGTTTTCGCGCTATCCCAGGGCGTCCCCGCCATTTGCCTGTACCGCTCCGAATATTTCGAGAAGAAGTTCCTGGGGCTTCGCGACCTGTTCGGCCCGGGATGCGAGCCACTCGCCCTCGAGAACGGATGGGCGGAAGCGCTCTCGCTCCGGATGAAGGCGGCCTGGGATGACGCGGGGAATCTCCGTCCGCGACTCCTCGAATCCGCCCGCCGCCAGATCCGGATGGGTCACGAGGCCTACGACGAGCTCCGATCCATCGTGGAGGCCCGAAATTAGAAAGCCCCGCATCGCCCTCCTGGTCGCCACGCCGCTGCGTGACCTCGCCGGTCTCGTTCTGACCGCGCAGGCCCTCTGCCGGAGAGGGGCGACCTGTTACCTGGTTCCGCAGGTCAACGGCTTCGCGGAGATCTGGGCTCTGGCGCCCGACTTCGTGCTCGTGCCAGCATTTCGCTCGTACTACGCCTCGCGCGTGCGCAAGTACGTCGAGGTCGGCATCCAGTTCGGGCTGCTCGACACGGAGCAGAGCGTTTACCGAAATCCCGAGGAGTACCGCCTCTCCATGTGGAACGAGCCCGAGCTCGATCGCGCGGCCCGGTGCGCGTGCATGTGGGGGCCCGCGATCGGGCGTTACGTCGTCGAGAAGGGCGTCTTCACCGAAGACCAGATATCGGTCACCGGCTGCCCCCGGTTCGACTATTACGCGGAGCCCCTGGCGAAGGTGTACGGAGAAAAGGTGGGGCCATCGCTTCCCGGTTCGCCGCCTTACATCCTCTTCAACACGAATTTCACGATCGGCAACTACAGTGACAACACGCTCGATCGGATGGTCGAGAACATGTCGCGCAACTACGGCTATCCCCGCGAGCAGATTCTCGAGTGGCATCGGGTTCAGCAGGAAGCGATCGCCTCGATGCTCGATCTCGCCCGGAAGCTCGCGACCGACTTCCCGGCGATCACGATCGTGATCCGGCCGCATCCCCAGGAAAAGGAAGAGCCGTACCTCGAGGGCGCGGCCGGTTTCCCTAACATTCTCGTGCGCAAGGAAGGATCGGTGACCCCCTGGGTGCAACGCGCCCTGGCGGTCGTCCAGCGCAGCTGCAGCACGGCCATCGAGGCCGTCATGGCCGGCGTGCCGGCTCTCTCGCCGTCCTGGATCCCGACCACGCACGAATACCCGCTGCCGGAGGCGATGAGCGTGTCGCTGCCGAGCTACGAGGCGTTCCGGGAGGCGGTGCGGGCGATCGTCGCGGGCCGTTTCCAGCCCGCGAAGGAGATCGCGACGCGGATCGAGGGGCTGACGGCCGAGTGGCTGCACGCGAGCGACGGCCAGGCCCACGAGCGCGTGGCCGACGCCGTCTTCGGGAGCCTCGGTCCTCTCGACACGGTCGACGTCAAGGCCTGCCGCCGGCTCCTCTACGGCCTGCACAACGAATCCGCCTGGACGCTCCGCGGCTTCGCCAACCGGGTGCGTCACGCCCTTCATTTTCCGCACCGCTGGTCCTTCCGCGGGCTGCGCACGGTCGCCGAGGTTCCGCGGGACCCGCATTTCGGCGCGCCCCAGGTCGAGAAACTCCTGCGCGCGATCGAGAGCGTGCAGAACGGACACGGGTCGCCGGCGCTCGCCGTTCGCGACGCGAATGACGGCGGCGGCTACCTGACTCCGAAGTTCCATGGACGGTCGATCGTGATGGAAGCACCGTGAGCCGCTCCGTTCCGGCGATGGCCGCCGGTCCGGCGCCCGAAGCGGCGCCGCGAATCCTGGTCGTCTTGCCTCGGGGCGAGGCGATCCGGAATTTCGTGTACTCGGGCGCGCTCGACGAGCTGGCGGAGGGAAGCCGCGTGCGCGTGCTCTCGGTCGTTCCGAGCGAGAGCTTCCGCCAGCACATCGAGGAGCGTCACGGCTCTTTGCTGGAGCTCACGGAGCGCGCCGACCCCTGGCCCGTCCGTTTTGTCCGCGAGATGCTCGAGCTCGCGCACGGCCGCTCTCTCTGGTCCGCCGCGGCGCGGGCTCGCTGGAACAATCGGGATCGCGAGGCGAATGCCCCCCTGTCCTGGATGAAACGGCGCATCAAGAAGATCGGCGCCATGCCGCTCGCGAATCCCGCGGGGCTCGCGCTGCTTTCCGCCATCGAGTCGCGCGCCAGCCGCCGCGCGGCGCCGACCCGGTTCTACCTCGAGCTTCTGAGGGGTCTGAGCCCGTCGCTCCTCTTCAACGGCTCGCACTCCCATAGCGCGATGGCCATCGACGCCGTGCATGCCGCGCGTTCGCTCGGCATCCCGACGGCGACGTTTCTCTTTTCATGGGACAACCTCACGTCGCAGGGTCGGATCATTCCGGAGTACGACTTTTACCTCGTCTGGAACGAGAGCATCCGCGAACAGCTCCTGGCGCTGTATCCCGCGACAGAGCCCGAGAACGTCTTCGTGACGGGCACGCCTCAGTTCGATTTCCATTTCCGGCCCGAAAATCACTGGACGCGCCGGGAGTTCTGCGAGCGCGTCGGCGCGGATCCCGCCCGTCCGATCGTGGTGTACACCACCGGGACGCCGGGCTTGATGCCCGGAGAGCCGGCCATCGTCGAGGGGCTCGCCCGGATCCTCCGCACGATGACGTCCTTCGGGCCGCCGCAGCTTCTCGTGCGCGTATACGCCAAGGACACGACGGGGCGGTTCGAGGAGTTTCGCCGGCGCAACCCCGACGTGCTGATGCCGCAGGTCCACTGGAATCCCCGCTGGTTCACGCCCGAGCCGGAGGACGCGGCCATGCTGACGAATACGCTCCGGCACGCGGCCGCCGGCGTCAACGTCGCTTCGACGATCTCCCTCGAGCTCTGCATGTTCGACAAGCCCGTGATCAACATCGGGTACAACCCGCCGGGCGCCGGGAAAGGCGCCCGGAAAGGCGCCCGGAAAGGCGCCGGGAAGGGCACCGGGACCGTCCCGGTCGATTTCCTCGGCTTCTACGACTACGAGCACTACCGGCCGGTAACCGCCAGCGGAGCGGTGGACGTCGTCACGTCGGAAGAGAAGCTCGAGAAGAGCCTCCTCTCGGCCCTGACGCGGCCGGAGCGGCAGAGCGAGGCCCGGAAGAAGCTCACGCAGCGCTTCTTCGGGGAGCATCTCGACGGCCGGTCCGCATCGCGCGTCGCCGCCTGCCTCCTGCACATCGCGTCCGCGGCCGGGGAGAGCGCCGGCGGCGCCGCAGGGGAAACGAGGGGGAAGCCGTGAGCGCTCGCCGCCTCGCCAAGCTCGGGGCCTACCGCGTCGCGCAGATCTCCCACGCGGTGCCGACCGTCTGGATGCTCCGCAATCCCTTCAAGATCCACGAGTACGTGGAGGTCGTGTCGGGTGCGCGCCTCCAGCCGCAGCATGCAATTCTGGATCTCGGCTGCGGCAAGGGGTTCCAGACCCAGATCCTGGCGCGATCCGTGGCGCATGCGATCGGTCTCGACGTGTCGCCCTCCAAGATCGCCGAGGCGCGAAATTTCCTCCGGCACAGCTGCGTGGAGGATCGCGTCCGGTTCATCGCCGGCAAGATTGAGGACGTCGCGCTGCCCGCGGCGAGCCTGGATCGCGTCATCAGCTTCTGCGTCCTCGAGCACATTCCCAATCTCGACGAGGTTCTGCAGGAGCTCATGCGCCTTCTGAAACCGGGCGGCGAGATGCACGTGTCGGTGGATGCCCTCGCGAGCATCCTCAATCCGGAGCTCCTGAGCCGGCACCGCCGCGATCATTTCGTCGTCGAGTACTTCACGCCTCAAACGCTGCGCGCCCGGCTCGTGTCGGCGGGCTTTGAGGTCACGGAGATCCGGCCGATCATGACCGGAGAGTTCGCGCGCGAGCAGTTCGAAGCCCGCATCCAGCGGTCGGACTTCACGCACGGGCTTTTCGACCGGGTCCGGTTCACGCGGAGGCTCCGGGAGGACGACCGCCAGTCCGGTTCTCCGGACGGCATCATGCTCATCGCGCGGGCACGGAAGCCAGGCAATCCGGAATCGTCCGGGAAAGCGGTCCGGTCCTCATGACCGCCTCCCGTCCGCGCCTCCTGGTGCTGTCGCACGTCGTTCCGTTCCCTCCGACTTCGGGACAGCGGATGCGCGTCTACTACACACTTGTTGCGGCGCGGGAGCGATTTCACGTCACCTTCGTCGCTCCCGTCGCCGACGCGGAGCGGTCCGCGGTGGCGCGGGGGCTCGCGGGCCTGTGCGACGAGGTGATCCTCCTGCCGAAGAAGTTCGCGCGCAACCGGATCACGGCGGCGTGGAACCGGGCGGCCGGCGCGATCTACGCGCTCGCCACGGGACTGAAGCGCTCCAACCATGCGATCGGCCGGGTCGAGCTCTCCCCGGCGCGGGTCGCGGACGTGATCCGGGAGAGCGGCCTCGAATTCGACTGTGCGCTGTTCGAGTACTGGCACGCGACCCCGGCCGTCTCCGTCCTGAGGCAAATGGGCGTTCCGTGCCTTCTCGACATGCACGACATCCTGTGGCGCTCCTACGAGCGGCAGGTCGGCGAGCGGCGGGGACTTCCCGGCTCCGTGAAGCGGTGGGCCGTGCGGCGATACCGCTCCCGGGAAGAGAGCGCCTGGCGGGCCTACGACGGCGTGACGACGATCAACGAGGAAGAGCACCGCTACGTGGCGCTCCAGGGTCTGCCCGCTTCGACGCGCGTGTTCTGCGCGCCCATGGGCATCGATCTCGAGCGCTGGCCGTACCAGTGGCGCCCGGCAAAGCCCCGGCGCATCGCCTTCTACGGCGGCTTCCGGGGCGCCCAGAATCAGGCGGGCGCCCGCCGCTGCATCGCGGGAATTCTCCCCGCGATCTGGAAGCGCCACCCGGATACGGAGCTGTGGCTCGTCGGAAGCGAGCCTCCGCCCTGGCTCCGCCAGGCGGCCGCCGACGATTCGCGAATCCGCGTGACGGGCTTTGTCGAGGACGTCGCTCCCGTGCTCGGGACCATGACCGCGGTCCTGTGCCCGTGGACCGGGACGTACGGATTCCGGAGCCGTCTCGTGGAAGTCATGGCCGTCGGCGCTCCCGTCGTGGCGTCGAAAGATGCGCTCGACGGCATGGGGATCGCCGAAGGGCAGGGAGTGATGTTCGGAGAATCCGACGCCGACCTCGCCGAGGCCGCCCTCCGCGTCATGGACGATCCCGCTCTCGCCGAATCCCTGAGCCGCGCCGGGAGGGAGCGAATCGCCGCTCTGTACGGCCTCGATCAGACGTACGGGCGCTGGATGCGGGAGGTCGAGGACTGGTTGCCGACGCGCGAACGGATGGCGTCGTGAAGCTCGTCGTGGTCTCGCACAAGCCCTGCTGGCCGAGCGCGGATTCGCCGACTGGCTTCGCCACGGACGGCGGATTTCCCATCCAGATGCGCGCCCTGTCGCAGCTCTTCGACGCCACGACACTCCTGGTGCCGGTGAGCGCAACGGGATCACGCGACGGAAGCGCCGCGCTGACGGGTGAGGGGCTGTCCGTCGTGGCGCTGACGGCTCCGCGGGGGCGCGGTGCGATGCGCAAGCTTCTCTTCCCGTTCTGGATCGCGCAGAACGCCGGGACTCTCCTGCGCGAGATCGGACGAAGCGACGCCGTCCACGCTCCCATCCCCGGAGACGTCGGAACGGCCGGATTCCTGGTCGCTCTCCTTCTCCGGAAGCGCCTCTTCGTGCGCCATTGCGGCAACTGGCTGCGGCAGAAGACGGCCGCCGACCGGTTCTGGAAGTGGCTGATGGAGCGGTTCGCGGGACGCGAGCGCGTGATGCTTGCGACGGGCGGCGCGAGCGGCCGGCCGTCCGGGCGCAACGACCAGATCGGCTGGGTGTTCTCCTCCTCGATGACGGAGCGGGAGCTCGCTCTCCATGGCCGCTGCCGCGACGGGTTTCGCGAGGAGGGCCCGCGGCTCCTCTGCGCCAGCCGGGTCGAACGGGACAAAGGAATCGGTGCGGCGATCGGCTCCCTCCTCCTGGTCCGCCAGGTGTTCCCGGGCGCGACGCTGGAAATCGTCGGCGACGGCGGCGCGCTCCCGGAGCTGCGCCTCCTCGCCCGGCACCTCGGGCTCCAGGACGCGGTCTCGTTCCGCGGGAAGGTTGACCACGCCACGGTCCTGGAAAGGATGTCGCGGGCCGATCTCTTCTGCTACCCGACGCAGTCATCCGAGGGGTTTCCCAAGGTCGTTCTCGAGGCTCTCGCGTGCGGCCTGCCCGTCGTCGCGACTCCGGTCTCCGTGCTGCCGCGGCTGCTCGGAGACGGAGCGGGGATTCTCGTCGAGGAGTCGAGCGCGGAGGCCGTCGCGCGAGGCGTGATCGCCTGCCTGTCGGACCGCGAAGGCTATCGGGCGATGTCCCGCGCGGCCGTCGCGACCGCGCGCTCGTACTCTCTCGAAACCTGGCGGGACTCGATCGGCGAGCGCCTCTCCCGCGCCTGGGGACCTCTCAAATGTGCGAGCGCGAGCCGATGAGGATCACATTCCTCGCCGGTACGCTCGGCCAGGGGGGGGCGGAGCGCCAGCTTTATTACATGGCGAAGACCCTTCACGGCGCCGGCTCCGAGGTGCGGATCCTGTCGCTCGCGCGTGGCGAGTTCTGGGAGCCGCGTCTCGAACGGCTGGGAATACCCGTCACGTGGGTCGGGAAGCCCGCGACCAAGGCCGGCCGCCTGGCCCGCATCGTCCGAGAGCTGCGGCGCCATCCGGCCGACGTGATCCAGAGCCAGCATTTCTACACGAACCTCTATTCGGCCGCAGCCGCCAGGATGACCGGCACGAAGGCGATCGGAGCGATCCGGGGCGCCGTCGCCCACGAGCTCCGGGGCACGGGCCGCGTCTTCGGCTACTTCTGCCTGCGCGCGCCCGAGATCGTCGCGTCGAACTCCGTCGCCGCGATCCACAGCGCCGTCGCGCTCGGCGTACCGGCTGGCCGTATGCGCCTGCTGCGGAATGCAGTCGACACGGAGCACTTCCGGCCGCGCGAGGATCGCCCGGCGGCGACGGTGCGGCTTCTCTCGGCCGGCCGTCTCATCGAAGCCAAGCGGTTCGACCGCTTCCTCGCGGCGGTCGCGCGGCTGCGGGGCGCCGGGGTACCGCTCGGCGCGACGCTCGTCGGGTCGGGTCCGCTCAAGGGGGCGCTCCTGCGCCAGGCCGCCGATCTCGGCCTCACGAGCGATCACTTCGAGATCCGGGATGCCGTCGACGATCTCGCGGAGCTCTACCGCGAGGCGGACGTGTTCGTTCTGTCGTCCGAGAGCGAGGGAATGCCGAACGTGGTGCTCGAGGCGATGGCGAGCGGACTGGCGGTCGTCGCCGCGCGCGTCGGCGACGTGGAAGAGGTCGTCCGTTCCGGACAGAACGGTCTGCTGTTCGAAGCGGACGACGTGGCGGGCCTGGAAGAAGCGATCGGCACGCTCGCCTCGGATCCGGCCCTGCGCCGTCGCCTCGGCGAGCAGGCCCGGCGTGACATCGTCGAAGCGGCGTCGCTCGGCCGGATGCGGCGCGACCTCGAGGATCTCTACGGCAGGGCCGTGGCATGAGCGCCACTGCCTTTCCCGCCGTCCGGCGCCGGCCGGGGGATCCGGCGGCCCGGCGGGACGCGGTCCCGGCGCGGCGATCGTTGCCCGTCTCGACGTTCGCGGCGCTCATCTTTCTGGGCGCGCACGTTCCTCTGGCGCTCCTCATGCGCGACCGGCCCGTTCTCTCGACCCTGCACGCGATGGCCGCCGTCGCCATCGGTCTGATCTGGGCGATCTCCGGCAAGCATCCCCATCGGGTGGCGTGCGTGGCCGCGTACCTGGCGGGCTCGGAGGTCCTCTGGCGCATGACGGGCTCGGAGTTTTTCTGGGAGGGTGCCAAGTACGGAACGGTGCTCATCTTCGTCGCGACGCTGGTGCGGGCCGGTCATCTGAAGCCGCCGGTTCCCATCGCGTCGTATTTCGCGCTTCTCCTGCCGTCCACCGCGCTCGTGTGGCTGCAGATCGGATTTTCGCAGGCCCGCAACGTCACGAGCTTCAATCTTTCCGGGCCGCTCGCCCTCATGGTGTCGGTATGGTTCTTTTCTCACCTGCGCCTGTCGTGGGAGGGAATTACCCGGATCCTGTTCGCGCTGATCCTCCCCGTGGTCGGCGTCCTCACGCTCTCGTTCTTCGGCATCGTGACTTCGGAAGACCTGACATTCGGGGAAGGATCCAATTTCGCGACCAGCGGCGGATTCGGACCGAACCAGGTCTCCGCCGTTCTCGGGCTCGCCGCGCTCGCCGCGTTCGTGCTCGTGCTGGATCACGCCCGGCCGCTGCTCTTCCGGGCGGTCATGCTCGGCCTTCTGCTCGCGTTTGCGGCGCAGAGCGCGCTGACTTTCTCGCGTACCGGCGTCGTGGCGCTCGTCGCGTCGATCGGCATCGGGTGCGTCTTTCTTTTCCAGAACCGCCGGGCGCGGATCACCCTCGCGATCGGCCTGCCCGTCCTCATCCTCGCGTCGATGTTCGTGGTGGCACCGCGCCTCGAGTCGATGACCGGGGGAGCGATCGGCGATCGATTCTCCGATACCAGCCCGACCGGGCGGGACCAGCTCGCCCGGGCGGACTGGCTGATCTTCCTGGATCATCCCGTTCTCGGCGTCGGTCCGGGCCAGGCCAAGGCCCTGCGGAGCATCGCCGGCCGCGTCGGACTCTCGCACACCGAATACACGCGCTTGATCGCGGAGCATGGAATCCTCGGGCTGATCGCGCTTTGTCTCCTGATCGGCACGGCGGTGGCGCGATTTCGCGCGGCGACCGGATCTCGCGAAAGAGCGATCGTCGCGATGCTCTATTCCTGGAGCGCGCTCTTCATGCTGGTCAGCGGCATGCGGCTGGTGGCGCCGGCATTCGCGTTCGGCCTGGCGTCGGCGATGCCCCCGCGCGCAAGGGCCAGGGTCCGCCCGAAGGGCGAGGTCCGCCGTGCGAGCGCCGCCTCGGGCGGCTCTCCTCCTGTACGCCGCCGGACGGGGGCGAGCCCCTCTTCCCTGCCGGTTCCCATCCGATGACCATGCCGCGCGTTCTTTTCGTCACGAACATGTACCCGTCGCCGGGCGCGCCGGCGTCCGGCATCTTCGTCGAGCAGCAGATCGAGGGACTCCGGCGGGCGGGGGTGCAGCCCGAGGTCCTCTTCGTCGATCGGCGCAACGAGGGGCGGCGGGCATACGGCGGACTGCAGCGGCGCCTGAAAATGGCGATCGCGGCTCAGCCGGCGGACCTCGTCCACGTCATGTACGGCGGCGTGATGGCGGAGCGAGCGACGCGCGACGCCGGACTGCCCGTCGTGGTCACGTTTCACGGCTCGGACCTCCAGGGATCGGCCGGTGCCGGACCGGTCGATCGCCTCTCGGCGGCGTATGGAGTGCTCTGCTCGCGGAAGGCGGCTCTCCGCGCCGACGGCGTCGTCATCGTCGCGCCCCATCTCGCCGGCCGGCTTCCCGCGGGGATCCCTTCCGACCGCGTGCGCGTCATTCCGTGCGGCATCGATCTCGAGCGCTTCCGTCCGCGCGACACGGCCGAGAGCCGCCGGAGCCTCGGCTGGGCGCCGGACCGCTTCCACGTTCTCTTCGCCACCAACAACGACGACCCGGTGAAGCGGCCCGAGCTCGCGCGCGAAGCCGTTCGCCGGCTCGCTCTCGGATCTCGAGCGCAAGGGCAGACTCCCGAGCTCCATTTCCTGCGCGGAGTTCCCAATGAGGAAGTCCCGGTCTGGCTGAGCGCCGCCGACGTGCTCCTGCTGACGTCGTATCAGGAGGGCTCTCCCACGATCGTGAAGGAAGCGATGGCCTGCGAGCGCCCGATCGTCTCGGTGGCGGTCGGCGACGTCGCGTCCCAGCTCGAGGGCGTGCGCGGCTGCCACGTGACCGAAGCCGATGCCGGAGCGCTCGCCGATGCGCTGCGGCGTGTTCTCGAAGCCGGGGGACCCCGGACGGTCGACACCCGCACGCGTGTCGCCGGTCAGTCTCTCGAAGCGACGGCGAGGAGGCTCCTCGATTTCTACGAGTGGGTTCTCGCGTCCCGGCCCGGCCGCCTTCCCGCGGCACCCTGGAACGCCGAAGCTCCGGTGAGCTCGGCCACGGGGGCGCCATGACGCTTCCTTTTGTGACCGTCGTGATGCCGATCCGGAACGAAGGCGACTTCATCTCGCGGAGCCTCACCGCCGTGTTGTCCCAGGACTATCCGTCGGACCGGATGGAGATCCTGGTCGCCGACGGCCAGTCGACGGACGGCACGGCCGCGATCGTGGCCTCGTTTCAGGCGGGTCATCCGAACCTCCACTGCATCGAGAACCCCGGGCGCGTCGTGGCGACCGGCCTGAACCTGGCGTTGTCGCGCGCCCGCGGGGACGTGCTCGTCCGCGTCGACGGGCACTGCGAGATCGCCCCGGACTACGTGAGCCGCTGCGTGGATCACCTGATGAAGGACGGCGTCGACGGCGTCGGTGGACCGCTCGAAACGATCGGCGACGGACCGGTGGCGCGCGCCATTGCCCTCGCCATGAGCTCCGGGTTCGGCGTCGGCGGGTCCCCGTTTCGCACGCTGCACGGCGTGACGCGGCTGGTCGATTCCATCGCGTTTCCGGCGTACCGGCGCTCCGCCGTGGAGAAGGCTGGCCCGTTCGACGAAGAGCTCGTGCGCAACCAGGACGACGAGTACAACTACCGTCTCCGCAAGGGCGGCGCCAGGCTCCTTCTCGCGGCCGACGTCCGGTGCCGTTACTACAGCCGCGGCAACTTCCGCCGTTTGGGGCGCCAGTACTTTCAATACGGCTACTGGAAAGTCCCCGTCCTTCAGAAACACCCGCGGCAGATGCGGGCGAGGCAGTTCGCTCCGCCCCTTCTCGTCGCCGCGCTCCTCGCGGGCCTCGCGGCGTCCCCCTTCTCGGCCTGGGGAATGCGCGGTCTCGCGGCGATCGCGGCCGCCTACACGCTGGCGCTTCTCGCGGCGACCATCCTCACGGTCCGCCGCCAACCCGGAGGTTCGTCCCTGCGACTCGCTCTCGCATTCGTGACGTTGCATCTCGCGTACGGCAGCGGCTTCCTCGTCGGGCTCGTTCGATTCGCAGGGCGATGGTCTCGTTCGTCGATCTCGATCGCACCGGGGCACCTCGAGATCGGCCGCCCTCGCGCGGCCGTGGAGGACCCATCGGCACTCTGAGCCGCAGCGGCCCGCATGGGGCGGCCCTGCTTTTCTCTCCGGGAAAGTTCTCATGACGACCACGATCGCCGCGGTAAAAGTCCCGTTCTTCCGTCCCGACGTCTCGGATCCCGAGATCGCCGAGGTCGTGGCGACGATGCGTTCCGGCTGGCTGACGACCGGGCCGCGCGTACGGCGCTTCGAGCAGGAGTTCGCGTCCGCCGTCGGCGCCCGGCACGCGGTCGCCGTCAACTCCGGCACCGCCGCGCTTCACCTCGCTCTCGAGGCTCTCGGTCTCCAGGCGGGAGAGGCGGTCCTGGTGCCGACGATGACGTTCGCCGCGACGGCGGAGGTGGTCCGTTACTTTGGAGCCATTCCCGTCCTGGTCGACTGCGACCCGGAGACCCTGCTCCTCGATCTGGAGGACGCCGCGCGGAAGCTCGCGCTCGTCCGCGGCGGTCACGCGCTCGCGAAGGTTCCGCCGGGCGCCCGGATCGTCGGCATGATTCCCGTGCACGTCGCCGGCCTGCTCCTCGATCCCGCTGCCGTCCGGAAGTTCGCCGCCGAGAATGGCCTCTGGGTCGTCGAAGACGCCGCCCACGCCTTCCCGGCCGCCTGGCGCCCGGATGGCGGATCCCCCTGGCAGCGCTGCGGCGAAGGGACTTCGACCGTCGCTTGCTTCTCGTTTTACGCGAACAAGACGATCACGACCGGCGAAGGCGGCATGGCGGTCACGGATGACAAGCAACGGGCGGACCGGATGCGCCTGATGTCGCTGCACGGGCTTTCCCAGGACGCCTGGGACCGGTACACCGGCTCGGGCAGCTGGGACTACAGGATCCTGGCGCCCGGCTACAAGTACAACCTGACGGACCTCGCCGCCGCGATCGGCATCCACCAGCTGGAGCGCGCGGAGACCATGCGCGGCGCGCGAGAGACGGTGGCAAGGCGATATCGGGAGGCGCTCGGGTCGGTGGACGCGATCGCGCTTCCTCCCGACGCACCCGACCGGATTCACAGCTGGCATCTCTTTCCGATCCGGCTGCGGCTCGACCGTCTTTCGATCGACCGGAATGCGTTCATCCAGGGCCTGAAGGACGCCGGAATCGGCTGCTCCGTCCACTGGCGGCCGCTCCACCGGCATCCGTATTACGAGGAAAACTTCGGCTGGCGGCCGGAGGATCTTCCGGTGGCGACGGCCGTCTGGAAGCGGCTCGTGAGTCTCCCCATATTTCCCGGCATGCGCGACGACGAGATCGGATACGTGATCGACACGATTGAGGGACTATGCGAACAACACTCGAAACGCTAGACGGCAGCGCGCCCGACTCTTCGACCGGCCGGGGCGGGGCGGTTCCGGGAGGAATTCCGCGCAGCGTGGATTTCCTGCTGGCGTCGGTTCTGCTGCTGCTCGCATTGCCCGCCCTGGCTCTCGCGGCGATCGCGATCGCTCTCACGTCGCCCGGCCCGATCCTCTTCCGCCAGCAGCGAGTCGGCCGCCGCGGCAAGCTGTTCGTTCTGCTCAAGCTCCGCACGATGCGGGTCGCCCAACCGGGCCTCCAGGTGACGGCGAAGGACGACCCGCGAACGACGCCGGTGGGCCGGTTCCTGCGGAAGGCAAAGATCGACGAGCTTCCGCAGCTCGTGAACGTGATCCGCGGGGACATGTCCCTGGTCGGGCCGCGGCCGGAAGTTCCGACCTACGTCGATCTCGCCGATCCGCTCTGGAAGCGCGTCCTCTCGGTCCGTCCCGGCGTGACGGATCCTTCGACCCTCCGGATGCTCGATGAGGAGAAAGTGCTCGCGGCCGTCGCCGGGGATCGCGACCTCTACTACCGAAATCATCTCATCCCCCTGAAGCTTCGGGAATGCGCGGAGTACCTGAAGCGCCGGACGTGGAGAAGCGACCTCGCCACGCTCCTGCAGACCGGGCTCGACCTGCCGGTCCTGTCGTGGCCGGAGCGCGAGTCACCGGAAGACACGGACGCCGCCGCCGGCCTCGGAACATCCGAGCGGGACCCGGGCGCGGCGCCGCCTTCGAGAGCGGGACGGGTGATGCACGCGGTGGTGCGGCTTTTCCAGTTCCTGTGCGACGGGGTCGTCCTGGCGACCGCCTTCCTGGCGGCCTACCTGCTTCGCTTCGATTTCCAGGTTCCGGATCGGGAGGCCGACCGTGCCCTCCGCCAGATCCTCGCCGTCGTCCTCATCCAGTTCGCGGTTCTGGCTGCGGCGGGCGTGTACCGGTTCATCTGGCGGTACGTCGGCCTTCGGGAGGCGCGGACGATCCTGCTGGCCTGTGCGGGGGCAGGCCTTCCGTTCCTGGCGCTGCGATTCCTGCTTCCGGATACGGCCGCCGCGTGGCGTGTGCCGGTCTCCGTCATCCTCACCGACGCGATCCTGGCGTTTCTCGGCATTCTCGGGCTGCGGCTCGCCCGCCGGTCGCTCTTCGAATACCGGGAGAAGCGGTTCGGCTCCTCCGGGTCCATCGGCACGGTGCGCAATCGCGCGCTCCTGATCGGCGCGGGCCGCGCGGGGGTTCTCGCGGCGCGGGAGATCTTCGCCAAGGACGACATGGGCCTCGAGGTCCAGGGATTTGTCGATGACGACCCGGCGAAGGCCGGCGCGCAGATCCACGGCTTTCGAGTCCTCGGCACGACCGCCGACCTTCCTCGCCTCGTGAAAGAGCTCGAGATCAACCAGTTGGTGATCACGATCGCCCGGATCACGCGGCCCAAAATTCTCCGGATCATCGATATCTGCCGGAAGATGCCGGTGAAGCTCCTCATCGTGCCGGGCCTCTACGAGATCCTGCAGGGCAAGGTCCAGACGACCCGCATCCGGATCGTCGACGTCGAGGATCTCCTCGCCCGGGAGCCCGTCCAACTGGATGAGGAGCAGATCGGGATCTTTCTCGCGGGGAAGGTCGTGATGGTCACGGGCGCCGGCGGTTCGATCGGTTCGGAGCTCGCGCGCCAGGTCGCCCGGGTCAAACCGTCGCGGCTCCTCCTCGTCGAAAGATCCGAGGCGGCGCTATTCCAGATCGAACAGGACGTTCTGAGGATCTTCCCGGGCGTGCCCGTTACGCCTCTGCTCGTCGACATCGGAGACGAACAGAAGGTCCACTCGATGTTCGCCACTTTCCACCCGCAGGTCGTCATCCACGCCGCGGCGCACAAGCACGTGCCTCTCATGGAGAGCCACCCGGAGGAAGCGGTGCAGAACAACCTCCTGGCCACGAAGTTGCTCGGAGAGACCGCGGGTCAATACGGCGTCGAGTCGTTCGTTCTGATCTCGACGGACAAAGCCGTGCGGCCGACCTCGGTGATGGGTGCGACGAAACGCATGGCCGAGATCGTCGTGCAGGACCTCGCGTACCGTTACGCGGGCCGATTCGTCGCCGTCCGGTTCGGCAATGTGATCGGATCGGCGGGATCCGTCGTTCCGATCTTCCGCGAGCAGATCAAGCGGGGCGGCCCGGTCACGGTAACGCACCCCGAAATGCGGCGGTACTTCATGACCGTGCGGGAGGCAGCCCAGCTCGTTCTGCAGGCCGGCGCGATGGGCGAAGGGGGCGAGATCTTCGTCCTCGATATGGGCGAGCCTCACCGGATTCTCGATCTCGCGACGACCATGATCACGCTCACGGGCCTGAAGCCTTACGAAGACATGGAGATCGTGTTCACGGGCCTGCGCCCGGGCGAGAAGCTGTTCGAGGAGCTCTCCACGACGGGCGAGGACATCGCGAAGACGCGTCACCCCAAGATCTTCATCGGGCGGCTCGAGTCGTACGCGCCCGAGCAGGTCAACCTCGCACTTTCCCGGCTCGCGAAGCTCGCGCGCGACGGCGAGGCGGAGATGATCCGGCGTTTTCTGAACGAGTTCGTTTCGGAGGCCACGCTCTCGGTCGGCGTTTCCGTCCGCGAGGAGATTCCCCAGCTCGGGCTGCCCGGGCCGGACTGGGCGACGCCGGTCATCTGAAGGACGAAACGGAGAACCCACGACTTTGGAACACCCGATGACCGATCCGATCTTCGACGTCTCGAACCGCACCGTTGTGGTGACGGGGGCCTGCGGCCTCATCGGGCGCTCCCTCGTGTCCGCTTTTCGCGAACGCGGCGCCCGCGTGGCGGCCGTGGACATACCGGCAGCGCATCCGGAAGAGTCGGCTCGTGCGCTCGGGGACGGCGGCGGAAGGGTCGCCGGCTTTTCGTGCGACGTCACGAAGTCGTCGGAGGTGGCCGAGCTCGCTTCGCGCGTCGTCGAGACGTTTGGATGCGTCGATGTCCTCGTGAACAGCCACCACTACAAGCCACAGGGCTTCACCGAGGCACGCGCCGAGACGTTTCCGGAAGAGCTCTGGGACGCGATCGTCGCGGTCAACCTCAAGGGCACGTTCCTGACGTGCCGCGAGTTCGGCCGCCTCATGCTCGCGCAGGGCCGGGGGAGCATCGTCAACCTCGCGTCCACATACGGCGTCGTCTCGTCCAATCCCGACCTGTATGACGGAAACAGCCTGGGCAATCCCGTCGCCTACTCGGCCAGCAAAGGCGCCGTCATCATGCTGACGAAGTATCTCGGCGCGCACTGGGCGGAACGGGGCGTGCGCGTGAACTGCATCACGCCCCACGGCGTGGCGAACAATCACGAGGCGGGATTCGTCGAGCGGTTTGCGCGCAAGTCGCCTATGCGGCGGCTGATGACGGCCGAGGAAGTCGTGGGCGCGGTGATTTTTCTCGCGTCGGAGGCGTCTTCGTACGCGACTGCGAGCAATCTTCTGATCGACGGCGGGTGGACGGCGTGGTGAACGGCTTGCGTCGACTGGCGGTGTATTCGACCGCCTACCCGGCCGCCTCGCCGTTTCTGAGCGGCTGGGCGGCGTCGCTCGCCGGGCAGACCGATCGCGAGTTCGAGCTCTGGGTGGGGCTCGACGGGATCACGCCGGACGAGGTCGAATCTCTCGCGGGAAGGCGGCTCGACGCGCACTGGGTGCCGGCGCACGCGGGCGATTCGCCCGCGGCGCTGAGAGCCCGGGCGATCCGGGAGCTGGCGGCCGCCTGCGACGCCGTCGTCTTCGTCGACTGCGACGACGAGATGTACTCGCCGCGCGTGGAGGCGGCGCGTCGCGCCCTGGAAGACTTCGACGTGGCCGCCTGCGGCCTGAGGATCATGGACGAAGCGGGGACGGATACGGGGCTCCTGTTCGGGCCTGCCGGGGACGTCGATTGGAGCGGCTTCCTGCCGCGATACAACGCCTTCGGTCTCTCGAACAGCGCGTATCGAACCGAAACGCTTCGGAACCTGCCGCCCGCACCGGTCGACGGCCCCGCCATCGACTGGAGCCTGGCGACGCGGGCATGGTGCTCGGGCGCCTCGCTGCATTTCGATCCGACGCCGCAGATGGCCTACCGACAGTACCCGGCGAACGTCGCCAAGGTCGTGCCGCCCTTTTCCGTTTCGGACGTGGCGAAAGCCACGGACGTGGTCCGCGCGCACTACCGCGCGATCCTGGACAGCGGGGTCCCGGCGCCCCGAGCTTTCCGCGGTCGGCTCGAGAAAGCCCGGGAATCGGTGGAGGCGTTTCGGGACCAGGTGGTGAACGAGCCCGCTCGGCTCGAACGGTACGTCTCGGATCTCAACGCGATCGAGCCCCTCTACGTGTGGTGGTGGGCCGTCGCCAACCCCGAACTGGAGCATCAATGGAAAAACTGATGATCGGCGGCCGGGCCGTCGGAGCCGGAGAGGTTCCCTGGGTGATCGCGGAGATCGGAGCGAACCACAACGGCGACATGGACCTCTGTCGCCGCCTGATCGACGCGGCGCAGGCATCCGGCGCGGACGCCGTCAAGTTCCAGTCGTGGAGCAAGGATTCGCTGATTTCGCGCCCCGAGTATGCGCGCAACACGCGTTACGCGAAACTCGATCCGTCGGCGCTCACGCTCGAGCAGGCCGTCGAGCTCTATCAGCTCTCGCCCGACCAGCACCGCGAGATCGCGGCGTATTGCCGGGAGAAAGGGATCACGTTCTTCTCGAGCTGTTTCTCGGCGCCGGAGGTGGAGCTGCTCGAGTCCCTCGACGTCCCGGTTTACAAGGTGGCGTCGATGGACGTGAACCATCTCCCGCTTCTCGAGGTCGTCGCGTCCACGCACAAGCCGGTCATCCTTTCGACGGGAATGGCGACGATGGGGGAGATCGAGCGGGCCCTCGAAACCCTTCGCCGAGGCGGCTCGGGGCCAGTGGCCCTGCTGCACTGTGTCGCCATCTATCCATGCCCCCCGGGGGAGCTCAACCTGCGCAACATCCCGATGCTCGCGAGCGCGTTCGGCGTGCCCGTCGGTTTCAGCGATCACACGATGGGCATCGCGGCGTCGCTCGCGGCGGTGGCCCTCGGCGCCTGCATCCTGGAGAAGCACCTCACGGTCGCGAAGGACCTGGAGGGATGGGACCACGCGATCTCGGCGGATCCGGCCGAGCTTTCGGCCATCGTTTCGGGAAGCGCGACCGTCTTCGAGGCGCTCGGGCGAAGCGAGCGAGTCGTCGGCGCGATCGAGCTCGAGAAGCGCAAGGCCTTCCGGCGCCGCGCCGTCGTTCGCCGTGGTCTCACCCGCGGAACCCGGTTGACCGCAGAAGATCTCGAGTTCAAGAGGCCGGGCACGGGCATCTCACCGGACGAGGTCGGGCGAGCCGTGGGGCGCGTGCTTTCCCGGGACGTCGGCGCGGAGGAAGAGCTCGAGTGGAGCGATCTCGGGTGAGCGGAGCTCTTGCGATTCGATTCGCGGCGGCCCGCGGCCGGCCGGACGCACACGGAGATGCGGGTTGAAGATCCTGTTCTTCGGGGACGGAGCGTGGGCGGCGGAGAGCCTGCGGCGCATCGCCCGGCGTCCGTGGCCCGTCTCCGCGGTGATCGTGCGGCAGAGGCCGTCCGGTGACGCGCTCGAGCGGGCGGCGAAAGAGCTCGGGCTGCCGGTTCTCCAGCCGGGCAACGTGAACTCGGTGGAATTCCTCGAGATCGTGCGTTCCTTCGCGCCGGAACTGAACGTTTCGGTCTCCTACGACCAGATCGTGCGCCGGGATCTGCTCACGGTCGCGCCGCGTGGATTCGTGAACTTCCACGCCGGAAAGCTTCCTCTCTATCGAGGGCGCAACGTCATCAACTGGGCGCTCATCAACGGGGAGACGGAGATCGGCATCACGGGCCACTACATGGACGAGGGAATCGACACGGGCGACATCGTGCTGCAGCGCACTCTTCCGATCGGATGGACGGACACCTACGGCGATGTTCTCGGCCGTGTGGTCGCCGCGTTCCCCGAGCTGGTCGAAGACACGCTCGAGCGGATCGCGAGCGGTTCCGCGAAAGCGCGGCGCCAGGCGGACCTGCCCGGGACGTATTTTGGCGGGCGCCGCGAGGGAGACGAGGGCCTGGACTGGACCGACACGAGCCGGAATCTCCACAACAAAGTGCGGGCGATCACGCGACCCGGCCCCGGAGCGAGGACGGTCGTCGGTGGGGAGCCCGTGATCGTGTGGCGCGCCTTCTGGGACCCTTCGTGGCCGCTCTATCGCGCCACCCCCGGGGAGATCGTGGGCAGGCGCAGCGACGGAGCGATCGTGAAGACTGGTGATTCGACACTCTGGATTCAGGAGGTGGGGGCGCCGGGACAGGCCGGCGCCCTTCCGAACTGGCCGACCGGCACCCGTCTCGGCGCCGGAGCCGACAACGTGCGGGACCTGCTCGCCCGGATCCGCGCACTCGAAGAGCGGCTGAGCTCCCGGAGGACATCATGACGAACGACGTTTACAGTCAGCGCCTCGCGAGCACCCTGATCGACCCGCGAGCGTCGATCACCGAGGCCGTACGGAGGCTCGATCTGGCCGGCACGGGCGCCCTCCTCCTCGGCAACCCCGACGGCGGGCTGTACGGGCTGCTGACGGACGGCGACGTCCGGCGTGCCCTCCTGCGCGGCGAATCCTTCGACGGGCCCTGCAGCGCGATCGCGACGGCGGACCCCTTCCGCGTCGAAGAAGGCGTCGCGGCCCCCGAAGCGCTCCAGATCATGAACGACCGCGACGTCAACCACCTTCCGGTGGTCAAGGCGGATGGCCGGCTCGCGGGCCTCCTGCTGCGCAAGGATCTCGTGCGCGACGACGCCGTCCCCGTGTCCGCCGTCATCATGGCGGGCGGATTCGGCACGCGGCTTCGCCCGCTGACCGACGCGGTGCCGAAGCCG
>JBBSEW010000009.1:0-76585 GCA_038239305.1 Thermoanaerobaculia bacterium | reverse complement strand
TCGCCATGAACGGTCTGTTCGGTTTGTCCTCTCCGGCGGGCTGGTCCCTCATGGGCACGGCGCTCATCCTGATTTTGCTTCTGGTCATCTCGTTCCGGTCGCGCGCCTACGTCTTCTGCCAGTACCTGACCGCGATGACCGGCATCGCTCTCAAGCCCCGCGAGGTGCGCGACGCGTTTCGCCGCGGAGGCAAACAGGGAGTCCGGGAGATGTTCCTCGACCTGATCATCCGGGAGGACCTCAAGCACGGGCCGGTCGAGATCCCGGACGACGCGGGGAAAGGCGACGCTTCCTAGAAGGCAACAGGCACCTGTCAGCTTGTAGCCAGGGGCTTTTTTCAGCCTTCGATCAGGCGGAAGGTCGGGACCGGCTCCCTCCCCAGGACGCTCCGCAGCACCGTCGCGTGGAGGACCTCGTCCGAAAGGATCCGTCCCGCGGACGCGGCCAGGGCTCGATCCTGAAACCGGTCGACCGTGTAGAGGTACACCCGGGCGGCGCCGATCTCGAGCTTGAAAGCCAGCTCCAGGACATCCTTTTCGTTGGAGAGCGGAACGCCGAACGTGTACTCCTTCCGGGGATCCACGGGCGTGCCCGACTTGTTCCTGATCGCATCGACGAGGAGGTCCCTGTGCAGCTCGTGGCTGCCCTCGAAGAGGAGGCCCACGTCCTTCGCCTTCGCGGAGAGCAGGCCGCTCCGGCCGGCGAGCCCGTAGGCCCAGATCGCCTCGTGCTCGAGCCCGAGCGCCGTGTTCATCAGGGTGATGTCGTCGTAGGCCGGAGGGAGCGGTTTTCCCTTTTCCGGAAGGGCGAAGACCGGTTGGCCTGCGGCGGCGAGCCCGAGGGCCAGGCCCGCCTTTCCGGCGGCGCGGAAGAAATCGCGGCGGTCGCTCATCGAGAGGCCTCCTTGCCCTGGGCGGTCGGCGATCGGATCGAATTTTCTGAATTGTAGTCGGGCTACCGGGCCGCTTGCCGGACGAAATCCGGTCACGGAAAAAGCCCCGGTCCGGAGGGTCCGGGCCGGGGCTTCGACGGCTTTCGGAGCCGCGTCGAGAATCGCGAGACTATTCCGTGGTTCCCTGCTTCTCGAAGGATCCCGGAACCTGGGGCGGATTGTCGTGGGAGTGGTTGTACGCGGAGTAGGGGCGCGCGGCATACGGCATGCCGGGGAGATAGGGCACATCCGGACCGTCGACGCCGTCACCGAGCGCGTTGTTCGGGGCGACGTTGAAGCCGGGGACGAGGACGCCGGCAAGCACGCGCAGCTCGATGTCGACGACGTCGTCGCCAAGCCGCCGGCCGTTCGGAAAGCCGCCGAAGTCGTTCGCGAGAAGCCCGAGGCGGCTCGCGCTCGCCTTGGGGGTGGGATAGATGGCGACGTTCAGACGGAGCTCATCGGCGATGACCTCGTTCGGGCGCTGTGTCAGACCGGCATATCCCTTGACGAGAATGAGCAGGTCGTTTCTCGGCGCCGGAGGAGAATCGATGTTGAAGAGCGCCTTCAGGAGCTTGGGCACTTCCGGATCGAGAATCGCGGAGGCGTACTGCGCGTCGTCCTTGGGATAGGTCGCGTTGAACTGATCCTTGAGCGCCCGCGGGACCACGACCTCGTTGATGAGGGGGTTGCCGAGACGGGACACCTGGATCCAGTTGCCGGACTCCTGGCTCGTGCCGTTCGACGCGAGCGTGCGGTTGGCCTGACGCCAGGTGGACGCCCATACGCCGATGATCGCGTTGGGATCCTCGATGTCGGTCGGAGCCGTGGCGTTTTTCGTGAGCTGCGGAATCGGAACGGAGATCGCGATCGAGTGCGTGTTGAACCCGGCGAGGGTGTTGATTCCGCCGCCGTGATCTCCCGGAAGCGTGCCGGGACGGAAGTTCACGAGGTCGAAGATCATCCCGAGGTCCGCGAAGAACGGGTCGCGACGGGGGCCTGCGAACACCTGGACGTTGTTGTCCATCGTGTAGAGACCGCCGCCGGCGCCGGTCGCCGTCTCATAGCTGTCCGGAAACGACTTCGGGCCGACGTTGTTCGGCACTTCCAGGAGACCGTCGGCAATCCGGGTGATGGCCGTGCCGGTCGCGGAGACGGAGGGGCCGATGATCTTGTCGACGCTGTAGGTGTAGTAGACGATCAGGTTGGTGTCGTTCAGCCACGCTTTCGCGTCGACCCCGTTGATCGGGCCGTCGTTGTACGTATAGGTGTCCCCGCGGCGCACGTGGCGCGTGAAGAGGAACCGGTACGTCACGTCCTCGATGCCATCGCCGTCGTTGTCGACATTGATCTCGTAGCGGATGTTCTCGCCGAAGTGCCAGAAGTTGGGGCCGCCCGCCGGCTCCTCCATCGGGATCCAGTTGGCGATGAACACGATGTTGTTCGAGTAGTTGGGATCGCGGAACGCGTACAGATCCGTGTTGTCCGCCGTCGGGTCGACGCTGATGGCCGGAGCCTCCCGGTGACTCGACGCCAGAGCCGGCGTCGCCACCCCTCCCATTGCCAGGGCCAGAGCGATCAGCCCGGGCGCGAGGCGCGAAATCCCATCGAAACGGGGAACCTTCATACCTTCCTCCTGTTATGCGTCCGGCCGAGCGCCGGGGTGTGCCTGCAAAACGGGTACGAGTACTGCATGGAGATTGGATGCATGCGATATCCTTCCGTTCCACGCGGTCGCCTGAGCCGCCTTCCATGAACTCCCATTCAGAAGCCGACCGCGCGCTGATCGCGCGGATCGAAGGGCGGGACGCGGACGCGCTCGCCCTCCTGTACGACCGCTATGCGGCCCGTCTTCTCGGCGTCGCCCAGCGGATCCTCGGGGACTCGGGAGAGGCGGAAGAGGTCTTGCAGGAGGTGTTTCTCTGGGTCTGGAAGTCCGCCGGGTCGTTCGATTCCGTTCGCGGGAGCGTGATCGCCTGGCTGCTGGTGGCCACCCGAAGCCGGTCGATCGACCGATTGCGCACCCGCCGGCCTGCGGCCCGGGCAGGACTGCGCGCCGTCGAAACGATGCCGGACAAGGCCAGCACC
Organism: Thermoanaerobaculia bacterium; assembly: GCA_038239305.1. Taxonomy (GTDB): domain Bacteria; phylum Acidobacteriota; class Thermoanaerobaculia; order UBA5066; family Gp7-AA6; genus JALYUA01. The sequence continues at coordinate 73,566 of JBBSEW010000009.1, read as the reverse complement.
GAGGATCTCGAGGCGGACTCGGCCAGCCGGCAGTGGGAAGGCCTCTGCCGCACCGCGATCGCGGAATTGCCTCCCGATCAGCGCCTTGCGCTCGAGCTGGCCTATTTCGAGGGCCTCACCCATCAGGAGATCTCCGAAAAGACGTCGACGCCCCTCGGGACCGTAAAAACCCGAGTTCGGCTCGGATTAATGAAACTCCGCGAGCGCGTTCGTCCGTATCTTGGACAAAGAGCCCATGATGCATAGCGAACGGTTCGAGGAGCTGGCGGCGATGTACGCGCTCGGCGTGCCCCTCGGGGAGGACTCCGCGCTCTTCGCGAACCACCTTGCGGAGTGCGAAACGTGCCGAGTCCTGTTGTCGGAAGGCCGCGAGGCGGCCGCCCTGCTCGGCGGCTCCGTCGCCCCGATCGCGCCGCGGCCGGAGGTGAAGCGCCGCATCCTCGCGGGTCTGGCGGAGCCTTCCGGAACGCGGATCCCCGTTCGGGAAGGGCGCCCCGACCGGTTCACGCCCTGGTTCTTCGCCGCCGCGGCCACCCTTCTGTTCACCTTCGTGGTGTGGGACGACGCCCGTATCCGGCGCGAGCGGTCCGACCTGCGAAGCCAGACGGCATTTCTCTCGGCGAAGGTTTCGTCGGCCGAGAAGGATCTCGCCCGGCGGGATCTGCAGGTCCGGGTCCTCGAGAGCGAGGACGTGCGCGTTCTCATTCTCGGTGGGAAGGATCCTCAGCCGGCGGCCCGCGCCAAGGTCTTCTGGAGCGCTCGGGCGAAGAGAGGCGTTCTTCTCGCCGGAAATCTCCAGCCTCTGTCCGCTGGCAAGCAATACGAGCTATGGGTCTTCGCGGCCGGCAAGCCCGTCGCCGCGGGCGTGTTCGACGCCGACTCGCAGGGGCGTGCGCTCGTCGAGTCGTCCGATCTCTCCGGGATCGACTCCGCGCAGAAGTTTGCAGTCACGATCGAGCCCGAGGGCGGGGGCGCCGCCCCGACGGGGCCGATCGTCCTCGTCGGCGCGGCGTAGCCGCCCCCGGCGCGGAGACGCGAGGGAAAAAAAAGGACGCACCGTGTGGGACGGCGCGTCCTTCAAATCGGAGGTCGGTAGGCGTTTGTGATTTGACGTACGGGCGGATCTCCGGCGGTCAGACGGTCGCTTTACGAGACACAAGCAATCCCGCAACGAGGAGTGCGAGGCCGGCCACGATCGCGCGGGGAGCGTTCGAAGCCGTTTTCGGAAGGGATTGGACCGAGGCGGGAGCCGCCGGCGGCGCGGCGGGGGCGGAAACGGACGCGGGAGCCGGCTCGGCAGGATTGGCCTCAGCGGACGGGATCGACGACGGAGGAGCTGCAGCGGCAGGCGCGGCGGCCGCGGAGGTCTGGAACCGGACCTCCTTCCGGTCGATCACCTCGCCGCTCGAGTTCAGGGCTTCCACGACGAGCTTCTGATTTCCGACGGCCACGTTCTCGATGACCAGGACGTTGTCGTCCCGCTTGATCTCGCCCTGCAGTTTGTTGCCGAGATACACGCGGAACGAGGGATTGGGCATGTTCAGCGTGCCGCTGCTCTGCTGGGTGGTGCGCGGCAGGCTGTTGGAAAGAGTCACGCGGACGCTCGAGCCGATGACGGTCGAGCCTTCGACGGGCTCGACGACGCGGAGCCGGAGGTCATTCTTGGTGGGACCGGCGGAGTTCTGATCCGCGTTCTGACCGAGGGCCGGAACGGCGGCGACAGCCAGAAAAACGAGTGCGGCCGGGAGAAGGAGAGAAGTGAGCTTGCGGGACATGGAGCCTCCGAGGCGTGACGAATGCTTCCGACGTTTCCAACGAAACGTCCGGTGCAAAGCGTAACCCGCTGACTCCTCACGAATTCATCGTTTGATTCTCTCAGTGCGAGAGTTTCGAACGATCACCGGGCCGCGAGCGCAGCCCCATCCCGGAAGCGCCCCGATTTTCCCGGAGGCCGATCCCGGTCCCGTCATAATCCCCCGGATGAATCCGGTGGCGGCGGTCCTGATCGGGGTGCTACTCGCCGCGGCTCCGGCGACGTCGCCCTCGCCCTCGCCCTCACGCGCGCCCTCGCCTCCGCCCTCCGCCTCCGCCCGTCCGCGGCCGGCGCGGACACTCCTCGGGCTCTCCGCGGACCTTCCCTCCGGGGCGTCGGAGGCCGAGCGAACCCGGGCGGCGAGCGAGGCGCGCAACAGCGGCGTCTCAGTTTTCGCCGTGACCGTCTCCTGGTCCGAATGCGAGCCCGTCCCCGGTCAGTTCCGGCTCGATCCGATCCTGCGCACCATCCGGCTCCTCCGGCAATCGGGCGCGGCGGTCCATCTCGACGTCCCGATTGTCTCCGTGACGCAGCGCGACGTTCCGAAAGACCTGGTGAAAGTGCCGTTCGACGATTCGCGCCTCTCGCTCCGCCTGGGGCGCTTCCTCGACGCCCTCGAGCCCGCGCTGAAGGACGCTTCGACCCTCTCCCTGGGATACGGCGCCGACACCTATTTCTCCGACAAGCCGGTGGAGCTGAAGGCGTTCCGACTGCTCTTCGTGGGCGCGGTCGATTTCCTGCGCCAGAAGGTTCCCCATCTCCGGGTGGGCATCACGACGGCGGCGCCCACCGAGAGTCCGGCCCCCGCGGTGGCGGCCGCGCTCCACCAGGAGAGCCCTGTTCTCTTCTATCTCTACGCTCCGTTCGAGCGCGAGAATCCGTACGTGCACAGGCCGCCCGACGCGCTCGACCGCGACTGGAGGCTGCTTCTCGCGGGAGCCGCAGGCCGGCCGATCGCGTTCCCCGAGGTGAGCTACTCCTCCGCCTCCGAGAACGGCTCGACCCCGGCGCGTCAGGCGGATTTCGTCCGGCGGCTGCGCCGCTTCGTCGCGTCGGCGGATGGGAGCGCCCTCCTCTTCGCGCGATACGCAACGTGGCGCGACGAGCCCGGTACGCCGGCCGCCGGACAGGTCGAAGCGGGCCGGAAACCTGGACCCGCGGTGGGCGCCGCCGTCGGCTCACCTCCCGCGGCTTCCATTCCGGCGCGGCGCGCGGCGTTCTTCGCGCATCGGGGACTGCAGACGTCCCGGGGCGATCCCAAGCCGGCCTGGCTCGAGTGGCGCCGGAACATGGATTGATGGATTGATGGATTGATGGAGAGCCTGGATGGATGGAGAGCGTGAACTGACGGAGAGGACGAGCGAGGCATGAGGAAATCGGCATGGTGATGACCATTCCCATCGACCTGGAGCGATTCCTCCTGGAGGGGGAGCACGAGCCTCCGGAGGCGGTGGGCGAGCTGTCCCAGCTCCTGATGCGGTTCGGAGCCGCCGGCAAGCGGATCGCGCGGGAGCTCGCGCAAGCCGGTCTGCGCCGTTTGCAGGGGTCGGCGGATTCCGAGGACTTCGAAGAGGTGCGGAAGAGACTCGACGTCGTGGCGAACGACATCCTGCTCGAGACGTTCGACGACGGGGGCCTCGTCTCCGTCGCTGCCTCGGAGGAGCTCGACGAGGCGCACGTGTACCGGGGAGACGCGCCGGCCGGTCGCTACGCGATCCTGTTCGATCCCCTGGGCGGCGCGTCGAACATTGACGTGAACGGGACGCTCGGCACGATTTTCTCCATTCGTAAGATCGGCGAGGGCGGAGAACTGGCGCTCCTTCGCTCGGGCGCGGACCAGGTCGCGGCCGGTTACATCCTGTTCGGGCCCGCCGTGCTGCTCGTGTACACGTCCGGCGATGCCGTGCACCTCTTCACGCTCGATCCCTCCGCCGGAGAATTTCTCCTGACGGAGCGAAAGGTGCGGATGCCCGCGCGCGGAAACAGCTATTCCGCCAATGAGGGACGCTCCGGCTCCTGGCCCGGCAACGTGCGGGCGTTCGTCGAGTATCTGCGCGAAAACGACGCGGACACGAGACGGCCTTACTCGACCCGCTACTCCGGCTCGCTCGTCGCCGACTTCCACCGGATCCTGCTCGAAGGCGGCATCTCCATGTATCCGCCCACGGCCGCACGCCGGTCCGGCAAGCTCCGGGTCCTGTACGAATGCCACCCGCTCGCCCTGCTCGCCGAAATCGCCGGGGGCGGGGCCACGACGGGAGCCGCCCGGATCCTGGACGTCGTCCCCGATACCCTCCACGCGCGCACGCCGTTCGCGGTGGGAAGCGCCGCGGAAGTCGCTCTGTACGAACGGTTTTGCCGTACGGGATCGGCGGAATAGAAATCCGGGAGAGCGCCCCGTTCGTACGAGGGAAGTACGGAGGATCTTTGACGTCTGCCGGTTCTCGAGTCCGTCTTCGTCTCCGCCTCGCTCTCGGGATCGTCGCCGCGCTCGTCGCGGCCGGCCGCCTCTCGGCGCAGAGTGCGGGCACGCTCCGGGGACGCGTGTCGGAGGAGTCCGGGGCGGCCTTGCCGGGTGTGACTGTCGAGGCGCGCTTCCCCGGGGGGCCATCGGCCGCGCCGCCCGTGGCGACCGACCGCCAGGGTGCCTGGGTTATCGCGGGCCTGGCGGCGGGCACGTACGACGTCTCCCTCCGATTGCCCGGTTTTGCGACGGTGACCCGGACCGGCATTCCCCTGACGGTCTCCTCTGCTGGCGCGTTTGTCGACGTCGTTTTGCATCTCTCCGTCTCCGCGGACGTCCTGGTCACCGGCAAGCGAACGTTCCGCAATCTCGCCGAAATCGAGCACCCGGAGGAGAGCCTGCTGGGCGTCGCGAACGCCGCCACGGATGGAGCGGTCACCGGCCGCCAGATCGAAGACCGCCCGATCCTGCGGCCCGGAGAGGTTCTCGAAACGGTGCCGGGCCTCGTCATCAGCCAGCACAGCGGCGAGGGCAAGGCGAACCAGTACTACCTGCGGGGCTTCAACCTCGATCATGGAACGGACTTCGCGACGTCCGTGGCGGGAATTCCGGCCAACATGCCGTCGCACGCGCACGGCCAGGGCTATTCGGACCTGAACTTCGTCATCCCGGAGCTCGTGACGGGCGTGCAATATCAGAAGGGCCCTTACTCTGCCGAGCAGGGCGATTTTTCGACCGCGGGTTCGGCGAACGTCGACTACGCCAACTCGCTCGAGAACACGATTTCGAAAGTGGGAGGCGGCGGCGAGGGCTATGGGCGGGCCCTGTTCGCGCAGTCGCCGAAGCTCGGGCCGGGCACGCTCCTCTACGCCGTCGAGGTCGTGCACAACGACGGTCCCTGGGTTCATCCGGACGACATGAAGAAATACAACGGCGTTCTGCGCTACAGCGTCCCGACGGACGACGGCGGTTTCGCCATCACCGCGATGGGCTATCAGAACAGGTGGAATTCCACGGACCAGGTCGCGGATCGCGCCGTCTCCTCGGGGCTCGTTTCGCGATTCGGCGCGATCGATCCGACGGACGGCGGCGAGACCCACCGGTACAGCCTGTCGGCGGACTGGCAGTCGCGCGGCGCCGACTCGCTGACGACGATCTCGGCCTTCGCGGTGGACTCCCGGCTGCGCCTCTTCTCCGACTTCACCTACTACCTGGACGATCCCGTCCACGGCGACCAGTTCGAGCAGGCCGACCGCCGGATTGTGACGGGGCTGAAAGCGAGCCACCGCTTCCTGTCGAATTTTTTTGGAATGGAGGCGGAGACGACGGCGGGAATCCAGCTTCGCAACGACAACATCGCCGAAGACGGCCTCTTCCACACGGAGGCGCAACAGGTGTTGAGCGTGACGCGACTCGACCACGTCACGCAGTCGAGCGGATCCGTGTTTCTCCAGACGAGCCTCGGGATCGCCTCGAAGCTGCGCGCGATCCTGGGCATGCGCGGCGACTTCTATCGATTCCGCGTCGACAGCGACAATCCGGCGAATTCCGGAACTCGAACCGCGTCGATCGCCAGCCCCAAGGCCTCCCTGATTCTCGGTCCGTGGGCCAACACCGAGTTCTACCTGAACTTCGGATACGGGTTTCACAGCAACGACGCGCGCGGCGCCACGATCACCGAAGAACCTAGAACGCACGAGGCGGTCGATTCCGTCACGCCCCTCGTTCGCGCGAAGGGGGCCGAGATCGGCGTTCGAAGCGTTCTCCTGCCGCATCTGCAGTCGACGCTTTCGTTATGGGCTCTGGACGTCGCCTCCGAGCTCATCTTCACCGGAGACGCGGGAACGACCGAGCCCTCGCGGCCCACCCGGCGCGATGGCGTCGAATGGGCGAACTTCTACACACCGGTGACGGGCGTTGTGCTAGACGCGGACATAGCGCTCTCGAAGGCCCGATTTTCCGACTTCGACCCCGTGGGCGATCGGGTTCCCGGAGCGATCGAAACGGTCATCTCTGCGGGAGTGTCCGTGGATCCGCATGGCGGACTCTTCGGCAGTTTGCGGCTCCGGTACTTCGGCCCGCGGCCGCTCAACGAAGACAACAGCGTGCGGTCGCGATCGTCGACGCTGCTAAACGCGCAGATCGGCTACGAGCTTCGGCAGGGAATCCGAGCGGGAGTCGACGTCTTCAATCTTCTGAACGCCCGGGCGAGCGACATCGACTACTACTACGCCTCACGCCTGCCCGGAGAGCCGGCCGAAGGCGTCAACGACATTCACACGCATCCCACGGAGCCGCGCACCGCCCGGCTCTTCATCGCGTACGCCTTCTGAGAGCGATTCCGGTCCCGAACGGGGCGCGGAGTATCGTTTCCGTATGGACGTGACCGGCTCCTCCTGCCCCGTGACCTCCGTGGCCATACGGCCGCCCTCGACGGGGCGGGAGTCGCTGCACGTTCTGAGGTTCGCGGCTCTCGTTCTCATCGTCACGTGGGTGGCGGTCGCGGGTGGAGGCCGATCGGACGGGAGTCGGTCGGCATCGACCGGTCTGCTGCCATACCAGGTGCCGATGGCGAACCTTTCCGCAGTCGACCAGCGCACCCTCCGACTTCTGCAGGAAGGCGCGCTGGAGGCGGAGAGGGCACGATCGGCCGACGGGCGCTGGCCCGACGTTTCCTCTCTCGCGGGAAACGGCATTCCTCCGTTCTCGACGGATCCCATTACGGCCCGGGCGGGTTACGTCTGGTCGCGGAGGATCTCCGGCTCCGTCATCGACTACGTGGGACTCTCCTCCGCGCCCGCTCCGTCGGCGTTTCTCCTGCGATTTCAAGAGCCCGCCCCGGGTGATCCGGCCGACCGCGCGCCGCTCGACGAAACGCACCATCGGCTGGCCAACGGGACCATGCTCCACGTGTCGATCTGGGTTCACGGCCGCGCGAGCCCGGCGAGCATCGTCGTTTCGAACGTTCCGCCCGATGCGGGTTGGAGCCAGGTGATTTCCGGTCCAATCCTGGATTCCCGTCCGTAGTCAAAGTCAAGGGAGACCCATGCGCAAGGTTTTCGGATTTGCCGTTCTTCTCTTCGCAATGCGTACCCTGGCTCTCGCCCAGGCGCCGGCGCGAACCGGTGCCGGCCCGGGCGCGAACCCGAGCACGCTCAAGATCGGCGTCACGCTCCACCCTTACTACTCCTGGACGAAAAACGTCGTCGGCGATCTTCCGGGGGTCGAGGTGCGGTCCATCGTCCCCGGAGAAATCGACGCGGGCGACTACCAGCCGCGTCCCGAGGACATCCGGAAGCTCATGGACCTCGACGCCATCGTCGTCAACGGCATCGGTCACGATGACTTCATCTTTCCGATGCTGAAGGCATCCGGGAATTCCCGCGTCGTTGTGATCCGGCCGAACGCGTCGACCCCGCAGATCCGCTCTCTGCACGGGTCCGCGGTCAACTCCCACACGTTCATCTCGTTCACGAACGCGATTCAGCAGACGTATGCGATCGCGAAAGCGCTTTCGGTTCTTCGACCGGCAATGGCCGACGCGTTCACGCGCAACGCGGCTGACTATGCACGCCGGCTGCGGATCATCAAGGCGAAGGCCGCTACCGAGCTCGCGGACGCGAAGATCACGCGCGTCGTCACGGTGCACGACGGCTACGGCTATCTCCTCCAGGAGTTCGGCCTCGAAGTCGTTGGGGTCGTGCAGCCTTCGCACGGCCTGACGCCCTCGGCCGCGGAGCTTCGGGACATGGTCGCTCTTCTCAAGCGGGAAAAAATCAAGGTCGTGTTCTCGGAAGAGAGCTTCCCGGAGCCGATGTTGAAGGTCCTGCGGGACGAGGCGGGAGTTCGCGTCTACATCATCAGCCACATCGCGTCGGGCGCATACACCGCGGACAAGTTCGAGAGGGAAATGGAAAAGAACGCTCAGACGATGGTTCACGCGCTGGTTCGCGACGAGTGAGCTCGCCGTCCGCCGCAACGCCGCCGATTCTCGCGATCCGCAAGCTCGGAGTGCGCCTGGACGGGGTGCCGATCCTCCGGGACATCGATCTCTCGCTGGCGGCCGATTCGATGTGCGCGCTCGTCGGGCCCAACGGGGGAGGAAAGAGCACTCTGCTGGCGGCGATCCTGGGTCAGCTCTCATTCACGGGATCGATCGAGGCGTCGTGGCGCCGGGATGGCCGGATCGGATTCGTTCCCCAGAATTTCCCGCTGGATCGGACGCTTCCCCTCACGGTTCTCGATTTCCTGGCTCTCACCCGCCAGCGCCGGCCGATCGCGTGGGGCGTCGAGCGGGGCGTGCGGCGGCGCGTCGAGGGTCTTCTCGAGCGTGTTGCGCTCAGTGGATTCGAGCGGCGCCTCCTGGCGGAGTTGTCGGGGGGAGAGCTGCGTCGAGTTCTTCTCGCGGAGGCCATCGATCCCGCTCCGGAGCTTCTCCTCCTGGACGAACCGGGCGCGGGAATGGACGAGGAGTCAGCCAGCCGCCTGGAGTCGATGCTCGCGGCCCTGCGCTCGGCGGGAGGGACGACGATCCTCATGGTTTCTCACGATTTCGCCGCCGTGCGCAGGACCGCGGACCGGGTCGTCGTTCTCGACCGGTCGGTCCGGCGCGAGGGGGCTCCGCAAGAGGTTCTTCCTCCCGCGGAGCGAGGGACCAATGCCGATCCCGGTCTGCAGGCCGTCCTCGAGCGGTCGTCCTGATGGAAACCCTCTATCGCTGGGCGGCGGAGCTCGCGCGCGCGGGACACCTGCCGTCCGACTTCCAGTATCCCTTTCTCATCCGGGGGTTCCTGTCGATTCTCATTCTCGCGCCGCTTCTGGGAGGGCTGTCTCATCTGGTGGTCACGCGGCGTATGGCGTTCTTCAGCGCGGCCCTCGGCAATGCGGCCCTGACGGGAGTCTCGGTGGCGCTCCTCCTCGGAGAGCCCCTGACGGCTCCGTACGGAGGGATCTTCTCCTTCTGCCTCCTCTCGGCGCTCGCGATGGTGTGGGTGAAGCGGCATTCCCGGTTGCCACCGGATACGTTGATCGGCGTCTTCCTGGCGCTGACGCTTGGCCTCGGCATCTGCCTCATCGTGGCGGTGACCCGGCGGTTCAACATTCACCAAGTCGAGTCCGTCATGTTTGGCAGCCTGCTGACAGTCACCGATGCCGACCTCCTCCTGTTGCTCGTCGTGGGTCTGGCGGCGGGAGCTCTGCTGGCGGCGAACTACAACGGGCTGCTTCTCGACAGTGTGAACACCCCGCTGGCGCGCTCCCGCGGAGTTCCGTCGGCGTACCTCGACTACGCGTTTGCCGTCGCGCTGACGATCGCCGTCGTCGTCAGTCTCAAGATCATCGGCGCGCTTCTTGTCGAAGCGCTCGTCGTCGTTCCCGCCGCGGCCTCCCGGAATGTCTCTCGCAGCGTCCGCAGCTATCTGGCCTTCAGTGTTCTAATCGCTTTTCTCGCGGGCGTCGGCGGACTCGGCATCTCGACACGCTTCGAGGTTCCCGCGGGGGGCGCGGTGGTTCTGGCTCTCAGCGCACTCTTCTTCGCCACACTTGCGCTGGGCGCCTTGCGACGGGGCAGGGATCGACGACCGACTCCCTCGGGCGCGGATCCAGGTCAATAGGTTCGGCCGTGCGGCGGATTTCTCGACGTCTCGGCGGGGGTTCCTGTGCGGAAGCCCTTTCCGGATCCGGACGGGGCGATCATCCCGGCTCGATGCGGCGTGCATTCCGGCGCCGCGGGGCGGTGAGACTCGGCCTCGCTCTCGCTCTTCTGGCGGGTCTGCCGTGGGCGGCGCGGGGGCACGAGCTCGGAACGCTCCGGACGACCGCGACATTCGACAACAAGGGAAATTGGGAAGCGACCATCATCGTCGATCGCGAGCACATTCCTCCCGGGTTCGCGGCAAATGCGCGGCTCCCGTCGCGCTACGGTCCGGTCGCGGGCCTTCCCGGAAACCTGGCCGTCTCCGCAGGCCCCGTGCTCGCCGCCGTGGCGAACGATTCGGAGGCGAGTTTCGACGGGCATGCCGCCGCCGTGAAACGCGTCGACTGGATCGATACGGGGAGAGCGGCTTCCGAATGGAGTCTCCGCCTCTCGGGTCCCATTCCCGCCGGAGCCCGGACATTCACGTGGATCAACCGCGCGCGGCTGGGCTCGTATCTGCTGACTCTCCGCACCGACGGAGATCCGGTCCCCGCGAGGATGTGGGTCGAAGGGGGGGAAGCGAGCGCTTCCTTTCCTCTTCCTGTCTCCGTTGTTCCTCCGGCTACGGGCGCGCTCGTTCGGCGATTTTTCCGGTCCGGACTCACGAATGTTCTCCCGAATGGTGCCGAAGACGCGATCTTTCTCTTCGGCGTGTTTCTTTTCTCCTGGAGGAGACGGAGCGTCCTGCTTCAGGCCGGGGCGTTCGCGGCTGCCGAAGGCCTGGCTCTCGCAACTACGGCAATGGCAATGGCAACGGCAGGCCCGGCGATTCCGGTCGCGGCCGTGCGGCTCCTGATGGCTCTCTCGGTCGTGTGGGTCGCCGTCGACAATGTGTTCGCGCGACGCGCGGGCGCAGGGCGCACGGCGCTCGTGTTCGGTTTCGGACTCGCTCACGGAATGGGATTCGGTTACATCTTCCGGCACGACGCGCCGTTGCCATCCGGAACCCTCCCGGCGCTGGTTTCGTACGCCGGCGGAATCGGGCTCGGACAACTGGCCGTCGTCCTCGTCTCTTTCGTTCTCGTGGGCCAGCCGTATCGCGAGGAAGCCTGGTATCGCCGGCGCGTGGTGGTCCCGGCGTCCCTTCTGATTGCGGCTCTCGGGATCCTCTGGGTCGCGCAGAGGGCGGGAGTGGTGGAGAGGCCCGCGGGAGCTCCCTCCGGCGCGACGTCGGCCTATACGTTGAAGCGGAAAAGCATCACGTCGCCGTCCTGGACGACGTAATCACGGCCCTCCTGCCGTACGAGACCCTTTTCCCTCGCGGCCGCCATCGAGCCATGGGCGACGAGGTCGCCGTAGGCGATCGTCTCCGCCTTGATGAAGCCCTTTTCGAAATCGGAATGGATCACGCCGGCGGCGGCGGGAGCGGTGTCGCCGGCATGGATCGTCCAAGCCCGCGCCTCCTTCTCTCCCGCGGTGAAATAGGTGCGCAGTCCGAGCAGGTGGTACGCCGCGCGGATCAACGCGCCGACTCCGGATTCCTCCACGCCGAGCCCGGCGAGGTACTCGCGCGCGTCCGCCTCCGGCAGCTCCGCGAGCTCCGCTTCGATCTGCGCGGACACCACGACCGCTTCCGCTCCGAGGTGCGTCTCCGCGTAGCTCTTCACGGCGATCACGTGGGGCAGACTCGCGGCCTCCGCCAGCGCGCCTTCGGATACGTTCGCGACGAAAAGCGTCGGCTTGGTCGTCAGGAGGAACATCCGCCGCACGGCCGCCTTCTCCTCGTCGTCTGTGAACATCGCCATGCGGGTGATCGCGGGCTTGCCCTCGTTCAAATGCGGAAGGAGCTTGTCGGCTGCCGCGACTGTCGCCCTGGCCTCCTTGTCGCCACCGCGCGCGATCCGCTCGGCCTTGTCCCGGGCCTTTGCAACCGTCTCGAGGTCCGCGAGCACGAGCTCCGTCGTCACCGTCTCGATGTCGGCGAGAGGATCGAGTGCTCCCGCGACGTGAACGATGTCTTTGTCCTCGAAGCACCGGACGACCTGGACGATCGCGTCGACCTCCCGGATGTGCTGGAGAAACTTGTTGCCGAGGCCCTCGCCCTTCGATGCACCGCGGACCAGTCCGGCAATGTCCACGAACTCGACGGCCGCCGGAATGAGCTTCGTCGTCTTCGCGATCTTCGCGAGGGGCTCGAGCCGCGCGTCCGGAACCGACACGACGCCGACGTTCGGCTCGATCGTGCAGAAAGGATAGTTCGCGGCCTCCGCCTTGCGGGTGCGCGTGAGGGCGTTGAAGAGTGTGGACTTCCCGACGTTGGGCAGCCCGACGATGCCGGCTCTGAGCATGGGGCGCGAACTTTACGTCGCCTGCGCCGCGATGTCGAGTCCGGCTCAGGGTAACCGCATCGGTGCGCGGAGTTCATTCCGTGGCACGAGTTGCCCGGCTCGGCCGGATGCGGCCTCGACCGGGTGCCTGGAGGCTTGCTCCGGCTCCCGCAACGGGAGGCTCCTCCTTCCCTCCGGTCAGGAGACTCCTCCCGTTGCGAGCGGTTGGATCGGCCGTGCTGGTCGAACCGAAGCGCGGCTCAATCACCTCACGGAGCGCTCGCCGCGAAGCGTGCTTGTCGCAGCGCTCAGGCTGACACCGATGAATGGCGTCCCGAATGAAGAGTCTCGTTTCATGATTTCCACCTGACCCGATGAATCGATCGCGAGATTCCCTCACATTCCCCCTCTCCCGGCGGGAGAGGGCCGGGGTGAGGGGCGTTCTCTTTTTTCCCTCCCATCCTCCGATCCTACGATACCTGTGATTTATCACCCGATCACCCGATCACCCGATCACCCGATCACCCGATTCTCCCTTGATCGTTCTATCGATCGCGAGATCCTGAGATCGCGAGATCGCGAGATCCCTCCTCACTCGCAGCGCACTCCCTCAAGCGTCCGAATTCCATTGATCGCGGCTCCGGGGCGAGACAGAATCGCGGCATTCTGAGCTCCACTCCCGCGGCGGATCCGAAAACCGGTCTTCTTCGCGCCGTATCGCGATGGGGGATCGTGGCCCTGGCGTTGAACGACGTCATCGGCAGCGGTGTGTATCTCTCGAACCCGAAGGAGGCTGCCGAGCTTCTTGGAGCCGCGAGCATCTGGGCGATCCTGGCGGCCGGTGTCGCCGTCCTCCTCCTCGTTCTGTGCTTCGCGGAAGCGGGCAGCCTCTTCGACACCCCGGGCAGCGGCTACGTCTATACGCGCGCCGCGTTCGGCGATTTCGCGGGGTTCGAAGTCGGGTGGATGACGTGGGTCGCCCGCATCACGTCGGTGGCCGGTCTCTCGGTCGGGTTCGCTCGCGTCGCGAGCTTTCTGTGGCCGGGCGCGAATTCCGGCTGGGGCCGCTCCTTCATGATCGTCGTGCCGGTTCTCCTTCTCTCGGCGATCAACGTAGTGGGCATCCGCTCGGGCGCCCGGACCGCCGTGATCCTCACCTGGGGCAAGATTCTCCCGCTCGTGCTGCTCGTTTCGGTCGGCCTCTTCTTCGTGTCCTGGGGAAGGATCTTCCCCGTGCCGATTCCCGAGGCGCACAAGCTCGGAGCGGCGGCGCTCGTCGTCCTCTTTGCATATTCCGGCTTCGAGAACACGGCGGCGCCCGCCGGCGAATTCCGGAACCCCAAACGGGACGTGCCCTTCGCTCTCGTGACCCAGATCCTGATCGTCACCGCGATCTACACGCTCGTGCAGCTGGTCGCGATCGGGCTCCTTCCGAATCTCGGCGCATCGGAGACTCCGCTCGCGGACGCCGGACGCCTGATCCTGGGGCCCGTGGGCGGTCTCATCCTCACGATCGGCGCGGCGCTGTCTGTGCTGGGGACCAACAACAACACCATCCTCGCGGGCCCGCGGTATCTCTACGCGCTGGCCGAGACGGGACGGCTGCCGCGGATCCTCGCCCGGATCCACCCGACGTACCGGACGCCCTCCATCGCCATCTGGACGCAGACGGCCATCGCCTTGCCGCTCGCCCTGTCAGGCACGTTCCGCCAGCTCGTCGAGCTGTCCGTGATCGCGCGCCTCGCGACGTACATCGGCACGGCCGCCGCGGTTCCCGTCCTCCGCCGCAAGATGCCGGAGAGCGAACGCAGCTTCCGCCTTCCCGGCGGGCCCCTCATCCCGATCCTCGCCCTGATCATGTGTTTTGGATTCCTTTCTCAGGCTACGGGCAAGCAGCTCCTGGCGGGCGCCATTGCGCTCGCTGTCGGTGCCGTCATCTACTTTGCCCGGAGCGGCGCCGCCGTCCCGAACCCCGATTCCTGAGACCGTTCGCACGACGGAGACTCGTCGGACGAAACACTCCGGACCCCCTTTCACAACAGGAGGCGCCCCCATGAACAAGTCCCGAGCCTCGATCCTCTCGTTCGCCGGCGGAGCCCTGGCCGCCGTTCTTCTCGCCCAGCCGGCCGGCAGCGCCGCGCCCGCTCCGGCGGCGGCCGCGGCCCCCGTGGTCGTTCTGAAGGCCGCGCGACTCTTCGATGGCCGTTCGGACCGGATGCTCGAGAACGCGGTCGTGATCATCGAGGGGTCGAAGATCCGCGAGGCCGGATCGGGACTCGCGATTCCTCCCGGTGCGAGCGTGCAGGACCTCGGAGACGTCACCCTGCTGCCGGGCTTCATCGACTCGCACACACACATGACGGGCGAGGCGACGGACAACTGGCTGAACGATTTCTACCAGGGTCTGCGGCGTTCCGTTCCGGAGCAGACACTCCTCGGAGCGACGTTCGCCCGCAAGACACTCATGGCCGGCTTCACTACGGTGCGCAACGTGGGCGCGTCCGACGACATCGACATCGGGTTGCGCAACGCGATCCGCAACGGCTGGACGGACGGCCCGCGGATGCTGGTTTCCCGGTACGCGCTCGGCGCGACCGGAGGCCACTGCGACCAGACCGGGTTTCCGCCGGGCACTTTCGGGAAGGACCGCGGTGTCGCGGAAGGCATTCTCCACGGCGAGGTCGAAGCCCGCGAGGCCGTCCGGCAGCAGGTGAAATACGGCGCGGACGTCATCAAGGTGTGCGCGTCCGGAGGGGTTCTCTCGCTCGGCGACGATCTCGGCGCCGCACAGCTCACGGATGGAGAGCTGGCCGCGATCGTCGACGAGGCGCACCGGCTCGGTCGGAAGGTGGCGGCCCACTCGCATCCCGACGGCGCGTCGCGTGCCGCCGTGCGCGCCGGCGTCGACTCGATCGAGCACGGTTCGTTCCTCACCGAGGAGACTCTCGCGCTCATGAAGGCGAAGGGGACATATCTCGTGCCGACGCTTCTGGCGGGCGAGTGGGTTCTCGCCAAAGCGGACAAGCTTCCTCCCGAGATCGCCGCGAAGGCTCGGGCGGCCGTCGCCGCGCGCTCGGACGCCTTTCGCCGCGCGGTCAAGAGCGGAGTCCGCATTGCGTTCGGCACCGACGCCGCGGTCGCCCCGCACGAGCTCTCCGCCCGCGAATTCGGATTGATGGTGAGCCTCGGAATGACGCCGGCTGCCGCCCTCCGGACGACGGCGACCGCCGCGGACCTGCTCGGGCTGGGCAGCCTGATCGGCACGCTCGAGAAGGGGAAAGAAGCCGACATCGTGGCCGTTCCCGGGGACCCTCTGAAAGACATTCACGTGACCGAGTCCGTCTCCTTCGTCATGAAGGGCGGCAAGATCTATCGCGGAGACTCCGCCGGCGCAAAGCGGTAGGAGGCGGTTCGTTGGACGCCGCCTCCGCGGCCGAAACAGACCACGCGTCCGGCGATGAGGCCGGAGAGGCGAGGGTTCCCGCTCGGCTGGCGGTCCTTTTTTTCATCGGGCTGGCGAGCATCTACATGTCCTTCTCGCCCCTGCGGGACTCGATGATGGGATACGTCCGGGAGGAGATGGCGACGTGCCGCCAGCTCATCGGGGACGCGTCTGAGCGGGCCGGAGGTATGCGACTCCCCGTTGTGTGGTCCCGCAACGGCGTCGTGGGTCTGGCGTTTCAGTGCCCGTTCGTCGCCGCGGGGCGTCTCGTGCACGGATCGAGCGAGCCCTGGGAAGACCACTGGCTCTCGCTTCAACCCGTGCTCATGACGACCGCGATCGTCACGCTCCTCTTCGTGTGGTGCTCGCTCCGGGCGTCCAGCCGGAGACGGGGATTCGCGCTCGCCCTGGCGGCGGGATTCGGGACGATGATGTGGCCCTACGCGTACATCGGCCTGGAGACCACCCAGTCGTTCTTTCTCCTGCTCGCGGGCTTCCTCGCCCTGGAAGCCCGGAAGCCTCCGACCTGGCCGCGGGCGGCAATCTTCGGCGCGTGCGCGGGAATCGCCCTGGCCTCCAAGTCCGGCAGTTTTCTGCTGGCACCGCCCGTGGCGTATCTCTTCTGGCGATATTTTTTCCGCGCGCCCGCGGCCTCCCGCACCCTTCCGATCCCCTACGCGAAGCTCACCGTCGCCGCGGCGATTGCGGCCTCCCTTTTCGCCGTCAACGATCATTTTCGAGCCCTCGCCTGGGCGCGATTCGGGGGCATGCCCGACTTCGCGAGGCAGTGGCTCGTTCACGATGTCGGCTCCCCGTTCTTCAATCTTCTCGGGCTGCTTCTTTCTCCGAACAAGGGCCTGATCGTGTATGCGCCTCTCGCGATCCTGGGAGTCGCCGCGATTCCCGCTGCATGGCGGCGGGACCGCCCCGTTGCCGTTTTCGCCCTGCTCACCCTGGGCAGTCTGGCCGGCGCGCTCTCGTTTCTCGAGATGTGGTCGGACGAGACGTGGGGACCCCGATATCTCCATTCCGCGGTGGCGCCGGCCGTTCTCTGCCTCGCGGTGGCGATGCGATACCGAACGTTTCGATTCCGCAGAGAGCTGCCGGTGCTCGGGGCGACGGCGCTCGGTCTCGCCGTCTCGTTTCTCGGCGTCTTCTTCTACTACGGAAAAATGGGCGAGGTGGCATCCGCGACCACCTCGATGACGCTCGAATCCTTTCAGGGCGACCCGGCGTGGAACCACGTGCGGTTCCAGGAGCGTCTCCTCGAGGTGTGGCTGCGAAAGGCGAGAGGACGCGCCACGGAGCCGGACTATCTCCGTCCCGAGCGGCCATGGGATTTTCAGCACCCGGTCGCCCCCGAGTGGAGGCGGGTGGATCTGCGCCCGTATGCCTCGTCCCAGTCGTTGTGGCTCCGCGCGATCGGGGAGAACCCGGAGCGGGAGGACGTTTCCTGGATCCGGACCCTCGGTGGACTCAGCCTGGCGGCAGGAGTGATTCTTCTCGGGGTGGTCGCGCGGAAGCTCCGCCGACTCCCGGCCTCTTCCCCTTCCGTCGAGGAAGGGATCCGGCTCTAGTTCGTCAGTTCGTCACGACGAACGCGCCGAACATCTGGTCGTGCTGGCGGGAGATGTCGCCGGTGCTGCAGCCGGTGTCACCGCAGTTGAAGAAGAACGTGCCCGTGGTCATCGGCCGGAATTGCTGGACGTACTCGGTGCCGCCGCCGTCCAGGCTCACGAGCGTGGCCGCATTCAATCCGAGACCCGGCTGCCCGGAGAAAACGTGCGGCGCGACGCCGGGGTCGGGGACCGGACCCCCGTTAAAGGCGTGAAGCTCGTAGAGCTGTCCCTTCTTGATCGTGATCTGGTTGAAGCCGGGATAGGGAGGCCCGAGCTGGGCATTGGGCCCGTAGAAATCCCACTCCCAGCTGACGGCCCTCAGCCGCACGATCGTGAAGGCGGGAGTCGGCGTCGGAGTCGGAGTCGGTGTGGCCGTCGCTGTCGGTGTGGGCGTCGGCGTGGCGGACGGGCCTCGAGGCGTCGGCGTCGCCGTGCTCGCTCCGTGATGGGTCGGCGTCCGGGTCGGGGTGACGAGGAAGATCGAGTGGTAGTCCCGCGTGACGCGCAGGATCGGCATGCGCGCGATGACGGTCGGCTCCTCAGCCGTCGCCCCGGAACCCGTGCGGGGCGCGGTCGGCCCGTTGCTGTCCGAACAGGCGATCAGGTACGCCAGGGCTGAGACGAGTCCCAGCCCCAGCGCCCTTCCGGCCCTGTCGGTTCCTCTCTGCCCGCCCGATCCGAGCCATTTCACCCCAGGAATCCGAGGTTCTTGGTCGTGAAGTGATTGATGAGCGGGAACACGATCGGGAGGTCTGCCGTCGGCAGGCCGAACCAGGTCGCGAGAGTCGCGGTGTAGGAATCGAGGGCTGTCGACGGAATCCAGCGCCCCCGGTTGTCGACACTGTCGATGCTGCTCAGCGTGAGCTCGGGGAAGAGCGTGCCGTTACCGCCCGGCGTTCCGTAGAAGTTTCCGCCGATGACGGAGCCGCCCATCACGAAGTGGTGGCCGCCCCACGCATGATCGGTCCCGACGACTCCCGCTCCCTGGCCCGACGGGGCGAAGGTACGGCTGAAGTCGGACAGGGTGAAAGTCGTGACGTTGGCCTCGATGCCGAGCTCGACGGTCGCCTGATGGAACGCGGCGAGCGCCTGGCCGAGCTGCGTGTACAGATTGTTGTGCCCGCTGATCTCGTTGGTATGCGTGTCGAATCCACCGAGCTGCGTGAAGAAGATCTGGCGGTTCAGGCTGAGCGCGGGGCTCGTCTGGTTGAGCTTCATCACCTTGGCGACCTGCTTGAGCTGGTTGCCGATACCGCTGTTGGGGAACACCGTGGTCAGCGTGGGATCGGTGGTGAGCGCTCCCTTGATGTCGAGCGCCTGCTGCGTGATGTCGCTCGTCGAAGCGATCAGCGTCGCCTGGCGGTCGATCGTGCGGAGCGTGTCGAAAGCGTTCTTGCGGGCGACGTCCGCCGCGGAGGTCGTGAAGCCGTTCAACACGAGCACCTGATTGAGGGCGCCCGTTCCGATCGCGAGCGGCCGCGTGCTCAGGCCGACTCCGAAGACCGCGCTGCCCGCAATGGAGGTGACCATCGGGAAGCTCGAGCCGGCGTTCAAGGAGACGAGACGGTCGGCGAGGCGTCCGCCCCACCCGTTCTGGATCGGGGTGAACGGATTGTCCGTCATCTGCTGCCGGACCTGGTCGGAGTGGGAAAAGAGCTGGAAAGGACGCGGCGCGCCCGCCTGATACTGCGCCTTGGTCAACGGTTGCACGAGCGAGCCGACGTTCGTCACGACGGCGGCCTTACCGGAGGTATAGAGCGACTGAAGATTCGGATACGCCGTCGCCGGAGCAGCCGGGAAGGCCGTACCCAGAGACGGATGCAGGCCGAAGGTACCGGTGGCGGACGTGTTGATCGGAAGGAGATTGGCCTTCGGGATGGCGAGACCCGCCGCGTTCCGAACGGCCGAGTACTGGTTGTATCGGGTCGTGTCGGTCGGGACGACCATGTTGTTGGAGTCGTTACCGCCCGACAGAAAGACGCACACGAGCGCCTTATAGCTCGTGGGCGCGGATCCCGCCGCGACCGCGTCCTGGGCGAACATGTTCACGAGGCCGAGCTTGCGAACTCCGGCCGAGAGGGCCGATGCCGAAAGTGCGGCGCAGCTCGTGCGGACGAAGAAGTCTCTGCGGGTCGAGCCGTTGTTTCCGGTTTTCATCGCTTACCTCTTTACCTGAAACTGCGAGGATGACGCTATGAGATAGACCGCCTGCTTGACGCGAAGGGCTCCGCTCGTCGCCGGGATCGCATTGACGGCGTCGATGATCGTCTGCTGCATCTGCGTCGACATGCTGTTGTACATGAGGATCCGGTTGAGCTCGGCCACGAGCGCCGGAGCGTTCGGGGACAGGGGAAGGTACTTCGAGAAGTCGAGAGCCGTTCCGTTCGGGCTGTTGGTCCCGACCGGGATGGTCGAGAAGACCATCGTGTTGACGAAATTGGCCCGGCGCAGCGCTTCCGTCGCCGTGTAGATGCCGTACTCGGGGCCCGACACATTCGTGGTGCCCGGAACGACGAAGTCCGCGGGGTAGTAGTTGAACACCGTCGGCGGCTGGAAGATGTCCTGCGACATCGCCTGAGCCTGGCCGTTCAGGACGCCGTCGCTGGCGGTTGCGAGATTGGCTGACTTCGCGTCGAACGCCCGCAGGATCTGGTTCATGAAAACGGCCGGCTCCTTGAGCTGCCCGTAGATCGGATCGCTCTTGGAAGAGCCGCGGGCCTCCGGATCGAGAAGGATCGCCTGGACGACCGCCTGGAGGTTGCCGCGGACGCCGGTCCCGTCGTCATTGAAGATGTTCGCCACGCGCTCGATGTAACCAGGGCTGGGGTTCGACGTGACCAGCTCGGTGATCAGGTGGTGGCTGACGAACGGTCCGAGGTTCGGATGACCGAAGATGTTGTCGATCGCCTGGCTGACATCCGCGTCCCCGGTCTGTCCGGCGGACAGAGTGAAACCGTTCAGGAGCGCTTTCGTGCCCGTGTCGTGGTTGCCGGCATTCAAGGACATGGGGGAGATGTAATCGGGCGTTCCCGGAGCCGCATTCGCGATGTAGAAACCCGTGAAGACCAGCGCGAAATTGTCGATCGTCGTCTGGGTGTACGTGTCAATCGAATCCCCGTTTCCGTCGAGGATGTCAGTGCCGTCGGGATTGATGAGGTTCAGGCCGACCGAGAAGAGCTGGTTGATCTCGCGGCCGTAGTTCTCGTTCGGGTTGAACTTCGTGCTGGTGGACATGTTGAGGTACGAACCCATGCCCGGGTTGTAGGTCAGCTGGAAAAGGATGTCGCGGTAGTTCCCGAACGCGTTGGCGTCGAGGATCTTGAGGTACGGCGAGACCCAGCTCGGCTGCTGGATGTCCCTGCCCGAGATGACGAGAATCTGGTGGAGCGCGAAGACCACCCGCTGCCGGAGCTGGTCACCGTCGTACATCGCCTTCGTGAAGAACTTGTTCTGCAGCGGATACATGGAGTAGTTGTCGCGCTGGCAGGTCGAGTTGCAGCTTCCCGACACGTTGGAGGGGAAGAGGGTGAGCGTCGGCCATCCGCCCGAGGGTGTCGAGAACTGCGACTGGAGCCAGCCCTTGATCCCGAGGGCCTGGACCGTCTGGATCAGGGTGCTCGTCGGTCCCCAGCTCGCCTGCTGCAGGAAGCGGACGACATCCGGCTCCTGGAAGGCGCGGACGATCATGCTCGCCATGACCGCGCGGGAGGTCACGGTTCCGGTTCCGAACTTCCCGCCGCCGATTCCCGTGAAGACTCCTTCACGGTTGACCTGCTCGCCCCACGGAGCGAAGCCGCTCGTCGTCGGGAGGTCGGAGAACACGCCGGTCGGCGCGGGCGGCACGTACGAAATTCCGTGCGAGCTGCGCAGGATGAAGACCGCCATCTGCTCGAGGGTGATCGACGAGGCCGAGCAGTAGTTTCCGCCTCCGCAGCCGGCCGTGATCCCGTCGTTGTAGATCTGTTCGATGTAGGCGGCCGCAAAAGCACCGATGGGAACGTCGGCGAAAATGGTTCCCTTGGCGGGCGGCGGGACGAAGTTCGGCCCGTATTTCGCTTTGACGAGGAAAACCGCCATCTGTCCGCGGGTGACACCCTGCCCGGGGCCGTAGTTGCCGCCCCCGATGCCGGCCGTCACCTTCATCCGGACGAGCTGCTCCACGAAGTCGTGGTTCGGATCGTTGAAGGGAACGTCCGTGAAGTTCGAGAAGAACGCTTCGGGCAGCGAGCCTATGCGCCCGTTCGGGTTCGTCACGATGACGTCGTTCAGGGTGCCCGCCGGAAGCGCGGGAATCGCGACGTTGATCTGCGTGCCGCTCGGAATGGCGACGACTCCGGCCGCGGCGCCGCCGACCTTGACGGTGGCGCCCGCCTGGAAGAAGTTGCCGCGGAGGATGCTCAAGCCGCCTCCCGACGCGCCGCCGGAGGCGGGAAGGATGGAAGCGACCTGGCTGACCGACGTGGTGGACAGGGTCCCGGCCGTCCTGGCGACGGACTTGACCTCTGGCTCCACGGTGGTCTTCTCGACGCTCGCCGTGTCGTCGGCGGAACCGAGCTCCGCTGGCTCGGGCACGCTCTGGGCGTGCGCCGGACCACCGAATCCGAGCCCGGCCAGCGCGAGCAGCAGGACGACGAAAACCGAACGGGCCGGCGTCCACGCCGGTTCCGATCGATCGGAACGGAGAATCTGCGGGCTCTTCCTCATCATGCACCTCGGCTGTTGAGTAAACGCTCCCTCGTCCGGAATGGGATTCGAGGTGGGAAAGTGGCTTCGCGTCGACAAAAGAAGGGATCCCATCGCCTCGGGAGAGGCGGAATTCCTGGCTGCGGCTTCCGACGAAGAAAAGAGAACGCCGCGGTCGGCCCTCGACGCTCTCTCTTTCCCGCCATTGCTCCGCGCCGGTTTCGACCAGCAGGGGGCCCTGTGCATTTGTCTCGCGACAGGATGGGGGTTCGGGGCCCCTGGCCGCATCCGCAATGCGGATTGTTAGGCTCTTAGGGTTTAGTACTAGAATCTTAGTTCTATGACGACGGGCGGCTCTTCTGTGAGGCTGCCGGAAGGCCGGGAGTGAATCGGTGATCCGAATCGCGATTGCCGACGATCATCCTCTCTTTCGCGAGGGACTGCGGAAGGCGCTTTCGATGAGCGCCGAGATCTCTCTCGTCGGCGAGGCAGCGGACGGAAATGCCGCGCTCCTGCTGGTCGGACTCGAGAAGCCGGACGTTCTGATCCTCGACCTCACGATGCCCCGCTGCGACGGCTTCGGCGTCCTCGAGCAACTGTCCGCCGCCTCCCCGGAAACGCGGGCGATCGTTCTGACCGCCCACCTCGAGCGCGAGATCGAGGAACGAGCCGTCGCCGCGGGGGCCCGCGGTTTTCTGCACAAGGACAGCTCGGTAGAGACAATCCTGCGGGCGATCCGGTCGGTCGCCGGGGGAGGCATCTGGGCGAGCCGCATGGCGACCTCCGCCGTGCTGACACGCGCCCCGGCGTCCGCTCCCCTCGACTCGCTGACGGCACGAGAACGGGGAGTCCTCTCCCTTCTCGGCCGGGGGATGATGAACCGGGAGATCGCCAGTAAGACGGGGCTCTCCGAGAAGACGGTCGCGAGCCACGTGGCGAGTGTCATCGGCAAGCTCGGTCTCCGCGGTCGTGTCGAAGCGGCGCTGCTCGCGCGGCGATACGGCGATCTCATCGCGTCCGGCGAGAAGACGGAGCCGCGATGAATCCTCTCGGGTGGTCTTCGCGGCGCCGCGTGTGGCTCGCGGAGGCGACTTCCAGCGCGCTCGAGCTCGCGTCGCGCTGTCCGGACATCGATGAGATCCTGAGGCTGTGGGCGAGCGAGATCGCCCGCTCCGGTCTGTCCTTCGGCGTAGCCCTCTTCGTGATTGAGGGAGAGCGCTGGTTGCGGATCCTCCCGGAGGACCAGACGGACGAAGTCCCCGCCGTGACCGAGGCGACGCTTTCGAGCGCCCTCGGAGGATCGGAAACCGTTCGGCTCCGAACACCCGTTCCGCGGGACTCGGAAACGATTCTGATTCCCTACGCCGGATTGAACAGCTGGCGCGGCATCGCGGCTCTCTGGACCCGGCGGGGCCGATTTCGCCGGTCGCAGGTTCGGGAAGCGCAAGCCGTCGCGGCGGCGATGGGCCGCTGCCTCACCGCGCTGCGCAAGTCGGAGTTGAGCCGGCAGCAGGCCATCGCGCTCGAGCGTTCCCGATGGGCGTCCGAACTGCATGACGGCCATCTCCAGACTCTCCTGTCGGCGAAGCTGCACGCGGAAGTGTGCGCGTCGCTCGAGCTCCAGCACCACGAGTTCTGCCTGAGCCTCGAGACCTCTTCCGGCGCAAGCACGCGGCTCGAGAACGAACTGGCGCGGCTGCACGACCTGCTTCACGACACGGTGCGCGAGGCGCGGCAGTTCCTGCTGGAGCTGCGGTCGCCCCCCGTGAGCGCGGAACAGTTTCTGCCCTGGCTGCGCTCCTATGCCGACGACTTCACGCGAGAGACCGGAGTCACCGTGACGGTACGGGTCGAAGGCGAAGGAGAGATGCCGCAGAGCCAGGTGGAAGAGGCGACCCGGCTGATCCGCGAAGCGCTGACGAACGTTCGCAAGCACGCGAAGGCCGGCGCCGTGCGGATCGTCGTGGCGTTCTCGGACCAGTCGACGTCCATCTCCGTTTCCGATGACGGCGTCGGATTCAACGTGAGGACGACGATGGAAGACCTGCTCGATTCCTCGCACAGCGGGCTCATCGGAATCCGGTACCACACCGAATCCGTCGGAGGCGAGATGCGCCTGCGGAGCGAGATCGGCCGCGGGACGACGCTCCACTTCCGATTCCCCCGGGGCTCCCGGCGAATTGCCGGCGAGGAGCGAAGGCGGACGCCGCGAACCCCCGGAGTGCGCGTGCCCGGCGCCGTCCCGGCCGTTCCGACCCTTCCGGCGGCGGCCGAGTCCCGTTTCGTCCCGGGAGCTCCGGTGCTTCGCGACACCTCGGTGCGCGACTCGATCCGCGAGACTCTTGCCGAGGCGATCACGTCTTTCATCGAGCAGGAAACCCGGGAGAAGTCGGGCCAGGAAGGCGACGCGGGATCGGGAAGGCAGACATGAGCCCATCTACAGGCACGGGCACAGGCACAGGCACAGGCACAGGACCAGGCACGAGCAGAAGCACGTCCTCCAGCACCAGCACCAGCACCAGCGGCGCGGGCACGGGCCCGGTCGTCTGGATCGCCTCCGAGAACGCGCTCCTCCGGGACTGCGTCGCGGAGCAGATCGCGCGAAGCGAAACTTTTCGAATGGGGCACAGGGTACCGAGCGGCGGCGATCTCGTGGCCCTTCTCCAGAACGAGCGTCCGGACATCCTGCTGTTCGACGCCGATACTCTCGGCTCGATTCCCGAGGCGCTCCTCGCAAGGCTGCGCTCGGTCTGGGCGGACTCGAAGATCCTCGTTCTCTCCGCGCGCGCCGACGAACGAGCGGTCGGCCGCATCCTCCGTTACGGTGCGGCCGGCGTCGTGGGCCGCGACGAGGGCCTTCCCCAGCTGTTCCAGGCGCTCGACGCGGTGGCCGGCGGACAGCTCTGGGCCCGCCGGCCCGCGATCGCGCGAGCTCTCATCAGTCTCCAGAGCGGCGCGCGTCCCTCTTCCTCGGGAACGCCCGCTCTGACTCCCCGCGAGAGTCAGCTCCTCGGGCTCCTCGGCGATGGATATCGCAACAAGGAGCTCGCCACGATGCTGAGGATCAAGGAGCACACCGTCAAGGTGCATCTGCACAGCCTCTTCCGAAAGCTGAACGTCCGCACGCGAGTCGAGGCGGCACTGAAGGCGACGGAGATGCGTTGAGGCGGGAGAGCGAGTTGTCCGTGTTGGGTTCCGGGTTCCAGTCCGGGATGCGAGCGATGATGGAGAAGAAGGGAGACGACTACCGGCGCCCGAACCGAAAACCGATAACTGATAACCGACAACTGATAACTGATAACTGATAACTGCCCACGGAAGACTGATCGCCCGGTTGCGTCCCGCTCCCGAGCGGCGTATGGTCGAACTTCCATGAATTCTCCCGCCCGCGGAGGGTGGGGAGAAAAGAACGCCCCGGGCGACCGGGACTTTCCTTTCTCCTCACTCGCGGACGCCGGGTTCCGCGCCCGGCATGCAGGGCAGCCGTCTCCGGCAAATCGATCGGACGGTATTCCGTCACTGCGCCCCTCTCCGCGCGGTCGCTTTTCGTCACCTTGGCGGACCGCCGGCGGAGCGCGAGACGTGGATTCAACGAGTTGCGGAAGTCGTACGCGCGGGTACGGGCGTTGCCTATCCGGCGGTATGACCCATCTCTGCCCGAGGTCCGTTCGTTCGGGCCCGAGGTCCGCGCGTCCGTCATTCCGCCTCCTCCCGCTCCTCTTCCTGACGCTTCTCGTCCTCGCCGGCTCGCTCGCCGGGACACGGAGCGCGACGGCGACGTCGATCATTCCGATCTCGGACGCCGAGCTGTATCGGAGAGCCGACGTGGTCGTCCACGGCATCGTCCTCTCGAGCGACCTGTCCGTCGATTCGGCGGGCCGGCCCGAATCCGTCAGCGTGATCGAGCCGATCACCGTGCTCAAAGGGCGTCTGCCCGGGAGCCTCGTTCTTCACCAGGTCGGAGGGACTCTTCCCGACGGACGTTTCTTCCAGCTCTGGGGGAAGCCCGAGTACATCCCGGGGCGCGAAGTCGTCGTCTTCGCCATCACCCGCGCGGAAGGGGAGTTCCAGACGGCCGAGATGCTGCTCGGTAAATTCGAAGTCTGGCAGGACGAAGCCGGCGCGCGCTTTGCCGTCCCGGACCTCGCCGTCGGCGTCCATCCCGGAGTGAGCATCGCAGCGGCGGATCTCTCGGCGGTTGATCCTCCGACGACGAGACCTCTTCTCGAATTCCTGGCCTCGATCCTGACCGGCGCCTTCGAGGGGGACGGAGCGGGTTCCCCGGTGGGCGCACTCTCGGCGGTCAATCATCCGGACAAGGCGATGGAGGCTCGCTCGCCCGACTGGGCGAATATCGGCGGTCTCTGGCGCTACAACAATGATGCGACCGCGGTCTGGTCCTTCAACGGCACCGCGAACATCACGGGCGGCGGAACGGCCGAGGCGACGGGAGCCCTGGCCGCGTGGACAAACGATCCGAGCTCGACGATTAACTACACGGCCGGCACGGGAACCGGGAACGTGATCTATCTGAACGCGACTTCTTCGGCGCTCGGCTGCGGCTGGAGTACGTGTCTCTCCGGCGCGGGCGTGATCGGATGCGGCGGGCCGATGGGCGGCGGCGGCAACAGCTGGCGAGGCGAAAGCTACGCGACGATCGTCGGCGGCACCGTCGAGCTCCGTTCGTACTGCTCGACCAATCTTTACGGGTCCGCCACGACGCAGGCCGTCATGACGCACGAGCTCGGCCACACGCTGGGGCTCGGACACTCCGACCAGGCTGCTTCGCCCCACGACACGTGCCGCGGCGACGAGGCTGCGGCGCAGATGAGGTCGATCGTGCAGAACCGCACGACGCTCGGCACCGATGATCAGGACGCGATCCGCTGGCTGTATGGAGACGGCGGCAATCACTGCGCGGTGACAGGCCCGGCGTCCGCCTCCGGAATCAGTCCGGCCTTCGGTTCCAGCGCGGGCGGAACGAGCGTGACGATCTCGGGCTCGAATTTCGCCAGCAACGCCACGGTGTCGATCGGCGGTTCCGCGGCGACCGTCACCTCTTCGACCCTGACGTCGATCGTCGCGACGGCCTCTGCGCATGCGGTCGGAAAGGCCGACGTCGTCGTCACGAATCCCGCGACCGCGCCGTCCACTCTCACGGGAGCTTTCTTCTACGACTTCGCGGACGTGCCGCCGTCGAACCCGTTCCACCCTTTCGTGGTGAAGCTCTTCCTCGACTCGATCGCTGCGGGCTGCAGCGGAACGCTCTATTGCCCGACCTCGTCGGTGACGCGCGGCCAGATGGCGGTTTTTCTCCTCAAATCAAAGGGCGGCGCCGCCTATACGCCTCCCGCCTGCATCGCCGCGCTTTTCACGGACGTCCCATGCTCCAACGGATTCGCGGCCTGGATCAACGAGATGTCGGTCCGGGACATCACCGCGGGATGCGGATTCGGCGCGTTCTGCCCGAACGACCCGGTCACGCGGGCGCAGATGGCGGTCTTCCTGCTGCGGACGAGCGACGGCGCGACCTACACGCCTCCTCCCTGTACGACCGCGCCGTTTTCCGACGTCCCCTGCTCGAGCGCCTATTCGCCGTGGATCCAGGAGCTCGTCGCGCGGGGCATCACGTCCGGCTGCGGGTCCGGCGATTACTGCCCGAATTCCCCGGTCACGCGCCAGCAGATGGCGGCGCTGCTCGTGATCACCTTCTCGCTGCCGTAGCCGATAGCCGACCAGCTGCAGGCGACATCTTCCCGCTCATGCAGAAGCCGACAGTTCTCTCTCTCGCCGCGGTGGCGGCCCTTCTCCTCGCTCCCGGCCCGGCCGGCGCCGCCCCTTCGAGCTCGGCCGATTCGTCGCGCGCGCACGCGGCGCCCGTGGTCCTCCAGTCGGCGCAGGCCGCTCCTGTCCCCGACGCGGGAGAGGCGGTCCTGCTCGACGACGGCCTTCTGCAGAGCCTCACCCGGCTGGATCGGGACGAAAGCGTCTCCGCGAGCTGGCCGGTGGCGCCGGGCCGGCGGATCTCCGTCGTCCTGACGCGCCGCGACGTGTATGCCGCGGACGCGCGGATCGTCTCGATCGATCGAGGGCGGGAAGTGCCGGTGCCGCGTTCCCGGCTTCGCTTTTTCTGGGGAGCGGCGCCCGAGGGCGCCGGCGCCGACGCGACGGAAGCGACACGGGTTCTGGTCACATGGGATCCGGACCGCAAGGCAGCGGAGGGAGTGAGCTGGTCCGGGAGCGCCGTGTATCGCGTGAGGCCCGATCCGAAATCGCCCGGCGCGTATCGCCTCTCGCGATCGGCCGCGGAGGAAGCGGAGGCTCCGGTCCCGGCATGGACTTGCGGACAGGAGGAGCTGGCGGCGCCGCCATCGAGCGCGGTCGAATCCTCGGCTCGCCGTCCCGATTCCGTCCGCGCGCCTCTTCTCTCCGGCAGCTACACCGCGACTCTCGCGATCGACACCGACAACGCGCTGCTGTCGGTCAAATTCGGGAACAACGTGACGCTGGCCGCAAATTACATCGCGTCCCTGGTCGCGGCGATGAACGCGCAGACGTACAACCCCGACTTCACGACGCTCTCGCTTTTCCAGGGATTCACCATCCTGCGCCCGTCGACCACGCCGGATCCCTATATCGCCGGCTCGGGAGGAAACGCGGACGGGGACAAGCTGAACGACTTCACGAACTACTGGAACGCGAACTACTCGGGGATCACCCGGGCGCTCGCGCTCATGATCTCGGGAAAACAGCCGGGCGGATTCTCCGCGTCCGGGATTGCCTGGATCGGGAACTCGCACAGCGCCCTGCTCTGCAATTCCTCCCTCGGATACAGCTTCAATCAGATCTTCACGGGGACGGACGACTTTCCGGACATCGGGAAGCTCGTCGCGCACGAGCTCGGGCACAATCTCGGCGCGCCGCACACGCACTGCGAGGGCCTCGATCAGTGCTGGAACCTGGAGCCGTGCTACACGGGCCCGACGAGCTGTCCCGTCGGCGGTCCAGGCACCCTCATGAGCTACTGCCATCTCACGAGCTGCGGCTCGACGCCGCACTTTCACCCCTTCCAGCAGGCCTACGTGAACACCAACCTGGCGGGGGCCGTCGGGGTCTGCGTTTTCCCGACGATCTCGGGACCGGCGGTTCCCCTCGGAGTCCAGCCGGGCTCCGGGCCCGCGGCGGGAAGCACGGGCGTGACCGTGACCGGCTCGAACTTTTCGGCCGGAGCCGCCGTCACGGTGAACGGAGTGGCGGCGGCCGTGACGGGCGCCACGCCCACGCAGATCACCGCGACGACGGGAAAGGGAACGCCCGGCCGCGGGAATGTCGTGATCAAGAATCCCGGTCAGACGGCGGCGACGCTGTCAAACGCCTACTTCTACTACTTCAACGACGTCCTTCCCGCGAATCCGTTCTTTCCGTTCGTCAACAAGATGCTGCTCGACGGCGTCTCGAGCGGGTGCACGCCCGGCAACTATTGCCCGTCGTCATCCGTGACGCGCGGGCAGATGGCCGTGTTCCTCCTGCGCTCGAAGGGCGGCGCTGCCTATACCCCGCCGGCGTGCACGGGCGTCGTGTTCAGCGACGTGCCCTGCTCGAACGGCTTCGCAACATGGATCAACGAGCTCGCCGCGCGGAACATCACCGCGGGATGCGGCTTCGGAGCGTACTGTCCGAACGATCCGGTGACGCGGGCGCAGATGGCGGTTTTCCTGCTCCGGACGAGCGACGGCTCGTCGTACACGCCGCCGGCCTGCACGACGGCGCCTTTTTTCGACGTGCCGTGCTCGAGCGGGTTCGCCCCCTGGATCCAGGAGCTCGTCGCGCGCGGGGTCACGGTGGGATGCGGCTCCGGGAACTACTGTCCGGAGAGCGCTGTGTCGCGCCAGCAGATGGCCGTGTTTCTCGTCACCACGTTCGTGCTGCCTTAGCGGCTCGCGATCCGGGAAAACGACGACCGATCTCTCGCCCGTCGAATCCGCGTTTCGCGGCTAGACGTTCACGCTGCCGCAATCGTCCTCCGCTTTCAAGCGCTCGCTTCCGATATCAGCTGCATTTCCGGATGCGCGGCGGCCCTCCTCGTGTGAGGGTGAAGGAACCGAGGGTGCCCGAGTCGGAGTCCGTGCCGGCGTAATCGATCGAGAGGGTCATCGTTTCGCCGCGGACCTCCCCGCGGAAGCGGACAGGGCGCTCGGAGGGCGATTTTCCCTGCCGGATCGGGCCCGGTCCTTCCCGCTCCAGCGTGCCCTTCCATGCGAACCCGCCTTCGGGTCCGAGCGTGAGCGGGGGAGAGATCGTGCCGCGGGCGCAGTCGAGCTCGACGCGGGCGTCCGCATCCTGAGAAATCGTCAGAGCGATACCGCGGCCTCCCCAGATTCCGGCCGGAAGGCCCGCGGGCGTTACGGTGGGCGGGGGCGCCGTGGGTTGCGCCCGGTTCGCCGGAACCCCGTCACCGATGGCGGCGCTCCCGTTCGGCGCCGCAAACGCAAAAAAGAGGAGACCGGCCGCCGCGCAGTGCGCGAAAACGAAATGTCTTGACAGCGTACGTCCTCCCCGGCTACGTTTCCGGCAGCAACCGGAAACTATCGTCAAGCTACGACAGCACCTCAAAGACTATTCCAAACCTCTCGGGGATCTCGCCCGTGATGTCGGCGTCCGGCCCGGTGACGGGCCATAAGGGGGTATCTCGGTGAAGCGAAAGACTCTGCTGATCTCCATTTCCCTGCTCGCCCTGACGTGTCTGGTGACCGCGGGAGCGCTCTTGTCGCGCTCTCGTTCGACGGCAATCGCTTCGGCGGGTTTCGTCCCCTCCTCACGATCGGCCGGGACGGTTCCGGCAAAGCCCGACGCGGTCGCGTCCGCTTCCGCTGCCGCCTCGACGGCGAAAACTGCTGCCGCGCCGGCCCCCTCCGTCGCAGAGCATCGTGCCAAGCGGCCCCATTCGGCCCGGGCCGCAACGAAACGGGTTGTCGCGGAAAACGAACAGCTCGGGCACCGCGTCGCGTTCGCCGAAGCCGGCGACTCGACGGATGCCGACCAGGACCAGAAAGCAAAGCCCACGGACGAGCAGATGGCCCTCTGGGCGCGCGCCCAGGGAGCCTCCGTTTCGCCCGTCCTGTCCCCCCGCCTGAAAGACGTTCCCCCCATCCGCACGACGCATGACCCGAAGGTTGAGGTCGAGAACTTCACTCTTCCGTATCGCGGATTGACGGCCGGCAATCTTCCCGTCCACCCGGACGGCGCCCTGCAGACCCATTTCGGCCCGGACGCTCCGACCCCGACCGGTGTGAACTTTCCCGGCGTCGGCGTCAACAACAGCGCGCCGTCGGACGACAACGGGCACGTCGGCCCCAGTCACTATGTGCAGTGGGTCAACTCGCAGTTCGCGATCTACGACAAGTCGGGCTCGATCCTGTACGGGCCGGCGAACGGCAACACGCTCTTCACCGCCCTTGGCGGCGTCTGCGCTGCTTCGAACAACGGCGATCCGATCGCGCAGTACGACATCCTCGCGGATCGCTGGGTTCTCTCGCAGTTTTCCGTCGACCAGCCGCCGACCGGCCTTGCGTCGCATCAGTGCGTCGCGGTGTCCGTGACGGGCGACCCGCTCGGCGCGTACTACCTGTACGACTTCCCCCTGTCGCCGAACCTTCTCTACGACTATCCGCACATGTCGACCTGGCCGGACAGCTACTACACGACGTTCCATGTATTCGATCAAACTCTTCCGGCCGCGAGCCAGTACCAGAACGAAGCTGTCGTGGCGTTCGAGCGCGGGGCGATGATCCTGGGTGTTCCGGCGCGGTTGCAGATCGGCAGCCTGGGCACCCCCGGCCTCGGCGAGTTCTTCGGCGGCCTCGCGGCGGATCTGGAAAGCCTCACGCCGCCTCCCGCCGGCTCTCCCGAGTACGTCCTCGCGCCGGCCAGTCCGGAGTGGGATGGCTCGCCGGTTCCCGGCATCCACTTCTGGACCATCGCGACGACCTGGGGCGGTACGCCTTCGATGACCATCACGCAGGAGGCGGACATCGTGACGGCGTCCTACCAGACGAACCTCTGCGGCTTCTCGCGCAACTGCATCAACGAGCCGCCTCCGGCGGGCGTCAATGACAAGCTCGACTCCTTGACCGGTCGATTCATGTACCGGGTCGCGTATCGCAACAATGCCGGAACGGAATCGATCATCGGCGTCCAGACGGTCAACGCGCTGACGCCGCCGGCGAACCAGGCCGCCTTGCGCTGGTACGAGCTGCGTACCCCGGCGACGACCCCGACGATCTTCCAGCAGGGTACGTACGCTCCGGATAGCGACCATCGCTGGACGGGTTCGGTCGCGATGGACAACTCGGGCAACATCGCTCTCGGCTTCAGCAAGTCTTCGACGACAACGAAGCCGGAGATCGACGTCACGGGGCGGCTCTCGGGCGATCCCCTCGGAACGATGGGCGCCGAGGTCACGATGCAGCCCGGCATCGGCGTGCAGCAGGTCACCGGCAACCGCTGGGGCGACTACAGCGGCATGAGCCTCGACCCCCGGGACCAGTGCACCTTCTGGTACACCAACCAGTACATCCCGGTGACCGGGCAGTTCACATGGGGAACGAGGATCGCGTCGTTCCGATTCCCCGCGGGGAACTGCACGACTCCTCCGAAGGGGACGTTGACGGGCACGGTGCGCGACGGCGACGGGAATCTCGTTGCGGGCGCGGTCGTCGAGCTCGACAACGGTTTCTCGGCGGCCACGAACGAGTTCGGCGTCTATACCCTCGTGACGAGCCCCGGCACCTACGACGCCGGCGTCGTCGCGGCGCTGCGCCCGGGCTGCGTGTCTCCTCCGGGCTCCGTCGTCACGATCACAAATGCCGCCGTGACCACGCGTAACTTCACCCTGTCGGGAACGGCGACTCTCGCCTTCGGCGGCTTCTCCATCGACGACAGCATCGGAAACGGCAACGGCGTGATCAATCGCAACGAGTGCGTCATCATCAATATCGCCGCCGACAACATCGGATGCGCGACGGCGACCGGCGTCTCGGGGACGATTTCCACCACGACCCCCGGCGTCACGGTGACTCCCGCGACCTCCGGCTTTGCGAACATCGCGGCCGGTCAGACCGCCTCGAACACGACTCCTTTCATCCTCACGACGTCTTCGACGTTCGTCTGCGGGACGCCCATTGATCTGAGCGGCACGCTCAACTCGTCGGCGGGATCCGTTCCGTTCTCGTTCAGCGTCCCGACGTGTCAGAAAACGATTACGCTGACCGGAAGCATCGCGGCGGTCAGTCCCACGCAGACCGGACGGCTGGCCCGCAACGGGGTCGTGTCGACCTGCGCCCCCAAGGCAACGCCGGCCCTCCAGGATTCGGCCGTCCGCCACTACGACCTCCACACCTTCGTCAACGACACGCCCTATGCGGTGTGCGCGACCTTCACCACGTCCACTCCGTGCGCCGCCATCGAGCCGGTCGCCTACCTCGGCCCCTTCAACCCCGCAGCCATCCAGACCAACTACCTCGGCGACGGGGGTGCGAGCCCCGCTCCGTTGGGCAGCTTCAAGGCGACGATTCCACCGGGCGGATCCGTGGACCTCGCCGTCAATGAGGTGACGCCGAACAGCTTCTGCAGCGGATACACGACGGTCATCACGGGCCTCCTCGACGACACGGACGGCGGACGCCCGGCGGCTCCGACGGCCGGCAATGACGGACCGGTCTGCGAGGGCGGGACGCTCCAGCTCACGGCGACCACGGTTCCGGGCGCCACCTACGCGTGGACGGGCCCGAACGGCTTCACTTCCAATCAGCAGAACCCGGTTCTCACGAACGTCGTTCCGGCTCAGTCCGGCACGTATTCCGTCGTGGCGACGGTAGGCAGCTGCTCGACGGACGCGGCCACGACGGTCGTGACGATCAACCCGACGCCGGCCGCACCCACCGCGGGGAGCAACAGCCCGGTGGCGGCGGGCGGCACGATCAACCTGACCGCTTCGACGGTGGCGGGCGCGACGTACGCCTGGACCGGTCCGAGCGGCTTCACTTCGCCACTTCAGAACCCCTCGATTTCGGGCGCCACGGCGGCGAACGCGGGCGTCTACTCGGTGGTGGCCACGATCGGCACCTGTTCGTCCGCGGCGGGGACCACGACGGTCGTCATCTCGGACTTCACCCCCCAGACGCTCCAGGTCGATCAGGCCTTCGTCAGCGGCACGTCCTCCAACGCCAACAATGTTTTCGAGCAGGGGGAGATCGTCCTCGTCAATCCGGGTTGGACGAACCTCGGCTCGGCGCCGGTGGACCTGACCGGAACGGCTTCCAATTTCACGGGTCCGGCCGGTCCGACGTACACGATCGTCGACGGCAGCGCGGACTACGGTCCGGTGTCTCCCGGCGCGACGACGAACTGCCGGACCGCAACCGGCAACTGCTACGAGCTAGGCATCAGCGCCGGCGCGCGCCCGACCGCCCACTGGGATACCACGGTCGACGAGAATCTGTCCGACGGAACCACCAAGACGTGGACCCTGCACGTCGGCGGAAGTTTCTCGGACGTTCCGGTCGGCTCGGGCTTCTACCGATTCGTCGAGACGATCTTCCACAAGGGCATCACGTCGGGATGCGGGGCGGGCGTCTTCTGTCCGGCCAGCGCGGTCAATCGGGCGCAGGACGCCGTGTTCCTCCTCCTCGCGGAGCACGGTTCGGGTTACACGCCTCCCCCGGCGCAGGGGATCTTCAACGACGTGCCGGTGAGCAGTCCGTTCGCGCCGTTCGTCGAGCAGCTCGTGGCGGAAGGGATCACGGCCGGCTGCGGCAACAACAACTTCTGTCCGGCGGATCCGGTGACGCGTGCCCAGTCGGCGGTGTTCCTCCTCCGCGCCGAGCACGGCCCCGCGTACACGCCGCCCCCCGCGGTCGGTCTCTTCTCCGACGTTCCGGTGAGCAGCCCGTTCGCGCCCTACGTCGAGCAGCTGGTAGCCGAGGGCATCACCGTCGGCTGCGGCGGCGGAAAATTCTGTCCGGCCGACCCCGTGTTGCGCGGGCAGAACGCCGTCTTTCTCACGGTCACTTTCAAGCTCAACCTGTACGGACCCTAGTAGCGATTCTCGAGTAGCTCCCCTAAAGGGCCCCGCAAGGGGCCCTTTGTCTTGTGCGGATCCCCTCTCGCTTCGCACGGAGAGGGGGAGTGGATCAGCGATCCGGTGAAGACGCCTTCTTTCTTCTGCCCCCGCCGCGGCGTCTCGATGGGGAACTGCGAGAGGCAACTCCTGCTGCCTCGGGATGATTGGTGAGAACTCGTCACAAATTTCCGATTCGTCGTCCGCGCGCGGGCCCCGACATGGGTTGCATTTCCGATCTGCCTGAACTACCTTCCCTCGAAAAGCAGGAGACCCAAAATGACGACTCGAATCCGTCGTATGAACGGCGTCGCGATCCTTACGCTCACGATTGCGCTCATCGGAGCAAGTTCCACCGCTCTGATTGCGCAGGAAGGAAACACTCGGATCTCGCAGAACGCGAGATTGCAGATCGCGGCGATGGCGGCGGAGAAGGCCGGCCGGACGCCGGCGCAGAGGAAACTGGATTCGAACCTCCTTTATGAAGCGAAGCGAAGCCGCAGGGAGACTGCAGCGATTCCGTCGACGCTCGTCACCGGCGTGGCGGTCGATGCGGACGGCAGGACCGTCGTCGACATCGTGGCTCCGGTCGACGACCCCATCCTCGAGCGCCTGACCGCGCTCGGTGCGACCGTCATCGACTATCGGTTGGGATACCGCAATATCCGGGCGGCGGTCCCCGTCTCCGCGCTCGAAACGATCGCCGGCTGGCCCGAAGTGCTCTACGTCAATCGCAAGCAGGAGTACATGCTGTCCAATCCGGGTTCCCGCGGTCACCGCTGGCGGCCGTCCGTGCGGCGGTTCCTCCGAAGGGGAAGACGAGCCCCGGCTTCGCGAAACGCGCGGCGATCGTCCAGAGTCGCCTCCAGGCCGCCCTGAAGACCGTCCAGGAAACAACCGCGGTGAACGTCTCGGAAGGCCGCGTGACGCACCGCGCGGATCTGGCGCGAAACTCGTTCGGCATGACGGGCGCGGGGGTCAAGATCGGCGTGCTCTCGGATGGCGTGGCATCCCTCGCGGCGGTGCAGGCTTCCGGCGATTTACCTCCCGTCGTCAACGTGCTCGCCGGCCAGGCCGGCTCCGGAGACGAGGGAACCGCGATGCTCGAGATCGTTCACGATCTCGCGCCGGACGCGCAGCTTTACTTCGCGACCGCCGACCCGACCATCACCGCGTTCGCCGCCAACATCAAGGCACTGCGCACGGCGGGCTGCGACATCATCGTGGACGACGTCTTCTATTTCGTGGAGACGCCGTTTCAGAGAGGGCAGACCGCGGCCGTCGCTTCGACGACCAACGGCGGGCTCGTGGTCGATGCCGTCAATACCGTGACCGCGGCGGGCGCTCTGTATTTCTCGTCCGCAGGCAACTCCGGAAACCTCGACGATACGCAGTCCGGCACCTGGGAGGGTGACTTCGTCGATGGCGGCGATGCGCCGGCTCCCCTGGCCGGTGCCGGCCGGATCCATCTGTTCACCGGTGGCTCCGAAGCCGATACCCTGACCGTCGCGAGCGGGCCCATCACTCTCTACTGGTCGGATCCTCTGGGAGGCGCGGCGGACGACTACGACGTCTACATCCTCGACTCGTCGGGGACCTCAATCGTAGGAGCGGGGAACGCCACTCAGAGTGGAACGCAGGATCCCTATGAACGTGTCGATGCCCCCGCCCCGGGTTCGCTCATCGTCATCGTGAAGTTCGCCGGCGCCGGACGTTTTCTGCACCTGACCACCAATCGCGGACGACTCTCGATCGCGACGGCGGGCACGACGCAGGGCCACTCGGCGGGGATGTCCCCGAATTCGTTCTCCGTCGCCGCGACCCCTGCCGCGGGCGCGTTCGGCGCTCCGCCGAACTCGACGGGGCCTTACCCGGCGCCCTTCAATGCGAGCAACGTCGTCGAGCTCTTCAGCTCCGACGGCCCCCGCCGGATCTTCTTCAATGCCGACAGCAGCGTGATCACGCCGGGCAACGTTTCCTCGACCGGCGGCCTCCTTCTCGCGAAACCCGACTTCACCGCGGCGGACGGCGTCAAGTGCGCCACTCCCGGCTTCAACCCCTTTTTCGGCACCTCCGCGGCAGCGCCGCACGCGGCGGCGATCGCCGCTCTCGTCAAGTCCGCCAAAGCGGGAATAACTAATGCGCAGATCGTGGCCGCCATGGTCTCGAGCGCGATCGACATCGAGGCCGCGGGCGCGGATCGCGATTCCGGCGCCGGCATTCTGGACGCGTACAGCGCCGTCCAGGCGGCAGGGCCGGCGCCGCGGGCCGTCCTGAGCGCGGGAACGGTGACGGCGACAGAGTTTCCGGGCAACGGCAACGGACTCATCGAGCCGGGCGAGTGCGCCCGTCTCACGGTCCAGGTGAAGAACGGAAACGCAACGACCGGAGCGACGTCGGTGTCCGCCGTTCTGACGACTTCGACTCCGGGCGTCACGATCGTCCACGGAACTTCGGCGTACGCCAACATCCCGGCTTCTTCGAGCGCGGTGAATACGACTCCCTTTCAATTCAGCTTGGGGAACACCGTCGCGTGCCCCCTGACGATCGATTTCACGCTGACCGTCACCTACACGGGCGGACCGAGCCCGGAAGTTCTGAACTTCTCCCTGCGAACGGGCGCTCCTCCGGTGAGCGCGAGCACGACTCTCGATGTGACGGCCCCGACGCCGGTCGCCGGAGTCTTCGCAACCTCCACGGGACTTCAGAACCAGCGCGTCTCTCGCACGAACAACGGGGGAACCGTGTGCGGGACCTCGAAGGGATTTCCCGGAGCAATCGGAACCGGTACGCGCCGCTATGACGCCTACACGTTCACGAACTGCGCCGCGGCTCCGGCGTGCGTGACGGTCGAGGTCGCTCAGACAGGCGGCCCGGCCCTCGAGCTCTTCTCCGCGGCGTATTTGAGCTCGTTCGATCCGGCCAACGTGGGGACGAACTACAAAGCCGACGCCGGCACGACGACTCCCGACATGATCTATTCCTTCGACGTCCCCGCGGGCGGCACGTTCGTCGTGGTGGTCAACGAGATCGACTCGGGGACTTCCGGCGTCACCTACACGCTGTCCGTCGACGGTCTCTGCCTGCCGTGCACGACCTACACGGGGACCGGCTGCTGCCCCGCGATTGCTCTCTCACCGACGACGCTTCCGGCGGGGACCGTCGGATCGCCGTACCCGATCACCGCGCTGACGGCCAGCGGTGGCGTCGCGCCCTACACGTTCTCCGTCACCGGGCTCGCTCCCGGCATGACGGCAACTTCCTCTTCGACGAGCGTCACGATCGCCGGCACTCCCACGAGCGCTGTCTCGGGAACCGTCGTCGTGAGCGGCACCGATTCGAACGGCTGTCCGTTCAGCCAGAACTTCGCGCTCTCCGTCGTTGGTCTCGGCGCCGTGTCCCTCGCCGTGGACGTCTCGGGCGGCGTGGCCGCGAACCACAACAAGGTGTTCGAGGCCGGCGAAAACGTTCTCGTCACGCCGGGCTGGAAAAACTTCGGCGCTTCCACCGTGAATTTCACCGGAACGATGACCAGTTTCACGGGACCGGCCGGTCCGGTCTACTCGATCGCCGATCCGTCCGCGTCCTACGGCGCCGTCGCCGCGGGCGCCACCGCTGACTGCGGCGGGAACTGCTACTCCCTCCTCGTCACGGGCGTCCGTCCCACGGCGCACTGGGACGCCACGGCCACGGAGACGCTCAGCGCCGGCGCGAGCAAAGCGTGGCCCATCCACATCGGCGGCAGCTTCACGGATGTACCGGTCGGAACGAGCTTCTATCGCTTTGTCGAGACCCTCTTCCACAAGGGCATCACGGCCGGATGTGGAACGTCCACCTTCTGTCCCGGCACCGCGGTCACGCGCGCCCAGGACGCGGTGTTCCTGCTCGTGGCGGAGCACGGCACGGGTTACACGCCGCCTCCGGCCACGGGAGTCTTCACGGACGTTCCGGTGAGCAGCCCGTTTGCCCGGTTCGTCGAGCAGCTCGTGACGGAAGGCGTCACGGCCGGCTGCGGCGGCAACAACTTCTGTCCGAATTCCCCGGTGACTCGCGCCCAGGCGGCGGTCTTCCTTCTCCGGACGGAGCACGGCCCGACCTATACGCCTCCCAACCCTGTAGGCCTCTTTACGGACGTCCCGACCTCCAGCCCGTTCGCCCGGTGGGTCGAGCAGCTGGTCGCGGAGGGCGTGACCGCCGGCTGCGGCGGCGGCAACTTCTGCCCGAACGATGCGGTGACGCGGGGCCAGAACGCGGTTTTCCTCACGACGACGTTCGGGCTCAACCTCTACGGGCCTTAGTCCTTGCGACTCTTCCGATCCAGAGGGCCCCGCGAGGGGCCCTTTTCCGTGGTGGCAGCCGCAAAGGCGGCTTCCCGAATGAAACATTCGGCACGGGATCTCCATCGTCCGGCGAATCCGGAAGGAAAGCGGCGAGTCGCCATTCCAGCCCGGAAAACGGGGTGGGGATCGCCTTGCGCTATACTGGACCCACTTTATGAACCCTTCCGCTGCCTCGCGGCGGGAAGGAAAGAATGCCGGGCACGGCGTCCGGCGCGCTTTCTTTCCTGCTTCGGGAGTAAGTCCGGTCACGCGACGTGTCGCCATCGCCCCGGCGCGCCTGTCGCGCCGGTCGCGCCTGTTTCGACTGCCGCGCCTGCCGCGCCTGCCGCGACTTTCGAGCGTCTCGCGGCGGTCTCTCTTTCCCCCGTTGGATCTCTCGAAGCCGCGAAACGGCTTCGTGGATTTTCCCTTTGTCATGCCTCGTCCATCAACCATTCCGCAGGCCGGCCCGATTTCGGCAGGAGGCAATCATGCGTCGTAGGATCCTCTTCGTTCCCCTCGCGATGTCCATCCTCTGGGCCGGAACCGCTCTCTCGCAGGTGGAGGAATCCCCGTCGGTGGTGTCGATGGTGCCCGTCGGCCTCAAGGTCGACGAGCACGCGAGCGGCACGACCGTCTCCAACGTGAACAAAGTTTTCCAGCCCGGCGAAGATGTGCTCTTCGAGCCCGCGTGGATGAACAACACCGCCGGCACGATCAATAACCTCCACGGGACGGGTGTCAGCTTCACCGGCCCCACGGGCGCGACCTACGGCTTTCTCAATCCGGTGCCGAACGGCGCCGACTACGGATCGCCGGCCGCCGCGGCCACGACGAACTGCTACGACGCCACCGCCGGTCACACCTGCTACGAGCTCTCGGTGCTGCCCACGGCGTCGCGGCCGGTCCAGCACTGGGACGCGACGTTCACCGAGACGCTGACCACAGGTGACACGAAAGCCTGGAGCGTGCACATCGGCGACAGCTTCTCGGACGTGTCCAACACCTCCGGTATCTATCGATTCATCGAGACGATCTTCCACAAGGGGATTACTTCCGGTTGCGGCGGCACGAGCTTCTGTCCCAATAGCTCCGTGACGCGCCAGCAGATCGCGGTCTTCCTGATGCTGGCGGAGCACGGCTCGAGCTACACGCCGCCCGCGTGCACGACGGCGACATTCACCGACATGCCCTGCACGAGCGGATTCGCGCCCTGGGTGTATGAGCTCGTCGCCGAAAGCGTCACGGCCGGATGCGCCCCCAGCATGTTTTGTCCGGGCGGTTCCGTCAATCGCGCGCAGATGGCGGTCTTCCTCTTGCGTTCGCATGACGGCCCGACCTACACGCCTCCCGCCTGCACGGTGCCCACGTTCTCGGACGTGCCCTGCAGCAGCCCGTTCGCGATCTGGATCGACGAGCTCGCGGCGCGCGGCATCGCTGCGGGATGCGGCAGCGGCAACTACTGTCCCGCGAATCTCGTGACGCGCGGCCAGATGGCTGTCTTCCTCACAACCACGTTCGCTCTCAATCTTTACGGCACGTAGAAGGCATTTTCTCTCGATTTCCACCAGGCCGGCGATCCGCCGCCGCGTTCCGTTGACGCGGCGGGCGGCCGACCGTAGATTTCTGTGAATCCCGACACGAAAACGACCCCGGTGCACCCGTCTCCGCCTCCCGGGGATCCTGCATGCGCATGAGTGGGGCAATTCGGCTGGCTGTCCTGGCGGCACTCGCATGTCTCCCGGCGATGACGGGCGCTTTCGTGTTCGCCGCCGATCCGTCCGCATCCGTTGCCGCTGTCCGGGTGAGCGACGCGGTGACCCCCGTCATTTCCCCCCCGCTTTCGAGCCTCGTGCCGTTCCTCCGCGAGCCGCGTGGAGCAGAGAACGAAGAGGAAGTCGAGAACCGGGTGCTTCCGCATCCGTCGGCCTCCACGGTCTCGAGCCTCGGGCCCCTCGCGCCGGATTCGGTCGTGCAGCGGAGCTTCGGAAGGTCGGCGCCCACGCCGGCCGGCGTGAGTTTCGACGGCGTTGCCGCGAACGGTTACGCCCCCCCGGACACGAACGGCCGTGTCGGACCCAATCACTACATCCAGTGGGTGAACACGCAGCTCGCGATCTACAGCAAGACAGGCACTCTTCTGCTCGGCCCGGTTGCCGGTAACACGCTTTTCACTTCGCTCGGCGGCCCCTGCGCCACGACCAACGAGGGCGACCCCATCGGGCAGTACGACGCGCTCGCGGACCGCTGGGTGCTCACCCAGTTCGTCGTGGATGCGGCCGTTCCCGCGGTGTCCCACCAGTGCTATGCGATCTCGGTCACGGGCAATCCGCTCGGGTCGTACTACCTGTACGACTTCACGACCGCGGCCACCGAGTTCGTCGACTATCCGCACGTCGGTGTCTGGCCCGACGGCTATTACATGACGTCTCATATCTTCAATTTTCCCGGGACTTTCTACCTGGGCCAGGGCCTGCACGTCTTCGAACGGCAGCAGATGCTGATCGGCGCGCCCGCGCGGCTCATGTTCGTCAACCTCGGACAGACCTACGGCGGCGCCCTCCCGTCGGATCTCGATAGTCTGGCGCCTCCCCCGGCCGGCTCGCCGAACTACGTGGTGGCCCCGGGCTCTCCGGCGCTGGACGGATCGGCGTCGCCGCGGCTGCACGTCTGGAAGGCCGCCGTCACGTGGGGTCCGGCGCCGACGTTCGTCGTGACGGGTCCCACGGAGATCGCCACGGCTTCCTTCAACGGCGACATGTGCGGATTCGCCCGCAGCTGCATTCCGGAGCCGGCTCCCGCCGGTGCGGGCGACTACCTGGACGCGATTTCGGACCGCTCGCTCTACCGCGTGGCTTATCGCAACAACGGCACGTCCGAGTCGCTCGTCCTGAACCACACCGTCAACGTCGCGACGAGCCCCGCCAACCAGGCCGGGGTGCGCTGGTACGAGCTGCGCGGCCTCTCGACGACGCCGACGATCTTTCAGCAGGGCACGTTCGCGCCGGACGCGAAGAACCGCTGGATGGGCTCGATCGCCCAGGACAACTCCGGCAACATGGCTCTCGGCTACAGCCTCTCCGACACGTCGACCTTCCCGTCGATCGCGCTCTCGGGCCGTCTTTCCACCGACGCCGCGGGAACCATGGGCGCGGAGATCACGATGATGGCGGGCGCGGGCAGCCAGCTCTCGACCGGAAACCGGTGGGGCGACTATTCCGCGATGACCGTCGATCCTCGGGACGGCTGCACATTCTGGTACACGAACCAGTACCTCGCGTCGACCGGGTCGTTTAACTGGAAGACGCGAGTCGCCACGTTTTCCTTTCCGTCCTGCACAGCGCCCGCGAAGGCGACGATCTCCGGGACGGTCACGGACTGCGTGTCGGGAAATCCGGTCGCCAACGTCCTCGTCCAGATCTCCGACGGCCACTCCGCCGCCACGGACGCTTCCGGCAATTATTCGATCGTCGTCCCGCCGGGCTCTTACACCGTGCAGGCCATCCGGACATCGTGCGGAGCTTCGACGACTTCGGCCGTCACGGTGGCTGCCGGCGGGACCGCGACGCGGAACTTCTGCGTTCCGCCGGGGCCTGGATTCTCGTTCGGGACGATCGCGATCGACGACAGCCTCGGCAACGGCAATGGCCGCATCAACCGGGACGAATGCATCCGCCTGTCGCTGCCGCTTCACAACATCGGTTGCGCGACGGCGTCCACGGTCACGGCGACGTTGACGAGCGGAACTCCCGGAGTCACGGTCACCGATTCGACGTCGGCATACCCCGACATCGCCGCGGGCGCGACCCAGACGAACGCCGTGCCGTTCCAGATCTCGACTTCGTCTTCCTTTGTCTGCGGGACGCCGATCGGCCTGATCCTGTCGGTCACGGCGTCCGGCGTGACGTCCAACGTGCCATTCGCGCTTGCGAGCTGCCAGCCTCCCGCGCTCGTTCTGTCCGGGTCGATCACGGGCACGGACCCGACGCAGACCGGAAGGCTCATCCGAACCAATCCGCTCGGAACCTGCGAGGGGAAGGCCTGCCCGGGTCTTCAGGACTCGACGGCGAGGCATTACAGCATCCAGGCCTTCACGAACAGCTCGACTACAGATCGCTGCGTGACGATCGTCACGACGACCGGTTGCGGCACGAGCTTCATCTTCCCGGTCGCCTACCTCGGAACCTTCAACC
This sequence comes from Thermoanaerobaculia bacterium, assembly GCA_038239305.1. Lineage (GTDB taxonomy): Bacteria > Acidobacteriota > Thermoanaerobaculia > UBA5066 > Gp7-AA6 > JALYUA01. The sequence goes on along the minus strand of JBBSEW010000009.1, from coordinate 29,954 downwards.
CGGCCAGCCTCTGCGTCAACTACCTCGGTGACCCGGCGGCGAGCCCGAATCCATCGAATGAGTTCTACGTCGACGTGCCGGCGGGGCAGACGATCTCGCTGGTCGTCCACGAAGTGAACGCCGGTGCGGGCTGCAGCAGCTATTCCGCGACGGTCTACGGTTTGCTCGACGCGAGCGACGGCGGCGGCGGAAACGACCTCGCGCTCACCAACGTCGACTCCGACGATCCGGTCCTGGTGGGCACGAACGTGACTTACACGGTGACGGTCCACAACGGCGGGACTTCCTCGGCGAACAACGTGACGGTCATCGACACCCTCCCGGCGGGCACCGCGGTTTCGGTCACGCCCAGCGCGGGGAGTTGCTCCGGCACGGCGATTCGCTCCTGCAACTTCGGAACGCTCGCCGCCGGCGCGACAGCCACGCTGACCATCGTGATGACGGCCCCGGGGACGCCGGGGACGATGACCAACGTCGCGAGCGTGTCCGCGACCGGTTGCGACCCGAACGGATCGAACGACGCGGCGATCCAGTCGACCGCGATCGTCGGATCGATCTCGCCCTTCGCCCTGGTTGTCGACTCCGCCCCGGCCTCCGGAACCGCCTCCAACGCCAACGGCGTTCTGGAGCCCGGGGAGACGGTGCTGGTCAAGCCCTCCTGGAGGAACAACACGGCGTCGCCCTCCGCGGCGTTCACGGGAGCGGCGTCCGGTTTTACCGGGCCCGCCGGCGCGGCCTACGGCATTCCCGACGCGGCCGCCGCCTACGGGACGATTCCCGGCGCGGCCGCGGGTGACTGCGGCTCGAACTGCTACGAGCTCTCCGTTTCCAATCCGGCGTCGCGTCCAGCGGCGCACTGGGATGCGACCTTCGACGAAAACCTGTCCGTCTCCGCCTCGAAGACATGGGTTCTTCACGTCGGAGCGAGCTTCACGGACGTTCCGGTCGGGACGGGCTTTTACAAGTTCGTCGAGACCATTTTCCACAAGGGAATCACCGCAGGATGCGGCGGGGCGAACTATTGTCCGGGCACCTCGGTGACGCGTGCGCAGATGTCGGTGTTTCTCCTCGTCGCGGAGCACGGCGCCGGTTTCACTCCCGCGCCGGCCGTGGGCATTTTCTCCGACGTCCCGGCCTCGGATCCATTCGCGAAGTGGATCGAGCGTCTGTACGCCGAAGGCATTACGGGAGGTTGCGCCACGACTCCCCTCCAGTATTGTCCCGGGTCGCCGGTGACGCGGGCGCAGATGGCGGTGTTCCTGATCATCGCGGAGCACGGAAGCGGCTACGTGCCGCCGTCTCCCACGGGGATCTTTCTGGATATGCCCGTTTCGAGCCCCTTCGCGAAATATGTCGAGCAGCTTTTCGCGGAGGGTGTGACCGCCGGCTGCGGAGGCGGAAACTACTGTCCGTCGAGCCCGAGCACGCGAGGCCAGATGGCGGTCTTCCTGACCACTACCTTCGGATTGAAGCTTTATGGGCCGTGAGCCGTGGCGGGAATCCGTGCAGACTCCGGTTTCGGTGACAGACTCGGAGCGAAGAAACAGATCGGAGTAACCCGGCCATGAAACGGTACCGCCGCGGGTCGCCTGAATCGGGCGTTACGAGAGTCCACCTGGGATCGTTCATCGCGCTCGCGTGCGTGCTCGGTCTGGTCCTTCCCCTGTCCGCGAGCATCCGAATCTTCGGTCAGGCGGGAGCGGCGTCGCTTCCGGCTCCGACCGTGGGCGTGCCAACGACTGGCGAGATGGGGATCTCGGAGTCGGTCGACCACATCATGGGTCGGCAGCAGTCGTTCGAGCTCCAGGGACCCCGTCCCTTCCGGCTCATGCGGGAGCACGAAGTGGATCGCGACGGCGTCCCGCAAAACCCGTTCTCGCCGGAGTCGGCCGAATGGCCGCCCCGCAACGATCGGACGTCCGGCCCGGCCGTGCAGCCGGACAGCCCGCAGACTCTCGGCACGAGCTTCACGGGCGCGACACTCACCGATACGCAAGCGTTTCCTCCGGATTCGATGGGCACAGTCGGGCCCACCCAGTTCTTCGTATTCGTCAACGGCCGGCTCCGGACTTTCAACAAGGCGACGGGCGCCGCGGACGGCGTCTTGAACGCCGACCCGGACGTTTTCTTCTCCTCCGTGATGACGCCGGTCGGCGGCTCGATTCTTCTCAACTTCACGAGTGACCCCCAGGTCCGCTACGACCGTCTCTCGGGACGCTGGTTCGTTTCGATCATCGACGTCCCGTGCACCGCGAGCGACTGCTCGAGCACGGCCGCCAACCGATGGCTGGTCGGCGTGAGCAGCGCCGCGAGCGCGGGGACGATCACGGGCTCCACCGTGTGGACGTTCTTCTTCTTCCACGCGGACCCGTCGAATTTCCTGGACTACCCCTCGCTCGGAATCGACGCGAACGCGCTTTACGTGGGCGGCAACATGTTCTCGCCCGCCGGCGGCTTCGCCGGGACGAACGGCTACGTCGTCCGCAAGAGCTCGATTCTCGGCGCGGGCCCGATCGTGTCGACGGCATTCCCGAGCCTCGCGACGTCGGCCGGCGCGGGCCCCTACAGCCCGCGCGGCGTGGACAACACCGATCCCGACGCGACCGAGGGATACATCATCGGCGTCGACAACGCGAGTTTCGGGACGCTGATGTTCCGCCGCGTCACGAATCCGGGCGGCACCCCCTCGATTTCGGGGAACATCGCGATCACCGTTCCGAGCACCGCGTATCCTCAGCCGGTTCCGCACCTCGGCATGACGGCGGGCGGCACGCTCGATTCGATCGACGACCGTCTCTATGCCGCGCACGTCCGCAACGGCCACCTCTGGACGGCGCACTCGATCGCCGTCAGCGCCGCCGGCGTCGCTTCCTCCGGCGCACAGGCGCGGGATGCGGCGCGCTGGTACGACGTGACCGTGCCCGTGGGCGGCACGCCGGCTCTCAACCAGTCGGGAACGATCTTCGACAGCGCGAGCACGGCGGCCGCCGCGCGCTGGTACTGGTTTCCCTCCGTGATGATCTCGGGGCAGGGGCACTCCGCTTTCGGCCTCAGCCGGGCCGGAGCCGCGTTCCACATCGATGCCTCGACCGTGGGCCGCCTCGCGGGCGACGCTCTCGGAACGACGGGGACGATCGTCGACTACACCGCGAGCTCCACGGCGTACAACCCGCCGCAGAACTCGGGCTCCAGCCGGCGATGGGGGGACTACTCGTTCACGAGCCTCGACCCTCAGGACGACATGACCATGTGGACGACGCAGGAATTCTGCGACAGCACGAATTCGTACGCGGATCGCATCGTCAAGCTGATCGCTCCGCCGCCCGCCACACCGGCAAGCACCGATCACCCGGCCGGCGTCGCCGCGGGTCAGGCGTCCGTGGATGTCGTTGTTACGGGCACGTCGGTCTCCGGATCCGGTTTCTACGATCCGGGCGCGAATCTCCCCGCGCCTGCGCTCCCGTTCTTCCATGTCGGCGCCACCGTTTCGGGAGGCGTCACCGTGAACAGCGTCACGCACAACAGCCCGACATCGGTGACGCTGCACCTCAGCACGGTCGGCGCCACGACGGGCGCGAAGAACGTCCAGATCTGCAATCCCGACGCGCAGTGCAGGACGGGAAACGGAATTCTGACCGTCAACGCCGCCGTTCCAACGGCGACGCCGACGCCCACTGTCACCCCGACGAGGACTTTCACGCCGACGACCACGCCGTCCAGAACGCCGGTTCCGACCGTGACGCCGACGCCGAACGTGACGCCCGGAGCGCCGACACCACTCCCGTTCGCTCTTTCCGTCGATGGCTCCTCGACGAGCGGTACGTCTTCGAACACGAACGGCGTGCTGGAGCCCGGCGAACGGGTTCTGGTGAAACCGACATGGAAGAACACGACGGGCGGCCTCATCTCCGGCTTCACCGGCGCGGCCTCGAATCCGACCGGTCCCGCCGGTGCGACGTACGTCCTTCCGGACGCCGGTGCGACCTACCCGAGCCTCGCTTCCGGCAGTGCGTCGGATTGCGGCTCAGACTGCTATCAGTTCTCCGTGTCGAATCCCGCCACCCGCCCGGCGGCACACTGGGACGCCTCCTTCGACGAGACACTGTCGCTGCCGGAGGGCAAGACGTGGCTGCTGCATGTCGGAGGCAGCTTTGCCGATACACCGTCCTCGAGCGGCGTCTACAAGTTCGTCGAGACGCTGCTGCACAAGGCCGTGACCGCGGGCTGCGGCGCGGGCAACTACTGTCCGGCTTCGAACGTCTCGCGCCAGCAGATGGCGGTCTTCCTCCTCGTCTCGAAAGAGGGCGCGGGCTACACACCTCCGGCCTGCACGAGCCCGGTGTTTCTCGATGTGCCGTGCTCGAGCGGGTTCGCGCCGTGGATCAACGAGCTGGCGGGCCGCGGAGTCACGGCCGGATGCGGAGACGGAAACTACTGCCCGACCCAGAACGTGACGCGGGCCCAGATGGCGGTCTTTCTCCTGGTGACGCTGCAGGGAAGCGGCTACACGCCGCCGGCGTGCACGACGGCCACGTTCCTCGACGTGCCGTGCTCGAGCGGTTTCGCGCCATGGGTCGACGAACTGGCTCTGCGGGGCATCACGGCGGGCTGCGGCGGTGTCAATTACTGCCCGAACGATCCGGTCACGCGGGGGCAGATGGCCGTGTTTCTGACGACGACGTTCGGACTCACGTTGTACGGGCCGTAGCGAAAATTCGTAGTCCGGATGCTTAGTCGGAATCCGAAGTCCGAAGTCTCTGAAGTCTGAAGTCTCTGAAGTCTGAAGTCTCTGAAGTCTGAAGTCTGAAGTCTGAAGATCAGGCGGCCGCTCACCAGGAACGGCTCACGGCCAACAGGATCCGGGATCCGTAGCCGATAGCGGGCCGCCGGGATTTCAACGCTCGGATGCTATTCTCCCCGCCGAGGGTCCGATGGAAAACGACGACCGCTACCTCGAGCAGCTCTCCGCCGAAGGCAAGAAGTGGGGAGGGCACCTCGCCGTCGAGGCCACGCGCGAGATGCACGCCTGGCTCGATCATCCGGCCGTCTTTTCCCGCTACCGCGAGCGCGGCCAGATCGACGGACAGTCCTGGCGGGACTGGGTCAAGACGCGACTCGGCGGGCCTGCCACGCGGAGCATGGAGCTCGGATGCGGATCGGGATCCCTCTCCGTCGATCTCTTCCACCGCGGATCGACGCTTCGGATCGAGGGCCTCGACGCGAGCGACGAACGCGTCCGAGAGGCCGAGGCGGCCCGGTCCGCCGCGGGAGCGCCCGGCCAGTTTCGAGTCGGCGACGCCAATCGTCTCGACCTCGAGCCGGGCGCCTACGACCTGATCGTCTCGGCCCACAGCTTCCACCACTTCCTGAAGCTCGAGCCGATCATGGAGCAGGTTCTGCGAGCGCTGACGCCGCGCGGCCTCTTCATCCTCGAGGAGTTCGTGGGTCCGACGCAGTTTCAATGGACCGACGCGCAGATCGACGTGACGCGCACGCTCACCGGCCTCATTCCGGAGCGGTACCGCATGCTGCGCTGGGGCGTCCGGAAGGACTGGGAAGGCCGTCCCACGGTCGCCGAGGTCGTGGCGGCCTCGCCCTTCGAGTCGATCCGGTCGGCGGAGATCGTTCCGCTCTTCGAGCGCTACTTCCGGATGATCGAGCGGCGCAATCTCGGCGGGACGATCCAGCACCTCATGTACAACGGCATCATCCACAACTTCCAGCCTTCCGACGCGGTTGCGGAGCGCTGTATCCAGGGCGTCTTCCAGGCCGAGGACGCGTTGATCGACTCAGGGCTTCTGCCGAGCGACTTCCAGTTGCTGATCGGCCAGCGTCCCTGAGCGGTTCTCCTTCGCGTCGATCCCGCGCCGGGCTCCTGTGAGAATGAGCCCTCGCCGGGCTCCCGCGACGAGCACGACCATCGCAATCGGCGCGACGTGCTCCGCGAGGCGGGTGTAGGAGCTCTGGATGTGCGTGGGTACATCCCACGTCGTGAAGAGGTAGATTGCGGCCTCGCCGCCGAGAACGAGCACGCAGCCGGCAGCCAGGACTCGCTCGAGCCGCGAACCGCGAGCGGCCACGACGATCGCGGCGATCGGGAAGGCGGCCCACAGAAAGATCCAATAGTCCGCGTCGAGCAGCTCGCGGATGCAGAGGCCGAAGATGGGCGGCAACGCCCGCGGCGCCTGAGAGAGATGCGCCCAGTCGATCGGCGCGTAGGTCGTGTCGGGGTTGTTCGTCCATCGGACATAGAGCGCCTGGGCGAGGCAGAGTGACGCGACGATCGCGCCTCCGCGCACGAGCCGCTTCCCGTCCGCGCGCAGACCGGCCGCGCCGTCGGCGGCGAGGAACGCCACGATCAGCACGGCGAAAACCCCGGCGAGGAGAACTCCTTCGTTCTTGATCAGCGCGAGCGATCCGATGAGCCAGGGCGCCGCTCTCCGGGCGCGCGCGTCGGGGCGCCATCGCGCACACGCGCCGGCGGCCGCCGTGACCGCGGCCGCGAGCGGCATGTCCGCGTACCCGCCCAGGTTGTGGATGCGGGAGATACCGGGCATGGCGAGGAGGAGGGCGAGCGCCAGGAGCGCGCCGCGCTCGGGAAGAATCGCACGGGCGAGCCCGAGGAATGCGATCGACAGCGACAGGTAGAAGACGAGGAAGATCGGCTTGACCGCCTCGAACGCGAACCCCCCTCGGAGCACCGAGAGCAGGGCTTCGTACAGGGGCACGGCGTTCGGATAGCCCACGACGCGACCTTCGTAGTCGGCATCGGGAAACATCCTCGGCCGCAAGCCGCCCTCGTGATGCATCGACATCGCCTTCGTGGCCCAGATCTGAAATCCGTCCCAGGAAAACGGGAACCGGAGGTTCAGGACGGCGAAGCAGGCGATCATGAGCGCGACGGCGAGGATGCAGGTTAGAGAAAGGGCGTCGCGAGGCTCGGGCAGAGGCCGCGGGATATTCGCGGCAGGCGGAGCGGTCCCGAAGCGGCGGCCAACGGCGAAGAGGATGGCGGCGCCGAGGATGACCAGGACGATCGTGAGCGCGGACCGGGGCGCGAGCACCGACAGAGGAAAGAGAAGCGCCGTGCAGACGCCGAGGCCCGCGAGGAAGGAGTCGTTCCACGACACGATGCTTCGGGCGCGGCCGATCAGAGCCTCCCCGGCGGCGGCGAAGCCTCCGGCGAGCACTCCGGCGATCGCGAGCTCCGGCAGCCGAAGTGTCACGGCATCTCTCCGAACCAGGCCACGTCGGTCGAGGCGGGCAGAGAAGGAAGCTCCTTTTTCCACCGGAACCCCGGGTCGAAGGGAGGATGGCCGATCGAGAGCGCATAGTGGATCCCGAGTCGGCGGCGAAGATCGAGGTACCACTTCGAACGGGTCTCGGATGGATTCTCGACGTAGAACACGGGCCGCGGATACAGGGCGCGCTTCCACATCCGCGAGTTCCAGGTCTCGAGGGCGGGCATGATGTAGAAGATCGGCGCGTCGTGCGGCGAAAACCGGTCGATCAGGGCCGCCTGGCGCCTCATCTCCGCGGGCGGCATCTCGTAGGGCGCATAGTCGAAGATGTTTCTCCAGTCCCGCTGGAGCATCAGCGCGGAGGCTCCCAGCCAGAGCACCGCCAGAGCGGCGGCAGCGTTCCGCGGTCCGGGCGAACGCATCGGCCAGCGCGGTTCCTTCCCCCGGAATCGGAACCGGAGCGCGAGCGCGGCGATCCACAGGAACCAGCATCCGGCCATCAGGACCACGAGCTCGGTAAACCGCGGCAGCCGGAACGTCGCTTCCATCCGATACCGCCCGGCGGGGAGGTTCCACGCCCGAAGGCCTCCGTTGATGGCGATCGCCGCCGGGGTCTCGGGCCGGTCCGAGAGGCGGGCCGTCCAGCCGGTAAAGAAGGATTCGTTCTCGACGAACAGGGCAGGCTGCGGAAGGCGAACGTCGTAGGTGATCCGGTCGAGACCGTAGTACGTCTGGGCCACCGATCCGGGGACGAGGCTCTCCGGGCGCGCGGACGGATCCGGGATCCGGCCTCTCGCTGCGAGGGCCGGGTCGAAGAGGAGCGGCATCCATGCAGCGCGCATGTAGCGACGCGTCCATGGCACCGCGTCGATCGCCCGCTTCGACTCGAGGAGCATGTTGCCGTTGTCCCGACCGTTGAACGTTCCGAGGAGATACCCGCTCGCCTTGTAGCCGTCGAAGCCGAGCTCGAGCCGGGCCGGGCGCGGGCCGTTCAAGCCGGCGAGGACTTCGGGGGCGACGATCAGACCCCGGTCATGCATGATCGCGGGCGGTTTGCAGAAGGTGCGGCAGACCCCGATCTCGTCCGGGACCATCCAGACGCCCCGGATCGGCAGGTACATGCGCGCCGCGTCGAGGGCAATGATCGCCAGGAGACCGGCGACCGCGAGTTTCCAGGGCCGGCCCTGGCGAGCCTGCCAGAGGAGAACGGCGGCGACGGACGCCACGAGCGCGGCCACAGCCGCCGCGATGCTTCGCGAGGAGCCTACCGTGGCGTACGCGACGGGGAACGCCCAGCCGGTGAACGCGACGAGCACGACGAGGCCCGAAATGATTCTTCCGCGGGAAAGGGTCCGGCGCCGCAGCGAGCGCAATGAGGAGGCGGCGCACGCGATGAGGCCCACGGCGATCCACCCCCGATAGTCCGCGATGGGAAACCGAGAGGATCCGAAAAGGGAAAACGCTCCGCGCACGAACCGGTAGAACGGATTGGCCGGCCCGCCCGCCATGAGGCCCGCGAAGAGTGCCACTCCGGCGACCGGTCCCATCGCTCGCAGCGCCCGCCACGGGATGAGAAAGAACGCGGCCACGGCGAGGAATCCGACGAACGTCGAGGTCATCGAGATGTCGCCCGGCAGCCCGGTGTTGATGAGGACGAGCCCCGCGAAGTGTGCGAGGCGGAACGTCGTCTGGCTCGGAGGGCCCAGGTTCGATCGCGCGAACTCCTGTCGATACAGGAGCGGAGGGCCGATAGCGGCCGCGGCCATGCCGATCCCGATCGCGAGCATCGCGAAGGCCAGAGCAACGCGGATGGCCGAGCGCCGCCGCTCTCCGGGCTTCCCCGCGGACGCGAAGGCGGCCTGCAGCAACGGATAGACGCCGCCCACCGCGAAGGCGCCGAGCGTCGCTCCCGGGTACGCGCCCGTCACGAAAGCGAACATGGCGAGAGGCGCCGCGAGGAGGCGGCGCGGGATCGCGGGATCCGAGCGGCGGATGCTCAGCGTGTAGAGCAGCCACGGCGAGAACGCGAAGGCCCGCACGATGTCGACGTGCTCGGCGTTCGAGAAGAAGCCGCCGAAGAACTGGTACGCGAAGGCGCCGATGAGCGCCTCGCGGCGCGATCGGAGAAGGACGCGCAGCAGGGCATACATCCCGAGCGAACCGGCCAGGACGTGGAGACACTGCAGGACGATGGCGGCGTGGAGTGTGTACGGGATGTGGAGCGCGGGGAAGAGCCACAGCGGCGGGTAGAAGAGGCTCGTCTGGATGTTCAGGAAGAACGGATAACCGAGCCACTGGTACGGCATCCACTGGGGAAACATGCCGTGCTGAACGGCCTGTGTCCAGAACGCCGGAGCCGCGTAGTAGGCGCCGACGAAGTCCCACGGAAATCCCGCGCCGGCGAAGTAGTGGCGCGAGAAGAGGACGAGGTTCTCCGCGAACAGAACCAGAAGGGGAGCCCAGGCGATCGCGCGACGGAGGGTCGCTCCGGAGAGAACCTTCCCGCGCGCGGGCGGGCGCGGGTTCGATTCTTTCGGCAGTTTCGTCCGCGGGATGCGCTCGGAGTTCCTACCACGTGTCGCGCCCGACCTGGCTTTCGTCCCGGGCGCCGATCGTTTTCGTTTCCGCGGAGACGGACGGGGGCTCACGAGCGTTCGTCTCGCAAGGCCCGATGGGGAGGCGACCCGGCCGGGGCGCCGCCGCAGAGGAAGGGGCGGCTCAGGCTCCGAGCCCCCGCTCGAGGGGCGCCACTCCTTCGCGCAGGTTGTGCGCCTTCCACCGCAGTCCCCACTTCTTCTCGAAGTATGCCTGGTTTTTCTTCCAGAGCTCCTCGTACTCGGCGGGCGAGAGCTTGCGGAAGGATCCCTGTCCGACATGGTGGACGTACGCGTCCTCGGCGCAGGCGACGCGGTAGCCCGCATTTCGCGCGCGGATCGCGAAGTCGTCGTCCTCGAACATGCCGACGCCGTAGGTCTCGTCGAGCGGCCCGATCTCCTCGAGCACCTTGCGGCGAAGCGCCACGCAGTACATGGCGGCGACCGCGATGTCGAACACTCTGCCGCGAAACTGATCCGCGCGCCGCGCCGCAAAGGCCGGCATTTCGCTCATCTGCGCGTATCCCGCGTCCACCTTCGCTTCGTTTCCGCAGAAGTTGGTCGTGGGGCAGAGGATGCCGAGCCGAGGGTCTCTCCGGAGATGGCGGACGAGGCGCCCGATCATCCCGGGGGGGACCACGGTGTCGTTGTTCAGGAGAATCACGAACTCTCCGCGCGATTGCGCGATCCCCTGGTTGTTGGCGGCCGCGAATCCCCGGTTGTCGGCGTTGAAAATGCAGCGCAGGCGGGGCTCGCGCGCCGAAAGGGCGGCAAGGTACGCGGGAGTCGTGTCCGGAGATGCGTTGTCCACCGCGATGACCTCGAAGTTCGGCCAGGTCTCGCGGCCGAGCACGGAGTCGAGGCAGGCCTGCGTCAGCTCCAGCCCGCCATAGGAAACGATGACGAGCGATACGAGAGGAAAGGTTTCCCGAATTCCTTCTTCGATGGACTCGTAGCGGCGCGACCAGTCGTTGTCCTCGGCGATGCGGCGGCGGCCCGCGCGGCGTGGGTCGTCGGCAGGCTCGGCGAGCGCGCGATCGAGCTGAGCCAGGAAATCGTCGTGGCCGCGCGCGAGATAGGCGAGGTGCTCGAAGGGAAGCAGCTCCGTCAGCGCCGGGGAGACGACGGGCTTTCCACCGAAGAGATATTCGTAGAACTTGACCGGATTGGTCGCCTCGGTGATGTCGTTGACGAGGAAAGGAATGATGCACGCGTCGAAGTTCCAGAGGAGGAGCGGCATTTCGTCGTAGGGGCGCTGCCCGAGCAGTCGCACGTTCTTCAGCCGCTCGAGGGGGGAGAGGTCCACGTCGAAGTGTCCGCCGGCGAGAACGACCGTTCCGTCGGGATGGTTGCGCGCGATCCTCTCCAGGAGCGGCACGTCGACCCACGAAGCGAGGGCGCCGTAATACCCGATCACCGGGCGGGCGATCCCTCCGAGAAGATCGTTCTCCGCGTAGCGGGATCGGTAGTGCTCCGCGTCGATCCCGTTGCGGGCGAGGGTCAGGCGCGGCGCCTTCTCGTTCCACTTGTCGACGAGCTTGTCGGCGGACACGATCGTGAGGTCCGCGTCGTGAACGAGCCCTTCCTCGAGGGCGAGAACGTCCGCTCCGAACCCCGGGAAATTCGTCCATTCATCCATGCAGTCGTAACCGACCGTCCAGCCATGCTCGCGGCCCATCCGCAGCGCGAATGGCGCCCAGAACGGAATCTGCACGAGACAGACGACATCGCCCATCGCGAGATCGGCCGCCAGCCGGCGGAAAGTTTCTTCGAGGGCGTCGAGGTCCTGGGCCTCGAGCCGGCCGGCGTAGATGTCCAGGGGCCGGCGCGTGCGGACGACGAGCTCGGCGACGTTCGGAGCCTTTCTCGTGAGCTGCCACGCGGGTCCGTCCGGCGCGCCGAATCGCGAGGTGGAGAGATAGAAGACGCGGTGGCCGTGGCGGCCGAACTGGGTCGCGAGCTGCTGAGGGCGCTGGAACCGGAAATCCCAGTCGATGATCGAGAGGATGACGACGTCGGGCTTGCCCGCCGGAGCGGGAGGAAGGCCTCCCGGGTCCGGTAGCGTTTCCGCAGCCGCCGCCGGGATCTCGACGAATCGTTGCGGCTGCGCCACGGGAGCGACGGACCGCCGCAGCCATCGCGCGACCCCGCGGGGGAGGACCTTCGTGCCGACCTCGTACGCGAGGGTGCCGGGAGCCGTCTTTTTTCCGAGGCGGCGGCGGGCGGCACCGGGAGCTCGCCGGGCTTTTCTCGCGGCCCGCCGCATTCCACCGAAGACCGAGCGCTCCCACCGATCGAGCTCCGCGTTCGCGTGCTCGAGGTAGCCCCGGCGAAGGTTGGATTCGACGATCACGCGGTCGAGCTCGACGTTCAAAGCGCCGACGGTGGCCTGGCGCTCGGCGGTCAGCGCCTCGACGAATCCGTGGCCCTCGGTAATCTGCTTCTGGAGATCGATCGCCCGGCGGGTCAGCTCCTCGATGTGAGCGTCGCGCCCCGCGACTTCGGCGCGGAGGAATTCGATCCCCTTCGTTTGCGACGCCACCTGCTCGTTCAGGCGGCGGATCTCGCGCGAGCGCGCCGCGACCGACTCCTGCAGGCGGGCGACGGTGCCGCGCCGCTCGGCCGATGGATCCGATTCGTCCGTAAGCGCGGCGGCGGCCGGCGCGCGCGGCGCCCGGTTGGGGAGCGCGGAAATCCACCCCATGAGCTTCCGATACCGGTGCGCCCAGGTGTTCGCCTCGGCGATCTGCCGGCGCCGGGCGGCCCCCGCGGGATCCTGTTCGGCGACGCTCGCTTCCAGCGCGAATACGAACTCTTCGGGTGTCTCGTACAGGCGGAGGACTTCGGCGAACGGCTCGATCTCGGGGAGCCGCCGCGCCACGACCGGCTTGCCCGTCGCCAGGTATTCGTAGAGCTTGACGGGATCCGTCGCCTCGGTCAGCGGCGTTCGCGCGAACGGGATCGTGCAGACGTCGAACGCGGCGGCGAACGACGGAAGAGCCTCGTACTCGACTTCTCCCGTCCGATGGACGTTCGGGAGTCCGTCGAGGGGTTCGAGGGAGGAGCCTCGCGTGTCGCCGATCAGGACGAACGACCAGTCGGGATGGCGATTCGCCGCGAGGCGAACGGCTTCGGTGTCGAACCAGGACGAGATCGCGCCGTAGTAGCCGACGACGGGACGTGGAAGCGCCGCGAGCGGGCTTCCGGCGCGGTCCGGAAGCGATCCGAATCGAGCGTAGTCCGCCGCGTTCGGAAGGCGCCGGACGTCCGGACGCGCTTGCTGGAGCCTCTCGACGAGCCGGCTCGAAGTCGCCACGACGAGATCGCTCTCGCGGACGAGACGCGCTTCGTCTCCCCCCGTCGACTGCCCGTGCGTGCCGAACCCCGTGTGCTCATCGAGGCAGTCGTACACGATCTTCCAGCCGTATCGCACGGCGAGCTCCCGCGCGAGAGGCTCCCAGGACGGATACTGCACGATACAGATCGCCTCGACAATTCCGCAGCGCTCCCGCAGGACTTCGATTCCGGCGAGCGCCTGCTCGAGGTTTTCCCCTTCGAGAGTCTGACTGTAGATGTCGTGCCGGGCCTCGCCGGCGACCGCGAGCTCGAAGACGCCGTCCCGGCGCGGCTCGAGCACCGGATCGCGGTCGAGGCCGAGAAACGCGGTGCGGACGGAGAAAACGCGGTGGCCGTCATCCGCGAATTGCGAGAGCAGCTGCTGAGGCCTCTGAAACCGGAAACCCCAGTCGATGACGGGGAGGCAGAGGACGTCGGCACCCCGGGAGTCGGGAACCGCCGGCCACGCGTGCGATGCGGACGGAAGCGCTTCGGAGTGCGTCGGCGCAGCTGTTGAAGACGCCGTCCGGGCACGCGCGATCGAAGCGCGCCGCATGAGCGAAAGCATCTCTTCCGAGACCAGGCGTTCCCGGGGCGGCGACGTGAGGAGACTGACCGCGAGACGAGTGCTCTCGCCGGCGCGTTCCGCGAGCCGGACGGCGTGAGCCTCCAGGCTCGCGGAGATCGATGCCTTTTGGGCGAGCGCCGCGTCGAGGCGTTCCGCGAGAGCGGCCGACTCGACGGACGCGGGTGTGAATGCGAACGAGGCGAGCCCGACTTCCGCGACGAGATTGGCGACCTTCCGGTCATAGACGATCGGCACGGTCGGAACTCCAGCTCGCACGCCGAACAGGACGGCGTGCAGCCGCATGCCGAGAAAGAGGTCGCAGGCGGCGATCCGGGCGGCCTTTTCCTCGGGCGCGAGCGTCGCGTCCTCGATGCGCGTCCGGTCGCGGTGACGAAGAGCGGATCGCACGCGCTCGGCGACCGCGACGTCGTCGAGCACGCCCGACGGCAGATCCTGGAATGGAAAGAAGACTGCATCCGAGCCCGGATGACGCTCGAGAAACGCGTCGATTCCGCCGGTCACGGCGTTCTCCCAGGCGTCGGGAACGACACCCTGATCCCAGTTGCGGATCGCGATACCGAGTCGCGGCCCGGAGCGCGGCGCCGGAGTCTCATGGCTGCGCGTCGCGGGCAGGCGGAACGCGGGATCGGCCGCGACCACGACGTTCGAGACGTCGAGCCCCGCGCGTGCGAGCGCTTCCTTCGACTCGGCATCGCGGACGGTCGCGACCGACGCCTGCCGGAAGGCGGCGCGCGTGAAGAGGCGTCCGTTCTCGGTGTCGAGGGGTCCGACACCCACGCCCCAGATCGCGAGCGGCTTGCCGAAGAGCGCCGCCAGCAGCGCGATACCGGAGAAGAAGGAGAGCCCGCCGTGCGCGGAGGAGAGGAGGGCGTCCGGATCGAAGGGCCAGAAGTCGTGGAAGATTCCCCCGCCGCCGAGGATGATCAGGTCGGATTTTTCCGCGGCCGCGAGCAGCGCCGGGATGTCGGTAAAAAGGAGCGACGGGATCCGATGGTCGCGTGCCGTCGCCGCCGGATCGCCCGAAACGACGATGACATCAGAGTCCGAAGCGCTCGCGCGGAGGTCGGCGAGCATGGAGGCGAGGATCGCCTCGTCGCCGGTGTTGCGGAAGCCGTAATAGCCCGCGATGAGAATCCGTTTCACTCGGTCGGTTCTACCACGTCGGGAGAGCCGCCGCAGCCTCCCTCGAGCGGGCCCTCAAGGCGCGGACCAGACGATCTTGCGGCTCTTGTCATAGAGGACGAGGCCGGGAGTTCCGGACGTGATTCCGGAGATGACCGCCACGCCCGAGTCGTCGTTCATTGTCGCGAACCCGCTGCGTGGCACGCCGTCGGCTCCGATGAACTGAATCGCGGGCGATCCGAGCCGCAGGGCCACCCAGAGGCGGTCGCCGCCGCTGTGATCCGAGAGGGCGAGCCGGGGCACGCTTCCTTCCACCACGAGCTTCGCGGCGATCTTGCGGTCGCGTTCGAACAGGCTGAGCGAGGATCCCGCCTGCGAGACCGACGCCGTCATGCGCTCCGTTCCCTGCGAATCCGAAAGGCGAAGTGCCGTCGATCCGTCCGGTTCGACGCCGAGCCGGCCGCGGACGGCACCGGAAGCGTCCGTCAGCGTGAACCGGTTCGCCAGGATTTCCTTCTCCGGCTTCGACGATCCGGCGCCCACTGTCAGGGCCGCCATGACCGCGACGAGAACAGCTCCCCAGGCGCGCCGGTGCCAGACGACCTCCCGCGCGAGCCCGTTCATCCGATTCTCGAGGGCTTCGAGGCGGTCCGTGGAGTTCATGGGTTCTCTTCCTTTCGCATGGCGTATGCCGCATGCCGGCGCACCGGATCCATTCAAAGCGCCGAGCGCACAATTCCGGGAGGGGCCGAGTCGGTCGATTCTCTCCTGCCCGGAAGACGCCGGCAATTTCGCGGGAGCCAGCGGGGGCTCTACAGGATGGTCATTCGCGCGTTGAGGACCGACAACACGCGCCGACCCGCCTCGACTTCCAGACTCGCCTTCCGGACCCGCCTTCCCGGGAAGAAGGTATGCTGGCATGAATTTCCGCAGACGCGGCGACCGCCGGTGTCCGGCATTTCTGCCGGATTTCTGCCAAACCCCGTTAACCAAAGGGAGCCAGGATGCGCACTCGAGGAACACTCGTGTCGGTATTTCTCATGCTCGGGAGCCTGGCGTCGATTTCGGCTTCCGGTCAGGCGCCAGAGAGTGCGATCGGCGGCACCCGCGTCGAGGCGATTCCCCTGGCAGATCGCGTCTCGACTTCGCCCGACTACGGCACGACTTTCACGAACCTGCTGTCGCTCGGGCCCTGCGACGCAACCTTTCGGGACCCTTTGCTTCCCGCGAAGGCCGCCAATTGCGACATGGTCCAGCCGACTTCCACGACCGCCAAGGGAGCGATCGGGTTTCCGGTTCACCTTCCCACGGGCGCCCTCGTCGTCTCCATCAAGACGTACTTCTTCGACACCGACGCCACGACGGCGCTGACCATGGATTTTTTCCGGACCACGAATGGCGGAGCTCTGCAATTGATCCAGGCTCTCAGCCCCGGCATCGTCAGCTCGGGGTTCACGTCGTCCACGACGACTCTGGGCTCTCCCTTTCCGATAGACAACTCCAACGGAACGTATGCGATTCTGGCGAGCCTGACCAAAACCGCGAGCACGACGATGGCGATCCAGAAAATCGAAATCAGCTACCGGCTCCAGGTCAGTCCCGCGCCGGCCACGGCAACGTTTGCGGACGTTCCCGTCGGCAACCCTCAGCATCGGTTCGTCGAAGCCCTGTACGCATCGGGCGTCACGGCGGGCTGCGGTGGAGGTAATTTCTGCCCGGACCAGGCCGTGACGCGCGGGCAGATGGCGGTCTTTCTCTCCGTCGCGCTCGGGCTCCAGTTTCCGAACTGAGCCTTCGCGGCGGCGGGTAGGATCGGCCGCGACTGTGCTACCTTTGATCAAAATTTCACTGGCAATGTCGGTCAGAGCCTCAGAGGTAGTGAGCCCTGTCCGAAAACCACAATCGGAGGATGTATGAAAAAAAAGGCATCCATCGGAGTTTTTCTACTCGGAGCATGTGTCGCCGTTCCTGCACTCGCCCAGACGGTGACAGGAGCTCCAGGAGCAGCGCATAAGGTCACTCCCGAACTCCCCGGTCCCGTCGCCGCCTCGCCCACACCGAATACGTATGGGACGCAAGATTTCATTGAGATAAATTATCCGCTGGTCGGATTCACCCCCTTGGAAGACGGCGAGTGGTCGCATATCGCGGAAGGTTCGGGTTGGGGTTTCAGGTTCGGCGGAGCGAACACGGCGACCTGCGTTGACGTCCACCTCCCCGCAGGAGCGCTTGTCTACGGCATCACGACGTGGAACAACGATACCGATGCATCGAACGACATCACCACGGAGGTGAACCGGAACGACCTTTCCACGAGTACCGGGACTACGATTTTCTCCATTTCAACGTCTGGAACCCCGGGAATCCAGCGTGCGTTCCATGCTTTTTCGCCCACTCTGACCGTTGACAACGACCTGAAGACTTACTCCATCTGCGTTTTTCACGACGCTGTCGGACCCGCGCTGGAGTCCGCCGGTGCGACGCTCTGGTACAAGCTGCAAGTGAGCGCGGGTCCGGCAACGGCGACGTTCGGCGATGTCCCGACGACGAGCGCCCAGTTCAAGTTTGTCGAGGCGCTCGCCTCGGCGGGGATAACCGCCGGCTGCGGCGGCGGGAACTTCTGCCCGAACAACTTCATCACGCGCGGCCAGATGGCCGTGTTCCTCGCGAGTGCGCTCGGACTGCACTTCCAGTACTAGCGCGTCGATCGGTCTTTTCCGGAGGGCCGGCCTTCGAGCCGGCCCTTTGTTGAGCGTGGGTGATCGTCCTACCCGGGGTCTCGTTCTACCGTCCCAGATCGTCCGGCATCGGCGTAGAGTGGCGCCGGTATGCGGCTGACTTCGAGCGATCCCCTCTCCGTCCGGGCTCTGCACATCGGCGGCTACTGGCGCGGGGAAAACGACATGGTGCGCCAGATGATGCTCGGCCTGCGGGCGTCCGGAGCCGAGGTGCTCGAGTACTCGACCGACGAGAAGCCGGGGGCTCTCGACACCGAAGGACGCGCCTATGACCGCGGCACCTTCGGCCCGGTCTGGCTGCGGTACGAGGTCCTCGCGCCGGTGATCGAGCTCTCCGTTCCGAACCTGATCGTCTGCAACGCCGGCGGGTTGTCGTTCCGTCCGGCCGATGCTGCGCGGCTGCGCGAACGGTGCGCCCTTCTCGGCGTCGCCCTCTCCGACCCCGACGTCTTCGAGCCGGCGACAAGCCGTATCGCCTCGAATTTCGACCTGTTCCTGACGAACGCGCCGGAGCTTCTGCCGCGCTACGCGGCGCTCGGCGCGAGGGCGGAGCTCCTGCCGATCGCGACGAACGAGGCGTTTTTCCATCCCGTCCCTCCCCGGCCCGAGCTCGCGTGCGAGGTCCTCGTCCTCGGCCGCGCGCATCCCGACCGCGTCGCGGCTGTCGGCATGCTCGTTTCCGAGTTCGACACGCACCTGTACGGCGAGGGGTGGGAGGAGCACGGGATGCCGAGCCGCGGGACGATCTACGGCGACGACGTCCTCGCGGCTCTTTGCTCCGCAAAGATGACGGTGGTGTTCTTCCGGACCGGGGCCGGGCACGCGCTCGTGAAAGTCGGCCTCTTCGATTTCGCGGCCGCGGGCGCGCTGGTCGTGACGAACCGCTTCTCGGAAGTCGAGCGATACTTCGAGTTCGGTCGCGAGATCCTGGGATTCGCCGACGAGGCCGGGCTCCGCGACACGATCCGGTGGGCCCTCGATCATCCGACAGAGGCCGAAGCGGTGCGCGGGGCCGGGCGCGCGCGCGTGCTCGCCGAGCACACGTGGAGCCGGGTCTGGCCCGGAGTCCTCCGGCGCCTCGCGGACGAACCCGCGTGATCTCGGCGGGCCCGAGGGAGGCGGGGGACGCCTCGTTTCGTCTCCGCGAAGTGCGGCCGGCGGACTCCGGGGATCTCTACCTCTGGCGCATGGATCCGGAAAGCCGCCTCATGTTTCGCTCCGTGGAGGAAGTCTCGCGGGAGACGCATGCCCGATTTCTCGCCCGATATTTTCGTCCGCTGAATCGCGATCAGTGGTTCGTCATCGAGGCAGACGGCCATGCGGTCGGAGCGATCGCGCTCTACGGGCTCTCGTCCGACGGATCCGAGGCGGAGTGGGGAAGGCTCGTCGTGGCGCCGGGGTCCCGAGGGAATGGATACGGGAAGCGGGCTCTCGCGCTCCTCGTCGAGCACGCCAGGGAGATCGGAGTGCGAAGTCTCCGGTGCGAGGTCGTCGCGGGGAACGGGGCCGCTGAAGCGATCTACGACGCGCTCGGTTTCCGGGAAACGGGACGCGAGGAGATCGAGGACCGCACTTTCCGATATCTTGTGCGCGAGCTCTCCTGATGGACCCGATCCACCTGTTTGTCCCGACCTTTCGCGTGGACGAAGTCCTTGCCGAAATCCGCGAATGCCTGGAGAAAGGCTGGACGGGCCTCGGCTACAAGACCGTCGAGATCGAGAAACGATGGAGCGAGTACACGGGCCTCCCGCACTCCCACTTCCTGAGCTCGGCGAGCGCCGGGCTCCATCTCGCGGTGCGGATGCTGAAGGAGCAGGGAGGCTGGCAGGACGGCGACGAGGTGATCACGACTCCTCTCACCTTCGTCTCGACGAACCACGCGATTCTCTACGAGCGGCTTCGCCCGGTGTTCGCCGACGTCGACGAGTATCTCTGCCTCGATCCGGCGTCGGTCGCCGAGCGGATCGGCCCGCGCACCCGCGCCGTGATGTTCGTCGGCCTCGGCGGAAACCCGGGACGGTTTGCGGAAGTGGCCGCTCTCTGCCGCGAGCGCGGCCTGAAACTGATCCTCGACGCCGCCCACATGTCGGGCACCTGGATGAACGGGAAGCACGCCGGGCATGGCGCAGACGCGTCGGTCTTCTCCTTCCAGGCCGTCAAGAACCTGCCGACGGCCGACTCCGGGATGGTCTGCTTCGCCGACTCCGCCCTCGACGCAGAGGCGCGGAAGTGGTCGTGGATGGGAATCAACAAGGACACGTATACGCGTACTCTCTCCGCGGGCACGTACAAGTGGATGTACGACGTCGAGCACGTCGGATTCAAGTACCACGGCAACTCGATCATGGCTGCGATGGCGCTCGTCGGGCTGAAGTACGTCGAAGAGGGCAACGCATACCGGCGGCGACTGACCGATCGCTACGATCTCGCGTTCGCCGGCAGTCCGGCCGTGCGGACAGTTCCCATGGTGCCGGGCAGCACGCCATCCCGTCACCTCTATCAAGTCCTCGTCGAACAGCGCGACGAAGTCATGGTGGACTTGAATGCGCAGGGGATTTACCCGGGAGTGCACTACCACGACAACACTCTCTACCGGATGTACGACGAGCCGAAGAAGCTGTGTCCTCGAGCCCGGAGCGCGAGCGAGCACCTCATCTCGCTTCCGCTGCATCTCGCGATGACCGAAGGCGATGCCGAGAGAGTCGCTCGTACTCTCGTAAAAATTTCCGCAGAAGCTGAAGCGACATGATGCGGCTTTCGGAGCCGTCCAAAGGGGTGTTCCACTAGAATCTCATTTAGCGACCGTCGCGTTAGCAACCGAATCTCTCGGGAGGCCGTAGATCTCATGACATCCTCTCGCCACCTGTTTTTTCTCCTGTGCACAGGTCTGTTGTCGTTGTCTTTCCCGGCATCAGGCCAATCCTCCGCCACGCCGGATCCAACTTCAGCATCGGCTGCGGCGGTGACTCGAACGCCGACCCCGTATCAGGACGAAACCGCAAAAGCGCCGCGATTCAGCGCCCAGGAGCTCGAAGCGAGGCGCCAGTCCCTGGGGGCGACGAAGACACTGATGGACCGAGTACTCGCGGCCATGGGCGGGGCGGATCGGGTCGATTCCGTCAAATCCCTGATCCTCGTCGGGAAGACGGGCCGGCAGAGCACGGAAGGACTGGTCCAGACGGAGGATCGGACCTGGTTCCAGTTCCCCCATTCCTACCGCCTCGACGTGACGCTGCGGGGAGCTACCTACTCGAAGCTCGCCGTCCGGGAAGGGGTCTTCCTCATCACGCCGACCGGAGCCGTTCAGCTGCCGGAACCCGAGAAGAGCGCGGTTGAGGATTCCATCGTCCGCAATCCCCTCGTCCTGATGAAGACCCGTCGCGACCGTGCATTTGCTCCGTTGGCGGGCGCGGCCACGAGGGTCGGGGGCCGCCCGGTCGATCTTCTCGAGTTGCGTGTCGTGTTGGATCGAATCACGCTCGCCGTCGATCGCGAGAACGGCCGGATCCTCCAGCTGCGCTACACCGCGAAGGGGGGAATCCCGGAAAAGGAGGGGATTATGACGATATCTTACTCAGATTTTCGTTCCGTGGACGGGTTGTCCTATCCGTTTGCCTCGGAGAGCTCGTTTGCCGGGACGAAGGTGGCGGAAACTCATCTGCTCGACGTTCAACTGAACCGTCCCCTGGATGGAAGCCTATTTCGACCGCCTTTAGTTGTTGCCATACCGCCGACGCCGACCGACACGCCCGCAATTCCCGGATCTCGTTAGTCGATACCCCGCGGGTCAGGATCCGATTCGTGGTAGTCTTTGCCTCTCCGTGTGACCAATTTATCGACAGATCCGAGTCGCGTGAAGACCATGTTCAAGTTCTGAAGGAAAATCTGAGAAAAACGCCCCGGTTTGAATAAAGGAGGAATGGATGACTCATCGGAATTTCGCAATCGGCCTTCTCATGGGTATTGCTCTACCCCTCGCGGCTTCCGCCCAGGACGCTACGAACTCAGCGATGCCGGCCGCTCCTTCGGCCCCCGAACGGCATGCCCAATCGGTGCCGAGCACGTTTGGAACTTCGTTCGTCAGCTACTACATGATCCCGGCGAACGAGTTCATGCCTTTCAGCTCGAGCGAGACCTACACGACCGACAACTTTGGTGCCGGGCCCCGTTACCCAACGGCCAACGCCAAAGACCTCGTAGCCGCCGTTCACCTCCCGACGGGCGCCGTTCTCACATCTCTGGAGCTCGATTTCGATGACACGAGCGCGACCGAGAAAACCTTCGGCTCGCTTTATGTTTGCAACTATCACGCGCAGGCCTGCACACAGCATCCCTCAGCCGGGGGCGGACCAGCAGATTGTCTGCTTGGTGGTTTTCTATGTTCCGGAACAGCAGCCACTTTTTCAAGCGGAGCCTCCACCTCCGCTACCCTTACCCCTGACGCGATCAAAATCGACAACTTTAACAATCACTACATCGCTCTCGCAGAGCCCTCAGCTTTCGATGGCACGGAGAAGGTAGATGGCATGATTATCGGCTACAAATTGACGGTGTCTGACCCTCCAGGGGCCGCTGATTTTGCCGACGTTCCCACGACCAGCCCGCAATTCAAGTTCGTTGAAGCGCTTTTCAAGGCCGGAATTACGTCGGGTTGCGGAGGCGGAAATTTCTGCCCGGATCAGGCAGTGACCCGAGGACAGATGGCTGTCTTCCTGGCGTCCGCCCTCGGCCTCCAGTACAACTGATTTTTTCGCATCTGCCTATCGTTCAACGCCCGGCGAGCCGCCGGGCGTTTTCGTTTGCCTGGTCCGGAATCGCCGTCGCCGTGGCGCGTGACGGCTTTGGTCAGAGGTCTACAAGGTCGCCCAGAGTGTGCCCGTTGTCGGAGACTTCCGCTGGCTCTGGGCGTTGAGGCTAAGGACGTCATTGATTCGGAAGCTGGTGGTTGAAGCCGAAGCGGAATGGGGTCTGTAGCAGAACTGCGGCAACGGGCTGGACGTATCCCGATATGGCGCGACGTCATTCTGCAGTGAGATTTCGCGTCAGTTCGCACGGTTCGCTGTTGCAAACCTTCCTCGGAGTTGCCTGGCGAGCACTCACCATTTCGGTTGACAGCCGCCAAAAGTGAGCGTATTTTTTCGTTCAAGGTCTCCACATAGCTCCGATTCGCTCCGCCTGACGCTCTGCCCTCGGAAGTTCAATTTTTCGACTTTCTTGGAGGTAACGGGATGACTTTTCTCCAGCGGAACAGGAAATGGTTCGTACTTCCTCTCGTGGGCCTGCTGGCGGCGGCTGCCGGCGGCGGCGCGACTCTCGCGGGCTGCGGTCCGTTCTCGGATGTCTCGGGGGGGCAGTGCCCCTTCATTCTCTCGCTGTACTACCTCGGAATCGCGGCGGGCACGTCGGCGACGACGTTCGATCCCAACGCGAACGTGACGCGCGGCCAGGTCGCGGTGTTTCTGGGCGCCGGGATCAAGTACATCAAGCGAACGGAAAATCCGTTTCGCGTCGCTTCGAAAAATAACGGGAATGTCTTCAATTTCGAGTACGAGGATTATTCGACACCCAATACCTCATCTCCCAATGGATTCTGTACCGACGGGTTGTACAACTACGTGGCGAACGAGGGAACGTCCAAGATCGATGTCTTCAGCAACGGTTCCGGGAACGGGTCGGTGGGCAGCTACACCACGACATCGGGAAATCGCCGCCTGGTCTGTGACGGCACTTACTTATATGCGACCGGTACCAACGGCACCGTCGTGAAACGCATCAACACCCATACGGGAGTGGTCAACGATCCGTGGGCTACCCTGGCCGGAGCCAGCGCGGGTGACATCGCCAACGCGGGATTCGCCCTGGCCGTGGCGACGAACACGGGCATCACGATCCTTGGAAAGGGAAACGTGCCGGTTCAAACTCCCGTCGCTCTCCCCGGGGGCGTTCGGACGCACAGCGTCGTCGTGGACGCCTCCGGCAACTTCTGGGCAGATTCGGGGCCCGCCCTATACAAGATCGGGCCGAACGGAACGGTGCTCGGTAACGTCCCGCTGAATGGTGCAGCCGATTTCTATGCCGTGTATGACGGTGCGGCGATCTGGGTTCCTCTCGTCTCTGGCGGCGGAATTGACATCGTGTCGACCGGCGGAGTCCTGATCGACCATCTGGCCCCGGCTGGCGGCGCGGCGACTACCCGAAACGCGGGTGGTGTCTTCACGGGACAGTACGTGATGTTTGCCGAAACGGGTGACTACCAGAGCTGCGGAACGCCGGAGACGTTGATCACGGCATACGATCCGACGACGCATGGCGGTCTTCAGGGCATTCTCACTTTCTGCAACGACGGAACGACCTTTACCCTTGGTTTCGATGGCCGGTTCGTGCACGTTCTGACATTCGGAGGAAATCACCACTACATCTTCTGACCCCTCGCCGATCGGAGGCCCGTGGCGACGCGGGCCTCCCCGTCTATTTCGTCGTTTGACCGACCCGCAGGCATCGACCGGTTCGCTCGATCTGATCCTTCGAATATCCGAGTCTCGACCCGAGCTCTCGAAGAGACCGGAACGGGCGGGCTCGGATGATGTCTTCCGCTTCCATGGCGTCGATTCCGCACGTGGCCAACATCTGATCGCGAGTCACGGTGTTGATGTCGAGGCGGTCGGCGAGCGCGATCGGCGGCCGCGGAGTCGGGGCAGGGCCGTTCTTGAGGTTCAGTGTTCGGGGATCCGGAGGAACCCTTTGGGAGTCCGGCCCCGGCCGGGAGGAGAATTCCGCGACCATCAGCCTGCCCGTGAGCCGGCGCGTCACCGGCGGCGCCAGTTGAGCGATGGCGAGAAAGGCCGCAACGGTCTCGTACGGCCGGGCGGACATGAGCCGGGCCGCCGCTTTGCGATCGATTTCGAGCTCTCGCATGAGCTCCTCCGCCGTGGCCGCGTTGACATTGATCGGGCGGATTCCAGCGCCGGTACGTCCTCCGTGAGAGCGCGGGAGAGAATCGATAGGAGGCGCCAGGATGCGGACGAGGGAGAACCGCTGCCGGGCAACGCGAACAGTCTCGAGCGGAAGGTCGGCGTCAACGACGAGCTGATCGATCGAACTGTAGGGTCGGTGCTCGATGATCCGGAGCGCGACCTCTTTGTCAACACCGGGAACAGTCATCAACTGAGTCCGGCTGGCGTCGTTGACCGAGACGGGAAGCCGTCCCTGGCTCGCCGAGCGAGTAGGAGTTACAGCCGTCGCGACAACGAGAATGAGGATGGCGTAGCTCATGGTCAAGAACCTCTCCTCGCTGGTTTCGCAGATTTTAGCATCGTGCCCCGTGCAGTAGAGTGACGGGAACATGAATAAGAGCAGACGAATTCTCCAGTTCGAGGTTGCGATGGCGTTGTTCGCCGCAGCGACCCTCCGTTGCGCAGCGCCTTCGCCTGCCGGAGTACCGCAGAGCTCCCCACAGCCCGCCTCGGTGGCTTCTTCCCCTTCCGCTTCGGGCGTTACGCTGCCTCCCGAGGAGCAGAAGGGAAACGCGCTCATTCAGAAGGCCGTGGACGCCATGGGCGGCGCCAGAGCGGTCGACGCTGTCCGGTCGCTCGATCTGCACGGTAAAGCGAAGCGCGTTTTTCCGAGCGGCGAGGAAGTCTCCTTCGCGATGCGGACGTCGATCCTCTTCCCGGGCCGGTTCCGGCAGGAAGTGGAGCTGCCGATGGTCAGGCTCGTGACGGTCCTCGGCCCCGATGGCGCCTACACCGATATGGGAGACGGGCCCGTCCTGCTTCCGGAAGCCCAGCGGATGGAATTCGATCAGAGCTACCGTCGCAACTTGCTCGCGATTCTGCGCTCCCGGACGGCCCCGGACTTTCGGGCCGTCGCGAAGGGTTCGTCGGACGCGGGCGACGACGTGGAGGTCCAGTCGTCCGGCATCGTCGTGACGCTGACGATCGATCGCGCTTCCGGCCGAATCCTGCGCCTGCGCTTCACGTCGGTTCTTGGAACCGCCTCTAAGGAAAACGTGACCGAGTATTCCGATTGGCGGAAGACATCGGCGCTCACGTATCCGTTCGCGGCTTCGACGTTGACGGATGGCAAGCCGGCGAATGGAGTGGTTCTCGACAGCGTCGGCGTCGACTCGCCGCTCGATCCGGAGCTCTTTCAGCCGAAGACCGCTCCCGTTCCGTCGGACGCTCCCGATCCGGCGCCGACTCCCGCGGCTCCTGCCGCGTTCGCATCTCCGGAGTCGCCGGCTCCGCCCCGTTCGATGACCCCCGCGGCGCCCGTCCGGATGCCGCCCCCTCTTCCTTCCGCCACGCCGGTTTCCATGCCTCCTCCGCATGCCGGGGTATAAAATGGCGGCTGGAGAAATCGTTCACTAACCTTACTAAGGGGTAACCCCATGATGCTTCCGGCAGGCAATGGCCGCCGGAGGACGTCGACGCCTTTGGTGATCGCCATGAGCCTCGTGTTCCTGGCGGTGGCGATCACCAGTCGCGCCGGCGCCGCTCCCACGGCCGCCACGTCCGATGCTTCGATCCCGACTCCGTCAGGCCCCTCCGGGATTACCCTGACTCAGATCATGTCGGGCCTCTCTTCGCCGGTCTTTCTGACGAACGCCCGCGACGGCTCGAATCGGATCTTCATCGTCGAGCAGACGGGCACGATCCGGATCTGGAACGGGACGAGCCTTCTCGCGACGCCGTTTCTCGACGTCCATGCGTCCATCTCCTGCTGCGGCGAGCAGGGTCTCCTCTCGGTCGCCTTTCATCCCAACTACTCGACCAACGGTTTCTTCTACGTGTACTACACGGACACGGCGTCCCCGACCTACAACCTCACGGTCGCACGCTACAAGGTGTCCTCGGGGAACTCGAACGTCGCGGACCCGGCCTCGGGACAGGTTCTCTTCACGATTCCTCACCCGATCAACGCGAACCACAACGGCGGCCAGCTGCAGTTCGGCCCCGACGGCTACCTCTACATGGGCACGGGCGACGGAGGCTCCGGCGACGATCCGCCCTGCAACGCGCAGAACAACCAGGTCCTTCTCGGCAAGCTGCTTCGCGTCGACGTCGACACGAACATCAATACGGCTCCGTTCTATTCGATTCCTCCCGACAACCCGTTTGTCGCGCAGGGCGCCCCCGCAAACAAGATCTGGGACAAGGGCCTGCGCAACCCGTGGCGCTATTCCTTCGACTCCCTCACGGGAGAGCTTTACATCGGCGACGTCGGGCAGAACCTCTACGAGGAAGTGGACGTCGAATCGCCCACGAGCCCCGGCGGTCTGGACTACGGCTGGAAGGTCATGGAGGGTTTCCACTGCGGAGGCGGAGGAACGAACAGCTGCGCGGTCGGCACGCCGCCGTGCATGGATCCTTCGTACACCCTTCCCGTCCTCGAGTACCCGCATACCCTCGGCTGCTCGATCACGGGCGGCTACGTCTACCGCGGCACGCAGTTCCCGGGGATTCACGGCTACTATTTCTATTCGGACTTCTGCTCCGGGCGGATCTGGGCGGCTTCGCGCGACCGATTTGGCGCCTGGTCCACGACGGATCTGCTCGAGTCCGGGTTGAGCGTCTCCGCGTTTGGCCAGGACGAACAGAACCGGCTCTACGTCGTGAATCTCGGAGGCACGGTCTCGCGGATCGATTCGTCCACGTCGTTCCCGCTCCCGGCGATCGCGGCGGCGGGCCCCTCCGCGGTCATCGCGGGCGATCCCGCGTTCACTCTCACGGTAGACGGCTCCGGATTCGCGCCCGGATCGGTCGTACACTGGAACGGAGCGAGCCGGCCGACCACGTACATCTCCCTCACGCGTTTGACGGCGGCGATCACCGCGACCGATATCGCGTCGGCCGGCACCGCGACGGTGACGGTCGTCAATCCTCTGCCCGGTGGAGGTACGTCCACGGCTCTCACGGTGAACATCAACCCGACGTACCTCGACGTGCCGCTGGCCTACTGGGCGGAGCGGTGGATCCGGGCCGTGACCAACGCGAGCGTGACCTCCGGGTGCGGTACGCGGGTGTTCTGCCCCGGCGATTCGACGACGCGGGCGCAGATGGCCGTCTTTCTCCTGCGCGGGCACGACGGCGCTCTCTACAATCCGCCGGCGGCGACCGGTACGGTCTTCGGCGACGTGCCGACCGGCAGCTTCGCGGCCGCCTGGATCGAAGAATTGTTCCACCGCGGCGTGACGGCCGGATGCGGCGGAAGCAACTACTGTCCGTCGTCACCCGTCCTCCGCCAGCAGATGGCGGTTCTCCTTCTTCGCACCAAATTCGGCTCGACGTACACGCCGGCGGCGGCCACGGGGATTTTCGCCGACCTTCCGATGAGCGATCCGAATGCGCGCTGGGCCGAGGATCTCTACAACAAGGGCATCACGGGCGGGTGCGGTGTTTCCCCGCTGCGTTTCTGTCCCACGGCTCCCGTCACACGGGCGCAGATGGCCGTCTTCATCAGCGCGGCCTTCGGCCTCCCCGTCCCCCCGTAAGATCCGGGTGGAATGAAGAGCCTTCTCGGACTCTGTGTCGCCGTCGGGCTCCTCGCGGGAGCGGCCACTCCGGCTGCCTCCGCGGGCGAGCCGGGGGCGGTGCTTTCGGCAGAGGCGGCGATACCTTCGAAATCCCCCGCGCCGCTGACGAGCGCGATGCGGGCGAAGGCGGATCCGTGGGTCCAGGAGCGCCTCGCGGGCGGCGGAACGTCCGATTTCCTCGTCATCCTGAGGGATCAGGCGGACCTGGCCGGCGTCGGCAAGCTTCCTTCGAAGGATCAGAAGGGACATGCCGTCGTCGAACGTCTGCGCGCGCAGGCCGAGCGCAGCCAGACGGAGCTCCTGCGGCTGCTCGCCCGACGGGGAGTGCCGTACCGGTCGTTCTGGGTCGCCAACATGATCTGGGTCGAAGGCGTCGCCGGGCTGGCGGCAGATCTCGCGTCGCGCCCGGAAGTGGCGCGGCTCGCCGCCAATCCGCGCGTGCGCCTCGAGGAGCCCGTGGAGAAATCCGCGGAGCGGGCGCTCTCCCCGGAGGGAATCGAGTGGAACGTTTCTCAGATCCACGCGCCGGATCTCTGGGCGCTCGGATTCACCGGGCAGGGCGTCGTCATCGCCGGGGGCGACACGGGATACAACTGGACGCATCCGGCGCTGAAGGGCCACTACCGCGGCTGGAACGGCACGGTCGCGGATCACAATTACAGCTGGCACGACGCGATCCACACGGGCGGCGGCAGCTGCGGCGCCAACGCCCTGGCACCGTGCGACGACTTCGGACACGGCACGCACACGATGGGCACCATGGTGGGGGACGACGGCGCCGGGAACCAGGTGGGTGTCGCGCCCGGCGCGCGCTGGATCGGCTGCCGGAACATGGATCAGGGGACCGGCACGCCCGCGACGTACACCGAGTGCTTTCAGTGGTTCCTCGCGCCGACGAACCTTGCCGGCGGGAGCGCCGATCCGTCGAAGGCTCCGGATGCGATCAACAACTCCTGGGGCTGTCCGCCCTCGGAGGGCTGCACGGACCCGACGGTTCTCCAGACGGTCGTCGAAAACGTCCGCGCGGCCGGCATCCTCGTCGTCGTCTCCGCCGGGAACTCGGGCCCGTCCTGCTCGACCGTGACGGATCCGGCTTCGATCTACCAGGCGTCGTTCACGGTCGGCGCGACGGACGCGAGCGACACGATCGCGAGCTTCTCGAGCCGCGGTCCGGTCACGGTGGACGCGAGCAACCGGATGAAGCCGGACGTGTCGGCACCGGGAGTCTCGATTCGCTCGTCTCTCCCGGGGACGGGCTACGGAAATCTCTCCGGAACGAGCATGGCCGGCCCGCATGTCGCGGCGACGGCCGCCCTCCTGTTTTCGGCGCTGCCCGCTCTTTCGGGCCAGGTGAGCGCAGTCGAGACGCTGCTCCGCCAGACTTCTGTTCCGCGGACGACCACGCAGATCTGCGGCGGCATCGACGGCTCGCAGGTCCCGAACAATACCTACGGCTGGGGGCGCATCGACGCGTTCGCCGCGTATCGCGGGGCGTTCACCGATCTCTCGGTTTCGGCCGTCGTGTCTCCCGCGGTCGGCGCGCCCGGTGTCTCATCGACATGGACGATCACGGTCTCCAATCAGGCGGGCCGCGAGACGGCCGCCGCCGTGTCCCTGATCGCGACGATCCCGTCCGGGGCGTCCGCGGGATTCGCCGTTCCTTCGCAGGGAAGCTGCTCGCTCGCTCCTCCCACCCTGACATGCAGCCTTGGCGCGATCGGCGCGGGTGCGTCCGCAACGGTCGCCGTGCCCGTGACGCCGTCCGCTCCGGGAACCCTGACGCTCGCGTTGTCGGTGACG
>JBBSEW010000008.1:0-82349 GCA_038239305.1 Thermoanaerobaculia bacterium | reverse complement strand
TCGCATTTTTTGTTCTCGGTTCGGGAGCGGTTCAGGCGGACCAAGTCCCTCTCCGCGAGCTCACTCGGACTGACTCTCGGACAAGGGCAGAAAGTGTTGATTTCGCAGCTCACGCCTTCGTCTGCGGGTTCGAGCCCCGTCGACCCCGCCAAATGGGATCGCCGAAGCGCCTCGGATCAGATGCCGGTCGTGCGGACCGCTTCCGGCGCGGCGAGGCGCGCGATTCTCACGTCGTCTTCCGGCAGCTTCTCGAGCAGTCCGCAGAACTCGTCGAGCAGCCGGCCGTCCCACCAGCCCTTGCGGACTTCGTCGCTCATGATCTCGAGCGCCTTCGCGCGCGACAGGGCTTCGCGGTACACGCGCTTGGTCGTCAAGGCGTCGAACACGTCCGCGATCGTCGTCACCCGTGCGGTGATCGGGATTTCCTCTCCCGTGAGTCCGTCCGGGTATCCCGAGCCGTCCATGCGCTCGTGATGGTGATGGACCACGTCGAGCGAGTCGATGAGAGTCTTCATCCCCTGGAGCAGCTCGCGGCCCCTTCCGGGATGGCGCTGGATCACCGCGTACTCTTCGGCGGTGAGCTTTCCGGGCTTGAGGAGGACGGCGTCGGGCACGGCGATTTTCCCGAAGTCGTGGAACAGCGCCCCGCGCCGCGCCGCGGCGAGAGACCATTCGTCGAGCTCGATGCGCTCACCGAGCAGGCCGGCATAGACCGACA
Organism: Thermoanaerobaculia bacterium; assembly: GCA_038239305.1. Classification (GTDB taxonomy): domain Bacteria; phylum Acidobacteriota; class Thermoanaerobaculia; order UBA5066; family Gp7-AA6; genus JALYUA01. The sequence continues at coordinate 81,631 of JBBSEW010000008.1, read as the reverse complement.
CGCGCGCGCTGTGGCCCCAGGTGTATGCGTCACGCGCGTCGATCGTCTGGGCGAGGGCGACGATCACCGTCTCGGCGTCTTCAAGCGCGTCGGTCGTGAACTTGAGCTCGAGGAGAGAGCGCACGCGGGCCGCGAGCTCGACGTGGGAGAAAGGCTTGGCCAGGAAGTCGGTGGCTCCCGCTTCGATCGCCTGCACCTTCCGGGCCTGGGTGGCCGCGCCCGTGAGCATCACGACGGGCGTCAGGCGGAGGCGATCGTCCGCGCGGATGTCCTTCAGGAACTCCTGCCCGCTCTTTCCCGGCAGCTGGAGATCCAGGAGTATGAGGTCCGGCGTGTGCTCCGCGAGCTTGTCCGCCGCCTCTTCGGCGGAGCCGGCTTCCACGACGGAATAGCCGGTCACCTGGAGAAGCCGGACCACGAGGCCGCGTACTCCCTCGTCGTCGTCGACGACGAGAAGGTTTCCCCGGGACGAGCCCGGAGGGCGAAGGCCGGGATTCCAGGGGTTCAACGATCTCCCCGCGAGGACGTGCGGCCCCGGCCTCGCAGGGATGCCGAAGAACGCGATCTCCTGCGAATGGACGGTAGCGAGGCTCGGCGCTCCCTCACGTGATCGTTCGCATCCACAGGCTGCCGCCGGCGGTGGAGACGCGGGGGAAGCCGGGAATCATGAGCTGGAGCGCATGGCCGTCCTTCTTCAAGAACGCGGTGGGGGAGTCAGCGCGCCTCCCGTCCGCCGCGACCGGGACAGCGCGGCTCCCGTCCGTCGCGGCGCGACGTCGATTCCACGCGTTTCGAAGAGATTGCAGGCTCAGTGAAGTCAGTCCGGATGGAAGAGTCGAGTCGTTTTGGCTATGCATCATGGTGCCACGTTCGTCGACCGAAGGGAACAGGGATGTGAGGCCCCTCCGTCCCGATCGCCAATGCGGTGGAGCCATTGCGGTGGAGTTATGCTCGCGCCGAGCTTCTATGCTACGGGAAAGTCTCCCCGAAGCTCCCCGAAATTCGACGCGGAGGCTCTCAAATGGCAACTGGCCTGATGCGCATGGTCCGGAAGGTCCGATCGATCGGACCGATCCGGTCCGTGGAGGCGCGGGTCCGTCAATCCCTGCGGGACGAACAGGTTTATCGATCGCTCCTGCAGCTCGAGGGCTCCGTCGACCGCCTCAACTCCGCCCACCGGTGGCTCGGCGCCGTCGAACCGAGCCTCGCTTCCCGCGGGGATTCTCTCGACAGCACGGTTCAGCAGGTGCACGACCTCGAGGCGAGACTCGCGGATCTTTCGATCCACGTCGCGCAGCTCACGGCCGTCCTGCGGCGCGAAGGCAACTTTCCGATGCCTCCGCCGAAGCATCTCCAGGTGCGCGTCGTCGGGGGATACGTTCCGGGGTTCGTCCAGAGCGGGAACTCCATCTGCGAGGACTTCGAGGGGATTCTGCAGACGGCCGGCAAGAGCCTGCGCGACTTCCCGCGGATTCTCGACTGGGGCTGCGGCTGCGGGCGGGTCTCCGCTTCGCTGCGCAAGCGCCTGCCTTCGTGCGAGCTGCACGGGGCGGACATCGATCCCGAGGCGATCGCCTGGCTGCAGCAGAACTACGGACAGTTCGGCGAGTTCCGCGTCTTCCCGCATCGTCCCCCGACGTCGTTCGCGGACGGCTCCATCGACCTCGTGCTCGGGCTGAGTGTGTTCACCCACCTGCCGGAGGACATGCAGTTCGAATGGCTGCAGGAGCTGACGCGGATCACCGCGCCGGGCGGGTATCTCATCCTCACGACCAGCGGGGAGGCAAACTACCGGAACGCGGATCCGATGATTCGCGACGTCATGCGCACGAAGGGGTTCCACTACAGCGATCCGAACGTTTTCAACTACGGCCGCAGCATTTCGCTTCCGGACTTCTACCAGAACGCGTTTCACTCGGTCGACTACATCCGACGGGAATGGTCGAAGTACTTCGAGATCCTGGAGATCCTACCCACGCGCGTCCAGAATCACCAGGACGCCGTTCTCGTGCGTAACCGCCCGCGGAAGTGAGGCCGGCCCCGGAGGCCGATATCGGATTGCGGGGTGGGGGGCTCGTTGTCAGCCGGAGAAACTGCCGCGGGCGCCGCGGGCGAGTCGGACGGGGGGAGCCGGCGAACCGGCGAGGCGCAGGAGAAAAGCGGCGGCGTTCGGCGACTATATCGACGGGCTCCGGGGGCGCCAGGGAAAACACTTCGCCTGGCCGGAGATCGAGCTGGCTGACCCCCAGCGGGGCGAATCGGCGGGGGAGGGATCGGGTGATCGGGTGATCGGGTGTCAATCAGAGGAATCGGATGATCGGAGAATCGAGCGGATCGGTCAGCCTTCCCCCTCTCCCCCGGACTCGGGAGAGAGGGCAGGGTGAGGGGGGTGATGAAACGGCCGACTCGCCGATCGCGCGGGGGGCCCCGCCCCTCACCCCGGCCCTCTCCCGCCGGGAGAGGGGGAAGAGAGGGCAGGGTAAGGAGGGGGGGTGAAGAAATGGCCGACTCGCCGATCGCGGGGGGGCCTCACCCCGACCCTTTCCCGCCGGGAGAGGGGGAGAGAGGCCGATCGCGTGGGGGGCCCGCCCCTCACCCCGGCCCTCTCCCGCCGGGAGAGGGGGAGAGAGGGAACCCGCTTACTTCGCTGGGTTTCCTTTTTCGCCTTTGTCGAAGAGCGCTTTGTACTTGCCGTATCCCTCAGGATCGAGCTTATCGACGGGGATGAAGCGCATGGCGGCGGAGTTCATGCAGTAGCGCAGGCCCGTCGGAGCGGGGCCGTCGTCGAACACGTGGCCGAGGTGCGAGTCCGCATGGACGGAGCGCACCTCCGTGCGGGGGACGCCCATGGAGTAGTCCGTCTTGACCCGGACGTTGGCCTTCTCGAGCGGCCTCGTGAAGCTGGGCCAGCCGGTGCCGGAGTCGAACTTGTCGATCGAGGAGAAGAGCACTTCGCCGGAGACGACGTCCACGTAGATCCCCGCCCGGTGGTTGTCCTGGTACTCGTTGGCGAAGGCACGCTCCGTCCCCCCGTGCTGCGTGACGTCGTACTGGATTGGTGTCAACTTTTTCTTGAGCTCCTCGTCCGAGGGCTTCCGGAACGGCTCCCCCAGCTGCGGCGCGCCGTTCGCGGACCGGACCACGGCAAAGAGGAGAACGATTGCGGCGATTCCGATGACGTGTCTCACTGGTGGCCTCCTGCCCTCTCGCCCCACACCGCGCGCAGGCGCGCGTCCCGTCCGCAGCCCTCGCGATACGCGTTGTAACGAAAAGGGTTCTTCTTGGTGTACTTCTGGTGATACTCCTCCGCGGGGTAGAAGACGGAAGCGGCGGTGATCTCGGTCACTATCTTCCCCTGGAAGCGGGGCTCTGCCTCGAGCTTGCGCTTCGACTCCTCGGCGGCCTTGTGCTGCGCCTCGTTGGAATAGAAGATCGCGGACCGGTACTGGCTGCCGTGGTCGCAGAACTGCGCGTTCGGCTGCGTCGGGTCGATGTTGTGCCAGAAGACCTCGAGCAGCTTCTCGTAGGTGATCTTCGCCGGATCGTAGACGACCTGTACGGATTCGGCGTGGCCCGTGACGCCGGCTGAGACCTGTTCGTACGTCGGGTTCTTCGTCTGGCCTCCGATATAGCCGGACGTGGCCGAGATCACTCCCGGAACATCTTCGAATGCGGATTCCTCGGACCAGAAGCAGCCGCCAGCGAAAGTCGCGGTGGCCTTTTCTGCGGCCGACGCGGTGACGGCGAGTCCCAGGGCGAAAACCATCGCCAGAGCGGAAATAATGAATCGGCGTTTCTTCAAACTGTCCTCCCTTTGTCGGAACGGTCGGTACAACAGCGGGACCCGCGTCCGGATTCCGCAGCCGCGCGCCGGACGGCGGCGCATTGTTTTGGAAACCGCCCGTTACAGTCCGTCGTATTTCGAGTATCCCCGTTCGTTCCAGTAGTCGTCCGGCTCCTCTGCCCCGTACTCGATCGAAGTGATCGCCTTGATGTTCTTGAGCCCGAGCTTCATCGGAACGACGAGGCGAAGCGGAGCGCCGTGGTCGACGCCGAGCGGCTTGCCCGAGTAGTGCGTGGCGAGGAGCGCTTGCGGATGCCGGGCCGTCGGGAAGTCGATGGAGACGTAGTACGGATCCGGCGCGCCGCTCCCGTCGAGATTGACGGAGGACTCGAGCTTCGCCCAACGCGCTCCCGGCGCGGGCGGGTAAGCGAGCAGAAGATCCGCGAAGCGAAAGCCGCTCCACCACGCGACGGCGCTCCACCCTTCGACGCAGCAGATGCGCGTCACCTGGTCGCGGACGGGAAAACGGGCCGCGAGGTCTTCCCGCGAGAGTTTCACGGCCCGTCCGGACGCGAGCCCCGAGAGCGCGAGGGTCCATCCCGCGAGATAGTCCGGCTTCGGCGTCGCGCCGTTGTAGTTGTTGCGAAGCGGGCCGGCCGCGCCTCGCGCGTACTCGCGGACCGTGCGGTTGCGGGAATAGAGAGCCTCCGCGACGTCGTCGTCGAGCGTCAGCGCGCGGTTCAAGAAGAGCTCCCGTCGCTCGGAAGTGGCGCCGATGCGCGCCTCGAAGGAGTCGATCTTCTGCCGGAGGCTCTCCGTGAGATGGAGCTGCCGGGTTTCCTCCGGCAGAAGCCACCAGAGCCCACCCGCGGTCGCGAGAGCTCCCGCTCCGAAGAGCAGGAAGTCGCGGCGTGTGCGGGTCCGAGCGGCGCGCTCGGGAAGAGCGAGGGGAGTGTCCGGCGGCTCGCGCAGGAGATCGCGGAGCCGGCGCGTGCCGTCACTCTTTGTCATGCGTTCCTCCGATCCGCTCCGACCAGCCGACGATCATCGAACGGAACGTGTCCCAACCGTCCGCCGCCACGAGCACGACGTGAGGGATCACGAACGAGGCGAAAACCAGCATGACCCCGAAGTGCACGATGCGGGCTCCGTTGTAGTTGACGAACAGGCGCTCGAGCCAGTGGAGCTGCACGGGTTTGTGCATCGCCCAGCCGCTGGCCACGGCGAGCAGTCCCAGAACCGGCATCGAAAAGTACGCTCCGCGCTGAAGCGCGTTGTACTTCGAGCGTACGGGAGGATGAGGCCAGGGTCGCCGCGAGAGCTTCGCCGGGATGACGCCGACGTAGTACCGCATCATCGCGAGCGCTTCCTTCAGGTCGGAGGACCGCGGCAGGAGCGCCTTGTAGCCGCGGCCGAGCCAGAGCCCCAGAGCATAGAGGACGCCGTTGATCATGAAGAGGTAGGCGAAGAGCCAGTGAAGTCGGAGCGCCTGCGCGAGACGGTACACGCCGATCCCGAGCCGGTCGTATACCCAGGCGGCCGGCGTACGCTTTCCCGCGATCGCCGGGAACGTCCGGGCGGCCCAGATGCCGAAGTCCGCGAAATAGTCCCGGCTCCCCGTGGCGGCATTCGGCGCGTGCTGGAAGACCGGCGACGCCCAGTAGATCGACAGACCGGTCGCGATCATGGCGAGCAGGATCGGCACGTTCATCCAGTGCGAGAACCGGACGAGAGCGTGGTGCTTCGGGACGACGATGCGCGTACGCGCCGCTGCGGCCGGCACGACGATCGGGCCATCGGCCCGCAGCGCCGCACCGAGGGGTATCGCGCTCGCGAGAACGCGCGTCGGCAATGGTTCCCCTTCCGAAGTCCGATCCGGCGCGGAGATGGAAGCTCCGGCGCCGGACGCCCCCGCCCGAGGCGCCGCCGGATCTTCGCCGGCTCCCGCGGGCATTCTCGGAGCATCGCCGGCCGGCGGGCTGGGGGGATCTATCGTCGGCTTTGTCGGTTCGGTCACGATGGTTGGATGCCGGCCGGCCCCTCCGGTTACCGGGGGGGTAGAGCTCGGGCGGGACGCGTCGGTTCGGCTGTCCGTACGCCGGTCTTTCCGCGCTGCGGCGGCCGCCGACAGCGCGGCGACCACGGTCTCGTGGATGGGAGTGGGAACCCCCGCCTGGCGGCCGAAGCGCACGATGGCCCCGCTCAGGATGTCGAGCTCGTTCGGGCCTCCGCGCTCGACATCGAGGAGGAAGCTCGGCTGGAACCCCGGCGGGAGAGCCGCCATCTGCGCGAGCATCTTCTCCTCGATGCCCTCAGGGAGGACGACCCCCCTCGCCCGGGCGACCGCGGCGGTCTCCCGCATGGCGCGGTCGACCAGAAGCGGGCCATAGAGGGCTTCCCGCACCGTTCCGACCGGGGCGCGCGACAGGCCGCAGGTGGCGGCGACCGTCGTGAGGAAGAGAAACTTCCGCCAGAGATCCACCGTGATGTTCTCGGAAACCGAGGCCGGAGCTCCGGCCTCCCGGAGGGCTGCCGCGAAGGCCTCCGCGCGCGCGGACGGGCCGCCTCCCTTTTCCCCGACGACGATGCTGCGAAAGTCGCTGTGCCGCGTGATGACGCCGGGCCCCGATTTCTCCACGCTGACGATCGCAATGCCGGGCAGGACGCGCTCCGGGGGAACTCCGGCGGCCACGAGGCTCTCGAACGCCTCGACGCCGTTTAAGAGCGGAACGATCGTGGCTCCAGAGGACGCGAGCCGAAGAATGGCGGGAGAAACGTCCGCGAGCGAGTAGCTCTTGACGGCGACGATGGTGAAGTCGGCGGGGAGCAGCTCGGCGGGGTCGTCCGAAGCCGTGACCGAAACCCTCCACGAGCCCTCGGGATCGCGGACTTCCAGGCCGCGGGCGCGGATGGCGTCTCGATGCGACCCGCGGGCGAGAAATCGGACGTCGTGACCGGCGCGCGCGAGAAGGGCGCCGTAATACCCGCCGATTCCTCCCGCGCCGACGACGGCGATCTTCACGCGCTCTCCGGCGGAGCGTCTCGGGGCGGTTCGATGACGAGGACGGAGTCCATCGATCCGTAGGGGTTCGACTCTTTCGCGTCGTGGCTCGGGTCCTCGATCCAGCGCGTGTCGTCGATCAGGAAACGGTACCGGTAACGGCCGGGCGCCGGCGCGTCGATCTCGAGCTTCCAGGACCCGTCGGGCTCGCGGCAGAAGACGCCTTGCGACGGATTCCAGCCGTTGAACTCGCCCGAAACGCGCACGCGGCGAGCCGAGTCGTCCCGGAAGACGAAGACAAGCCGCCCTCCCAGGACGCGGGGAGGGCCGGCGGGCGGAGCCTGGGCGGGCGCCGGCGTGTCGGGCTCGGTCTCCGGCCCGGATCCGTCGGTCGTGTGGTCGTGGTCGTTCATGGTTCGATCCCCTCGAATACGGCCGCGGGCGATCCGGCGATTCGTCGGTTACCGCTTTCGGCGAGAACATCCTGGTCGAGCCGGATCGCTTCGGCGACCGACCACGCCTGGAAAGGCGCGCCGCGGGCGTCGTGGGGAGCGTCGCCGTCGGCGATCTCCGGCAGGTGGCCGAGCCCGGCGGCGTCCAGCCGGGAGAGCAGCGGGTCGAGGAAGCGGTGGCGGGCCATGCGCAGGACGTCGGCTCCGCCGCCGCGCACGCGCACCCACGCCTCCACGAAGGGACCCGTCAGCCAGGGCCAGACCGTGCCCTGGTGGTACGCCGCGTCCCGTTCCTCCACGCCGCCGAAGTAGTGTCCCGCATACGACGGTTCGTCGGGGGCGAGAGAGCGCAGTCCCGCAGGGGTCCAGAGGCGTCGCTCCACGGCGTCGACGATGCGGTGCGCCATCGAGCCGGACAATACGGGGAAGGGGAGGCCTCCGACGGCGAAAACCTGATTCGGACGGAAAGTGGGATCCGCCGTGCCGGGGACGTGGCCAGGGTCGACGACGTCGTGCAGGCAGCCCTCATCGGGGCGCCAGAAGCGTTCCGTGAACGATTCCGCGGCCCGATCCGCCGCCGCTCCCCACCGCTCGGAGAGGAGGTTCCCGATCCGTAGCGCGTTGATCCAGAGAGCCTGGATCTCGACGGGCTTTCCGATTCGCGGCGTCACGACGCGGTCTCCGACCTTCGCATCCATCCAGGTGAGCTGGACGCCCGGCACGCCCGCCGCCAGAAGACCGTCGGCGTCGGTCCGGATGCCGAAGCGGGCGCCGGCCGAGTAACCCTCCAGTATGCGCGTGACGGTGTGGCCGAGCGTCGCGCGGTCCGCGACCGGAATGCGCCGGCCGCGCCGGCGGCAGGCTTCGAGATATTCGTGAACGGCGACGACGAACCAGAGCGACGCGTCCACGGCGTTGTACGCGGGCGGTTCTTCGCCTTCCGGGAATCGATTCGGGAGCATGCCTTCGGACACGAATCCGGCCCATTCGGTCAGGATGTCCCGGGCCTCGGAGAGCCGGCCCGTGGCGAGGCACAGGCCGCGAAGGGAAATGAAGGTGTCCCGGCCCCAGTCGCCGAACCACGGATATCCGGCGATGATGGTTTTTCCCCGGCCGCGCCGCACGACGTAGGCGTCCGCCGAGCGCTCGAGGCGCGAACGGAACTGGGCCCGTCGCGCCGTTTCGGCGCGGCGCATGTCCTGCGCTCGCGAGACCGCGGATTCGCCGGGACGCGTCGAGACGCCCATCTCCAGAATGAGGACCGCCTCGCCGCGCGAGAGGTCGAAACGGAAGGCGCCGGGAGACGCCAGGTCCTCGCGGAAGTCGAGGCCGCGCGCGCGCTCCTGGGTGTAGACGAAGTCGCGATACCACAGGGGCTCGTGGACGTACTCGCCGTCCGAGCGGATCGAAAATGGAGGAACTCCGCGGTAGGGCCTCCAGACGCGCACGCGCTCGGAGACTTCGGGTTCGAAGCAGAACGCAGAATTCTCGACCTGAAGGGAGTGGAGGTCCCGGCCCGACAGAAGGGGTCGCACGGAGAGTGTCACGCCCCGGGGTTCGCCGGCGCCGGCCGTCCTCCAGGACAGGATCGTCGCGCCGGTGGCGCGCGACACGAAAATCTCCTGGTCGATGGTCGTCCCATCCTCGAGAGCGAACGTCCAGCGCGGCCACGGCTCGAACGAGAAGCGGCTGATCCGGTCGCGGCCGTCCGGAGAAACGACGTCCGCCCCGCCGCCGCCGCTCCCGTAGATCTGGCTCGAAAGCGCGAATGTGCCGACGGAGGTCGTCGCGAATACCTCGACGCCCGTCACGAGCGCGAAACGGCCGGCGGGGGGATCGACCGCGGAGAGGAGAAGGGCATGGTATCGGCGCGTCCGCAGGAGGCTCTCGGTCCCGGAAGCAAATCCTCCCCGGCGATCGGCCTCGAGCCACTCCCGCTCTCCCGGGGGGCAGCCGAAGGGACCGTCGCGGAGTGTCATGCGTTCACGCGCGTCAAGGAATCGGGGCGCAGAGCGGGAACGCCCGCGCGAGGGGACGAGTCCCCCGGTCGGGCGTGCGGACCGAGAAAAAGGACTGGCATTCGCGTTTCATCTTGCATGCAGGACCGAAGACCTTGCGCACCCTGATCATACGGCGATCCCCTTCCATGGCATGACAGGGGAAGGACGGGTCCGGCCGAGGAATCCGAAAATGCGGGGAGCCGCTCCCGGCCCCCGGGGTTCACTCGGGGATCGCGCAGAACCGGCGGACGCAGTCGAGGAGCTTTTCGGGACGGATCGGTTTCGCGAGGAAATCGGCGACCCCCGGCGCATCGCGGATGAACGTCATGCCCGAAAGGAGGACGACCGGGACCTTCGGGCCTTCGCTCGTGCGCCGGCGGGCAAGGAATTGCCAGCCGTCGAGACGAGGCATCCGGAGGTCGAGGAGGATGAGCGCCGGCGGGTCCATCCGAGCGAGCTTCTCGAGGGCGTCCTCGCCGTCCTCGGCCGTACACACGTCGTAGCCGGCCTCGCCCAGGAGATCGCCGACGGAATCGCGGATGGCGGGATCGTCATCGACGATGAGAATGGTCCGCGTGCTCATGCGGGTCTCTCCGTTCGGGATGGCGTCGCCCCGGACGCTTCGCGGATGAGGGCTTCGCCCGATCGGTCCCGGTCGAGGCGGACGCGGCGACGCAGTTCCAGCAGGGACATGGCCTGGCGGGCGAGAGCGCGCAGGGCTTCGATCTGATCGGGGGCGAGCTCGCGCGGCACACGGTCGAGCACGCATACCGTGCCGATTCCGTGGCCGTCCGCCGTCACAATGGGAGCTCCGGCGTAGAAGCGCAGTTTCGGATCCCGCAAAACGTACGGATTCCCGGCGAAGCGCGGATCCGCCGCCAGGTCGCCGACGACGAAGGCGTCGGAGCCGAGGATCGTGTGCGCGCACACGGCATCCCGGCGATCGGTCTCGGGGGCGTCAATGCCGACGCGGGCCTTGAACCACTGGCGGTCCCCGTCGACAAAGGAGAGCAGGGCGAACGGGGTTCCGGCGATCCGGGCGGCGAGACGGGCCAGATCGTCGAACTCCTGCTCCGGCTCGCTGTCGAGCACGTCGAATCGGGCGAGAGCGGAACGGCGCGCGTCTTCGTTCGCCGGAAGCACCGCAACCGGGCGCGACTCCTCCGGGAAGTTTTCGTGGGCGGCCACGAGCGCGTCGCGGAGCTCCCGCGCCGTCTGATAGCGCTCGGCCGGATCCTTGCGCATCGTCTTGCGGACGATCTCCATCAGCGGCTGCGGCGTCTCGGGGGCGAGCTCCTCGATGGGAACCGGCTCCTCCTTGACGACGTTCTCGAGCAATTTGAAGAGGTTTTCGCTGTGAAAGGCCTTCCGTCCGGTCAGCAGCTCGTATGCGAGAAGACCGAAGGAAAAGATGTCCGTCCGGTGATCGACGGGATCGCCGCAGATCTGTTCCGGCGACATGTAGCCGGCAGACCCGACGGCGACGCCTTTCTTCGTGATGTCCGAAGACTCGTTGCTCGACTTCGCGATGCCGAAGTCCATGATCTTGATCGCGTATCCATCGAGGACACGGATGTTCGAGGGCTTGATGTCCCGATGAATCACCCCGGAGTTGTGCGCGTACTCGAGGCCCAGCGCGATCCCCACGAGAACCTTGATCTTGTCGTCGCGGGGGAGGGAGGTGCCCCTCGCTATCACCCGGTCGAGATCTTCCCCCGAAAGAAACTCCTGGACGATGAACGGGACGCCGTCCTCGACCCCGAACTCGTAGACAGTCGTGATGTTGGGATGCTGGAGCCGGCCCGCGAGTTGAGCTTCCTGAAACGTGCGAGCGCGGCTCTCCGGTGTTCCGGCCTCGCAGGTCTTGATCGCGACTTTTCGCTGGATGAGCGGATCGAAACCCTCGTACACCGTGCCGAATCCGCCGGCGCCGATCTTGGAAAGGATTTCGTACTTGCCGATCTTCCGGCCGCCGGCAATCGCGGCCGGGGACGGCCGAGCAGACGACTCGGTCTTCCGCCCCGAGAGCCAGCCCATCAGGCCACGCCGTTCGCCGGCCGGATTCGAGTCCGTCCGTTCCGGTCATCCGGGCCCGATGCGACGAGGGAGAGCACCTGGGGCAATGTCTGAGCAGGAAACATGCCCGCGCTTACCTCGGGCTCAGGAGCGCAGAGCCAGGATCGCCGAGAAAGCGAGGCCCAAGAGGACGAGGCCGAGCGCGATCGAAAGCCATTCGCCGCGCCGTTGGCCGGCCGGCCCTCGGAAAACGCCCCAGGTGATCCCGGCGAGCCAGATTCCGTTGGCGAGGTGGAAGGCAACGCCGAGCATGCCCAGGGCATAAACAGCGAACGTCACCGGCTCCAGCATCCCCGCGTGCATGTGGGCGTAGTCGATCGAGAAACCCTCTCGCCACGGTTCGATCTTCGTCTTGTACACATGCGCGGGCACGAAGAGCAGCACGCCGATCGCGCTCACCCGCTGGAGCAGGTATTTCCAGTTGCGGAAAGCGGGCAGGCGGATCACGTTCGGCTTCGATCGGAAGGTGATCGCGAGACCGACGGCCGCATGGATCACGAACGGGAGATACACGAAGAGCCAGATCGCGGGGGCATAGAGCGGCGACCGGGTGGCCTCGGCGAGGCGAGCATCAAAGGCGGCCGGCCCCCGCACGGCATAGACGTTGTTGGCGAGGTGCCAGAACGTATAGATCGCGAGAGGAACGATCCCGCAGAACGAGAAAATCTTCCGCGCCCAGAAGGAACGGCTCTCTGCCGTCGAGCTCATCGCACGAGACCATAGACCAGACTCTGAGCTGAGTCCAACGGGCTCTGGGGGATCCCCGATCTCACGATCTGACTATTTCGCGCATCCAGGAATTCTGAAACGCGCCGCGAAGTCAGAATCGGGTGATCAGGTGATCGGGTGATCCATCGGGAGGGATCGGGCTATCGGAGAATCGGAAAGAGGGCGCCCCTCACCCCGACCCTCTCCCGCCGGGAGAGGGGGAAGGCGCTGATGGCTGAATCTCGCGATCCATCGCTCATCGAACCATCGGAACTCGTGGGTCGAGAAGCCCGAGAGTGCCGCTTCTCTGACATGCGACCGAAGCCTTCTGCGGGGCTGATCTCGGCGAGGCTCCCGGATGAGGCCATGAGTGAAGGAGCCCCTCAGCTGGAGCCTTTTTTCGCATTGTTCTCCACGAAGCGCTCTCGCGGCCGCAGGTTCGCCGCGGGAAGCGAAGATCGGCGCGGAAAGCCGCGGATATACTGCCCGGCCCGCGGGAGGAATTCTTCGACGATGAACAATGGAGTGTTCGCGATCCTGATGGTCGCCGGCTGCGCGGGCATCTGCATTTCCTTTGCCCGGGCGCGGTCGCGAGCCATTTTCCTGCAGGACGGTTTCACGGAGTCTCCCCGGCGTATCGCGGCGGTGACTCTGCTCGCGGTCGTTCTTCTGCTCACGGTGGCGATTCCGTTCGCCGGAGGGATGGCGGGCGGAGCGCGCGATCCGAGAGGCCTCAGCGTCATGTCGCTTTTCGCGGTGCACGCGATGCTGATCCTGTTCCTGATTCTCTACTGGGCGCTGTCGCGCCGGGAACCGTGGATCGACTTTCTGCGGCTGCGGAGCGCGAGGCCGTCCGCCGATCTGGCGTCCGGATTTCTGATCGGCACCGCGGGCTGGCTGGCCACGATCGTCGTCCTCGTGGCCGTCGTTCTGGGCATGTTTCTCCTGCGGCGCAACGGGTTCGCGGCGCCCTCCTCGGGGCACGTCAACCCGACCGTGCTCTGGCTCGTGTCGCAGCCGCTCGCGGTGCGCATCGGGATCGTGGTCTCTGCGATGGTCGTGGAGGAGCTCTTCTTCCGCTCTTTTCTGCAGACCCGGGTGGGGCCGCTCGCGGCCACGCTCATGTTTACGGCGGCGCACGGCGCGTACGGCCAGCCCCTCGTGCTCGTCGGGATCTTCGTGATCTCGGCGGTTCTCACCGTGACGTTCGTCCTCTACGGGAACGTGCTTCCGTGCATCGTGGCGCACGGGGTCTTCGACGCCATCCAGATGTTCGTCCTCATCCCGCTCACGTTGAAGCAGATGACGCTCCCCTGACGCGGGGGCCGACGATCCGGGTTTCGGATGCGTTGCCCCTTCCGCCTAGGAAGCGGGCCGGCGCGCCTCCGGGAAGCCGGAGCTGATCGTCACGTCCCGTCCGTTGCGCGCCACGGACTCGGGCTTCTTGCGGGCGGATTTCCAGGCCGTTTCGAAACGGCCCGCGGCGAGAGGGGTGTCGAATCGGATCCTCCAGAGGTAGGCGATGCTGCGTCCCGATCCGAAGAACGCGATCCGGTCGCCTCGCCAGCCGGCCGCGACCGGATCCGCCTGTCCGGCGTCCATGCCGCGGCGGAGCAGGAACCGCAGCCCCCATTCGCCGATCGTGTCGGAATAGAGCGGGCGGAAGCCGTCCGGCCCCCGCTTCGATTCCGTGCTGTCGAGGAGGTTCTCTACCGGGGCAAACGCCGGGCCTTCGTGGAGAATCTCGGAGCTCGAGGCCGGGGGCGTTTTCCAGCGCCGATCCATTCCGGCCCAGCCTTCGGCCTTGACGACGCGACGCACGAAGGCCGTGCCCTCGACGTAAGGGAAGAAGAGCTGGTCCACGAAATAGTCCGGAAGATCCTTGGGGATGTTGGACCGCTCGAGCGCGCCGGCCGACAGGAGCGGCGCGAGGCTCTCCTCGACTTCCGCGCTCTGGGCCCCCGGCATGTCGGCGAGGATGACGCGCACCATCACGAGGGTCGCCTCTCCCTCGAGCATGCTCTCGAGAGCCAGGGAACGGTCGCCGTTGTCCTTCAGGTCCTTCATGCGCCTGTCGAGCCGCATGTTCTCGTCCTGGAGAGCATGGGTGAGCTCGTGGGCGAAAATCATGCGCTCGGCGGCGTCCCCTCCGAGCTCCGACTCCTCTCCCTCCGGAACCGCGGAGGCGCCGCCCTTGACCAGGAAGAAGCGGCGCGGCTCCGGGTCGTAGAACGCGACCACCTGGGAGGCGTAAAAATCGACCAGACGGTCCAACAGGTTCGCGGTCGGCTCGATGAAACCGATCGCCACGAGGGTGTTGACGGTGTCCTCCGGCGATGCGGGGAAACCTTCGATCAGCTTGGAGCGGAGCACCCGTTTGAGCTCTGTGGACTCGATCTCGCTGGCGGGCACGGTGCGCTCGAATCGGCGCCCGCGGACCTGTTCCACGGAGCGGGCGACGGTTTCGACGCGGGCGGGAAGCAGAGTCGCGGCGCCCAGGGCGAGAGTGCCGCCGGCCGTCAGGAGCGCCGCGAGGAGGCGGATCCGGTTCGGTTTCATCCCGGAAGGGTAACAGGCCGGAGGCCGCCTTTCTCCCGGATGGCTTTCGGGAGAGCCTTTCGGCTAAGATCCGCCCGGCTTTTCGCCGTCAAGTCCATGAGCTCCTCCCACACCTCGAACGCCACCGGACCCGTCCGGATGTCTCTGTCCAGCCGGTTCGAGAACATCGAAATGGCGCAGAACCTGTGCGTCAAGCTTCTGGAGGGGCACGAGCTCTCCGACGAGACGCGCCACTGGATTCTCATGGCTCTGCGGGAAGCGCTCGCGAATGCGATCAAGCATGGCAACGCGCAGGATCGGTCGAAGCGCGTCCACCTCGAGATGGACGTCCGCGACCACGTCCTGAAAATTCGAATTCGCGATGAAGGGGAGGGATTCGACCCCGAAAAGGTAGATGATCCTCTGGCGCCCGAGAATCGTTTCAAGACGTCGGGGCGCGGGATCTTCTACATGAAAACGTTCATGGACGAGGTTCGATTTCAGAAGGCGGATGGGGGCGGAATGGAGCTCTTCCTGTCGAAGAATCTCGCTTCGGGGAAGGACAAGGAGGATAAGGGATCATGAAAACGAGCGTTCGAGAGGGTCCGGGCGGTGTGCAGGTCCTCGACCTGAAGGGGAAGATCACGATTGGCTCGGGAGACGTGCAGCTCCGCGAGACCATCAACAAGCTGGTGGATGACGGCAAGAAGAACATCCTGATCAACATGCAGGACGTCACGACGATCGACTCTTCGGGCATCGGCGAGCTGGTCGGGTGCTACACGTCGGTGACCAACAAGGGCGGAAAGCTGAAGCTTCTCCACCTTCCTCCGAAGATCAACGACGTCCTGACGGTGACCCAGCTGATCACCGTGTTCGATGTCTACGACTCCGAATCCGAGGCGGTGGCGAGCTTCGCGGGATAAACCGACGCGAGCGCCGACGCACGCGCGAGGTCCCTCTCCGGCGGGCGAGTCGTCCCACGCGTTCGACCGTTTCGCGGGAGAGAAGCGTCCTGCGTTCGAGGAGGCGCTGGTTCGGTCTCTGCCGGCCGCCGTCTCGGGCGCGCCGGCGCTCTCCCGGGCACTTGCCGAGGCGGTCCTGTCGCCCGGCAAGCGGCTGCGGCCGCTCGTGGCTCTCGCCGCCGGGTCGCTTGCGCGGGCTCCCGAGGCGGCCTCGATGGCCGTGGCCGTTTCGGTCGAGCTCGTCCACGCCGCGTCTCTCGTTCTGGACGATCTGCCGTCGATGGACGACGCGGCCCGGCGTCGCGGGAGACCGGCCGTCCACGTCACGTGGGGTGTCGCCGCGGCCGAGCTCGCGAGCGTCGCCCTCCTCGCCCGTGCCTTCGAGATCGTCGCGGAGGCACCGGAGGTGGCGCCGGCCTCCCGCGCCCGGCTGGCGGCCGAGCTGGCCCGCGCGGTAGGAGCGGAAGGGTGCTGCGGCGGGCAGGCGGCGGACCTGGGAGCCGACCCGACCCGCCTGTCACTCGAGGATCTCGAGGGGATCCACGCGCGCAAGACGGGCGCGCTTTTCGTGGCTGCGGTGCGCGGAGGAGCCATTGCGGGAGGAGCGCGCGAGCCCACGCTCCGCTCCCTGACTCTTTTCGCGCGCAACCTGGGGCTCGCGTTTCAGATCACGGACGATCTGCTCGACCTCGAGGGGGATCCCGCCGCCATGGGGAAGGACGTGCTGCGCGACGGGCTTCGGGCGAACTTCGCGACGCTCTTCGGGGCGGCCTCGTCGCGCAGGCTGGTCGAGGAGCTTCTCGAAGCCGCGGTGACGGCTCTCGCCCCGTTCCGCTCGCGCCCCGGGGCGGCTGTGCTCGCCGACCTCGCCCGCGTGGTGCGGAATCGCCGGTCGTGAGCGGCCCGCCGCCGCTCGATCTCGACGCGGCGCGCCGGAGGCTTCGCGAGCTCGGATATCTGAACGGCCGCGTCGATCGGTTCGTGTTCGCGCGGGCGTTCGAGGGCCGTTCGGGACTTCTCCTCCCGGCAGTGCTCGCGGGCGCGCTCGCCGCAGCGGTGGCGTGCGTCGCGGCGACCGCCTCGGCGGAGCCCGAGTTCGCCGCCCGCGCCGCTGCGCCTGCCGTCCTGCTCGCCCATCTCGCCGTCGCGTTTCTCCTGCCGTCGCTCCTCTTCGCGCTCGGAGCGGGAGTGATCGCGGACCGCTCGAGCGCACCCGCGGCGGGTGCCGCGCGAACGTCCGCGGCTGCCGCGGCGCTCGTGTTCGCGGTCTGGATATTCGGCGCCCGCTCCCTCGCGACGGGCATTTCCGTTTCATCCCTCCTCTGGGGAGTCCCGGTCGCCCTCGGCGCCTTCGCATCGGCCCGGACCGTCCGGTCTGGCTTTCTCGCGCGCGCCTACGCCCACTCCCGGACTCTGCCGGCGACCCGTCCGAGAGTGGGAGCCATCGCCGCGGTCGTGGCCGCCGGTCTCGTGGCCGCCGCCGGGATCCTTCCGTCGCGTCCGGCGACACCGGCGCCGCCGCTCCTCCACGTCTCGCCGCGGCCCGTGCCCGTCCTGGTGATCGCCGTGGACGGCGCTCCTGAAGTCCCGGGCGGGACCGACCCTCTTGGTGCGCTCTTTGCGACGGCCGCCTCGGGATGGTGGCCGCAGGAGGCGGGCTCGCCGCCCGAGATCTGGACCACGGCCGCGACGGGAGTCTCCGCGCCGCGGCACGGGGTCCGGGCGCTCGAGCGGGTTCGCCCCCTCGGCTCTCCCTCGGCACTGCGTGCCCCGCTCGGCTCGCGCTGGTATCTTCGCGGCATCGGACCGGCGCTCGGCCTCGTTTCGAGCGCGCCCGTGTCGGCCGCGGACCGGAGGGCGCTCGCGTTCTGGGAGGTGGCGGCCTTGGCCGGTCTGCCGAGCGAGGCGATCGGGTGGTGGGCGTCCGGACCGTGGCCGGGCTGCGCCGTCACCGACAACCGGCAGCTCCTGGGTCGAGCGTCGGGCGGAGAGGAAATCGACCGGGCCGCGCTCGACGAGCTGCGCCGCCATCCGGGCGTTCCTCTGGCGACCATTTACCTTCCGGGACCGGACATTCTGCGGGCCGATCCGGCGCGGCGCAACGGAGAGGTGGCAAGGCTGGCGGCGGAGCTCAGTCGGGAGGCGGACCGGGCGCGCGCCGGCGAGATCGTGTTGATCGTGCTTTCTCTGGCGAGCCATGGCGGTGCCGGATCGATCGGACGGATCGCCGTTTTCGACGGAGGGCCGGCCGTTTCGCTTCGCATTCGCGCGGTGGACGTGGCGCCCTCGATCCTCGCTCGATCCGGAATTCCAGTCGCGCTCGACCTCGAGGGGCGTCCGGTCCCGGCCCTGTTCCGGGCGGGGTCGACCGAAAGCGGGTCGGTTGCAACCTACGGAGGCCGGGTCGAACGGGCCGTCCCGGCGCCCGCCGCGAGCGATCGGGACTATCTGAAGAAGCTGAAGGCCCTCGGTTACCTGAACTGAGGATCACCTGTCCGGGGGGCAGGTGTTACGCTGACGGGACACTTCCAATCCGAACCAGCGAGGCTACCCATGAAAACGCTTCTTCTCTCGGCACTCCCGCCGTTTATCCTGTTTTCCTCGCTTCTCGCCTCGCCTTCGACGTGCAGCCCGGATCCCTTTGTCGAGGCAACCCGGCTTTTGACTGGTCGGCCCGTGCTGTCTTTGGCGATCGGCGATCTCGACGCGGACGCTCATCCGGACATCGCCGTCCTCACTTCGGACAACAACAGCGGCACCCTGACGGTCTATCTGCTCCGGGGCGTGGGTGACGGAACGTTTCTGGAATCGCCGACGCCGGCGGCGACCCTGGCCTACGGCTACTTCGGGAGCCTCGTTCTCCTCGACGTGAACCATGACGGGAAGCTGGACCTGGTCGTCGCAACACAGACCGGAGTCGACGTGGCTCTTGGCAACGGAGATGGAACGTTCCAGCCGGCGGTTCTAACCGTGTACGGGGTGAACATTTACCTCAATAGCCCGGCAACGATTGTCGGAGGCTTTTTCGACTCCGACGGCAATCCCGATGTTGCCGTGAGCTCGGGCTATACGGATTCGAATGCTCGAATCCTGGTTCTCAAGGGCAACGGCGACGGAACCTTTTCTTCGCCGCAGGATCTCGCCCCGGCAGCGGGCGGACATCGGCTCCGGCTCGCCGACCTGAATGGGGACTCGCACCTGGACCTGATCGCGACGAACTCGCAGGCCGGGACAATATCGGTATTCCGTGGCGATGCTGCCGGCTCCTTCTCGGCGCCCCGATTGGACTTCGCCGCCGGCTCGCTGCCCTACGACCTGAGCATCGCGGACATCGACGGCGACGGGAAACTCGACGCCGCCGTCTCCGTTTCCGGATTCGTGGCGGTGCTCCGGGGCAATGGAGACGGCACGTTCGCGGCCGCCTATCAGTATCCTTCGGGGGCGAGTCCGGGTCCCATCGTCGCGACCGACGTGAACGGAGATGGAAGGGCAGATGTCGCCGTCGCCGGTCAATCCACATGCTGCGCCATATCCGGCTCGTTCTGGATTTCTCTGGCCAGCCCGACCGGCGCGCTCGGGTCTCCTGCGACCTATATAGGGGCCTACTTCCCGACCGCGATGGGTTCCGGCGATTTTGATGGAGACGGAGCGACGGATTTCGTCGTCGGCGGACAGGAGGGGATCGCCATTCTGAAGGGTGTCGGGGCGCTCCAATTTCTGGCCGCGCCTGTCGTTTTCCTCCAGGGGTACGTCCTCGCTGACATCGATGAGGATGGGCGTCCGGAGCTTCTGAGTGCGGCGGGGAATTCGGTGACTTCATCCGCTTGGAGCGCGGAAGGCGGTTTCCGGACGTCTACCATTCTCAATTTTTCCACTCCGATCAGCCTGCTCGCGGTCGGAGACTTCAACGGAGATGGACACCACGATCTGGTCATCAGCCGTTTCACCACCTCGGGCTTCTTCTCCTTTCTCCCGGGTCGCGGCGACGGCACGTTCGGGGATCCCATCGATCTGCCGGCGACGTTCAATACAGCGCTCGGCGGGACCGGCGACTTCAATGGCGACGGAAAGCTCGATCTGGTGTTTTCGAATCCCTATGACAGCTCGATCCAGGTCATGCTCGGAAACGGAGACTTTACGTTCCAGCCGCCGACGCTGCTGCAGACCACCTTCGGTGCGGGGATCGTCCGGGCGGTCGATGTGACCGGCGACGGCATCACCGATCTCGTGGTGATTTCCTACCCCACCCTAGGTCCAAGCACGGTCGACATATTCGTCGGCTCTCCGTCGGGCTTCGGGGCCCCGATCGTGCAATCCGTCGCCGGTTACTCGCTCGACGTACACGATCTGGATGGCGATCAGAAGCCGGACCTCCTGGTCTCGGGCGGACCTAATCTCGCCTTGTACAAGGGAAACGGGAACGGGACGTTTCAGGACCCGATCTACGTCGGTGTCGCGGGCTCTCCCCAGCGGGCGGTCGCCGGAGACTTCGATCACGACGGGATCGTGGACATCGCCTCGGCCGAAGGCGGGCGCATTTCGCTACTCCGCGGACTCGGGAGCTTCGGATACCAGACGCCGACCGACCAATATGTCGGAAACACGGTCACGTTCCTCGCCGCGGCGGACGTCACGGGAGGGGGCGTTCCCGACCTCCTGGTGAACGTCGACTTCGGATCGGGGTTCTCTCCGGTGGTTCTCCTCCAGAGCGCGGCGCTCGCCGCGACGGCTCCGGCAAATCGGACCGTGTGCCTCGGGTCTCCCGTGACTCTCAAGACGTCCGCTTCCGGGTACGGCCCCGTCACCTACCAGTGGCGGAAAGGCGGCGTTCCTCTGTCGGACGGGCCGGGAATCTCCGGGACCGCGACGCCCACCCTGTCGATCGCCGCCGCGGCCGCGGGTGACCAGGGCTTCTACGACGTCTTCGTTACGGACCTTTGCACGACGGCCCTCTCGGGCGTGGGCGTGCTGACCGTGGCGACGCCCGTATCGGCTCCTACGATCGGCCCGGCGTCCGTGCCGGCGGGCACCGCGACGGTCACGATCTCGATCGCCTCGCCGGCACCCCCGGGAGGCGCGGCGGTTCTCGTGAACGGAAGCGTGCCGGCGACCATCGCCGCCGGAGCGACCAGCACTATCGTCGATCTTCCGACGGGTGCACCGGGCTCCTCGCTCGCCGTCACGGCCGTTGTCACGGTCGGCGGATGCTCGTCCCCGCTGGCGTCGCGAACGATCTCCGTCGATTTCCTCGACGTCCCGTCCGGCAACCCTCTGCGTGAGTTCGTGAATACGGTGGCCCGCAACGGCGTGACCGCCGGCTGCGGAAATGGAGACTATTGCCCGGGCAACGACGTGACCCGGTCGCAGATGGCGGTTTTCCTCCTGCGCTCCAACGACGGCCCGGGGTACTTTCCCCCGCCATGCACCGTGGCGACGTTCGGCGACGTGCCGTGCTCGAATCCGTTCGCGCGGTGGGTCGACGAGCTCGCGAGCCGCGGGGTCACCGCGGGCTGCGGCGGCGGCAACTTCTGCCCGTTCGATTCCGTGACGAGAGCGCAGATGGCAGTCTTCCTGCTGAAGACGCATGACGGCCCCTCGTACACGCCTCCTCCCTGCACGACGGCGCCGTTCGCCGACGTCTCCTGCGCGAGCCCGTTCGCACCGTGGATCCAGGAGCTCGTGGTGCGCGGCATCACCGCGGGCTGCGGCGGCGGGAACTATTGCCCTGACGGCTCGGTGAGCCGCGGCCAGATGGCCGTTCTCCTCGTGGAGACCTTCTCCCTGCAATAGGAGACCGCCGGCGAAGACAGCCGGGTCGGCCTCGCGGGAGTCGCCCTCAGGGTCCGGTCCGGTAGGATACGCGCGCGAATTCCGATCCCTCAGGAGGCGAGCGCGTGAAATCCGTCTTCTTCCGCCGTCACGGTGGCAACGAGGTCCTCGAGTACGGAGACTGGCCGGAGCCCGAGCCGGGTCCGGGCGACGTGCGGGTCGCGATCCGCGCGGCCGCCCTCAATCACCTGGACATCTTCGTCCGTAACGGCATTCCGGACGTCCCGCTTCCGCAGGTCCCGGGAGCCGACGGTTCCGGGATCGTGGACGCCGTGGGCGCCGGCGTCGAGGGCGTGGCCCCGGGCGATCGCGTGCTCATCCAGCCGGGCCTCTACTGCAATCGCTGCGAGTTCTGCCGCGGGGGAGAGCAGAGCCTCTGCGTCACCTACCAGATCCTGGGCGAGCACACGCCGGGAACTTTCGCCGAGAAAGTGGTGGTGCCGGCCCGCAATCTCTTTCCGATCCCGGAGGGTCTCTCGTTCGAGCAAGCCGCCGCGTTTCCCCTCGTTTACCAGACGGCATGGCGGATGGTGGTGGGCCGCGCGGGCCTCCGGCCCGGCGAGACCATGCTGGTCCACGGCGCGGGAGGCGGTGTTGCCGGCGCCGCGGTCGAGATCGGGCTTCTCTCCGGCGGGAGGATCTACGCCACGACGGCCGGCGAGGAGAAGCTCGCTCGTGTGCGCGGCAAGGGCGCGGAAGTCGTGCTCGACCACGTGAAACAGAACGTCGCGAAGGAAATCCGCTCCCTCACAGGCAAGCGCGGCGTGGATGTCATCGTCGATTGCGTCGGGGAAGCGACCTGGAAGTCGTCGCTCCAGTGCGCGGCCAAGGGCGGCCGCATCGTGACGTGCGGCGCGACCTCGGGTCCGAATCCGGCGGAGGAGATCCGCCTGATTTTCTGGAAGCAGCTCTCCATTCTCGGCTCCACGATGGCGAACGACCGCGAGTTCCGCACGCTCCTGGCCGCCGTCGCCGCGGGACGCCTCCGCCCGACGATCGATCGCGTCTATCCCTTTTCCCGCGTCGCGGAGGCCTACGCGCGGATGGAGGAAGGCCTCCAGTACGGCAAGATCGTTCTCGTGCCGGATTCGCAGATGGCGGCGGGGGCGTGACCGAGGGGCCCGGCGCGCGGCCTCTGTCCGTTCTTCAGATCCTCGAGAAGGGCCTTTTCTCAACGGGGAGCGTCGTCCAGATGTACCAGCTCGGGCGCGGCCTCTCCCGGCGCGGACACCGCGTCGCCGTGATTTCGCGAGAGGCAGGGGACGTGCCCGGGCGGGCCCGCGCGGATGGCGTCGCCTTTCTCCCGCTGCCGCTCCGGCACGAATTTGATTTTGCGAGCGCCCGGGCTCTCGCGCGGATCATCGAGGAGAGACAAGTCGACGTGATCCATGTGCACAAGGGGATTGCCCACTCGGTCGCGCTCTTCTCGACGCTCTTCTCGAAGCGCCGCCCCGTTCTCGTCGTCAACCGCGGTGTGTCGTTTCCGCTCGACGCGTTCAATCGGATCAAGTATCACTTCAGGATGGACGCCGTCGTGACGGTGTGCAAGGACATCCAGCGCGTGATCGTCCGCTCGGGCCGCCTTCCCGCGGAAAAGGTGAACGTTGTCTACGCCGGAGTCGACCTCTCCGTTTTCGACCCGGCGAAGGCGGACGGGGCGAAGATCCGGAAAGAGTGGGGGATCGCGGACGGTGACTTCCTCGTCGTGCAGGTCGGCGCGCGGGAGTGGAAGGGCTGGCGGGATCTCGTGGCCGCGACCGCGCTCCTGGCGGATGAATTTCCCCGCTTGAAAACCGCCATCGTCGCGTGCGAGGACGAGTCGAAGAAGGAGGAAGTTCGCGGGTTCGCCGAGCAGAGCCTTCCGGGACTGGGAAGCCGGATCCTGACGATCGGATTCCGCACCGACATGCCGGATGTCCTGGCATCGGCCGATGCCGTAGCGGACCTCTCCTACGAGGGACTGGGCATCACGGGGACCTTGAGGGAGGCGATGGCGCTCGCCCGCCCCGTGGTGGCGAGCGCGGCCGGTGGCAATCCCGAGCTCGTCCAGGACGGCGAATCGGGTCTCCTTGTGCCGCCACGGGACCCGCCGGCCCTGGCAGCGGCTCTCCGGCACCTCCTCCTCGATCGGGCTCTCGGCGTCCGGCTCGGCCGCGCCGGACGGGAACGGGTCGAGAAGGGGTTTTCTTCGGAGGTCCGGCTCGACCGGATCGAGGCGCTCTACCGCCGACTCATCGCCGAAAGAGCGCGAAAAAGAGCGAGAGAAGAAACGACAGCAGGAGGCAGGTGACGATCGGAAACGCGAAGGTCCACGGGCCCTTCCTCACGGTGATGTCCCCGGGCAGGCGCCCGACCCATCGCGAGAGGATCGGCCAGAGAACGGCCGCCGCGACGCAGAGGATACCCGCCACGAGCAGGATCGTTCGCATCGGGAGCGGGCCGCGTCCATCCATAGTGTGAGAATATGCCTCGTCCTCCTCGGGCGCGACCGGTTCCCCCGGCCCTGCGCATGACCGAAATTCCGACTCGACATTTTTTTCGGATTCGCGATCTTCCCTGCGAGGACCGTCCGCGCGAGCGGCTCTCCCGCGTCGGAGCGGCGGCCCTCTCGAACGAGGAGCTCCTCTCGCTCCTTCTCGGCTCCGGCACGCGCGGGGGCAGCGCGCTCGATTGCGCCCGCGCCATCCTCGCGTCGCGGGGCGGCCTCGTCGGCCTCGCCGGAATGACGGGCGCGGAGCTGCGCCGCGAGCGGGGGATCAAGGGGGCGCGGGCGGCCGTGATCGAGGCGGCGCTCGAGCTCTCACGGAGGCTGGCGGCGGAGCCTCTTCCGCTCCGCGATCTCTTCCAGGAACCGGCGCTCGTGAAGGAGTACCTGCGACGCACGCGCGGCGACGGTGCGCAGGAGCGGACCGGCGCGCTCTTCGTCAACGCGCGGAATCGGCTCCTGCGCGACGTGCCGGACATCTACCGGGGCACGCTCGACCGCGCGGTGGTCGAGCCGCGCGAGATCCTGAAGCAGGCGCTGCTCGAAAATGCCGCGGGCGTCATCCTGTACCACAACCACCCGTCGGGCGATCCCTCTCCATCGCGGGAGGATCGCGACTTCACGCGCCGTCTCGCTCAAGCCTCGGAGTCCGTCGGGATCCGCCTGCTCGACCACATCGTGGTGGGCCGCTCCGGATGTGTGTCGTTCCGGGAGGCGGGGTTGATGTGAAAGAAAGTCGTCGGTCACCCGTCCCCGTCATCGGTTCAGCCGGTCCGCATCCGTCGCACGGAGAGAGTCGCTCGTCGTCAGCCCGGAGCCGACGCTGAAGGTGCGAAAAAACTCGAAACTCAAAACGGAAGATGGAAGACGGAATACGGAAAACGGAAAACGAAAAACGGAACACGGCCCCGTCCCCCGGCCGCAACCGGGAGCTGATAGCTTCTTCCCCCGTGAAGCCTTTTTACGCAACGACGCCGATCTACTACGTCAACGATCTGCCCCACATCGGGCACATCTACACGACGGTGGTGGGCGATGCCGTAACGCGCTTTCATCGGCTCGCCGGCGAGCCCACGCGATTTCTGACCGGAACGGACGAGCACGGACAGAAGATCGAGAAGGCCGCGGTCGAGCAGGGCGTGTCGCCGATCGCTCTCGCGGATCGCGTCGTCGCTCGTTATGGCGAGCTCTGGAAAACCTACGACGTGGCCCACGACGACTTCATCCGCACCACCGAGGACCGCCACCTCCGGGGGGTCGAGGCGCTGATCGCCCGAATTGCCGCGGCGGACGACTTTTACACGGCGAAGCACGAGGGCTGGTACTGCTCCGGGTGCGAGGTGTTCTACACCGAGAAGGAGCTCGACGCGGAGCGGCGATGTCCGATCCACGGGACTCCCTGCGTCTGGGAGTCCGAAGAGAACATCTTCTTCCGCCTGTCCCGCTATGCCGAGCCGCTGCTGCAGCACATCGAGAGCCACCCCGAGTTCATCCGCCCCGACACCCGGCGAGCCGAGGTCGTGTCATTCATCAAGGGCGGACTGAACGACCTCTCCGTGTCGCGCACGAAGCTCTCCTGGGGAATTCCATTCCCGAACCATCCCGGCCACGTCGTCTATGTCTGGCTCGACGCCCTCGCCAACTACATCACCGCGCTCGGATTCGGATCTGCGGATGAGGGCCTGTACAAGGAGTTCTGGGACAATCCGGAGTCCCGCCGGGTGCACCTGATCGGCAAGGACATCCTGCGTTTCCACGCGGTTTACTGGCCCGCTTTCCTGCTCTCCGCCGGCCTGCCGCTTCCGACGACGATCTGGGCGCATGGCTGGTGGCTGCGCGACGGAAAGAAAATTTCGAAGTCGGTCGGCGGGATCGTTCGCCCGGACGCGCTCGCGGCGGACTTCGGCCCCGATGCCGTCCGATACTTTCTCCTGCGGGAGATGGCGTTCGGGCAGGATGCAGGCTTTTCGGACGAAGCCTTTCTCGTCCGCTACAACGCCGACCTCGCCAACGATCTCGGCAACACGGTTTCGCGAGTGGCGGCCCTCTGCCGCCAGGCGTTCGGAGCCGCGCCGGGCGTGCCGTGTGCGGACAACGCGATCCACACCGCATACGGGCACGTCCGCGCCGAGTGGCGACAGGCAATGCTCGAGCTGTCGTTTCACCGCGCCATCGAGGCGGTCTGGAAGCTCCTCGCCGAGATCAACGGCTACATCGTCGGGCACGAGCCCTGGAAGATCCGCAAAGAAGAGGGCGCCACGCCGCGGCTTCATCGGATCCTCTACGGCGCCCTGGAGGGGCTCCGGGTTTCGGCGGTGATGCTCTCCCCGTTCATACCGTCCACGTCCCGGCGGATCTTCGAGACCCTCGGGCTGCCGGCCCGTGACCCGGAAAAGCCCGACCTGACGTGGGGAGGTCTCGCGCTCGGGGCACCCCTTCCCGAGTCGCCGCCGCTTTTTCCCCGCGCGGACATCGCCGCATACCTGAAACCGGAAGGAGACACGATGACGGAATTCCCGAAAGACGCAAGCGCCCCCCACGAATCGGGGGTGCCTTCCTCGAATCCGAGCCCGCCGCCTGGGGGTGACGCCTCGGCCGCTGTACCCGCCGTCCCCGCGGTTCCCGCTGTCCCCGCTGTTCCTGCGGCTTCCGCCGTTTCCGGCGCGGCCTCGACGCAGGCGGCCTCGCCCTCGGACGAGCGTATCGGGATCGACGAGTTTCAGAAGGTCCGCCTCGTCACGGCGAAGATCCTGTCGGCGGAGCGCGTCCCGAAGTCGAACAAGCTCATGAAGCTTCAAGTCGACGCGGGCTCGGAGCAGCGCCAGATCGTCGCGGGCATCGCGGCGAAATACACGCCGGAGGAGCTCGTCGGGCGGAACGTCGTGATCGTCGCCAATCTCAAGCCGGCGAAGCTCATGGGGGTCGAGTCGAACGGAATGGTCCTCGCCGCTACCGTCGGAGAGGCGGGGGAGCCGTCCCTGCTCGAAGTCCGGCCGGACGTGCCGCCGGGGAGCCGGGTGAAGTGAACCACTGGATCCCGGGGACCGTTTTCAGTTCTCGGTTTCTGGTTTTCAGTTCGGAGCCCTCGGGAGAGCGAATGTGCCCCACACACGGCGAAGCGAAACCGAGAACGGATAGCGGATAACAGATAACTCACGACAGGTGCCCATGCCCGAACTGCCGATCCTCTCCGACTCCCACTGCCACCTGCAGCTCCGCGGGCGCGACGCCGCGGCGGCGGATCCGGATCTTCTGCTCGCTCGCGCGCGCGAAGCGGGCGTACGCCGCTTTCTCATTCCCGGCACGACGCTTCCCGACTCCGAGGAGGCTGTGGCGATCGCGTCCCGGCATCCGGACGCCGTCGCGGCCGTCGGAATTCATCCCCATGAGGCGAAGGATTTCGATCCGGAGCGCGACGGGCCGCGGCTCGAGATGCTGGCGCGCCACCCGAAGGTCGCCGCGATCGGGGAAGTCGGGCTCGATTTTCATTACGACTACTCGCCGCGGGAGACGCAGATCGCCGTGCTCGAATGGATGCTCGATCTCGCGCGCCGGCTGGGCAAGCCCGCCATTCTCCACAACCGCGAGAGCGGGGTCGAGATGCTCGCCCTCCTGTCGCGCCAGCCGCCCCGGGAGCGTCCGGGCGTCTACCATTCCTTCACCGAGACCGCGGAGTACGGGGCCCGCGCGATTGACCTCGGTTATCGCATTTCGTTCTCGGGGATGATCACGTTCCGGCCGGCGGAAAATATCCGCGCCGCGGCGGCGGGCCTTCCTCTCGGGGCGATGCTGATCGAAACGGACACGCCCTTTCTCGCGCCTGTCCCGCACCGGGGAAAGCCGGGAGAGCCGGCGTTCGTCATCGAGACGGCGCGCAAGCTCGCGGAGGTGAAGGGCGTCGACCTCGCGGAGGTGGCGGAGAAGACGACGGCGAGCTTTACGGCGCTCTTCGGGATCTGAAGTGCCGGGAGCCTCGCGGATAAGCCCGGCAGAGTTCGAGGCCTACGTCGAGGAAGCTCTCTCGCAGGTTCCGGCTCACTTCCGGAAGTACCTCGAGAACGCGGTGGTCGTCGTCGAGGAGGAGCCGGCGAGGGAGGACTATGAGGAGACGGACACGCCGGACGACACCGAGCTCTTCGGCATCTTCCGCGGCGTCGATTTCTTCCATCGCCAGTCCGCGGTCTCGCATCTTCCTTCCCAGATCGCGATCTTCCGCGGGCCGATCCTCCGGATGTGTAGCACGCGCGGGGACGCGATCCGCGAGATCCGGGACACGGTCGTTCACGAGATCGGGCACGCGATCGGGCTCGGCGACGACGAGATGCCCTACTGACGGCTAGGGAGAGATCTGCGGCGGAAGCAGGTTCTTCGGCACCTTCGGCAAGTCGTTTTTCCGGATCTCATTCCACTGGCCCTTCGCCCGGGCGAGAGTCTCCCGGAGCTCCCGGAACGCGGACTCGACCTGCGTCGTCGGAAGCGCCGTGGCCCCCTCCACGATTTCGTAGAGATGGGCGAGGTCTTCGTTTAAACGGGCGAGGTCGGGCCCCGCGCTTGCCCCACGACGGGCCCGGCGGCCGGTTCCCTGGAGATCCGCCAGCCGCGCGACTAACGCCTCGATGGTTTCGCGAGCCGACCACGCATCGGGCCTGGCGGCTGCCGATTCGAGCTGCTTGCGGAGCGCCTCGACGCCCGAGAGGAGAGCGCGGTCCTCGCGGAGAGCCGCCGTCATCTCGGTCGCCATCGCAAACTGCCTCGCGAGGGCCTCCGGAGGGACGGTGACACGCGGATCCATCTTCACCGTGAGCTCGCGGCTCAGCGTCTGCGGGCCCGCGACGAGCCGCACGGTGTACCGGCCGGGCAGAACAGCGGGCCCCTGCGGTGAACGGGGCGTGTCGTGCACGATCGCCGAGATGGGATATTCGTGCTCGAGGGTCGGTGGTGCAGGCAAGTGCAGATCCCAGACGAACCGGTGCATGCCCGGATCCGACGAGAGACGGGCCGGCTCGCGCAGCCAGTAGGCAGGAACATTCAGATCTTTCTCCACCGGCTCCGGGACGTCGTTGGTCGACCAGGTCATGAGCTCGCGTCCGGAGGAATCCAGGATCTCGAGCTTCATGGAAGACGCCGGGCGCGTCAGAACGTAGTCGATGATCGCGCCGTCCGGCGGGTTCTGGCCGGCGGGCTCTTCCGGCGGAAGGGGCGTGTCGGTGTTCGTGCTGCGGCGGATCCGGCAGGCCGTCGCGGGCGCGAAGAGGAACGCTTCGGCGGTTTCGACCTCCGGCGTGATCTGCCGCAGCGGCGTGATGTTGTCGAGAATCCAGAAGGACCGCCCGTGCGTTCCGACGACGAGATCGTCTCCGTGGACGACGAGGTCCCGGACCGCGGTCTGCGGAAGGTTCAGCTGCAGCGCCTGCCAGCGGTCGCCGTCGTCGATCGAGAAAAACACGCCCCGCTCGCTTCCGGCGAAGAGCAGTCCACGCCGGACCGGATCCTCCCGGACGGCGTTGATGACGGCGTCCTCCGGAAGTCCTCGCACGGTTTCCTGCCACGTGGCCCCTGAGTCGTGCGTGCGCCAGATGTGCGGGTGGAGGTCGTCGAGCCGGAAACGGTTGACCGCGGCGTAGACCGTCGCCGCATCGAAGCGTGAGGCTTCGAGAAGCGACACTTTGCTCCATGGGGTCAGAGCCTTCGGCGTCACGTTCGTCCAGCTCTTGCCGGCATCGTGCGAGACGTGGATCAGCCCGTCGTCCGTGCCGGCCCAGATCACGTTTCCGTCCTTCGGCGAGGGCGCGATCGTGTAGATCACTCCCCGGTGTTTTCCTTTCTCGGGATCGAGCGGAGCGAAAATGCCAACGCTGGCCGGCATTTCCCACGTCTCGCGCGTCAGGTCGGGAGAGATCGTGTCCCAGGAGCGTCCGCCGTCGCGCGTGCGGAAGATGACGTTCGACCCGAGGTAGAGCGTGTGCGGATCCGTCGGGGAAAACAGGATCGGCATCGTGCGCACGAACCGGTATTTCGGGTTGCGGAGCGGCACGGGGGAGACGTCCTGGACCTCGCCCGTGCGCTGGTCGAATCGCGTCGCCTTGCCTCCGTAGATCAGGTTCGGATCGAGAGGGTCCGGTGCGACGTAGCCGTATTCTTCGATTCCCACGGGATGCCAGTCGCGGAAGGTGATCGCGCCCGAGTCCCCGCGGCTCGCGACGCCGGCGGAGCCGCTCTCCTGCTGGCCGCCATAGACCCAGTACGGGAACCGGTCGTCCGTGATCACGTGGTAGAACTGGGCCGTCGGCTGGTTGTACCAGGAGCTCCACGTCTTTCCCCCGTTCAAGGTGATCGTGGCGCCCTGATCGGCCGCGAGCAGGACGATCTCGGGATTGTCGGGGTTGATCCAGATCGTGTGGTAATCGTCGCCGCCCGGCGCGCCCTTCAACGGCGTAAACGTGCGGGCGCCGTCGGTCGAACGGTATGTCGATGTGTTGGCCACCCACACGACGTCCGGATTCTTCGGGTCGACCCGGATCTCGGCGAAATCGCCCCCGCGCCCCGAGACGCGCGTTTCGGCGTTCACGCGCTTCCAGGAAGCGCCGGCATCGTCCGAGCGGTACGTTCCGGCGTGCTCGGCGTCGGCGTCCACCTGAGCGTAGATCCGGTTCGGATCCGAGGGCGCCACGGCGAGCCCGATCCGGCCGAGGCCCTGCGCGATCGTCGGAAGCCCCTGCTCGAGGTGCGCCCACGTCGTGCCTCCGTCAGCCGACTTGTACAGGCCGCTTCCCGGCCCGTTGAACGAGGCGCCGACCTCCCAGGGCGCCTGCCGCGCTGCCCAGAGGTCGGCATAGACGATGCGAGGGTTGGCCGGATCGAAAGCGAGGGCCACCGCGCCGGTGTTCTCGTCGCGGGAGAGCACCTTCTGCCAGCTTTCGCCGCCGTCCGTCGAGCGGAAGACGCCGCGCTCCGGATTCGGTCCGTAAGGATGCCCGAGCACGGCCGCGAAGACGCGGTTCGGGTCCTTCGGATCGACGATCAGCGCGCTCACCTGCTGCCCGTCCCGCAGGCCCAGATGGCGCCAGGTTTTCCCGCCGTCCGTGGACTTGTAGATGCCGTCGCCCGTCGAGAGGTCCGGCCGCTGAAGGCCCTCGCCGGTGCCCACATAGATCACTTCGGGATTCGAAGGAGCGAGCGCGATCGCTCCGATCGAACCGGTGGGCTGGCCATCGAAGATCGGCGACCACGTCCGCCCGGCATCCGTCGTTTTCCAAACGCCGCCGTTGTTCACCCCGATGAAGAAGACGTTCGGCTGATTCGGGATGCCCGCGGCGCCGACCGTCCGTCCGCCGCGAAAGGGCCCGATGCACCGCCAGCGCATGTCGGAGAAGAGCCGTGGATCGACTCCTGCACCGGAAGGAGATGCTCCGGAGAGAAGCGGCGAGAAAGACGAGAGCGCGCAGGCGAAGAGGGCGAAGCGAAGGCGCGGCAGTGAGTTCAAGCGGTCACCTCGGCGGGGAGTTTAGCGAAAGGGGGGAACGATCGCTCATCGGCGATCCGTTGGACGTCACGATCCGGGAGGACCGCGGACATCGCGATTCCCCAAACCAACAGCGCGGAACGGAAATCCGGCTATTTTTTCCGTTCCAGCGCCGCGCGATCCCAGTGCCCCCGGTCCGCGGCCGCCACGTACGTCGATTCGCAGAATGCGAGGAGATCGGCCTCCGGATCGGGCGCCGTCCGCACGGCCTCGTAGGGAAGGAGGAATTCCTTGAGGTCGGGATTGTAGTAAGCGGCGGCGGGAGCGACGGGCGCCTCCCGGAAGCCCTCGGGCTCCGGCGCCGCGTACCCGTAGAACGAGGGCTCGGTCACGGGGCCCCCGCCCAACCAGAACCCGACGCTCGAGACCTCCTGCGAGTACGACTCCTGCGTGATCCGGTCGGCGTCGGGCCGCTCCGGCGCCGGCCGGCCCGAGAAGCGCGTGACGCAGACGTCGAAGCTGCCCCAGAAGAAATGGACGGGACTCGACTTGCCGAGAAACTGCGATCGGAACTTCTGAAAGACGCGTTCAATCGAGAGCGACGCCCTGTGAAATCGCTCGACGAACTCCCGATCGTACGAAGCGTGCGTGCGGTCATCCTCGAAGCGGGTAGGATTCTCGATCTCGACCGGCATCGTCCAGATCGGGACTCGGATGCCGAGCCGGGCCAGCTCCCGGACGACCGCCTCGTATAAATCCGCCACCGAACGGGGAACGAGCGGCACGGTTCCCGATGCGCCGTCGCTCGAACGGATGATGAGTGCATGCTCGCAGAAATCGAAATCCATCGAGAACTCCCCGGCGCCGTCGGGCCGCGGCATCGGACCGGTCGTCCATCCTCGCGGCGTGGACTGGAACGCGGCGTTCCAGTAATGATTCACGAGCGGTGTTCTCGCAAGGAGGATCTTGCCCGGGATCTGTGTCCACCGATGCAGGGTCTCGCGCGTGTCGAGCCACCGAGCCGGGGCGAGGTCCGGCCAGTCGTCGCTCAACGGCGCCCTCCTCCGACGGCCGGTGGTCGATCGCTTCGGACCCGCTGATCGAGGTCGAGCTGCGCGCGGATCACTCGGTAGCACTCGCACGAAGCCCGCTCGAGCCCGGCCCGGTCGCGGATGGTCACGGTTCCGTTACGGTACTGCAGGAGCCCGGCCGCCTTCAGCTTTCCGGCGATCACCGTAACGCTGGCGCGCCGGACGGCCAGAAGCTCGGCGAGAAATTCCTGCGTGATGCGAAAGGTGTCCCGGGAAACCGAGTCGCTGCAGATGAGGAGCATCCGGGCGCATCGTTGCGGCAGGGAGTGCGCGAGGTTGCATGCGCTCGACTGGACGATCAGCCGGAGAAGATTGCGCGTGTACTCGGAAACCGCGTCGGCCAGCCCTCCGCCGCGCGCGAGCTCGCGCCGGAACCGGTCGAGCGAGAGGCGCAGCGCAGTGCCCGGGATCTGGACGAACGTCTCGACGAAGGGGATATCGCCGTCCATGAGCGCCGGAACCCCGACGATTCCCTCGTTGCCGATCGTGCCGGATTCGATTTCAGAGCCATCCGCCATCCGGACGACCATCGAAGCCATGAAGTCGAGAGGGAAGAAGACGTGCGAGACCGGCGCGCCGATCTCGTGGAGGGGAAGGGACGACTTCAGTTCGACCGGCTCGAGGTGCGAGATCAGGCGACTCAGGTCAGCGCGATCGAGAGACGCGAGAAGCTTGTTCGCCGAGGCGGCGGATCGGTCCATGGTGAGCCCTTTCCCTTTTGATTATCCGCCCGAATCCGGGAATAGCGGACCGGACCGTTCCCCGCCGAATGCGGCGGCCGCGCAGGCGCTGCGATCTGCCTCAAAAAAAACGCGCGGCCTCATGGCCGCGCGCCTTCCAGACGAGTAACGGTCGCCTCGCAGGCGATCCGACCGACTACCGCCGAGGTCCACGCGGACCGCGATCATCCCGGGAACCCCGGTCGTCGCGCGGTCCGGGGCCGTGGTCGTCGTCGCCGCCGCCGGCGGGCGCCATCGCCATTTCCTTCTCGAGCTCCTCCGGCGAGAGAGCCTG
Organism: Thermoanaerobaculia bacterium; assembly: GCA_038239305.1. GTDB lineage: Bacteria > Acidobacteriota > Thermoanaerobaculia > UBA5066 > Gp7-AA6 > JALYUA01. The sequence continues at coordinate 48,226 of JBBSEW010000008.1, read as the reverse complement.
CTTGCGGGACAGCTTGATCTTGCCCATCGGATCGACGGCGATGATCTTGACCGTGACCTCGTCGCCTTCCTTGACCACGTCGGTCGTCTGGCGGACGCGGTAGGGAGCGAGCTCCGAGATGTGGACCAGGCCGTCCTGACCGGGCAGGATCTCGACGAACGCGCCGTACGCCTCGACGCGGCGCACTTTGCCCCGATAGACCTTGCCGATCTCCGGCTCCTGAGTGAGGCTCTCGATGATCTCGATCGCCTTCAGCGCGGCCGCCTCATCGGAGGATGCGATCGACACTTTGCCCGAGTCCTCGACATCGATCTTGCACCCCGTCGACTCGATGATCGAGCGGATCGTCTTGCCGCCGCTTCCGATGACGTCGCGGATGCGGTCGCGCGGAATCTGGATCGTGAAGATCCGGGGCGCGAACTTCGAAATGTTCACGCGCGGCTTCTCGATGGCCGAGAGCATCTTGTCCAGGATGTGCAGGCGTCCGACGCGGGCCTGCTCGAGAGCGCGCTCGAGGATTTCCCGCCGCAGGCCCTTGATCTTGATGTCCATCTGGAGGGCGGTGATTCCATCGCGGGATCCCGCGACCTTGAAGTCCATGTCGCCGTAGTGGTCTTCCTGGCCCGCGATGTCGGTCAGGATGGCGAACCGGTCGCCGTCGGACACGAGGCCCATCGCGACGCCGGCGACAGCGGCCTTGATCGGGACGCCCGCATCCATCAGCGCCAGAGCGCCTCCGCAGACCGTGGCCATGGACGACGATCCGTTGGACTCGAGGATGTCGGAGACCACGCGGACGGTGTACGGAAACGCGTCTTCGTTCGGCAGGACCGGAGCGAGAGCCCGCCGCGCCAGATTCCCGTGGCCGATGTCGCGCCGCGACGGGCCGCGCAGGAATTTCGCCTCGCCGACCGAAAACGGCGGAAAGTTGTAATGAAGCAGGAACGTGTGCTCGAGCTCTCCCTCGTACTCCTCGATGATCTGGGTATCGTCGGACGTTCCAAGGGTCGCCGTGACGAGCGCCTGCGTCTCGCCGCGGGTGAAGAGGGCGGAGCCGTGGGTGCGGGGGAGAAGGCCCACTTCGGCGGCGATCGGCCGCACCTCGTCAAACGCGCGACCGTCGAGGCGCTCATTCTTTCCGAGGATCGTTTCGCGGGTGAGCGTCTTCACCAGATCGTCGACCGCCTTGGCCGTCTGCTGGCGTTTCTCCGGCTCGTTCTCGGGGACCATCGACACCGCCGACTTCTTGACCATCTTGATTTCGGCGTAGGACGCGATCTTCCCCTTCATCGTGAGCGCGCCCATCATCGGCGCCTCCCACTTCTGGCGGACCTCGGCGGCGACCGCCGGCGGATAAGCCTGAGGCGAATGCCAGTCCGGCTTCATGTACCCGGCCAGGCGCTGCAGCTCTTTCTGAGCTGCGACGATCTTCCGGACCATCTCGTGGCCGAAGAAGATCGCGTCGAGCATGACGCGCTCCGGCACCTCGCGCGCGCCCGCTTCGACCATGACGACGGCGTCCTCGGTTCCGGCCACGACGAGGTCGATGTCGGACTTGTCGCGCTCCGCGTTGGTCGGGTTCACCACGAACTGGTCGTTGATCCGCGCGACGCGCACGGCGCCCACGGGGGTGTAGAAGGGGATGAGGGAGCACGTGAGGGCGACGGACGCGCCGTTTAAGGCCAGGACGTCCGGATCGTTCTGTCCGTCCGCGGAGAGCACGAAGGCGATCAGCTGCGTCTCATGGTTGAAGCCCTTGGGGAAGAGGGGACGCATCGGCCGGTCGATCAGGCGCGATGTCAGGATCTCCTTCTCCGTGGGACGGCCCTCACGCTTGAACCACCCGCCCGGGATGCGGCCGGCGGCGTAGGTGTTCTCTTTGTAGTCGACCGTCAGGGGGAAGAAGTCGGCGTTTTCCTTCGGCTCTTTCTGGAAGACCGCGGTCGCGAGGACCACGGTGTCGCCGAACCGCACGACGGCGGAGCCGTCGGCCTGTTTCGCGAGCTTGCCGATCTCAATCTCGAGGGATTTGGTCCCGAGCGGGACGCTGATGGTGTGTCGCATGGCGCTTGGACGTTCCTTTCGAAAGGCCGAAGGCGGCATGGGACGCGGGCGCGGGGCGGAATGCCCGCGCGCGGGAGGAGAAACGCGTCCCGGCCCGTCGGCCGTGGGATGTTACTTACGGATTCCGAGGCGCTCGATGAGCCGGTGGTACCGATCGGCACTCTCGCTCTTCAGGTAGTCGAGCAGGCGCCGGCGCCGGGAGACGAGCTTCAAGAGACCGCGCCGGGAGTGATGATCCTTGGCGTTCGTCTTGAAATGGTCGGTCAGGTAAGTGATCCGGTTCGTCAGAAGCGCGACCTGGACTTCGGGGGATCCGGTGTCGGTGTCGTGGGTACGAAAGCTCTGCACGATGCTCGGCTTTTCCGTCTGAAAGGTGGTGGCGTTCAAGATTACTCCTATGACTCTCTACACTTTTTTAATAAACCCCAAGCCTAACATGAGACGGGGGGAAGGCGAAATGAGGCTAACCCGCTGGCCGCTATCGCCTTTCGGCCGGCTCGCGGATGGCAGCCGCTCAAGCCGCCCCTACCGTCGTCCGGGCACGGGCTCCTCGGCCAGCACGATCTTCGGCTTCAAAAGCGACACGCCCCCGTGGCCGATCGGCGAGACCTGGGCGAGCGCGACCATCTCCTCGGAGGGCCCGAGCAGCGTGATCCAGGCTCCCTCGCCGGACGTGACGCCGCGGGCCGGGATCGACTGGCCTTTGCGCACCTTCCAGGCCTCCAGGGAGGCGAGACGCAGGCGTTCGAAGGGGAAGGGAACGCGGGAGAGCGGAACGGCGTGCGAGGCGGAAACGCGTTCCTCCGGAGGAAGGGATTCGAAGAGCTCGAGGGCGATTGCCTGCTCGACCCGGAACTCTCCGATCCGCGTGCGGCGCAGGCTCTCGAGATGCGCCCCGCACCCGAGCTTTTCTCCGATCTCGTGGGCGATCGAGCGGATGTACGTGCCCGACGTGCAGGAGATGGAGAACGCGATGCGGCCGCCGGCGGGTTCGGAGAGGCGAAGCTCGCTGACCCGGACCTTCTTGGGAAGAATCGGGACCGCTTCCCCCCTGCGCGCCATCTCGTAGAACTTGCGGCCGTTGATCTTTTTGGCGGAATAGGGAGGCGGCGACTGGTCGAACTGCCCGCGGAACGCTTCCGCAGCTTCCTCGATCGCGGCGGCCCCGATGCCGGACGCGTCGCGCTCCTCGCCGAGCGGAGCTCCTTCGCGGTCGTAGGTCGTCGTCGCGCGCCCGAGACGGATCGTCCCCTCGTACGACTTGTCCATCAGCGTGAAGAATCCCTGGAGCCGAGCCGCGCCTCCGACGCAGAGGAGCAGAAGGCCCGTCGCCATCGGATCGAGCGTTCCGCTGTGTCCGATTCGTGGGATGCGGGTCGCCCGGCGAACGCGTTCGACCACGTCGTGCGATGTCAGGCCGCCCGGTTTGTCGATGAGGATGAGAAATCCTCTCGCGAGCGAATCGGGCTTCACTCGGTCTCCGCGGAGGGTTCGCGATCGCCGTCGCCGGCCTCCTCGCCATCGTCGTCCGTGCCGACTGCCTCACCGGGGACCGGCGCGCCCGGAACGTCCGTCGCCGTGGGCACGACTTTGGCGAGGAGCTCCTCGATGCGGGCCCCCCGCTCGAGCGAGAGGTCCGGAAAAAAATGGAGCTCCGGTACGAAACGGAGGGCGCAACGCCGGCCGACTTCGCGGCGAAGGAAGCTCGACGCGCGATCGAGCGCCGCTCGCGCGTCGTCCCGCTCGGCATCGCCTCCCAGGACGGAGAAGTAGATCCGGGCGGACCGCAGATCCGCCGGCATCGAGACATCGGTGATGGTGATCGTGCGGAGCAGGGGATCGTGAGCCTCGAGCAGGAGAAGTCGCGAGATCTCCGCGCGGACGAGGTCCGCGACACGTTCGCTTCGGCGGGAGGGAGTTTTCATGGAGGGTTTGGGTCTTCGGTTTTAAGTTTCTGGTTGGGAGTCGTGAGCCTCGAATTCCGGGTCAACCGGATGATTCGGACCGCGTCGAACAGTACTTCAGTGACCCGGACTCGATACGTTGAACTCCAGGTTCAGAACTCCCTGTTCAGAACTCAATCCACCGAACTCCAAACGGGGGACCTTCATCGCGCCGCTCTAGACATGAATGAACTCATTCCGATACTCCAGGATGTCCCCTTCCAGATTCGCTTCGACGAAGCGGAGCACGCCCTGGAGGAGCGCATCGAGGGGCGCCTGGTCGGGGCCGACGGCGCCGACTCCGAGCTCGCATCGCTGCAAAAGGTCCTGGCCGCCGACCTCCGCCGCCGAGATCTCGAACTCGTGGCGGATACGGGACTTGAGGCTCTTCACGACCATGCGTTTCTCTTTCAGGCTGCGGCAGCCCGGAAGGTGAATGTCGAAGATGGCGTAGGCGAGCACCATAGGAAGGATCGGGAGACGGGAAACCGGAGACAGGAAACGCGAACGGAAAACGAAAGACGCGCCCGATCGGCCCTACGTCGTTTCCCGCTTCCCGTTTCCCGTTTCCCGGCCTTCGGCTTCAGCCATTCATCACGCCGGCGACCTTTTCGACCTGGTACGCCTCGATGATGTCTCCGGTCTTGACGTCCTGATACTTCTCGAGCCCGATCCCGCACTCGAATCCGAGTTTGACCTCGGAGACGTCGTCCTTGAACCGGCGGAGCGATCCGATCTTGCCTTCGTAGATCACGCGGTTGTCGCGGAGGAGTCGGACCTTCGAGCTGCGGCTGATCGAGCCCTCGGTGATGTAGCAGCCCGCGACGATGCCGAACTTCGGCACCTTGAACGTGTTCCGGACCTCCGCGCGGCCCTGGGCCACTTCCTTGAGGGTCGGATCGAGCAGGCCTTCCATGGCCGCCTTGATCTCGTCGGTCACGTTGTAGATGACGGTGTGGAGGCGGATCTCGACTCCCACCTTCTCCGCTTCCTGCTCGGCCTTGCGCTCCGGGCGCACGTTGAACCCGACGATGATCGCCTTCGACGCGGAGGCGAGGAGGACATCGTTGATGTTGATCGCCCCGACGCCGGCGTGGAGGACCGAGACTTTGACCTTTTCGTTGGACAGGTTCTTGAGCGCCTGGCTCAGCACCTCGACCGATCCGACGACATCCGCCTTCAGGACGATGCCGAGCTCCTTGACGCGCCCTTCCTGGATCTTACTGAAGAGCTGATCCAGGGAGAACTTGGAGGACGCGGCCATTGCCTTCTCCCGGTCCTTGGCCTGCCGGAAGGCGACGACGGAGCGAGCTTTCGCCTCGTCCTCGACCACCTGGAAGGTGTCCCCGGCCGAAGGCAGATCCTCGAAGCCGGTCACCTCGACCGGAGTCGCCGGGCCCGCGACGTCGAGCTTGGCGCCCCGGTCGTCCTGCATCGAGCGGACGCGGCCGAACACGGAACCGGCGAAGAAGACCTCGCCGACCTTGAGATTGCCGGCCTGCACGAGGACGGTCGCGATGTTCCCTCGTCCCACTTCGCGCCGCGCCTCGAGAACCACGCCTCGCGCCTCCGAAACGGCGGGCGCGGTGAGCTCCGACATTTCCGATACGAGCTGGATGAGCTCCAGGAGATGGTCGATCCCCTGCTTCTTAAGCGCGGAGATCTCGGCCGAGGGAACCTCGCCGCCCCACGACTCGAGCAGCACGCCGCGGTCGGCGAGCTCCTTCTTGACGCGGTCGGTGTTCGCGTTGGCCTTGTCGATCTTGTTGATCGCGACGATGATCGGAACCTTCGCCGCCCGGGCGTGATCGATCGCCTCGATGGTCTGCGGCATGACGCCGTCATCGGCCGCGACGACGAGCACGACGATGTCCGTGGCCTTGGCTCCTCGGGCGCGCATGGAAGTAAACGCCTCATGGCCGGGTGTGTCGAGAAATACGATCGGCTTGCCGTGCGATTCGACCCGGTAAGCGCCGATGTGCTGCGTGATGCCGCCGGCCTCGCCGCCCGCCACGTTTTCCTGACGGATCGCGTCGAGCAGTGACGTCTTGCCATGGTCGACGTGGCCCATGACGGTCACGACGGGGGCGCGCGGAACGCGGGCTTCCTTGCCCGTTCCTTCGGCCGCCGCCGACGTCTGCGTGGAGGATCGGGCGAGCTCGAGCTCCTCCTCGAAGGAAACCACCGCGGCTTCCGCTCCGACTTCCTTCGCGATCTGGATCGCGGTGGCGGCGTCGAGCGGCTGATTGACGGTGGCCATCATTCCGCGCTGCATGAGCAGCCGCAGGATGTCCTTGGCGAGCACGCCGAGCTTCTCGGAAAGCTCCTTGACCGTGACACCTTCCGAGAGAAACACGGGGCCCGTGGGCAGGGGTTTCTTGAATTCGAGGAGCTTGCCGGAGTCGTGGGTGCGCGTCTCCTTCGAGGCGCGACGGAGTGCAGACTTGGAGACGGGTCGGACGGCTACGGGCGTTTCCTCGCCTTCCGCGGTCTTTTCGATCAACGGAAGCGAGATGTCCGAGTATGTGTCTTCCTCGTAGGTCCCGACGAAGTCCCGCAGGTCCACCTCGTCCGCGACCGTGATCTTCGGCTTTGCTCCGCCCTTCTTGGCGGTCTTCTTGGCGTCTTCCTTGTCATCCTTCTTCCGCTTGATCGTCGGCCGTTCGGCTCCAGGCACCGCCGGCACGGCTCCGCCGCGCGAGGCGGCCGGGCCGGTCGGGCGTCCGAGCGGCCCCGCGGGACGGCCGGGACCACCGCCCGGACGGGGAGGCCCGCCGAGCGGTCGAGCGCCCGGGCCGCCGGGGGCGGGGCGATAGACCGACGGTCCGGACGGACCGAGGGGCCGGCCCGCCGGGCCCATCGGCCGGTTTCCGGAGGCGGGGCCCATTGGGCGCGAAGTACCCGCCGCCGGGCCCATCGGGCGTCCGGGAGCGCCGGCGAGGGGTCCGGCCGGCCCGGTGGGACGCGCCGGGTATGTCGGGCGAGGCGGAATGATCGGCTTCGGAGGCAGAACGATCCGGCGCGGAACAGGTTTGCCATCCGGACCCATGACGAGCGGGGCGGGGGGGATGGACGGGCGGCCCGGCGCCGACAGGCTCGCGGACGCAGGCAAAGGCAAAGGCGAAGGCGGCGCGACGGAGCTTGCCGGGGCTGCCGGGGCGGAGGCCGCGGCCGCCGGAGGAGCCGCGGGCGTCCCCGGCGCGGAAGTTACGGCGGAAGCGGCGCTCCCGGATGATGCGGACGCGGAAGCGGACGCGGGCGCGGAGGGCGGGACCAGGGCAGCCGGAGGAGGTGTCGCCGGCGCGGGAGCCGCCGCGGCGACGGGCGCTGCCGCCGCGACGGGGGCGGGCGTCGGAGCGTCCGGCTCGGACGGTATGACGGCCGTCCGCGCGGGCTCCGCCGGGTGCGCGGCGCGCGCGGTGCGCTCGCGCTTCGGGGGAGCGACGGGCTCCTCGACTTCCCCTTCGCCGCTTCCGGCGGGGGGCTTTTCCACGATCTTGATGCGCGACAGCGCGCTTTTCTGCGGCCGGGGCGCTCGCGCTTCGGTGTCGCGGACGATGAGCTGTTTGGGCGCGTGCGTCTTGCCCTGGAGAATTGCCAATACGGTCGACTCGTCGAGCGCCGCCTGGGGGGATTTCACGTCCACGCCGATCGACTGCAGAAGGAAGAGAACTTCCTTGCTGCCGATCCCCATCTGCGCGGCCAATTCCTCGACTCGGATCTTTCCCATAGGAACCGATTACTCCCCGACGGTCGTTTCTTCGGCCGTCTCCGAAATGTTGCCGTTCTCGTCTGTCGCGCCGTCGCCCGAATCGGCGCTCGCGCCCTCTTCTTCCGAATCCGCTTCCGGCTCGGGCTCCGCTTCGAAAGCGCGGGCCGCTTCCAGGACCTTCTCGGCCGATTTCTCGCCCATTCCCGGGATCTCCGAAAGCTCCTCGACGCTTTTCTCCAGAAGGTCCGAAAGCGTCGTGATGCCCGCCTCGCTCAGCTTCGCGACGGTTTTCTCACCGATTCCCGTCACGTCCGACAGGGCGGTCTGGCGGCGCCGCGAGGCCTGCAGCATGCGGGAGAGCGCCTCGGCGACTTCGCCCTTGACTTCGCTTTCGCCCTTGATCTCGATCTTCATTCCGATCAGCGCGGAGGCGAGGCGGACGTTCTGTCCCTTTTTCCCGATCGCGAGCGAGAGCTGGTCGTCCTCGACGACGCAGTCGAGGCTCATCGTCGCGTCCTCGTGGTGGATCGGGGAGACGCGCGTGATCTTCGCCGGCGCGAGCGCGTTCTGAGCGAACGTGATGAGGTCTTCGGAGTAGAGAATGACGTCGATCTTCTCGCCGTGCAGCTCGCGCATGATCGACTGGACGCGGCTTCCGCGCATGCCGACGCAGGCGCCGACCGGATCGACGTCCCGCTCGCGCGAACGGACGGCCACCTTGGCGCGCTCTCCGGGCTGGCGGACCGCGCCCTTGATCACCACGGTGCCGTCATAAATCTCCGGAACTTCCATTTCGAAGAGCCGGATCAGGAGTCGGGGATCGGTGCGCGAAAGCACGAGCTGCGGTCCCTTCGGATTCTTGTGCACGTCGTAGAGGATCGAGCGGATCCGCTCGCCCTGCCCGTACCGTTCGGCGCGGGACTGCTGATCGCGAGGGATGATCGCCTCGGTCTTGCCGAGGTCGACGATCATGTCGCCGCGCTCGAAGCGTTTCACGGTGCCGCTCATGAGCTCGCCCAGCTTGGGGAAGTATTCGTTGTAGATATTGTCGCGTTCGGCCTCGCGGACCTTCTGATACAGCACCTGCTTGGCCGTCTGGGCCGCGATGCGTCCCAGCCCGACGGGCTCCCGGTACTGCCGGATCTCGTCGCCGAGCTGCACCTCGGACACCTCGGTGGGAAGCGCGCCCTCTTCGGCTTCGGCTGCCGGGCGGAGGATCCGGACGTCGCCCTTCGTTCCGTGCTTTTCGATGAGCGTCTTTGCCTCGTCGAGCAGGATCTGCGGCGGCGGCTCTTCGGACTCCGTATCGAGCAGGTCGACGACGGTGCGCCGCGAGAACGCCGTCATCTCGCCGGTCTTCCGGTCGATCGACGTCATGACGGCCTTGTCGTGGTAGTACTTCCGAGCCGCGGAAGACATGGCTTCTTCGAGCGCGCCGAACATCTTTTCGGCGTCGATGTCCTTCTCGCGCGAAACCTGTCGGATGACCGACGGATCAATAATCATCGGGACCGCTCTCTCCTCGTTCGTCCTACCGCCGCTCCGGCCACTCAAAGTCGAGCCTCGCGGCTCGAATATTGCCGAAACGGACATTATAAATTCTGCCTTCCGCCTCATCAACGATTCTCAGCTCGTCTCCCGCCACGGAATCGAGCCGTCCGATGAAATTCCGGGCCGGCGAGAGCGCTCCACGCCCTCTCGGGTCGACCCGCTCGGGCGTGACCGGCTCCTCGGACTTGACCCGCACCCTCCGCCCCACGAAACGGGTCGCGTCCTCGAGCGAGTAGAGCTTGCGTTCGAGCCCCGCCGAAGAGACTTCCAGGGTGTACTTGTGGGGGAAATCCTCGGAACGGTCCAGGAGGTCGGAAACTTCCCGCGAAACGGCTTCACAGTCTTCGACCGTTACGGGATCCCCGTTTGCCCGCTCGAGGACGACTCGAAGCGTCGAAAAGCGGCCGACACCGGCGTTTTCCAACGCCAGCAGCCGACACCCCTTCTCCGCCGCGATCGAGGCGACTTCCTGAACCGTTTGGTCGCTCGCTTTCATTCGAATAAAAAAGCGGGCCTGCGCCCGCAACATCCGACAGAGGTGAGTTTTATCAGAAAGCGGCGCCGGCCGGCAACCGGAGCGGCCGCCGACGTGGTCCGAACTAGGGCCCGGTCAGCCGGGGAAGTGGCGCTGCAGCCGTCTCGCTCGACGCCCGCTGCCAGGCGGACCGGGTCGGGGTCGAGGCGATGAGGGCAAAGGCCGAGGCCGCGAAGAGAAGGGCATATTCGCGCCCGGCCGATCCCGTGAATCCCGCGAAGAGCCCGAACACCGCGATCGCCTCCGCGGCGGCGATCCGGATCAGAAAAAAGCGCCGCACCCGCTGCGCAGCCCCTTTGCGGCCTCTGCCGGCCTTCAGGAGGATGCGGCCGACGACCGTCGCCGCGAGCCACTCGGACCCTCCGATCGCGAGGAGCGTCTCCGGCAGGCGCGGGCGGGCCTGAATCATCCGAAGAAACGGCGCGTGGCCGGCGACGATCCACAGGATTCCGATGTACAAGGGGAGGGTCGCGATCATCGCGAGGTGGACGATCGACACGATCCGGCGGCCCGACTCGTCTCCTTCCGACATGGCGCGCCGCTACGATACATGTCGCTTAAAAGAGCGAAGAGCGTTCCTGGCGGCTCGGGTGTCCGAATTCTTGCAAGGGTCGAAATCCCGGGAGCCGGATTCGCGTTACAGGATCGGGAACCCGTTCCCGCGGGGTGGAAGACTGTACTCATGGCTCAAAAAACCAGGGACCGAAGGACGGACTGCCTGGAAGGCCGGACTGCCTGAATGCCCGCAGCGGGCTCCGCGCTGCTGCGACGATCGCGAGGGTCGATCCGATGAAGATCCGGTAGAGAAGGTTCCGGTAGAGGCGGGAAGCCCGAACGGCTCCGAATAGCAAGAGCAGCGCACGCCCCAGAAAGCGCGGAGGACAGGTTGGGCCCATGGTGGGACAGGGATTCGGAGGAGGACGGAGCCCGGGAAGGGCGCGCCTCCCGTTCGTTCCTCGGGCTCGGCGTGGATCCGATTCCTCCGAAGCCGAGGCCTTCCGGCACGCCCTCCCCGCAACCGGATAGCTCCGGTCCGCCGATCACCCGGTCGGTCCTGAACCTCGAGCCCGGCGACCGCCGGCCCTTCCCCTCTTTTTCCGCGGGCCCGGTTTCTCCGGGCGCCGGCCGATCCTTTCTCGACCTGGAGGGGGATGCTGGCCGACCTCTTCCGGGTCTGTCGCGGCCGGAGGCGCCTCTCCGACCAGGCGAAAACGGCGGCCGCACCGTGCTCGGCCTCTCGGACTATGTCCCGACGCCCGCCGCCATCCGCGCTCCCGCCTCGCGGTCCGCGGCCTTTGCTCACGCGCCGTCCGGTCCGCGGCGCCGGATGGAGAGCCCCGGGGAGACGCGGCAGCCTCCGGATCCGACGCGCGGCCTGTTTGTCGAGATCGAGCGGCGTCCCGATCGCGGGTTCCCCGTCGAGCGCGCCATCCTCATCTCCCTCGCCTTCCACATCATTCTGCTCTTCGTCGTCGACCACGTCCGGGGGCCGGCCGGGGCAAGGCCGGATTTTCTGTCCGGCTTTCGCCCGAAGACGGCGGACGACCAGATCCCGATCGTGTATCGCGAAGCGCCGGGTCCCGAGCGCGCCAACCCCAGACGGTCGGACCTCTCCGACAAGAACCGCGTCGCGGGAGGGGGAGACCGAACGAAGCCGAAGGCCGACTCGCCCTTCGTGCCCGACCGTCCCGGAAAACGGGGCCTCGCGCCGGGAAGTCCCAATCCGAACGCGGCAGGCGCCCAGCCCTCGGGCTCGCGAACGGCGGACGGGTCCTCGGCGCAGCGGTCGCCCCAAACGGCCGTCGCGGAGGATCGTTCCTCCGCTTCCGACACGTTCCGCGCGCCCACGGCGGGAGGGGCGACGACGACCGGACTGCCGGGGCTCAAGCAGTCGATCGAGCAGGCCGCGAGGGGGGTCGGAGCTTCGGGAGAAGGCGGTGCGGGGATTCCGAATCCGAACGGCGGATTCATGGATTCGGGGCCGCTTTCGTTCGAGACGAGCTGGTACGACTGGGGCGCCTACGCGGACGAAATGGTGCGTCGCATCAAGCTCCACTGGGACATACCGAAGCTTGCCGAGCTCGGGTGGAAAGGCAAGCTGACCATCCACTTCGACATTCGCGTCGATGGAAGCGTCGCCAATCCCACGCTGGTCTCGGGGTCGGGGATCCCGCCCTTCGATTTCGCCGCGATGCAGGCGATCGTAAAGTCGAACCCCTTCAAGCCGCTTCCGAAAGACCTTCTCAAGGAAGTCCCCGGCAAGGAGAAGGAGGGCGTGACCGTCACCTTCTTCTACAACATGCGGCCGGGCCGGGAAGGCACGACGCAGGGAGGCTCGTAGCCGGAAGGCGGAAGCCTTCCGCTCCTGGCGCGGGTTTCGCGTAACCTTTTCCCGCAGAGCCCGTCCCCGCTGACGAGGGGACCGTTTTCGATGTCCGTCCCCCCTGGGGACAGGAGGCCCCCTTGAACGATCCGTCCCAGATCCGATCGGCTCTCGAGACCGCCACGACCATCGCCGTCGTCGGGTGCTCGCCCAACCCCGCGCGGCCGTCCCACTCGATCGCGGAGTACCTCATGGAATCCGGATACACCGTGATCCCCGTCAATCCGGGGCACGCGACGATTCTCGGGAGGCCCTGCTACGCGTCGCTGGCCGAGATTCCCGCCGAAATCCGGATCGACATCGTGGACGTTTTCCGGCGCTCCCAGGATGTCCTGCCGATTGCCCGACAGGCGATCGAGCGCGGAGTCGGTTTCTTCTTCATGCAGCAGGGCGTCATCGACGGCGAGTCGGCGCGGCTGCTCGAGGAGGCGAAGATTCCCGTCGCCATGGATCGGTGCATCATGGTCGACCGGGAGCGGCTCGGGCTCGGCGCCTGAATGACCGCGATTCCGGAATGAGGAGTGGGAAAGGGCTGTTTCACCTCGTGACCCGGATCGAGCCGGGCCCCCGAGCCGGGTGAAATGGTTCCGCGACCCGGGCGGCATGAGGAGATCCGCGACCCTGGCGTCATGAGGATAGAGGAAGATCGAGAAATGCCCGGGCCCGCGAGCCGGGCGGGAATGATTTGAGGAGAAAGAAAGACCCATGCAAAAAGCCACCAAGCGAGCTCTGTCCTTTTCGGTTCTGATCGCGGCCGCCGTCGTCTTCGGCATGGTCGTCGCCGGATCGGTCAACGTGACGCCCCGCTCCGAAGCGCAGCGCGACGTCCCCACCACCACGCGCACCCGGACGGGTTCGGTCATCCTGCCGTCTTTTGCCGACATCGCCGACGAAGCGATGCCGTCCGTCGTGTCGATCACGTCGACGGACATCGTCAAGGGCGCCGCGCGTCGTAACAGCCCGTTCGGCGGGGGCGGCAACGGCAGCGGCGAGGGAGATCCCTTCGAGTTCTTTTTCGGGCCGCGGCGCAATCAGCCCCGGGGTGAGGAAGAGGAGCACAAGGAAGTCTCCGGTGGAACCGGATTCATCATCTCGGACGACGGATTCATCGTGACCAACAATCACGTCATCGAAAACGCCACAAAGGTCGAGGTCCGCATGAACAAGCAGACCTATCCGGCCAAAATCGTCGGCCGCGACACGGCCACGGACCTCGCACTGCTCAAGATCGACGCGAAGCGCAAGCTGACCCCGATTCCTCTGGGCGACTCGGACAAGGTCCGGGTCGGCGAGTGGGTGATGGCGATCGGCGATCCGCTGACCTTCGACAAGACGGTCACGGTCGGAGTCGTCTCCGCCAAGGAGCGCAGCGGCCTGACCGCCGATGCGGCCACGCGGTCCTTCGAGAACTTCATTCAGACGGATGCGGCGATCAATTTCGGAAACTCCGGCGGCCCTCTCATCAACGTGAACGGCGAGGTCATCGGCATCAACACGGCGATGTTCCGACCGGCCCAGAACATCGGGTTCGCGGTGCCGATCAACACTCTCAAGCAGGTTCTTCCGCAGCTGCGCGACAAGGGCAAGGTGACGCGTGGCTACCTGGGTATCAACATCCGCACGGTCGATCCCGACGTCGCCGCCGCCTTCAAGCTGAAGGGCGCGGAGGGCGCATTCGTCGAGTCCGTTCTCCCGGGCGAGCCGGCGGACAAGGCGGGTCTCAAGCCGGGCGACGTGGTCATCCGGGTCGACAACCTTCCGGTCAAGGAGACTCGAGATCTGATCGGTTACGTTTCGTCGAAGGCGCCGGGAACCAAAGTCAAGCTGACGATCGTGCGCGACGGCAAGGAAGAGCCGGTCACGGTGAACCTCGCCGAGCGCGGCGCCGACGCGAGCGCCGACCCCGAGAGGGAGACGAAGAACGGCGACGAGTCGCGCGGCAAGGTGGGGATCTCCGTGCAGAACCTGACGCCCGACATCCGCCGGATGGCCGGCCTCGAGTCGAGCGCCGACGGCCTCTTCGTGCAGCACGTCAAGGAGGTCTCCCCGGCGGCGGATGCGGGCCTGCGCGAAGGCGACATCATCACGCAGGTCAACGGGAAGCCCGTCACCTCGACGGAAGATTTCGGACGGATCGTCAAGGGCGCGGCCAAGGGTGACTACCTGCGGCTCTACGTTCTTCGTCCCCAGGCCAAGGTGTCCTTCTTCGCGCTCGTCAAGATCGGAGACTGACGCGGGCTTCGAACGTCTTTTCCATCGGTCGCGCCCGCCCTCCGGCGGGCGCGGCTGTTTTTCCGGCGTTTCCTCCCCTCGGGATGGGGTCTGTGAGAAGGAGCTTCATGGCTCAAAAGATCCTGGTGGTCGACGACGATTCCGGCATTCGCGACGCTCTTCGCATGATCCTCGCCTACGAGGGATACGAAGTCCTGGCCGCGCCCGACGGCAAGACCGCGCTCGCGGATCTCGACTCGACGAAGATCGACGCCGTTCTCCTCGACATCAAGATGCCCGGGATGGACGGGTTCGAGATCCTCGACCGCATCGTCGCCCGGGAGGATGCGCCGCCCGTCCTCATGATCTCCGGCCACGGTGACATTGCCACCGCCATCGAAGCGACGCGGCGAGGCGCGGTCGATTTCCTGGAGAAGCCTCCGCAACGGGAGCGAATCCTCGTTTCGATCAAGAACGCTCTTTCCGGAAGCTCCCTGCGCTCCGAGAACGAGCGTCTCCGCGAAAAGCTCGAGGAGGAATCGGTTCTCGTCGGCAAGAGCGCCCCGATGGGTCGGCTCCGGGAGGAAGTCGCCCGGGCGGCTCCGACATCCGCGACCGTGCTCGTCACCGGCGAGAGCGGAACCGGTAAAGAGCTCGTCGCCCGCGAGATCCACAAGGGATCGCGGGTGGCCGGCGGACCGTTTATCCAGGTCAACTGCGCGGCGATTCCCGAAGAGCTCATCGAATCGGAGCTGTTCGGCCATGAGAAGGGGTCGTTCACCGGCGCCGTGCGGCGGCAGACCGGAAAATTCGTCGAGGCGGACGGCGGGACGATCTTCTTAGACGAGGTCGGGGACATGTCCACGCGCGCCCAGGCGAAGGTGCTCCGAGTTCTCGAAGCCGGCGAGGTGGAGCCCGTGGGCGCCGCGCGCGTGCGCCAGGTCAACGTGCGCGTCGTCGCGGCGACCAATCGCGATCTCACGGAATCGATCCGCACGGGTCGCTTTCGCGAAGACCTCTATTTCCGACTGAACGTGCTGCCGATTCGCACGCCGCCCCTGCGCGAGCGGACTGACGACGTGGCGGAGCTCGTGGATCACTTCACGGCTCTCTTCTCGCAGCGCGACAACCGGCGTCCGCGGCGTTTCGCTCCGAGCGCGCTCTCGGTCTTGAAGGCGCGGTCCTGGCCGGGCAATGTGCGCGAGCTGCGCAACCTGATCGAGCGCGTCCTGATCATGACGGATTCGGAGCCGATCGAGGCGAAGGACCTGCCGCCCGAGGTCCGGGTTTCCCCGACGGAGATTTCGGAGCGCGGGTTGCAGCTCGCGACGCTCTCCGAGTTCAAGGAATACGCGGAGCGGGAGTTCCTGGTCACGAAGCTCCGCGAGAACAACTGGAACATCAGCCGGACGGCCGAGGTCATCCGGACGCCGCGTTCGAACCTCTACAAGAAGATCGAGCACCATAAGATTTCGAGGGAGAAGGACGCCTGAAGAGAGAATCTCGCGATCTCGCGATCTCGTGATCTCACGATCAATCGGGTGATCGGGTGATCGGGTGATCGTCCCGGAACGGCCCTGGCGTTACATCCGCGGGAAGCCCGGGGCCTGCGCTTTCCCTCGACGAGCCATCCCAGAATCTTCGGGGCTCTTCTGACAGCTGACAGCTGACGGCTGACGGTTTACGGGTGCCCGCGGGAAGCGGAACGCGGGAATCCGACAGCTGATATTTTCCTCGCATGCTCACGCTCGCCGATTTCGAGTCCACCCAGGCTCTCCTCACCGGCCACTTCCGTCTCTCCTCCGGCCGGCACTCCGATCGCTATCTCCAGTGCGCGCGGCTGCTGCAGTGGCCGGAGCGGGCGGAGGCCGCGGGTAGGGAGCTCGCGAAGAGGCTCGCGGAGTTCGCCCCGGCGGCGGTCGTGTCTCCGGCTATGGGCGGGATCATCATCGGTCATGAAGTCGCGCGCGCTCTCGCGGTTCCGTTCCTGTTCCTGGAGCGCGTCGATGGCGTCTTCGCTCTGCGCCGCGGATTCCGCCTCGATTCGGGCACGCGAGTGGTGGTCGTCGAGGATGTCTTCACGACCGGCAAGTCGACGCGCGAGGTGATCGAAGCTCTGTCGGCCCTCGGGATCGTGGTCGTCGCGGTGGCGTCCATCATCGATCGAGGGCTGCCGGCGGACGCGTTTCCCGTTCCTTCGCGGTCGCTTTTGGCCCTGAATGTGCCGTCCTGGACCGAGGCCGAATGTCCCCTCTGCGCCGGCGGAGCTCCGATCGACACTCCCGGCAGCCGATTCTCACGAGAGCGAGGCGGAAGGCCGCCGGCGGACGGCTGACTCCAGGCCGCCGACGGCGGAAGCGGAACGCCGCCGCGACTCGGGGTTACACTCGACCTTATGGAAATGCGCAGCGTTTGTGTCTACTGCAGCTCGAGCTCCGCGAAGGATCTGGTCGTCGATACCGAGATCCGGAAATTCGGCCGTGAGATTGCCAAACGAGGCATCCGCCTCATCTACGGCGGTTCCTCGCGGGGACTGATGGGCGCGATCGCGGACGAGACGCTGGCCGCGGGCGGCCGCGTGATCGGGATCGTTCCCAAGGCGCTGCAGGGGCGCGAGGCGGCGCATCCGGGCCTCACGGAGCTGCGCGTCACCGCCACCATGCACGAGCGCGAACAGATGATGTTCGACCTCGCCGACGCGTTCGTGGCGTTTCCCGGAGGGTTCGGGACTCTCGAGGAGATCATCGAGATGCTCACCTGGAAGCAGCTCGGGATCCATGGCAAGCCGATCGTCTTCGCGAACATCGCCGGCTACTTCGACCCCATGCTCGCGCAATTCGATGCCGCGATCCGCGGAGGCTACGCGCGCAGCGAAGACCGGATCCTCTACACGGTCGCGAACGACACGAACGCGATACTCACCCTTCTCGAGGGAGCGCCGGTGCTTTCGCGAAAAGCGGGGGATTGGGCGTAAGGGGGAATCTCGCGATCTCGCGATCTCGCGATCTCATGATCTCGCGATCAATCTTCTGATCGTGTGATCTGTAGATCGAAACGCGGGAAGATCGGTTACTTCCGTTTCCCGTTTCCCGTTTCCCGTTTCCCGTTTCCCGCGATTCCCGTTAGTTCGATGACTCGATCGATCGCGAGATCATGAGATCGCGAGATCATGAGATCGAATCTGAACGGCGTCAATCTTCCCGCCGCCCCACGATGACCCGGTAGTACGACTCGACCCACCGCCTCTCCAACAGATGGTCCTCGAGCGCGATCAGTCGCGACAGCGCTTCGGTTCGGTCTTCGCGCAGCCTTTCCATGTCCAGACAGGGGAACACGAACCACAGGATGTTTCCGCCATAGGGCCGGTCTTCGAGAATCCGGAACGCGCGCCGCACTTCCGGGAGAATCGCACTCGAGCGGATCGACTCCAAAGGATCGTCCATCGGGATGGGGACCATGAGGTCCTGGCGGTTCTTGAGATCCCCGGGCAGGGCGTCGAAAGCGCTTCGGGCGAAGGCCCACGCCTCGTCGTTCCATTCCGAGCGCGCCGGGCCCATGTACTCGTCCAGGTAGAGGAGGCCTCCCGGCTTGAGCGACTGCCGCACCTGGGCGAGGGCCCGCTCGACGGATCGGACGTGGTGCAGGGAGCCGTGGAAGAAGACGATGTCGTAGCGCTCGAGAGGCAGGTCGAGGGCGTTCACGTCGCCGACGCGGTAGGTGAGGACGCGCGAGAGGTTGGATTCCTCGGCTCCCCGGCGGGCCTCGGCGATCGCCTCCGGCGAGAAATCGAGGCCTTCGACCTCCCGGCAGATGCCCTTGGCGATCACGTCCCGCTCTAGGAGCCCGGGCCCGCAGCCGACGGAGAGGCCGAGGGGAAGCGGTTCGGGGGTGTACCGGCGCGCGAACCACTCCATCGGCCACTGGTTCGGATCTCCCGTCACCCGGCGGTTGATCGCGCGGCGGACGAGCGGCTGAGCCCCCCAGTAGTGGTTCTCGGGCTCGCCAGGGGCGCCCTCGTCCCAGAATCGGCGCGCGGCCTCGGTCTCCGCCCGTGCTTCGCGCGACGAGCTCCACCGGCGGGCCACCGACGACAGAGCGCTGCGGATGCCGGAGGACATGAAGTAATTTCAGTGTAGCAGGGAGGCCAGCCCGGAGAGGAACGGGCCGTTCGAAGGGCTCTCCGCGTTGCGCTCCCGGGCCGGCTCTGCTACATTCCGCTTCCCTCCGGCGCCGTGGAACCCCCCCGGCCGCCTCAGGGGATCGCTCTTTTTCAATCAGGGACGAAGGTCGGGAATCAAAGCCCCCGCGGGCTCCCGACCCGTAGCCCCTCGGACATTTCCCGCGAGGGAGAAGCCCGGGACCCATGAAGGCTCAACAGGCTCGTAGCTCAGGGGGAGAGCACCACATTGACACTGTGGGGGTCAGCGGTTCAAATCCGCTCGAGCCTACCAACTCTTCGGCCACGAAGGCGCTTAGCTCAGCTGGGAGAGCGCTACCTTCACACGGTAGAGGTCAACGGTTCGATCCCGTTAGCGCCTACCATTCCTTGCATCGTCCGGCGCGGCCCGAAGAAAACAGCAACGTCATGGGATGTCGAGACACGATCTCGAAAAACGCGGGGAAGCCCGCGTTTTTGCTTTTGTGGAGCAGCCTCGAATCTCGGGATTCGAATTTCTGGCAGCCAGCAGACGGCAGACAGCAGACAGCAGAGCAGACAGCAGAACAGTCGAATTTCACGACTGACGAACGACTCGGCGAAACGGAGAACGACACGGCGATGGTTTCCGCGGAATCCACGAATTCAACCGCAACAGGTGCCGGGTCGATCACCGTCACGCTCCCCGACGGAACGCCGAAGACGTTCCCGCGCGGGACGACCGTGCACGACGTCGCCCGAGCGATCGGCCCGCGGCTCGCCAAGGACGCCTGGGCGGGAAAGCTCGACGGCAAGGTCGTCGATCTCGTGCTGCCCATCGAGGCGGACGCCCCGATCGAGATCATCACGGCGAAGTCGGCGGACGCCGTTCCCATCTACCGGCATTCCACGGCGCATCTCACGGCCCAGGCCGTCAAACGTCTCTTTCCTGACGTGCAGATCGGGATCGGTCCTCCGATCGAGAACGGCTTTTACTACGACTTCAACCCGGTGCGGCCGTTCACGCCCGAGGACCTCGCGGCGATCGAAGCCGAGATGCGCAAGATCATCGCGGAAGACCTTCCGATCCGGCGCGAGGAAATGCCGATCGAGGACGCCGTTGCGATCTTCGAGAAGCAGGGCGACGCCCTCAAAGTCGAGATCGCGCGCGGCATCCCCGCGGGCGAGAAGGTGACCTGCTACCGGCAGGGCGAGTTCGTCGACCTCTGCCGGGGTCCGCACGTCGCTTCGACGGGCCGGCTGGGTGTCTTCCAGCTGACCCACACGGCCGGCGCTTACTGGAAGGGCGACGAGCACAATCCGATGCTGCAGCGGATCTACGGGGCCTCCTTTCTGACGCAGAAGGAGCTCGACGAGTATCTCCACAAGCTCGAAGAAGGCCGCGCCCGCGATCACCGCAAGCTCGGCAAAGAGCTCGACCTCTTTACTTTTGATCCGCTCGCTCCGGCGTCACCCTTTTTCCAGCCGAAGGGAGCCGCGGTCTACACGGCGCTTCTCGATTACCTCCGCGCGGAGTACCGCATGCGGGGTTACGACGAAGTCATCACGCCGCAGATCTTCGACTCGGAGCTTTTCCGGATCTCGGGGCACTACGACAATTACAAAGAAAACATGTACTTCACGGAAGTGGACGAGCGCGAATTCGGCGTCAAGCCGATGAACTGCCCGGGCCACTACCTCATGTTCCGGGAGAAGCACTGGTCCTACCGGGATCTGCCCGTGCGGTATGCCGACTTCGGACGCCTGCACCGGTACGAGCGCTCCGGAGTCACGGCCGGTTTGACGCGCGTCCGCACTTTCTCGCAGGACGACGCGCATATCTTCACGCCGCCCGACAAGCTCGAGGACGAGATCTTCCGGTTCCTGGAGTTCATCGATTCCGTGTACGGCGTGTTCGGCTTTACGGACGTGGATATCTCGCTCGGCCTCCGGCCCGAGAAGCGCATCGGCTCGGACGAGCTGTGGGACGGTGCCGAAACGGCCCTGCGCAACGCGCTCAAAAAATCGGGGCGGAAGTACGTCGAGACGCCGGGGGACGGCGCCTTCTACGGCCCCAAGATCGATTTCCGCGTGTCGGACGCGATCGGCCGCGCCTGGCAGCTCGGCACGCTCCAATGCGACTACGGCCAGCCCGAGCGCTTCGACCTCTCGTTCATCGGGGAGGACGGGAAAGCGCACCGACCGGTGGTCCTCCATCGCGCGATCCTGGGATCGCTGGAGCGGTTCCTGGCCATCCTGATCGAGCACACGGCCGGAAACCTGCCCTTCTGGATCGCGCCGGTGCACGCCGTGGTCCTGCCGATTTCGGACAAGTTCGCCGATCGGGCGCGCGAGGTCGGGACCCTGCTGAAATCACGCGGATTGCGCATCGAAATCGACGATCGAAATGAGAAACTGGGCGCTCGCATCCGGAAGGCCGAGATGCAGAAGACGCCGGCCATGCTCGTGATTGGCGAGAAAGAGGCGCAGGCGGGCAGCGTGTCGGTGCGGATGCGCCACGGCGGCGACGCCGGAACGATGTCTCTCGAAGATTTCTCCGCGCTCGCGCAGAAGGCGATCGCGGAACGGAGGAATGAGTTGAGTCCTGTCGCGGAGGTGAAAGATCGATAAGAAAAGCATTCGAGTCAACGAACAGATCCGGTGGAAAGAAGTCCGCCTGATCGGCGAGTCCGGCGAAGCGCTCGGGGTCGTCGCGATGACGGAGGCGCTTCAGAAGGCGCGCGAGGCGAGCCTCGACCTGGTCGAGATCGCGCCGACCGCGAATCCTCCGGTCTGCCGGATCATGAACTTCGGAAAGTTCATTTATCAGCAGAAGAAGAAGCAGCAGGACTCGAAGAAGAAACAGAAGACGACGCAGGTCAAGGAAGTGAAATTCCGTCCGAACATCGACGACCACGACTACGACTTCAAGATCAAGAACATCCTGAAGTTCCTGGCCCATGGCGACAAGGTCAAGGCGACGGTCCAGTTTCGCGGCCGCGAGATGGCGCGCCGGGAAAACGGGCAGAAAGTCCTCGATCGTCTCCTCGTCGACCTGGCCGGGAAAGCCGCCGCCGAGTCGCGGTCGGAAATGCTCGGCAATCGCCTGTATCAGATTCTGGCTCCGGTGAAAGCGCACGAAAAAGCGGAGAAGCCGGAGAAGCCGGAGAAGCCGGAAAAGCCGCCGCAGGCCGCGAAGGCCTGAGCGGGAAACGGAAAACGGGAAACGGGAAACGACGAAATGCGCACGCGAGATGAAGAAAACCTGGAAGGGGAGCGGCTCGGCGCCGATATCCGCGTTCCGATTTCCGATTCCCGGGCGAACGGAGTGAGCAGATGCCGAAATTGAAGACCCATCGGGGCGCTGCGAAGCGGTTTCGCAAGACCGCGTCCGGCCAGTTCAAGCGATCGAAGGCGATGAAGAGCCACATCCTCACCAAGAAGAAGGCGGGACGGAAGCGCGGCCTGGCCAAGGCAACGCTCGTCTCGAAGTCGGACTTGAAGAGGGTGCGGGACATGCTCCCGAACGCCTGACGGGCGGGAAGCGGGAAACGGTACTCGAATGAAGAGGCATTGGAAAACGGAATAGACGGTTAACGAAGTCGCGCAACGGGAGAATGGCGGAGGGGACACCGACTTGTAGAGTCGTTTCCCGTTTCCCGTTTTCCGTTTCCCGGCTCCGAGGAGAACGAACATGCCGCGCGTCAAACGGGGAAACAAGAGAAAGAACCGCCGGGCGAAGACCCTGGCGCTCGCGAAAGGCTATTACGGAACGAAATCCAAGTCGTACCGGATGGCCAAGCTCCAGGTGGAGAAGTCGCTCGTTTATGCGTATCGCGATCGCAAGGCCAAGAAACGCGATTTCCGCGGCCTGTGGATCGTGCGCATCAACGCGGCCGCCCGCGACAACGAGATCTCGTACAGCCGCCTGATGAACGGGCTCAAGAAGGCCGGAAACGACATCAACCGCAAGATGCTCGCCGACCTCGCGATGACCGATCCGAGCGCTTTTACGGAGCTCGTCGGAGTGGCCAAACAGGCTCTGAACGTTTGAGCGCAACGTGGATAACGGCGACGCGGTAGCCCGCGTCCTCGAGGCTTTCCGCGAGGCGTCCGAGCGGGGCGTGTCCTCGCGCGGCGAGTTCGAGTCGCTGAAGGGCCGGTTCCTCGGCCGCGAAAAGGGACTGGTCCCGGGCCTCTTCGGAGGACTTCGGGACCTCCCGGCTTCCGAGCGGGCGGACTTCGGCGCGCGCGCGAACGCGGCGAAGAGGGAGATCGAGGACGCGATCGCGGCGATGGCGGAAGAGGTCTCCCGGCGGGAGTCGGAAGCCCTCGCGCGCGCATCCTCGGTCGACATCACCCTGCCCGGGCGGCGCGTACGTGCGGGAGCATTCCACCCCCTGACGCTCGTCCGCCGGCGGGTCGAAGAGATCTTCCTGCGTATGGGCTACTCTACCGCCGACGGCCCCGAGCTCGAGAACGACTTCCACAATTTCGAGGCGTTGAACTTCCCGCCGGAGCATCCGGCCCGGGACGCGCAGGACACGTTCTTCGTGGACCGTCCCGCGAAGTCGCCTCTGCTGTTGCGGACGCATACGTCGCCGGTGCAGGTGCGCGCCATGCGCAAGCACGGGGCGCCGCTCCGGATCCTCGCGCCGGGCCGGGTCTATCGGAAAGACGAGGTCGACGCGACGCACTCGCCGGTGTTCCACCAGGTCGAGGCGCTCGTGATCGACCGGGGAATCTCCATGGCGGACCTGAAGGGAACGGTCGAGGTGTTTCTCGCCGAGCTGTTCGGCCCGAACACGCACGCGCGTTTCATTCCGACCTTCTTTCCCTTCGTCGAGCCAGGCGCCGACATCCACATGACCTGCGTCTTCTGCGAGGGCTCGGGCTGTGCGAAGTGCAAGCGGTCGGGCTGGATCGAGATCATGGGCGCGGGCGCCGTTCATCCGAAGGTGCTCGCGGCCGCGGACATCGACCCGGAGGAATTCACGGGGTTCGCCTTCGGGGGAGGGATCGACCGTTTCGCGCTGCTGCTCTACGGGTTCCCGGACCTGCGGCTCCTCTTCGAGGGCGACGAGCGGTTTCTCTCGCAGTATTCCGCGCGCATTCTCGGGGATCGCTCGTGAAGTTTTCCCTCCACTGGATCGAAGAGTTTCTCGATGCGCCTCCCGGCGAAGACCGTTCGCGCGCGCTGCTCGATCAGGCCGGATTGCCCGTCGAGTCCGTCGAGCCCGGGAAGCCCGGGGGAACCGGTCCGGTGTTCGACGTCGAGATCACGCCCAACCGCCCCGATGCCATGAGCCATCGCGGCCTCGCGCGCGAGATCGCCGCGCTGTCGGGAACGCCCCTTGCGACGCCGTCGCGGGAGCTCGCGCCCCCCGACGCTTCGGGCGAGGCGGTGGAATCTCTGGCCTCGGTCGTGATCCAGGTGCCTCGGCTGTGCCGGCGGTTCGGCGCGCTTCTCGTTCGCGGCGTGTCTGCGGCGGCGCCGGCGCCCGAGCGGGTCCGGGCGCGACTTTCCGCCATCGGAAGCCACCCGATCAGCGCGCCCGTCGACGCGACGAACTACGCGCTGTGGTCGCTCGGGCAGCCGCTCCATGCATTCGACTTCGACACCCTACGCGGCGGAATGCTCCTCGTGCGGAAGGCGCGCCGCGGGGAGACGCTCGTGACCCTCGACGGCGTCGAACGGCGGCTCGACGCGGCAGACGTCGTGGTCGCCGACGCCGAGCGCGCCGTATCGCTTGCGGGGGTGATGGGCGGCCTCGAGACCGCGGTCACGGCCGCGACGCGCAACGTCCTCCTCGAGGGGGCCTGGTGGGACCCGGTCTCCATCCGGAAGACCGCCCGCCGGCACGGGATGCACACCGACGCGTCGCACCGTTTCGAGCGTGGCGCGGACGTCGCCGCGATCCCGGAGGCTCTCCACCTCGCGACGCACCTGATCCTCGAATCCGCCGGTGGCACGCTCGCTCCGGGGCTGCTCGACGTCCGGGGCCTGCCGTTTCGCATCCGGAAGACGTCCCTTCGCCTGTCGCGCCTGCGCCTCCTGGCGGGCGATCCGCGGCTGACTCTCGATTTCGCGGCGGACGCGCTCGCGCGGCTGGGATTCTCGGTCGAGCGCCGTCCTCGGCGCGTCATGGTCGAAATCCCGCTCGGACGACACGACATCCGACTCGAGGACGATCTCGTCGAAGAGGTTCTCCGCGTCTACGGATACGACCGGCTTCCCTCCCGCCTGCCGCCGACGACCATTCCGGGCCGGCATCTCGAGCCACGCCGGCTCGTCGAGGAAGGCCTGACGGATGCGGCGGTCGGCGCCGGGCTGTACGAGACGGTCGGCTATCCGTTCGTGAATCCGGCGGAGGAAGAGCCGTACGAGCCCTGGATCCGGACGTCGGGAGGAAGCGACTCGCTCCGTATCGCGAACCCGCTCGACGAAACCCGGCGCTGCCTGCGGCGGACGCTCATCCCGGAGCTGCTCGACGCGGCGGGGGGCAACGCCCGGCGCGGACGGCGGGAGGCGGCCCTGTTCGAGGTGGGCCGCGCCTTCGGGCGCGAGGATGGAGATCCGGAAGATCCGCCTTCCCTCGAGTCGCGCCGCTTCGGCTTCGTCCTGTCGGGCGAGGCGCGCGCCCACTGGAGCGAGACGGCGCGATCCCGGCCGTTCGACTTCTACGACGCGAAGGGTCTCGTCGAAAGGCTCGTCGAGCCGTGGATCGCCGCCGAAGACCTCCAGTGGTCGGCCGCCGCGATGCCCGGATTCGCGGAGGGAGCCTGCGCGTCGGTCGAGACGGTCGCGGGCCCTCTCGGGATCGTCGGCCTCGTCGCGGCGGCGGAGCGGCAGCGCCGATCCCTGCCGGACGCGAGCTTCGCTGCCGAGATCTGGGTCGACCGCATCCCGACCCGCCCTCGCGACGAGGCGTTCGCGACCTGGTCGGCGTTCCCGCCGATCGAGGCGGACCTCTCCTTCGCCCACGGACCCGAGCTCACGTGGCGGGAGCTTCGTGAAGCCATCCGCGCGGAGGGGCTCGCGCACCTCGATGCGCTCCGGGTCGCGGACCGGTGGGAAGGCCCCGGCGTTCCGGACGGGCGGAAGAAGACCACCGTGCGTCTGACCTTCCGGTCGGGGGAGCGGACGCTGTCGCAGGAGGAAGTCAACGGAGAACGCGACCGGCTGGCGGCCGCCCTGAAGAGCCGTTTCGGCGTCGAGTTCTAGATCGCCGAAGTCTGAACGGGAAACACTTCCAAGCGAGGCGCGAAACATGACCATCGGGGACAACGCGAAAATATTCGACACGCTGGATCGGAAGGTCGAGAAACTTCTGGGCCGCGTCCAGTCGCTTGCGGCCGAGAATGAAAAGCTCAAGATGGACCTCGCGGCTTCCCGTAAGGCCGAGAAAGAGGGCTCGGAGGCGAGGGGAAGCGTGGAGCGGCTCGAGCGCGACCAGCAGGCGGTGCGGGAGAGATTGGAGAAGCTGATCGAGTCGCTGGAGGCGGCGGAGAAGGGCTGAGGGACGTTTGCGTTGGCCGATTTCAGTCGTTGGTTCTGACGCGGTCGGCTTCGAGTTCGAATCTCAAGATCTCGCGATCTCATGATCTCGCGATCAATCGAACGATCGAACGATCGAACGATCGAACTACTAGCGAACTAGCGAACTAGCGAAATATCCGACGATCGGTCAAACCCGGGGCCGTGTTGGACACGGACAACGGAATCTGGCAACTGACAACCGGTAACTCCCCACTGTTTCTGGAACAGGAAACGGATACCGGGCGACTGCAAACGGAACTTTGCCTTTGATAGCGAAAGGCGTATAGCCGATCGCTCGGCCCCTTCCCGCCCCGCTCGGCCGATTCCCCTAAACCATTGACTCCGCAGGAGGACACGCACTAGACTCCGCCTACGAAAGGAGTCTGCACCTCCAGTGGAGAGACGGGGGAGCGTGACGCAGGTGGAGATCTTCGGGCAGACCTACAACGTCCGCGCCGAGGGCGATAGCTCCTATATTCACGACCTCGCCCGTTTCGTCGATTCCCGAATGAAGGAAGTAGCGGAGAGAACGGCTACGGTCGACACGACAAAAATTGCCATCCTCGCCGCATTGAATATCTCGGACGATTTACATCAGCGGGAGAGGTCACGAAAGGATTCTCCGTCCGACGCCACGGCTCGGGCGGAGCGTCTCATACAGAAATTGGACGCCGCCCTGGGCAGTTGAAGGCGCTGCGTCGGCACTCCCGGGGAAGCCCGGGGACACGAAACCATACGCGTGAATGGCGAATCACGAATGGTCATGGGTGAATGGCGAATGGTGAAGGTAGTTCAGGATGGGCCCGACGGAACTCCGTCACTCCCTCCGTTGAGGAGTGAAGGAGTGAGCATGAGGAATGCCCCCGGGCGGTCTTGCAGCTTCCGTAACCGTAGCTTCCTCGCTTCCAACGTGTAGCCGACCGGTCTTCGGCGCCCTTCGGGAGAAGGGGAGCCGGCATGGACTCAAGCTTCGCGATCGCGATCGCGATCGGTCTCGCCGTAGCGGGCGTTATCGGTGCGGTCGCGTACGTCGCTCTCAAGAAGAAATTCGAAACGGCTGGAAACGCCGCCCGGGCCGAGGCCGAGCGGGTTCTGGCGGACGCGCGCAAGGCCGCCGATGCGAAGCTGCGGGACGCCTCGTTCGTGGCGAAGGAAAGCGTTCTCGCCGCCCGGGCGGAGTTCGACAAGACGATTCAGGTCCGGCGCCAGGAGGTCCAGGCGCTCGAAAAGCGAGTCGTCTCGAAGGAAGAGAACCTCGACCGCAAGCTCGCGCAACAGGAGCGGCGGGAAGAGGACTACGGGCGCAAGGAGCAGGCCGTCCAGGACAGCCAGCGCAAGGTGGACGAGGCGCGGGCGGAAGCCGAGCGCGTCATCGAGGAACAGAAGAAACGGCTCGAGCAGATCTCGGGCCTGACGGCGGTCGACGCGCGCCACCAGCTCGTCAAGTCGATCGAGAACGAGGCGCGTGTCGAGGCTTCCGGCCTGATGCGCCGCATCGAAGAAGAGGCGACCGAGCAGGCGACGCAGAAGGCGCGTCACATCATCGGCATGGCGATCCAGAGGCTGGCGTCGGACACCGTTGTCGAGGCGACGGTCTCGGTCGTCGAGCTGCCGTCGGACGATCTCAAGGGCCGGATCATCGGCCGCGAAGGCCGCAACATCCGGGCGCTCGAGGCGGCCACGGGCGTGGACCTCATCATCGACGACACGCCGGAGGCGATCGTCATCAGCGCGTTCGAGCCGCTGCGCCGGGAAGTCGCCCGGCAGGCGCTCGAGAAGCTGATCGTGGACGGGCGCATCCATCCGGCTCGCATCGAAGAGATCGTCGAGAAAGTACGCTCCGAGCTGTGGGAGAAGATCCGGCAGGAAGGGGAGGCGACGGCCTTGGAGTTCGGGATCCCCGATCTCCATCCCGAGCTCATCAAGCTCCTCGGCCGGCTGAAGTACCGCACGTCGTATGGCCAGAACGTGCTCCAGCATTCGAAGGAAGTCGCGTGGCTCGCGACGAACATGTGCGCGGAGCTCGGCGGCGACGTCGAGGTCGCCAAGCGGGCCGGGCTTCTTCACGACATCGGCAAGGCGATCGACCGGGAAATGGATGGCACGCATCTCGAGCTCGGCCGCGAAGTGCTGAAGAAGTTCGGCGAGAGCAACGCGGTCATCCACGGGATGGAGTGCCATCACGGCGACTACCAGGCGCGCACGCTCGAAGCGGTCCTCGTCAACGGCGCCGATGCCCTGTCCGCGGCACGGCCGGGCGCGCGCCGGGAAATCCTTGAGACCTACGTGAAGCGTCTCGAGAAGCTCGAGCACATCGCCGACGGATTCAAGGGAGTCCAGAAGGCGTTCGCCGTCCAGGCGGGCCGCGAGCTGCGCATCGTCGTCGAAGCGACGCGGGTCACGGACGACGAGGCCCTGTGGCTCTCGCGCGACATCGCGAAGAAGATCGAAGCCGAGCTGCAGTATCCCGGGCAGATCAAGGTGACGGTGATCCGGGAGACGCGGTCCGTCGAGTACGCGAGATGAGCAGCCGACCTGGTTCGTTTTCCTTTTCCCGTTACCCGTTTCCCGACTCTTCCCCCGGCCTATGAAAATCCTCTTCGTCGGCGACGTCGTCGGCTCCCCCGGCAGGCGGGCGCTCAACGACGCTCTGACGGGCGTCATCGACCGGCATCGGATCGATTTCACGATCGTGAACATCGAGAACGCCGCCGGCGGCTTCGGCCTGACGGTCGACCTTTTTCACGACCTGTCGAAGATGCCGATCGACGTGTTCTCTTCCGGCAATCACATCTGGGACAAGCGCGAGATCTACGACTCCCTCAATTCCTCCGACCGGCTCCTGCGGCCGGCGAACTACCCTCCCGGCAATCCCGGCCGCGGCTCGACGGTGCAGACCACGGCGTCCGGGATCCGCGTCGGGGTTCTCAACCTGCAGGGGCAGGTCTTCATGCCGGCCAACGCCGACTCTCCGTTCCGGGTCGCGGACGAGGAGCTCGCGCGTATGGATGCGAAGGTGATCTTCGTCGACTTCCACGCGGAAGCGACCTCCGAGAAAATGGCGATCGGCTGGTATCTCGACGGGCGCGTATCGGCGGTCGTCGGGACGCACACGCACGTCGCGACGGCCGACGAAACGATCCGCCCGGGCGGCACGGCGTACCTCTCCGACGTCGGCATGACGGGCGCGTACGAGGGGATCATCGGATTTTCCAAGGATCGGATCATCGAGAAGTTCCTCTCGCAGACCCCGCGGACTTTCGAGACGGCGAAGAAAGACATCCGCCTGTCCAGTGTCGTGATCGGCGTGGACGAGGAGACGGGCAAGGCGACCTCGATCGAGCGGGTGCAGGTCCGCGTCGACTGACGACGCGTTCGCCCATGGCGAAACAGCTCCTGACGGCGATCGTTCCGACGCTCAACGAGGAGCGGCACATCGCCGAGTGCCTCGCGACCCTCGGATTCGCCGACGAGATCCTCGTCGTGGACTCGGGCTCGACCGACCGCACGCGCGAAATCGCTTCCGCCGTCCCCCGCACCCGGGTGCTCGAGCATGCGTACCGGGGAAACGGCCCCCAGTGCAACTGGGCGATGGATCAGGCGACGCACCCGTGGGTCCTGATCGTGGACGCGGACGAGCGCGTGCCTCCCGCCCTGGCTGCCACGATCGCGCGATTGCTCGCCGTCGGGCCGCCCGCGGATCAATACTTCCTGAAGCGGGAGAACATCTTCCTCGACCGCGTGATCCGTCACTCCGGATGGGGAGGCGATCGGCTCGTCCGATTCCTCCGGCGCGGCACGGCGCGGTATCCGGAGCGGAGGGTGCACGCCGACATCGAGCCGTCGGGTTCGGCTCCCACTCTCGACGCCCCGCTCCGGCACTTCACGTTCCGCTCATTCGAGGCATACCTCGAGAAGCTCCATCGCTACGCGCTCTGGGGGGCGGCTGACCTCCACAGGGCGGGGAAGTCGGCGGGATGGATCACGATCGGGGCGCGCCCGCTCTGGAGATTTCTCCGCACGTACTTCGTCCAGGCCGGTTTTCTCGACGGGACGCCCGGACTCGTGATCTGCGCGATGCAGGCGTACGGCACGTTTCTCAAGTGGGCGCAGCTCTGGGAGTGGCGGCAGATCGAGCGGTCCGGCGGAAAGCCGGGCGTGCCCGCCGCCGCGGAGGAAACGCCCGAGAGTGAACCCGCACGGTAAGACGCTCCGAGATCGGAACCCCGGTCTTCGCGGCCTTCCCGATCCTCCGATCACCCGATTTCCCTGATTGATCACCCGATCACCCGATCACCCGATCACCCGATTCGCGAAGGAATGTACGCGAACTCTCGAGAGGCGACCGTGTTTTCGATATCATGGCTCTATGCTGAACCGCGGCGACACCGCTCCCGAGTTCGAAGTGCCCGATCACACGGGCGCGATCCGCAAGCTGTCCGACTACCGAGGCCGGAACGTGCTGCTCTGGTTCTACCCGAAGGCCAACACACCCGGTTGAACCAGGGAAGGGAGCGGGTTCCGCGACCTTTACGCTGACTTCCAGAAGCAGAACACGGAGATCCTCGGTGCGTCCTTCGACGGTCCCCAGGACAACGCGAAGTTCGCGGCGAAGTACTCTTTTCCCTTCCCGCTGTTGTGCGACGAAAAACGGGAGATCGGGATGGCCTACGGCGCCTGTGATTCTCCGAAAGCCTGGTGGGCCGATCGCATCAGCTACCTCATCGGACCGGACGGGAAAATCCGCGAGGCGTACCCGAAGGTGAGCCCCGCGACGCATCCCCAGGAAGTGCTGGCCGTTCTCACGGCTGCGAAATAGCCGACAGCCGATCTCCCGGCTCCCGCCTCCCACCTCCCGCCTTCAAGGGACGAGGAGCCGCAGGATCCCTTCGTAGAACGCGATGGCCTGCTTCGCGTACTCGCCGGCGGTGAACGCGAGCGCCCGTTCCCTTCCCCGCGCCCCCATCGCGGCGCGCAGGGCGGGATCGGCGGCGAGCCGGGCGAGCGCGGGACCGAGCTCGTCGGGCCGTTCCACCATCAGCCCTTCGCGGCCGTCGGTCATCAGATCCCGCACGCCGGGTACCGCAAGCGCCACGACCGCGACCCCGGACGACATGGCCTCGAGGATGGCCCGCTGGCCCTGTTCGGACCCGGAGGCCGTAAAGAGATAGACGTCCCAGGCTCGCACCAGCTCCGGCAGATCGTCCTCCCGGTATCCGAGCCACACGTTGCGCGGCGCAGCGCCGAGGGAGCCCGCCAGTGCCTTCAGCTCCGGCATGAGCTCGCCATGTCCGACGTGCGCGAGGACCGCCTCGGGAATCGAGGCGGCCGCGCGGATCGCCTCCCGGTGGCCGCGGCCTTCGGCCATCTTCCCGATGGTGCCGACCAGCATCTCTCCTGCGAGGCGAGACGGCTCCGGCAGCCATGCAGCCGCCGCGCGCGCGCCGGCTCCCGAAGACGCGGGGACGAAACGCGCGGTGTCGATGACGGGCGAGTGGATGGGCCCGGGCGCGCCGAAAGCCGCCGCGATCTCGCGGTTCGCGTAGGAGAACCCGTCCGTCCGTCCGGCCAGCCATCGCATCGCGGGATTCCGCCGCGTGTGCCGGAGGTTGTGGAGAGTCCGCGCGAGCCGGGCGCCGGACTTCCGGACCACGGCCCCCGCCAGCCAGTGATCGTGGGTCGCATGCGCATGGACGACGTCGAACGGCTCCCGCTCGAGCGTCGCGGAAAGAATCCTCGCCTCGGCAAGCGCGGCCGCCGGCCCGCGCCGCGGTATCATCAGGGGGCGCGCCCAGCCGACGGAAAGAAGCCGCTCGGCGAGGGGACTGTCCCCGACGAAACCGAACTGCGCCTCCACGCCCGCCGCGACGAGCGCCGCCGTCTGGTCGAACACCACCGCGGCGGTGCCCGTCCACTTCTGCCCGGCGACGAGGTTCAAGACGCGCATGGCGAGAAGCTATCGCGGACGGCGCACGGGCACGAGTGCAGATAGCCGGGCGCAGATAGCCGAGTGTAGAAAGGTTAGACTTCCGGCGGAGGCTCCCCCCATGGCCGTCGATCCCGAGCTGCTGGCGATTCTCGTGTGCCCCAAGACGAAGGGTCCCCTCGAGCTGATCGAGCTCAAGGAGGACGTCCGCCGGAAGCTGGTCGACAAGTACCGCGAGAAGTTTCGGGACGAAGAGCCCGTCGTGACTTCCGGGCTGTACTCGAAGGAAGCGGATCTCGTCTATCCCATCGTCTCGGACATTCCGGTCATGCTCGTGGACGAGGCTCTTCCGGGGTCGGAGGCTCGCTGAGTCTGCGCCGCTTCCTTCTCGCCTTCCTCGTTCTCTTCGCTTTCCTCACGTCCCGGATCTCGCCGGCGTACTTCGCGTTCGGGATCCTTGCGCTCGCCTGGTGTGCCCGGCAGGTCCGGGAGAGGCGCTGGTCCGAGGCGTTCACGGCGCCGATCTGCGCGGCCGCAGGACTGCTCGCCATCTTCACCGCGCTCTCGACGGCGTTCTCGCGCGACCCCGCCGTTTCCGTGAAGCATCTCGCCGGACTCTCCCTCCTTCTCCTGCTGCCGATCACGATCGACCTGGTCGAGGACGTCCGCATCGGAAGGATGGTGTTCCTGGCGATCGGCGGGAGCGGTCTCATCCTGGCGGCAGTCGGCTTCTGGGAGTTTGCCCACGGCGGCGACGATCTCTCCCACCGGATCATGGGAGGTCTCTCCCACTGGATGACGTATTCGGGCCTGACGATGATCTCGACGTGCCTTCTCGCCGGTTTCCTGTTCGAAGACCGGGGGCGCTGGCGCGCGCTCGGAGCGCTCGCTGCCGTGCCCTGCGCGGCGATGATCATGACGTTCACGCGGAACGCGTATGTCGGGACGTTTGCCGCACTCGTTTCCTACCTCGTGCTGCGCCGGCCGCGCGGGCTCCTCGTCCTCGCGCCCGCCGTCGTCCTCCTGATCCTCTTCGTCCCGCCCGAGATCCAGTCCCGGTTCGCCTCGATCACATCGCTCGAGGATGGCTCGAACCGCGACCGGATTCTCATGGCCCGGGCGGGAATGCGGATGATCGCGGAGTCGCCGGTCTTCGGCGTCGGGCCCGACCAGGTGCGGCCGCTCTATCCGTTCTACCGGGACCCGGAAGCCCGGGACTGGAACGTCCCGCATCTCCATAACAACATCGTCCAGATTGCCGCGGCCAACGGCCTGTTTGCCTGCGCCGCGTACCTCGCGATGATGGGGATTTTCTTCGCGCGAACGGGCAGGCTCCTGCGCCGGGAGACTCGTCCCGCCCCCGCGGCTCTCCTCGCGGGAGCGTGGCTCGCCGGCGTGGCTCTCTTCGTCGCTGGATTTTTCGAATACAACTTTGGAGACACGGAAGTCGAGATGGCGACGCTCCTGGTGCTCGCCGTGCCGTTTTCCCCGGTATTTCTCCGCCTCGAATCCTGACGCCGTATTCCGGAGACCGCCAGCCGTGACTCGCGGGCGGTATGGCCTCCGGCATCCCTCGGGCCACCGCGGCAGAGTCGCGCGGCGAGAACGCCCCTTCTTTTTCCTCTTCCCTTTTTCGAACGGCATCGCGCAGGCCGGCGGAGACGACGCGGAACGTTAGAATGGCGGCGATGTCTTCGCTGCGCCCGGTGCCCGCGCCCGTGCCTCCCCGCCCTTACACCGTCTCCGAGCTCCTCGCCGAGGTCGGGCAGGCGCTTCGGACTTCGTGGCGGGACATCTCCGTTGTCGGCGAGATCAGCCGCTGGGAGCTGCGCGGCGGGCACGGGTATTTCACCATCAAGGATTCGAACGGCTGCTTGTCCGCGATTATTTTCGGCTCCGATCTGAGGCGGGTGCCGTTCCAGCCGAAGGCCGGACAGGAGATCGTGGTCCGCGGATCGCTCGACCTCTGGGCGCCGCAGGGTCGGTTCCAGATGAAGGCCTTCGCGATCGAGCCCGTCGGCGCGGGAGCCCTTCAGCTCGCCTTCGAGCAGCTGAAGGAGAAGCTCACGGCCGAAGGGCTCTTCGACAAGGCGCGCAAGCGCCCGATCCCCATGCTGCCCGGCCGCATCGCCGTCGTCACGTCTCCCGACGGGGCCGCGGTCCGGGACATCGTCAACGTCTGCCGGCGGCGGTTTCGCGGGCTCTCGATCACGATCTATCCCGCGCGGGTGCAGGGGCCCGCGGCGGCGGCGGATATCGTCGAGGGAATCCGGGCCTTCAACCGGCAGGGGGGATTCGACGTCCTGATCGTCGCCCGCGGAGGCGGATCCGCCGAGGACCTCGCCGCTTTCAACGACGAGCGGGTCGCCCGCGCACTCGCGGCGTCGAAGATCCCGACGATTTCCGCCGTGGGGCACGAGACGGACTGGACGATCGCCGACTTCGTCGCGGACCTGCGGGCGGCGACGCCGTCCGCCGCGGCGGAACAGGTGGCTGCGAAGAAGGAGGAGCTCGATCGCCGGGTCGCGGGAGCGCGATCGCGCATCCGCCG
Source organism: Thermoanaerobaculia bacterium (assembly GCA_038239305.1). Taxonomy (GTDB): domain Bacteria; phylum Acidobacteriota; class Thermoanaerobaculia; order UBA5066; family Gp7-AA6; genus JALYUA01. The sequence goes on along the minus strand of JBBSEW010000008.1, from coordinate 13,675 downwards.
GGCGATTACGGGATTCCTGTCCGGGAGGCGCGGCGATCTCGCGCGGCTCTCCCGCGCCGAAGGGCTTCTCGCGTTCCGCTACCGGCTGCGCGAGAAGCAGGAGCGCGTCGTCCAGAGTCATGCCGCACTCGCGTCCGCTCTCGAACGGCGTCCGGTCGAGTACGCGGGCCGGATCGCCCGCGCTCTCGCTTCCCTTCGGTCCTTCACGCGGGCGGCGGAGCTTCCGCGAAAGCGCGAGGCGGCCGCGAGCCTCCGTTCGCACCTCGAGCGGCGCATGGCGCGGGGCCATGAGCGCGGACGGGAGCGGCTCGCCCGCGCGTCCGACAAGCTGCAGCTCGTGAGTCCTCTCGCCGTTCTCGCGCGCGGCTATGCCGTCGTGTACCGGGAGGGCGGCTCGTCGCCCCTCCTGTCGGCCAGCGAGGTGCGGCTCGGAGACAGGCTGCGGGTGCGGCTCTCCGAGGGACAGATATCGGCGGTCGTCGGCGACCGTTTCGCGGCCCGGCCGCGGAGGGGGAAGTCGCCTGCCGACGGCGCCCAGGGCGGCGAGACGGATTTCGGGTCGCTCGGCCCGCTCTTTCAGGAGGAGGAATGACGATCCGTCCGAAGAAGGAGAAGTCGTTCGAGGAAGCAATGGATCGGCTGGAGGCGATCGTCGCGGAGATCGAGAGCGACGGGCTCGGACTCGAGCGGCAGTTCGAGCTGTTCCAGGAGGGGATGCTCCTCGCGCGCTTCTGCGACGGAAAGCTGACGGATGTGCAGAAGGCCGTCGAGGTCGTTTTGAAGGACTCGGCGGGGGAATGGAAGACGGAGGAATTCGCCGCAGGCGAAGACTCCGGAGAAGACCCGGATGACGACGACCGCGACTGACGTCGGCGCGTACCTGGCTGCCCGCCGGGAAGAGGTCGATCGCGAGCTCGCCCGGCTCGTTCCGCCCGAAACCGCGTGGCCCGAGAGGCTTCACAGGGCCATCCGACACTCACTCTTTGCCGGAGGAAAGCGATTGCGGCCGATCCTCTGTCTCGCGGCGGGAGAGACCGCGGGCGCTCCTCCCGGAAGGCTCCTCGCACCGGCGGCCGGTCTGGAAATGATCCATACGTATTCCTTGATCCACGACGATCTTCCCGCACTCGACAACGACGACCTGCGCCGCGGCGTGCCGACCTGTCACGTGGCGTTCGGCGAAGCGACGGCCATCCTCGCCGGCGACGCCCTCCTGACGCACGGGCTCGGGACGCTCGCCCGGCATCCGGAAGGCGGAGAGTTCGCGGCGGCGAAGATCCGAGCCCTCGAGGCCGTCGTCGATGCCATCGGAACGCGCGGCATGATCGGCGGGCAGGCCGCCGACCTCGAGGCCGAGGAGACGGCGAACCCCTCCGAGGAGCTCGTCCTCGCGATCCACGAGAACAAGACGGGTCGCCTCATCCGCGCGTCTCTCGCGGTCGGCGCCATTCTCTCGGGCGCGACGAAGGACGTGCTGCGGGCCCTCGAGGTGTATGGACGGGCGGTCGGGCTCGCCTTCCAGATCAAGGACGACATTCTCGACATCGAAGCGGACGCGGCCACTCTCGGCAAGACCGCGGGCAAGGACGTGGCCGCCGGCAAGGCGACGTTCCCGTCGGTATGGGGCGTCGATCGTTCGAGGGCCATGCTGAAGCAGCAGATCGAGCAGGCGATCGAGTCGGTCCAGGGGCTCCCCGGGCGCGGCGGCCGGCTTCCCGATCTCGCCCGCTTCGTCGCCGAGCGGGGAAAGTAAACACCTCGGAGATTCGTCGAGTCCGGCGCGCGGTATCCTGCCGCGATGGCCGGATCGAGGCGAGCGCGTCGGATCTCGAGCGGAGCGGGTTGCCCGTGAAGGGGTTCGTTCAGACGGCGATCGGCCGATTCGAGGAGCAGGATCTCCCGGCGCTTCTGCCCGCGGCGGGCGAGCTCATCGTGCGGGTGCTCGCCGCCGTGACGTGCGGCACCGACCTGAAACTCCTCTCCCGGGGGCATGCGCGCGTCTCGCTTCCCGTCACCATGGGACACGAGCTGTGCGGTGAAGTGATCGCGCTCGGGGAGGGTGTCGATCCGTCCTGGCTCGGGAGCCGCGTCGTCCCCGGGGTCTCCGGTCCGTGCGGCGTTTGTCGGGAGTGCCGCGGCGGCTTCGCGAATCTCTGCGCGGCGGGGCATTCCGACCGGACCTGGGGCGCCTTCGCGGAGCGTGCGCGGATCCCGGCCTCCGTCGTCGCGGGGAATCTTCATCGCGTTCCGCCGGGCCTCCCCGACGAGGCCGCGGCGTTCCTCGATCCGCTGGCCTCGGTGCTCCATGGCTGGAACCGCCTCGGTCCTTTGCCGCCCGGGTCCCGGCTGCTGGTGTTCGGCGCCGGCGCTCTCGCGTGTCTGTGGGCGCGGACGGCCGCGCTGAAGGGAGTCCGATGCGTGATCGCGGGCCGCCGGAAGGAGCGGGCGCCGCTCGTCGCGCGGTTCGGCGGAGAGTTCGCGGGGCTCTCCGGGGCCTCTCCTCCTCTGAAGGATGCGGATGCCGCCGTCGACGCGACCGGCGACCCCGACGTGTGGTCTCTCCTGCCCGGCCTCGTGAAACCCGGCGGTCGGGTCCTGCTCTTCGGCGGGTGCGCACCCGGCGCGGTGGCGTCGTTCGACGCGGGGCGTCTCCACTACGCCGAAATCTCACTCATCGGCTCATTCCACTCGACGCCGCAGGAGGCCGGGCAGGCGCTCGCGATGCTCGCGTCGGGCGCCGTCGATCCGCTTCCCCTGATCGCGGAGACGGGACGGCTCCAGGACCTGCCGCGGTTTCTCGAGGCGCAGAGCGCCGGTCGAGGAATCCGTTACGCTGTGCGGCCGATCGATCGCGGAGGCGCATGAAGGCGGTCCGGCTCCGCGCCGGAGACGGCGGCGAGATCGAAGTCGTCGAGATGCCGCCTCCCGAGGCGGGGCCCGGAGAGGCGATCGTTCGCCTTTCCGTCGCGGGCATCTGCGGGTCGGATCTCCTCGATTGGTACGTCCGCCGGAAAGCCGGATCGGTTCTCGGCCACGAGATTGTCGGATCGATCGACTCGATCGGACCGGGCGTGCACAATTTCAAAGTGGGCGACCGTGTCGTCCCCCATCATCATGCGCCGTGTCTCGCCTGTGACGAGTGCCGCGCGGGCCGGTTCGTTCACTGTGCGGCGTGGCGGGCGTCGCGGCTCGAGCCGGGCGGGATGGCCGAGCTCCTGAAGGTCCCGGCAGGCAATCTCGCGCACGACACCCTTCGGGTTCCGGACGGCGTCACCGATGAGGAAGCGAGCTGGACGGAACCTCTCGCGACCGTCGAGAAGGCGTTTCGGCGGGGAGGATTCACGGTGGGGCAGTCCGCGCTCGTCGTCGGGCTCGGATCGGCCGGGCAGCTTGCCGTGCGGCTCGCGCTCTCGATCGGCGCCTCCGCCGTCGTCGGTGCCGATCGGGTGGCGTCGCGGCTCGCGCTCGCGAAAGCGTCCGGGGCGGCCGACACAATCGACGTGTCGCGCGAGGATCTCGCCTCGGCCGCGGCTCGTCTCTCCGGGAAACGCGGGTTCGACTTCGTGTTCGTCTGTCCCGGCAAGCCGGCCGTGATGCGGGCGTCGGCGGAAGCGGTCGCCGCCGGCGGTACGCTGCTTCTGTTCACGATGGCGGCGCCCGGCGAGGAGCTCGTGCTGTCGGCGCACGACCTGTATTTCCGGGAGGTCCGGGTCGTGCCGTCGTACTCGTGCGGTCCGGACGACATGCGAGAGGCCCTCGGCCGGATCGCGAGCGGCCGCATCGCCGTGGCGGACCTCGTGACCCATCGGTTTCCTCTCGAGCGCGCCGCCGAGGCGTTCGCGCGGGCGAGAGACCCGGAGGGTTCCCTCAAGGTGCTCCTCGTCGCCGCCGCAGGCGCCGCGGCCGCGACCCGGGAGAACGTCTCCGATTGAAGAAGACCGGCACGAAGTCCCGCCTCGACGTCGTGCTGGCCGCGCGCGGCCTCGCTCCGTCGCGCGAGCGCGCGCAGGCGCTCGTGCTCGCCGGTCTCGTCGAGGTGGACGGCCGGCGGGCCGAGAAGGCGGGCGCGCCGACGCCCGAGGACGCCGACATTCGCGTCGCAGGGCCCGATCATCCCTTCGTTTCTCGCGGAGGCGTGAAGCTCGCCGCGGCGCTCGACGCGTGGGCGATCGATCCGGCGGGGCTCGTGTGCGTCGATCTCGGGGCCTCGACCGGGGGTTTCACCGATTGCCTCCTCCAGCGGGGTGCCGCCCGCGTTTATGCCATCGACGTCGGATATGGCCAGCTCGACACGAAAATCCGAAGCGATTCGCGGGTCGTCGTGCGCGAGAAAGTGAACGCTCGCTTCCTGTCGCAGGAGCACGTCCCGGAACCTGCTGCGCTCGCCGTGCTCGATCTCTCCTTCATCTCCGTCCGGCTGATCCTTCCGGCGATCGTTCCGCTTCTCGCGCCAGGCGCCAAGGTCGTCGTTCTCGTCAAGCCGCAGTTCGAGGCGGGTCGCGCGGAGGTCGGGCGAGGAGGAATCGTGCGCTCGGAAGAGGTCCATGAGCGCGTGGTCGCGGAGGTGCGGGGCTTCGCAGCGACTCTCGGTCTGTCGCCCCTCGGGGTCATCCCGTCGCCGATTCGAGGAGCGAAGGGCAACCGGGAATTCCTCCTCGGCCTGATCCGGGCCGGCTGAAGGGCGCCTCCCATCCCCGCACGGCGCAGGCGGTCCCCCGAAATGCGCTAAATTGTGCGGAATGAAGGGTTCCGGAAGGTCTTCCCGCAAGCGGTTTCGCCGCGTCGGCCTCGTCGCCAAGGTCGTGTCGGCGGAGGCCGTGGCTCTCGTGCGCTCGCTCGACCGGGCTCTTCGCCGCCGGGGCATCGAGACGGTCTTCGACGAGGAGACGGCGCCTTTCGCGAAGTCGCCCGAAGGTCCCCGGCGGTCCCGGATCGCGCGCGGCGTCGACCTCGTCATCGTGGCGGGCGGCGACGGGACCCTTCTTTCGGTGGCGCGAGATGCGCCCACGTCGACGCCCGTCCTCGGGATCAACGTCGGGTTCATCGGTTTCCTCGCGGGCCTGACCAAGGAGGAATGCCTGCCCCGTCTCGACGAGCTCCTCGCCGGGCGGTTCCGGGAGGATCGCCGCCGCCGGCTCGAGGTCACGGTGCCGGAGGGACCCCACGCGGGCCGGTATCGCGCTTTGAACGACGCGGTGCTGAACAAAGAGACGATCGCCCGGATCTCGGCATTTTCCGTCGCCATCGCGGGGCGGCCCATCGCGACGTTTCGCGGCGACGGCGTCATCGTGGCGACGCCGACGGGCTCCACGGCTTACAACCTCTCCGCGGGCGGTCCGATCCTCGACCCATCGCTCGACGCCGTCGTCGTGACGCCGATCTGCCCCCACTCGCTCTCGCAGCGCCCGCTGGTCGTGCCGGATTCCGTTCCGGTCGGCCTGATGGTCGTCGATCGAGGGCGGCGCGAAGGCGTGCATCTGACGCTCGACGGGCAGGAGAGCTTTCGCGTTCCGACCGGCATCCGCATCGAGGTGCGGCTCACCAACTCCTCCGTCACGCTCCTGAGACCGCCCGAGGCGGACAATTTTCAGAAGCTCGTCGCGAAGCTGAACTGGGGCCTGTGAGACCCGGCGATCGCCTTTGCGCCGCGCGCGCTGCGGGCGCTGTGGACACTGTGGATACTGTGGACACTGTGCGTCCCGGCGGTACCGTGGGTGCTGCCGGCTGCGGGGCCGCCACATGAACCCGTTCCGTCCGACGGAGGGCGTGAAACCCGTTCGGGTATCGCCTTTTCGACTCTGGGGGATTCTCCTCCTCTTCCTCTTCTTCGCTTCCTATGCCGTCTGGAAGTCAGAGCGTTTCCAGAACCTGATCCAGGGCGTCTCGCAGTCGCGCCTCTCCGAGGCGCTCGGCCGCTCTGTCACGTATCAGACGGTGGACTTCCGCGTCTTTCCGCCGTCGGTGCGGCTCGCGGCGGTTCGCGTCGCCAACGACCCGCGCCTGACCGGGTCTCTTCTCGCGGCGGAGGAGGTTTCGATCGGAGGCGGCGTGTCGCTCGTCGGCCGCGAGCTGCGGCTCGGGCGGATCCGCGCCCTCCGGCCTCACATCGTCCTCGTGCAGTTCGCGGACGGTTCCTGGAATCTCCCCCCCGGGTTGTCGAAGCCGGCCGCCACGGGATCCGGATCGGGGCTGGCCGTGCGCATCGGCTCGATCCTCGTGCAGGAGGGGATCTTCGAGTTCGACGGCCGCAAGATGAAGTTCAGCGGACGGCTGGAAGACTTCACCGCGCAGCTCAACTCGCGGCCCGGAAACCGGTATCAGGGCTCGCTCGTCGCGCGCCGGGCGACCATCCGCGTCGCCGACTCGGAGGCGATCGTCGCGTCCCTTTCGCTCCGGTTCACGGACGACCCGAAAAAGGGAGTCGTCGTCGACGACCTGAGGGTCGATGGGAAAGTCGGGCACATTCACGCAACGGGGTCGATCGAGAATCCCGCGCGTCCGCACGTCGTCTTCGACGCGGCGGGCGATGTGTCGGTGGACGAGGTCGAGCGTATCTTCCACGTCGAACTCGGGTTCTCCGGCGAGGGGCGCGTGCGCGCGCGCGTGGAGGTCCCGACGGACGGGCCGTTCCGCCTGACGGGCCGCCTCGAATCGCCGAAGATCACGGCGCCTCCGTTCACCCTCGAGGAGGTGAGCGCGAACGTCACGGCCAGCGCCGAGTCGCTCGTCGCGCAGATCGAGCACGCCGGCTATTCCGGCGGGCGCGCGTCCGGCTCGTTTCGGATCGCCAATCTCGCGGGGAAGCCGCAGCCGATGACGCTCGCGCTCGAGGCTCAGGGCGTCTCGGTGGAGCGTTTCTTCGGGGACATCGGCCTCAAGGGCACGGGCCTCTCGGGTGCCGCCACGATCGCCCTGGGGCTGCGCTGGGGGGAGGGCGGAATCACGCGGGCGGATGGCGGGGGATCTCTTCGCATCGATCCGGGGTCGGCCGCGTCTCTCATCCCCGGACGGTTCGGAGTTCCGATCTCGGGCGGCGGCCCGATCTCGATCGTCCGGGGGAAGATCGGCTTCGAGGGAGTCTCGGTGAGGATGCCGCAGTCCACGGTCGAGTTGACGGGCGGCATCCTGATCGGGAAATGGCAGCCGGACTTCGACTACCGGCTCCGATCGCGGGATCTCGCGGAAATCGACCACGTGTACCAGAACTTCCTGGCGGCCGGCGGCAGCAAGCCGGCTCCTCTCGGGCTCGGTGGGTCGGGCGAGATATTCGGCCACCTCGGAGGCCGGTGGACGGAGCCCGACGCGACGGCGCAGGTGTCGGCGGAAGACGCCCGTTTCGCCGGTGTGACGTTCGGGAGCGTGCGCGGGAGCGTCGACATGCGCGACGGAGCCTTCTGGTTCAAACCTCTGCACGTCTATGAAGGGGAGGCCACGCTTTCCCTCGAAGGCATGGCCCGGTATCGGGTGGCTCCGGGGCGCCCGCGTTTCGACCTCCAGGCCTCCGCGAAGAACTACCCCCTGTCGCGCCTCCTTCAGTACCTGGATTTTTCCTATCCGGTCGACGGAAAAGTGAGCGGATCCTTTCCGGTCTCCGGAACCCCGGATGCGCTGACGGGAGGCGGTCCGATCGAGCTCGTCGACGCCACGATCTGGGGCCAGGAGATCTCGCGCTTGAGCGCGCGCGTCGTGTTCTCACCGGGCCGTGTCGCGCTCGAGGACCTGCGCGCGGCGGTCTCCGGAGGAGGAATGGTGGGAGGCCGCGGAGCCTTTTCGATGAAGGATCGCACCTTCGAGGCGAAGCTCGCCGGAGACGTCATCCCGCTCGACGCGATCGCCATGGTCCGCGAACAGACGTCGGACGTCTCGGGGAAGCTCTCGTTCGAGCTCACCGGAAGCGGCTCGATCGATCATCCGGACCTCCACGCGACGGCGAGTCTCTCCGGCGCCGCCTTTTTCGGGCGCCCCGTGCCGGAGAGTGCGGAGCCCCGGCTCGAGGTCACGATGACGAAGGGTGTCCTCCAGGCGGCGGCCGCGGTTGCCGATCGGTGGTCGCTCAAGGCGCACGGGGACTTGTTCGGAAAGCCCGCGCGTATCGACGTGGCTCTCGACGCCGCCGACCTCGCGGCGCTCCTTCTTCTCACGCCCTTTCCGCTGCCCGCGGGACGGACCGGAGCCGTCGCCCTCGCGGGAAGCCTCACGCTGCCGGACAAGCCGGAAGGGCATCCCTCGGGGAGCTTCACGGTGACGAAGGCCCGGTTCGACTTGCCCGAAAGGCCGGGAGTGCTCGCGACGTCCGGCGAGGTGCGTATCTCGCTCGGGGACGGGCGCCTTACTTTCGACGAGTTCCACGCGAAGGGGGAGGGGACCGATCTCAAGGCGGGAGGCTCGATCGATCTCGGGAGAAAACCCGTGGCCATGAACCTCGCCGTGTCGGGCTCGCTCGACGCCGCGCTGCTCGCCCTCGAGATCCCGGACCTCGGGTTAAACGGCCGCCTGGCGCTCGACGTCCGGGCCGCGGGAACGCTCGACGCTCCGGTGCTCTCCGGAACGATTCGCGTCGAGAACGGCCGATACCGGGTCGCGAGCCTTTCGCAGTTCCTCGACGACATCAACGCCACGCTCACGTTCCAGGGCGCCCGGGCGGACCTCGACGGGCGGGCGAAGCTCGGCGGCGGAGAGGTTTACGCATCGGGAGGGTTTCGGATCGAGAAGCTGGCGCTCCAGGATTTTCGCGTGACGATGCAGGCGCGCCGCGTCGCTCTACGATATCCCCAGGACCTGCGCCTGCTGGTCGATGCGGATCTCGTGGCCTCCGGAAACGGCACCAAGAACGACGTCCGCGGCGAGGTGACGCTGCTGCGCGGCACGTACTCGAAGGACTTCGAGGTCACGCTCGCGGATCTCGTCGCGCGCAGCCGCCCCGCCGGCGCGATCGCGGCCCGCGAAGCGTGGAAAGACCAGACAACCCTCGAGGTTCGCGTCGTCTCCTCGGCCGCGCTCGAGGTGCGCAACAATCTCGCGCGCCTGACCGCGACCGTCGATCTCCTCGTCCGCGGCACGATCGCGGACCCGAGCGTCACCGGGCAGATCACCCTCGACGAGGGAGGGAGGATCACGTTTCGGGACGTGCGTTACGACATCGACGCCGGCACGATTACATTCGCCAACGCTCACGGCTTCGCTCCGATTCTCGACATCCGCGCCCGCGCGGAGGTGAAGGGCTACGACCTGATCGTGAGCCTGGTCGGAACGTGGCCGCGCATCCAGACGAGCTTCACCTCCGACCCGCCGCTTCCCGACGAGCAGATCCTCGGGCTGCTTCTGACGGGCTCCGCTCCCACGGCGCGCTCGGGAGCCGGAACGACCGATACGACGAGCGAGTCGATCGTGTCGGCCGGGGCGTCGATCGCGGCCGGCGCCGCGGCGAGCACGCTGACGCGCCCGACGCAGCGGCTGTTCAAGCTCGATCGGTTCGAGATCGACCCGGTGTTCACGGGCGGCCAGCTTTCGGATGTGCGCTCGACGGTGGGAAAGCAGATCGGGCCCAATCTGCTCGTGACGACATCGCAGTCATTCGATACGTCGAAGGCTCCGATTTTTCAGATCGAGTGGCGGGTTTCCGACAGCGTCATCGTGCGCGCGCTGCGGGACGAGAACGGCGTCTACCTGATCGACGTCCGTCGCCGGACGAGGTACTAGGGTGAGGCAGACCTTCCGGCTCCTGATCCCGGCGCTTTTCCTGTGTACGGCTGCCGCGGTCGCCCCTGGGCAGAGCGCGCCGGTGGAAACACCCACGCCCGCTCCGGCGCCGGAGAGGGCGCCTGCGGCGATCCGCGGGACGACTCCCGCAGCGAGCCCCGCCACGAGCCCGGCAGCGAGTCCCGCGACGACTCCCGCAGCGAGCCTCGCGACGACTCCCGGCGCGTCGAGCGCGACGAAAGAGGCCGTGAGGGCGGCTCCTCTGGATGGCATGTCGAGCTCCTTCGGCAGGACCGTCCTTTCGCTCGCCTATACCTCCGACGGCTCGATCGACGTAGAAGAGATCACCCGTCTCGTCTCGCTTCGCGTGGGGCAGCCCCTGTCGGAGAAGGCGACGGCTGCAACGATCCGCGACATCTTCGAGACCGGACGATTCAGCGACGTCCAGATCGGAGTGGTGCCGGCCGCGGCGGCCGCTGACGGAGTCGACGTCGTCATTCACCTCGCGCGGATGTTTCGTGTTCACCCGGTCCGGTTTCGCGGCGCAACGGGCCTTTCCCGCGACGAGCTGCTGCGCGTCCTCCCTTTCGCGGACAGCGCGGCCTTCCACGCGGCCGACGTCGAGGCCGGCGCAACCGCCTTGAAGCGCCGGTTCGAGGAGGAGGGATATCTCCACTGCGAGGTGTTCTCCGACGTCACCTTCGACCGGGAGAAGTTTCGGGTTCGCGTCGTCTATCGGATCGTGCCGGGAAAACCCGCGCGTGTCGCGCCGGTATTTTTCGACGGCGAAATTCAGCCCATGTCCCCGGAAGACCTTCGGAAAAAGACCCGACTCGCCCCGGGGGACCGGTACCGGGAGTCGAAGGCGCGCGCGGACGCCGTCCGCATGACGGAATTCCTCCACAAGAACTGGCGCCTGCGCGGAAACGTGGAGTTGATCGCGGCGGAGCCGACCGACGACGGGCGGATCATGCCGGTATACCGCATCACCGTCGGGCCGAAAGTCGTATTCGAATCGACGGGGATCTCTCCCGCAAAGCTGCGGCGCGAGCTGCACGATTTCCTGGAGGGGCAGGGCTTCGACGAAGACGTCGTGCTCCAGTACGTCGAGACGAAGAAGCGCGAGCTCCAGGGCAAGGGCTACTACCGGGCGAAGGTGGAGTACACACTCGCCGACACGCCGGACACCTTCACGGTCCGGATTCAGGTGGAGCCCGGTCAGCATGAGGAGATCGAGCGAATCGCGTTCACCGGAAACACTTCGGTGCCGGACAAGCTGCTTCTCGCCCTCATGGTCACGCGCAAGAAGGGCTTGCCGTTCATCCGCCCCGGGCATCTCGTCGAGGACGACCTCACCGAGGACGTCTCCGCGATTCTCGGTTACTACCAGACGCACGGCTGGGTGGGCGCGCGCGTCGACCGGCCCGTGATCGCCGAGGGGTCCAAGCCGAAGCGTCTCGACATTACGATCCCGATCCACGAGGGACCGCGAGCGCTGGTGGCTTCCCGGCACATCGCGGGCGCGGAGCACGCGGATTCTTCCGCGCTCGAGCAAGCGATGCTGATCAGGATCGGGAACCCTTACAACCCGCTCGTCGTGCGTCAGGACGCGACCAATCTCGCCGTCTATTTCCATGACCGGGGATGGCGCGATGCCGTCGTGCATGACGAGACGAAGGTCTCCGCCGATGGAACGGGCGCCGCCGTCCTGCTGCGGGTCGACGAGGGGACCCGATCCTTTTTCGGGAAGACCGTCATCCGCGGCAACACCCGCACGGACACCAATCGGGTGCGGCGGCTCGTGACCTGGCAGGAGGGGCGCCCCTTCTCGGAAACCGACCTGTTCGATACGCAACGGAATCTCTCCCGGGCCGGCGTGTTCCGCCGCGTCGACGTCCGTCCCGGGATACCCGATCCGGAGACCGGCGCGCGGAACGTGGTGATCAACCTCCAGGAGGGCAAGCCTCTGTCCCTCCTCTACGGCGTCGGTTACCAGTACACGCCGGACGCTCTCTCCAACCAGAGTGACCCGTTCCTCGTGGGAGGCATCTCCTACAACAACCTCTTCGGACGCATGCTCTCGGCCGGGCTCGAGGGTCAGATCTCGATATCGGGCCGCTACCGGCTGCAGCTCTCTTTCCGCGATCCGTATTTCCTGAACCGGGATCTCACGTTCACGTCGTTCTTCTTCGCGACACGGGAGCCCATTCAGGACGTCGACCTCGATCGTCTCGGATTCGCGAACGAGGTGTCCCACTACTTCGGCCGGTTCCTGCGTGTCGCGCTCCGGGCCGAATATCAACGGATCCGGCCCGTGAATCCCCAGGCGTTGTCGCAGGCGATCGAAGCGACCGATTTTCCCCGCTTCGACCAGCCGATCGAGGAGGCGACGATCGGGACGAGCGCGTTCTACGACCGCCGCGACGACATTATCGATCCCCATCGCGGCTACTACGCGAGCGCGGCCGTCAAGTACGCGTTTCCGATCCTCACGGCGCAGGCGCGCTACTCGAAAGTGTCCACGCAGTTTTCCTGGTTTCTGCCGATCGGAGGATCGGTTTTCGCCACGTCTGCCCGCATCGGGGGGATCTTTCCCTACGGCCCATCCGACATCCAGGTGCCGCTGGCGGAGCGATTCTTCGCGGGCGGGCAATCGACGGGTCGCGGCTTCGAGCAGGACCTGCTGGGCATCTCGGGGCAAACGGTCGACTACGACACGCGCGCCACGCTTCACACGGGCTCGGGTGCGGGATCCTGCTCGGGGACGTCGCCCGCGCTGGCCGGCTACGACTGCAACGCCGGGCCGCACATCGTCGGCGGCAACGGGTTCTTCTCCTTCAACGCGGAATACCGATTCCCCATCTTCGGGGCGCTCGGCGGAACCGTCTTCTACGACCTGGCGCAGGTGTGGAAAAGCTTTTCGGACCTGAACTTCCGGCTGGAAGGCGACGCCGGGCTCCGGCAGACGGCGGGCTTCGGGCTCCGGTACATGACGCCCATCGGCCCGGTGCGCGCGGAGTTTGGCCTGCCGCTGCGTCCCCGCCAGGTTCCCTACAACGTCGTCTACACGGATCCGAATGGCACCCCGGTGCTCCTGGGAAAAGGGGACGTGAAGGAGAAGGGGCGGTTCATCATCACGATCGGGTATCCCTTCTAGCCGGGTTGTCCGTCGCTGAGTCCTGAGTGAGACCTTAGTGAGTCCTGAATCCTGAATGCTGAGTCCTGAATCCTGAATCCTGAGTTCACCTCTGAGCTGTCGCGATCGCCTATCGCCTGCCAGACAATCCAGGCGCCGTTCTTCTCGCGCGCGACACGTTCTTCCGCATCGAGTTGCCGGCGGTGGCCTGTCCCGAAAACCGAAGGCCGGCGCGGAAAAGTGAGAACGGAGAGCGGACACCTCTAACGGAACGTCCCCGGTGAGAACGAGTATTTTCGCGACCCGTCTGGTAATTGTTCCAGGGGAAACAGCTCGTCCTGGAACGAGCGGTCGCCGAGGCGGCGGCCGCGGAACGCGAGGAAACTGGCCGCGCGGCGAGCGAAGGCTCCCAGGCGGGCGAGATCTTTCCGTCCGACCGCGACGGCGTCCCGCCGCAGAGCGATGATCCGTTCGACCGTTTTCGGTCCGAGCCCGGGCACGCGCAGAAGCATCGATCGGTCCGCCGTGGACATCTCAACGGGGAACTGCTCGGGATGCGCGAGCGCCCACTTGAGCTTCGGGTCGCGCGAGAGGGGGAGGTTCCCGGTCGCGGCGAAGACGATCTCGCCCGGCGCGAATCCGTATCGGCGAATCAGGTAGTCGGCCTGGTAGAGCCGATGCTCGCGCAGGGCAGGGGTCTCCGGCGCACCTTCGAGAGGCGTGTCCTCGATCTGGAGTTGACCCGGTTTCGTGGACACCTTCAGACTTGGGAGAAAGGAGTTCACGATGGGAGTGGGACGAGGACCGTACCCGGAGGAGTTTCGGCGTCGGATGGTGGAG
>JBBSEW010000007.1:0-105523 GCA_038239305.1 Thermoanaerobaculia bacterium | reverse complement strand
GAGAAGCGCCTCGAGGAGCACAAGCTCCCGCGCGAGGCCTACGAGTGGTACCTGGACGTCCGCCGCTACGGCACCTTCCCTCACTCCGGCTTCGGAATGGGCCTGGAGCGGTTCGTTACGTGGGTCTGCGGGATCCATCACCTCCGCGAGGCGATCCCCTACCCGCGCACGCTCAAGAGGATCTACCCGTAGGGCCCGGAGGCGAGACGGCGTCGGCACGGCCGACGGTTCGAGAGTAAAATCGCGGCTCGGCCCCACTTACTCACTCGTCATTTTCAGCCACCCAGCATGTCTTCCCCCACCAAGCTTCCGGCCGTCGGCGTCGTCTCACTGGGATGCGCCAAGAACCTCGTCGATACCGAGGTGATGCTGGGGCATCTCGCGCGCGCGGGACACGCGATTGTCCCCGACGCCGAGGCGCGGGTCGTCATGGTGAACACCTGCGGATTCATCGATCGGGCGAAAGAAGAATCGGTCGAGGCGATTCTCGAGCAGGTGGAGCGCAAGAAGAGGGGCGAGATCGACCGCGTCGTCGTCGCGGGATGCATGGTCCAGAAGTACGGCCGGGAGCTGGCGGAGGAAATTCCGGAGATCGATCGGTTCGTGGGCCTCGACGAGCTCGAGATGGCTCCCGCGGCCGTCTCCGGGCTGGCGACCTTCCCTCGCAACGCGGAGAAGCCGCTCGCCACCCGGCTCTATCCGTTCGACGACGCCCTTCCGCGGGTTCTCGCGAGGCGCCGCGGGTACGCGTATCTCAAGGTCGGGGAGGGCTGCGACAATCCCTGCACGTTCTGCACGATCCCGCAGATGCGCGGATTCCAGCGCAGCCGCACGGTGGAATCGCTCGTCGCGGAGGCGAAAGCCCTCGAATCGCAGGGCGTGTCGGAGCTCGTTCTCATCTCTCAGGACACGACGCGGTACGGCGAGGACCTCGGGATGAAGCGCGACGGGCTCGCCCGCCTCGTGAAAGCCCTGCTCGACGCAACGACTTTTCCCTGGATCCGGTTCCTTTACGCCTACCCGAAGACGCTCGACGATTCGGTCCTCGAGCTGATGTCCCGGGAGCCCCGCTTCGTTCCCTACCTCGACATTCCTCTGCAGCACGTCTCACGGGCGGTGCTGAAGGGCATGCGTCGCGGAGGCGACCCCGACGGCTACATGCGGATGATCGAGCGGATGCGCGGTATCGTTCCCGACCTCTCCATCCGGACGACGTTCATCCTCGGATTTCCGGGGGAAGGAGACGCCGAGTTCCAGGAGCTGTGCGAGTTCGTGCGGCGCGCGGAATTCGACAACGTGGGCGCGTTTACTTACTCGCCGGAGCCGGCCTCGGCCTCGGAGCCGCTCGGCGACCCGGTCCCGGTCAAGGAGAAGGAAGCGCGCCGCGACTTCATTCTTTCTCTGCAGCAGCCCATCGCCCGTCGCAAGGCGCGCGCGCTGCGCGGGCGCGTGCTCGACGGGATCGTCGAGGGCGCGTGCGAGGAGACGGAGCATCTTCTCGAGGGGCGGGTCCGGTCCCAGGCGCCCGAGATCGACGGGCGGCTCCTCATCAACGATACAGCCGGCCGCACGCTCTTACCGGGAGACATCGTGAGCGTCCGGATCTCCGAAACGCACGACTACGACCTCGTCGGAGCCGTGGTCGGCGCAGACTGACGGACTCATCCGGCGTTTTCGTGGCCGACAAACTGCACGTCATCCGCGATCCGCTGCGATCCTCCGACCTTCCTCGCGGCGGCGTTGTGACGATCGGGAACTTCGACGGCGTCCACCTCGGCCACCGCCGGATCCTGGAAACCGTCGTCGAGCACTCGCGCGACTCGGGCCGCCCGTCTGTCGCGCTCACCTTCGAGCCCCATCCTCTCGCCGTTCTCCGGCCCGACCACGCGCCGCGCCGCATCCAGACCCTCCGCCAGAAAGAGGAAGCGATAGAGGCGATCGGCATCCGGACGCTCCTCGTCATCCCGTTCACGCGCGATTTTTCCCTCATGGAACCGGAAGAATTCGTTCGCGGGTTCCTCGGAGAGCGGCTCGGCGCGGCGGAGCTCGTGCTCGGGCACCATTTCGCGTTCGGCCGGGGAAAGAGGGGAGACCTCTCCCTCCTGAATCGCCTCGGAGCGGAATGCGGATTCGCAGCGTCGGGCGTGGAGGAAGTCCTCGTCGGCGGGGAGCCGGTCTCGTCGACCCGCATCCGCGACGCGATCTCCGCGGGCCGGATGCAGGACGCGAACGCGATGCTCGGCCGTGAGTACCTTCTCGACGGGATCGTATCGAAGGGCGACCGAGTCGGCCGCAAAATCGGCTATCCCACGATCAACCTGGCGCCCGAGAACGACCTCGTACCGGGCGACGGCGTCTATGTCACCCGTATCGAGCTCTCGTCCTTCGGGCGGCGATTCGACTGCGTGACGAACATCGGCCGCCGTCCCACCGTGTACGAAGACTTCGCGACCACCATCGAGACCTACGTGCTCGATTTCTCGTCCGACGTGTACGGGGAAAAGGTCCGTCTCTTTTTCCACGAGCGCCTGCGCGAGGAACGGACGTTTCCGTCCATGATGGCGCTGACGGAGCAGATCGGCCACGACATCGAGGCGACGCGCGCGTACTTCGACCGACTGAGGGCGGAGAAATAGGTTCTCCGTTCTCCGTTCTCAATTCTTATCCAGAGTCAGTAGTCTGCCTCGCGACGGATCGTTTCGCTCAATACATTGACATGCGGGGAACAGCGCCGCCGTCGTTCGGTCGCAGCTGCAGAGGAGGCTATACATTCCGCGAGCGGTGCTCCCTCACTCGTGGCCTCGTACGAGAGGCTTCGCCGGCAGCGGGCTCCAACGAACCTTGAGTCTACGCTGTGACCCCGAAGCCGGTGGCCCTCCCGGAGGAGACCCTCGAAATCGGGGCACAAGCCAGACGTGACCACGCGTATCTACTACTGCCCCGATTTCGCGGAGGCGCGGCTGTCGTTGCTCTTCTCTCGCATCCATAGTCGCGCCGTGTCGACGGAGCGGAGGGCGCACGGCACCGGACGGCCCTACGTGTGACCGTTGCGCTATAGCCTGGAGCGAGAGCTGACAGCGGAGAGCCGGCAGCTCCTTCCCCTCACACCTCGAGCCGGTCCCCCGGCCTCGCGACGAGGATGTAGAGCGCGGGCATCAGGAAGACGCTGATGAGAAGGCGGGAGAAGAGGCCGCCGACGATCACGAGCGCGAACGGTCGCTGGGAGTCGGAGCCTATGCCCGTGGACATGGCGGCGGGGAGGAGTCCCAGGGCCGCGACGAGGGCGGTCATCATGATCGGCCTCAGGCGCAGGAGGGCCGCTTCACGCGTCGCCTCCGGGATCCCGATTCCGGAGATTCGCAGCTCGTTCGCGTAGGAGATGTAGATCACGGCGGTCTGAACGGAGACGCCGAAGAGAGCGAGAAACCCGATTCCTGAGGAGACCGAGAAGGGCGTTCCGGTGAGCTTCAACGTCAGGAGGCCGCCGATCGGACCTGAGAGAAGCACGGCGAGGACCGTGATCATCGGGAATTTGAAATTGCTGTAGAGGGCGAAGAGCAGCAGGAAGATCAGGAACAGGGTGAGCGGAAGGACGAAGCGCAGTTGGCGCCTCGACGACGTGTATTCCTTGTACTCACCGCCCCAGACCGCGCGGTAACCGGCCGGCAGGGGAGCCTTCGCGGCGACCTGCTTCTGGGCGTCCTCGACGGCGCCGACGAGATCGCGTCCCTCGACGGAGTACTGGACGCCGATGAAGCGGGAGTTGTCCTCCCGGTAGATGAAGGACGCCCCGTTGACGATCTGGATCTGAGCGAATTCCTTGAGGGGAACCTGCTGGCCTCCTACCGTCGCCACCAGAATGTTTCCGATCGCCTCCGGGGTCTCCCGGAACCGGGGCTCGAGCCGGACCACGAGATCGAAGAGCTTTTCTCCCTGCACGACCTGGGTCGCCGTGGCGCCGCCGATCCCCGCTTCGATGAGGCCGTTGATGTCGGCGACGTTCAATCCGTAGCGCGCGATCTTGGCGCGGTCGATGTTGACGGTGAGGCTCGGCTGCCCGAGCTCTTCGACGAGTGTCACGTGCGTGATTCCCCGCACTCCCTCGAGGACGTGCTTGATCTGTTTGCCACGGCTCTCGAGGACGCCGAGGTCAGAGCCGAAGACCTTGACCGCCAGTGAGCTCTTGAGCCCCGTCTCCGCTTCGTCGACGGCGTCCTCCGCCGGCTGCGTGTAGTTGAAAATGACCCCCGGGAAGGCCTCGAGCTTCTTGTCGATCGCAGCGATGAGGGCGCTCTTTGTCCGGTAGTCGCCCTTCCACTCGCCGTATCGCTTCAATCCGACGTAGAACTCGGCGTTGAAGAACCCCGTGGGATCGGTCCCGTCGTCGGGCCGCCCGTGCTCGGACGTGACGACCGTGACCTGCGGGAAGGATTTCAGGATCGCCCGGATCTGCGGGGTGATCTTCGACGACTCCTCGAAGGAGATCGTGTAGGGCATCGTCGCGCGGACCCAGAGAGCTCCCTCGTCCAGGTGCGGCATGAACTCGGAGCCGATGCTCGGGATGAGAAGGAGCGATCCGACCAGGATGAGCCCGGAGACTCCCACCGTTTTCCAGGGGCGGGCGAGGCAGACGTCGAGGCCGCGCGCGTAGGCGTCCTTGATCTTCTCGAAGATGGGATTGCGCCGCTCGGCTTTTCCCTTGCGCAGGAACCAGGAGCAGAGCACCGGCACGACCGTCAGCGTCAGGAGGAGTGACCCGATGAGCGCGAAGATCATCGTGTCGGCCATCGGCTTGAAGAGCTCGCCCGAGGGACCGGAAAGAACGTAGATCGGGAGGAAGCTCGCGACAATGACCGCGACGGCGTAAAAGATCGGCCGGTCTACCTCGCCCGCCGCGGATCGGATGATCTCCATGAAGCTCGCGGACTCGCCTTCCCGGAGCGACAGCCGGCGATAGATGTTTTCCACCATGACCACGGCGGCGTCGACGAGAATTCCGAAGTCGATCGCGCCGATCGAAAGCAGGTTCGCCGGCACGTGGCGCAGGTCGAGGCAGATGAACGCGAAGAGAAGCGCGAGCGGAATCGTCGTGGCCACGATGAGCCCGGATCGGAAGTCGTACAGAAAGAAAATCAGGATGACGACGACGAGGACCATGCCGCGCAGGAGGTTCTCCGAGACCGTCCGCGTGGTCAGGGCGATGAGGTCGCTGCGGTCGTAGTAGGGCTCAACCTTCACGTCCTTCGGCAGGATCGATTCGTTCAGCTCCTTCGTCTTGGCCTGGACGTCCTTCAGGATGACCTGGGCCTGCTCGCCCTTCCGCATCAGGATCACGCCTTCGACGGCGTCGTTGCGCTCGTTGAAACCGAACTGGCCGAGCCGCGGCGCGTGCCCGATCTCGACGCGCCCGACATCCTTGACCAGGACCGGGATGCCGTTGTGAACCGACAGCACGACGTTTCCGATGTCCTCCGGTGTTTGCAGCCTGCCGAGCCCGCGCACGTAGTAGAACTGCCCGCCCTGGGAGTAGAAGCCTCCGCCGGCATTGCTGTTGTTGGCGGCGAGCGCGGCCGTAATGGCCTGAACCGACAGTCCGGCGCCAGCGATCCGCGCGGGGTCGAAGAGAACCTGGTACTGCATCGTCTCGCCGCCGAGCCCGGAATCGTCGGCGACGCCCGGAACGGAGCGGAACTGGCGCTCCACGATCCACTCTTCGATCGTTTTGAGCTCCATCGGCGAACGATCGGGGCTCGTGAGGACGTAGCGGTAGACGAGACCGGATGGCGAGAAGAGGGGAGCGATGGAGGGCGTGACGCCGTCCGGGAGGCCCAGGTCGGGAATGCGCTCGAAGGCTTGCTGCCGCGCGAAGTAGTTGTCGGTGCCGTCGGAGAAGGTCATGCGGACATCCGACAGGCCGTACAGGGAGATCGAGCGCTGCGTCGTCATCCGCGGCAACCCGTTCATCCCGACTTCCGTCGGCACCGTGATGAGGCGCTCGACTTCCTCGGCGGCGTGCCCGGGCCACTGCGTGATGATTTCGACCATCGGCGGCGACAGGTCGGGGTATGCGTCCACGGGGAGCCGCGACAGCGACCAGACTCCGGCTCCGACGAGGAGCAGCGCCAGCACGGCGACGAGGAATCGCTGCCGCAGCGAGGACGCGACGATGCGATTGATGACCGACGACGTCTTCGGCGGACCCGCGGGCGGCGGCGGGACTTCAACGCGGCTCATCGGCTCAGCTTCTTCACTGGCTCTGCGCGAACTGCATGAAGAGGCCGCCCTGCGTCACGATACGCTCGCCCGGTCTTAGTCCCGACACGATCTCGACGCGGTCACCGACCTGCGATCCGATCGTCACCGCTCGGCGGTCGAACGTGCCGTCGGCGTTCGCGACGAACAGGAACGGCAGGTTCTCGTCGTTGCGCAGGATCGCGGAGACCGGAGCGAGAATTCCCCGGCTCTCGCGGCGCGATTGAATGCTGGCGCGCACGTACTGGTCGCGCTTCAGGAGCTGCTTCGGATTCTTCGCCGAGATCCGGACCGCGACGGAGCGCGTGGTGGGATCGACGATCGCCGCGACGTAGTCGACCCGCCCCGGGAAAGCCTCGGGCGCGACGCTCGTCCGGACGTCCGCACTGTCCCCGATCGCCACGAAGGGGAGATCGGTCTCGAACACGTTCGCCATCACCCATACGATCGAAAGATCCGCGACCGTGAAGCAGGGCGTCGTCCCTGCCTGCAGGAGCTGACCGGGGGTGATGAGTTTTTCCACGACTGTTCCCGCGATCGGCGAGCGGATCACTCCTTCGACTGCATGCGCCTGGCCCTGGCCGACCTGCTCTACGACCTTCTCGTCGAGGCCGAGCGCGCGCAACGCGAGCATCGAGGAGTCCCGGTCCGACTCCGCCGACAGCGCGTCGGTTTCCGCCTGTTCCATCTCGCGGCGCGACAGGGCTTCGCTCTGGAAGAGTTTCGCATCGAGATCCGCGACCCGTCGCGAATTCCGCGCCGTCGCGACCGCCTTGCGATACGCGCTCACCGCGGACGCGAAGTCGGGCGAGGAGACCGTCGCGAGCGTGTCGCCGCGGCGGACGGTTGCGCCGACGGAGACCAGCAGTCGCGAGACCGGACCCGAGACCGGCGCCAGAACCGCTGTCGCCTGGTCGGCGTCGAAAGCAACCGTGCCCGTCGTCTCGAGCGTGCGGCGATAGGCGACGACGGCGGCCGGCTCGACTTGGATCTTCGCCCGCTGGTTCTCCGGCAGGGTGAGCCGTCCTGTCGTGGATGCCGAGGGCGCCGGGGTCTTCACCGGCCCGGAGCAGCCCGGGCTCGCCAGCAGGAGCAGCGCGCCGCACAGGGCGGTCGGAAAGTGAGAGGCTGCGGCTCTCGCGAGAGCAATGACGCCGGGCCGAGTCTTCCTGGGGTTCTCCATCATGGCTGTTCTCCCGGAATGGCGTCGGGGATCGGAGCGCCGACGGCCCGTTCGAGGTCCGCGCGCGCGTCGTTGGCCGCGGCGAGGGCGTCGGTGTACTGGCTCTCGGCGTCGAGCATCGTTCTCTTGGCGTCGAGCAGGTCGAGTGCGGAGGAGCCGCCGAGGGAATAGCTGGTGGAAGCGATCCGGTAAGCCTCTTTCGCTTCGGGAAGAAGCTCGTCGCGGATGAACGTGGCCTGGCGGATCGCCGTCGATGCCGTCGCGAAAGCGGTGCGGACGTCGAGCGTGACCTGCGCGAGCTGGTCGGCGTAGTTTGCCGCCAGCTCCTCCTCGTGGTGGCGCGCCTCGGCGACCTCCCCCTTTTCATGCTGCCAGAAGAAGAGGGGGAGCGCGAACCCGATGGAGCTCGAATAGGCGGCGGGGTCCCCCGCGGTGAAGTTCCGCGAGAGCACCAGGCTCAGGTCGGGGGCCCAATAGATCTTTGCGAGGGAAAGCGCGGAACGGGCGCCCTCACGCTGCGCCGCCGCCCCCAGCAGCTCGGGCCGCGCGGAGATCGCCAGCGCCTCGAGCCGGTCGAATACGGGAAGGGACGCCGGCACGTCGAGCGATTCCGCCGGCTCGATCGGAGCGCCGAGAGCCCGTCCGAGCAGCCGGTTCAAGCCGGCGCGCGCGACGGCCACCGCCCTCTCGTTGGCGATCAGGTTGTTCTCGGCCTGGGCCACGTCGACCTTCGCCTTGACGACGTCGAAGTGGGGAGCCGATCCCGCCTGGAATCGCGCGTCGGTCTTCTTGAGGAAATCCTCCGAGAGATCCTTCGCCTGCCGGAAGTCGTCATGGTGCCGCGCGGCGGCGAGTACGGCGTCGTATGCCGACAGCGTCTGGCTTACGGTCTGCTGGCGGAGCTGCTGGAGCGCGAACTCGGCGGATCGGAGGTCGGCGCGCGCGACCCGCCCTTTCAGGCGCAGCCGCACCGGAAACGGGATGGTGAGGCCGAGGCCGATGTCCTGGGCCGTCGCGCTGCGCGGGTGCAGAAAGCCGGTTTCTTCCTCGAGCGTCGCGGCGAAGTTGGGGTCCGGGATCGCCAGCGCTTCCGTCACCCGCGCCCGCGCTTCTTCGACCAGCTCGCGCGAGATCGCGATGGCCGGATTGCGGGCGAGCGCCTCCGCGACGGCCTCATGGCGGGTCAGCGGAGCGGAATCCGGTCCGGTCAGGGCGCGGCCCGGCGCCGCGATCCCGGCGAACACGATGGCGAGAAACGCCAGCCTGCGGAACATCGAAGAACCGGTCAGAGAGACCTCCTTGGAGATCCTCACGAGGCAAAAGAGGGAAGAGAAGGGGAAAGGAGGCTAGGCGGCGGGGGGGGCGCGCCCATCGGAGAAGGAAGGCGGTACGAGGCTGCGGACGGACGGCGTCTCGGCGACGGGCGTGAACACACGTGATTCCCGTTCGAAGACGATGTCCGCGAGAGACGCGAGGGGTACCGGCCGGTGGGCGAGGCAGATCTGGCAATCGTGCGATCCCGCGGTGCGAGCCGCGTCGGCCGGGGAGTGCAGTGTCGGTGAAGCCGAAGCGCCCGAGTCGGCAGGCTCCGGGTGGAGGCCGACGGAAGCGAAAACGGTGAGTAGCGTCGCAGCCGCGATCGCGGCCGGGCCGAAGAGGGCCTTTCTCATCTCAGTGGCGAACCATAAAGACCGCCATCTTATTCCGAGTCCTGCTCGCGACTTCCCCCGGGGTGCGGATCGGAGGCACGAAACCCGGCTGTTTCGCCCATGCTTAGAATGCGCCATGTCCGATGTGGCCTCCCGATCTCCCGCGGTCCCGGCGTCCGGGAAGGCCGCTCGCGGGGTGGTCCTGCGGCGTCGGATGTACTGGCTTCTGGGCCTCACGTTCGTTCATGTCGTCGGAGAGGGAGGGTTGGCGCTCTGGGAGGCCGTCCGCGTCGGCAGCCTGGCCCTCCTCGCCTTCGGGCTGGAGAGCGTCATCGAAGGAGGCGCGGCTCTCCTCGCCGTGCGGCACCTCCGGAGCCTGTCCGACGAGGAAGAGGATCACGCCCGGCGCGATCAGATGCTCGCGCGGTGGATCGGCGTCTCGTTCCTCCTCCTGGCGACTTACACGACGGTGCGCGGCGTCCTCGAGATATCGAGCGGGAACGCGCACGCCGAGCGCAGCGTCCTCGGCCTCTTCCTCACGATCTTCGCGTCGTTCGGGATGCCGTTCATCGGTTACTGGAAGTGGAGGACGAGCCACGCGCTCGAGAGTAAGGGCCTCGCGGCGGAAGCGAAGGAGTCCATCGCGTGTTCCGCGGACTCGATCCTCACTCTCATTGCGATGGGAGCGGGCCTTCTCGGAGCCCCCGGCTGGACGGATCCGTTGCTTTCCCTCCTGATGGTGCCCTGGTTCCTGCGCGAAGGGCTCGCGCACGTGCGCGGGCGGGTTCACGCGCATGTGCATTGAGAAGAGTCGTCCGCTGTCAGCTTCAGCTGCCGGCTCCCGTCTCCCGGCTCCCAGCCGGCCTCAGCGAGGCACGCGGCACCATCGGAAGCAGCCTGTTAGAATCCGAGGGCGCACTTTTCGCATACATAGCTCCGGAGGAAAACTGAATGTCGGACAACCCGAACGTGCAAGAAGTCTCCGATTCGAGCTTCGACGGAGACATTTTGAAGAGCGACAAGCCGGTTCTCGTTGATTTCTGGGCACCCTGGTGCGGCCCCTGCCGCTCGGTGGCGCCCCTCGTCGATGATCTCGCCACCCAGTACAAAGACAAGATCAAGGTCGCCAAGGTCAACGTCGACGAGTCCTCGCAGGTCGCGATGAAGTACCAGGTCACGTCGATCCCGACGTTCATCCTGTTCAAGGGCGGCCAGGTGGCCGACCGGGTTCTGGGCGCCCTGCCCCGCAGTGAGTTCGTCAAGTTCATCGACCGCAACATCTGACCGTCTGACGGGCGGGTAACAAAGGGAGGGCCAGCGCCCTCCCTTTTGCTTTCCGGCCTGCAGGACCGCAGACCGCAGGACGGCAGGCCCGCAGTAAATCCGCTCGGCGCCCGCTGCGCCCGCCGGCCCGAGCCACGCGGGGGCCTCGGTGCTAAGGGGAGACCCTGGCCGCCGTTCGCCTTCCGGTCGCCGCTCAAACGCCGTTGGAGGGAGACGATAGATCGAGTTCGGTGTGCTCGCTCACGCATGGCCTCGCGCGGGAGGTCCGCCCGTGGAGGCTCCAGCCAGACTGCAGCTGGCGGGGAAACGCGTCAGCCCGCCTTTTTGTCCGTGAGCCGACTTCCCCGCGAAGGCTCGCACGCGTGACACAGCGTGATTTCAGCTCTTTGTCTCCGCACCAAGGGCAGTCCGGCAGGGGTTTTACGTGTAATTATCCGGGGACACCTGACGTTCTGACGGAAGCGGAGTCTGCGGGTGTTTTTCGCGGAGGCCGCGCTACCGTACCGCCGCCGCCGGCTCGTCAGGGCCCCGGAAGCACGCTGGCACCAGAGCGACGAGAGAGCAGGAGTCTGATGAAAAACAAGATCATCTGGATCGTGATCGTGGTGGTTGCCGCGGTCGGCCTCTATTTCGCCATCGCCGGCCGCAAGAAGCGGGAGGACAAGTACCGCACTGTCGTCGTCGACCAGGGAAGCATCACGCAGACTGTAACGGCGACGGGCACTCTCTCCGCCGTGACGACCGTGCAGGTCGGCAGCCAGGTCTCGGGAATCATCGCGCGGCTTCACGCGGACTTCAACAGCCAGGTGAAGCAGGGCGACCTGATCGCGGAGCTCGATCCCACGCCGTTCCAGGAAAAAATCGCGCAAAACCAGGCCGCTCTCGACAAGGCGAAGGTCGACATGCGCAACTCGCAGATCTCTCTGAAGAGGCAGACGGCCCTGAAGCAGCAGGGGCTCGCGCCCGAGGCAGACTTCGATCAGGCGCAGGCGACGTTCGACGGCTCCGTGGCCGCCGTCGCGCAGGCGCAGGCGACCCTCAACCAGTCGAACACGGATCTTCGCAACTCCAAGATCGTCGCGCCGATCGACGGAGTCGTCGTCTCGCGGGCCTACGATATCGGCCAGACCGTGGCCGCGTCGTTTTCCGCGCCGACGCTTTTTACGATCGCGAAGGACCTGACCAAGATGCAGGTATCCGCCGACGTCTCGGAGTCGGACATCGGGCAGGTGAAGGTTGGTGAGCCCGTCCGGTTTTCGGTCGACGCATACCCGGAGCGCGAGTTCCGTGGCACTGTCGCCCAGATCCGGCTGAACGCGACCGTCAACCAGAACGTCGTTACGTATCCGGTGATTGTGGACGTTCCGAACCAGGACCTGCTGCTGAAGCCGACGATGACGGCCAATGTCACCGTGGACGTCGCGACGGTCAAGAACGTTCTCCGCGTGCCGAACGCGGCGCTACGATTCCGGCCGGAGGAAAAAGCGGGCGGGCCGGCGGTTCCGGTCCCAACGCGCGCCTCGGTCGAGCAACAGACGGCCGCGATGAGCGCGGGCGGGCGTTCGGGAGCCGCAGGCGGCACGGGCGCGATGGCGCGTCAATTTGGACAGGCCTCCGGAGGAGTCGGCGGGGGGAAGGGCGGCGCGGGCGGCCGCAACCGCATGCGTCCCCAGCTCGTCTATGAAGCGCCCGCGATGCCGAAGGGCGATCCGAAGCCCGTCGAGATCCGCGCGGGGATTACTGACGGCAGATACACGCAGGTCGTTTCCGGCGATCTGAAGGCCGGGGACACGATCATCGTGGGCCTCGCGACGACGAAGGCCGCCGCCACGGGATCTCCGATGGGCGGAGGCGGCCGGAGAGGCTTCTAGCCCCATGTCGCGCACCATCGCTTCCGCATCGAGCCCTGAATCCGCGGCGGGGCAGGCGGACGATGTCATCCGCATCGTCGATCTCATCCGCGTCTATCAGATGGGCGAGGTCGAGGTGCGGGCGCTCGATGGCGTATCGCTCACGATCGCGCCCGGAGAATTCGTCGCGGTCATGGGACCGTCGGGATCGGGCAAGAGCACTTTCATGAACATCGTCGGATGTCTCGACCGCCCGACCTCGGGCAAGTACTACCTGGACGGCATCGACGTATCCGAGCTCGACCGCGACGAGCGCGCGGAGATCCGGAACGGCAAGATCGGGTTCGTGTTCCAGGCCTTCAACCTCCTGGCCCGAACGTCCGCGCTCGAGAATGTCGAGCTGCCTCTGATCTACTCGGCCGACGGCCTTCGGGCCAGGGAACGGGCGGCAAAGGCCCGCCACTGCCTGGACGTCGTGGGCCTCTCGGGCCGCGAGGATCACATGCCGAGCCAGCTGTCCGGCGGCCAGCAGCAGCGCGTGGCGATCGCGCGGGCCCTGATCAACGATCCGAAGCTCATGCTCGCCGACGAGCCGACCGGCAACCTCGACTCCAGGACGTCGGAAGAGGTCATGGCCGTTTTTCAGGCGCTCAACGAGCGGGGCAAGACCGTCGTGCTGATCACGCACGAGCAAGACATTTCCGAGTACGCGCGCCGGGTCGTGCAGTTCCGGGACGGCAAGCTGGTCGAGGACCGCGTCGTCACGAACCGGCGGAACGCGTTGATGAGAGGCTGAAGGGACACACACCATGCTGAAGTTCCTCACGATCCTGAAAGTCGGGATGAAGGCGATCGCGCGCAACAAGCTGCGCTCGACGCTGACGGCGCTCGGGATCATCATCGGGGTCGCCTGCGTCATCGCCATGATCGCGGTGGGAGGGGGAGCCCAGGCGGCCGTTCAGGCCCAGATCTCCTCGCTCGGGACGAACTTCCTGATGATCTTTCCGGGCGCGGCGACCCAGTCCGGCGCGCGCATCTTCACGGGGCAGTCCACGATCACCGACGACGATGTGACCGCCGTCCGCCAGGAATGCCCGTCGGTGGCCTACGTCTCTCCCATGTCGCGGACCTCGGCCCAGGTCGTGTCGGGCAACCTGAACTGGGGCACCTCGATCCAGGGAGTCGGCGTGGACTGGCCCTTCGTCCGCTCCTGGAACGTGGAGAAAGGCAGCTTCTTCGATGACTCCGAGGTGCGGTCGACGGCGAAGGTCTGCATCCTGGGCGCCACGGTCGCGACGTCTCTCTTCGGCGACCAGAACGCGGTCGGCCAGATGGTGCGGATCAAGAATTTTCCGTTCAAGGTGATCGGCGTCCTCGAAGCCAAGGGCGGCAGCACCATGGGCCAGGACCAGGATGACACGGTCATCGCGCCCTACACGGCGGTGATGAAGCTCTTGAAACGCAGTTCGAAGATCGACATGTTCATGGCGTCGGCGACGTCCCGCAATACGGTCGACCAGGCGCAGGCCGAGATCGAGGCATTGCTGCGTCAGCGGCACCGTCTCCAGCAGGGCCAGGATTCCGACTTCATGATCCGTTCCCAGCAGGAGATCGCGCAGACCGCGGATCAGACCTCGAAGCAGATGTCGGCTCTCCTCGCGGCTATTGCGTCTATTTCGCTCCTGGTGGGCGGGATCGGCATCATGAACATCATGCTCGTGTCGGTCACGGAACGGACCCGGGAGATCGGCATCCGGATGGCCATCGGAGCGAAGGGGCGGGACATCCTCACCCAGTTCCTGATCGAAGCGCTCTCGCTCTCTATCGCCGGAGGCGCCATCGGGATCGCCCTCGGCATCGCCACCTCGCGTTTCCTGGCCTGGAAACAGCAGTGGCCGATCGTCCTCGCGCCCGAGGCGGTACTCCTCGCGTTCGGCTTCTCGGCCGCGATCGGCATTTTCTTCGGCTTCTATCCGGCGCGGAAGGCCTCGCGACTCGATCCGATCGACGCCCTGCGCTACGAGTAGGCGGGTCCGCTCGCGAGCCCGCTTCGGCTCCCCCGCGCGATGGGGCTCGGCTTTCCGAAGCGGTGACCGTACAATGGTCCGACAGCAATGCCGACATCCGGCCGTTCTCGTTCCGTGGATGAGCTTTCTCATCGCGTGAAATCGACCCCTATCCGCTCCGGTCCCGCGGTGCGCCGCTACCGGCGATCCGCCAGCGGCCGATGAACCCTTTCGCGCGGATCGGGCGGATGCTGAAGCGCCGGAGGAGCCTCGCGGCCCGCGTGCTGCTCGGATTTTTTCTCGCGTTTCTTATCCCGGGATCGCTCCTTGTGTTCGTGCTCGTCAAACGACTGAACGAGCTCAAAGACAATTCCGTCCAGCAGCTGACGGCCGTCCGACTCGCGCAGGCTTCCATCCAGGTCCGCCAGGACGCGGGGTTTCGCGCAGAGTGGCTGGATCGCCGGGCGGCCGTGGCCGAGGAGGCGGCCTGGGCGATCGGATCCGCCGTACGCTTGGCCCTGACCAATCCGCCCGTGTTGCCAGAGTCGGTTCCACCGCCGGATTCGGACGGCCACGTCTGGAACCCGTTCCCCGCCGAAGACACGATCGCTTTCATCGAGCGCGCGCACCAGAAAGATCCCCAGGCGATCCGGGACTACTCGCGAAGCCTCCTGATCGCGCCGCTTCTGCGCGGCGCGCGCGAGCGCCGGTCGAGCATCAAGAGTGTGAGCGTCTGGACGTCGTCCGGCGTGATGCGCATGAGCCCTTGGATGGACCTCCACGAGGCGATGCGCCAATCCCAGGGCGCACTCGATTCCTTCGAGTTTAACAAGACCGCGAAGTTCCCGGAGTACCGGCCCTCGGGCGGTGACACCGCTGTCTGGTACTCGGGGCGAAGCGCGATACGGCTGCTTCCCGACGCTCGGCGCGCGACTCTCTTCGTGCCTGTCCGGGGAGATCTCGGAGACCTGATCGCCGCTGTTTCCATGGATATCGACGTCCGCCGCTACGTGACCGACGCGCTCGAGACGGGGGAGCTGCAGGGGGACGTCTGGTTCATCGTGGACTCGGCCGGCCAGCCGGTTTACATGACGGGCCGGGCGGCCGACCTGCTTCACTGGAGACCGACGACCGGGGAGTCGCTCGGAGACTCGAACGATCCCGAGCGCCGCCGCCTCGCTGCGGTCGTCCTCGCGTCGTCACGCTCGATCGGAAGCTACGTGTTCGGTGGATCGACCTGCCGCATCGCGTCGAGCCGGGTGCGAACGACCGGGTGGTCGTTCGTCGAGGGGCTGTCGGGCGAGGCGCGGGCGAAGATCGAGGCGGACGCCGCGACGGAGATTCAGCCGAAGTCCTACTCCGACCTCGGGCGCTATGTGTCTTTCGTCTTCCTCTACCTGCTGCTCGCCGTCCTCGCGGTCGTTGTGCTCGTGGCGCGGCGAGTGTCGGCTCCGGTCCTGGCGCTCGTACACGCGGCGGAGGAGATCGGCCGTGGCCGTTCCGTCGAAGTTCAGGGAGGCAACAGCCATGACGAGCTCGGGCGGCTCGCCGCCGCCATTGATCGGATGGGACGGCGCGTCGAGCGTCGCGTCGAGACGCTCCGCCGGCTGCACTCCCTGTTCCGGGCGTCTTACCAGGCGACCGACCTCGGCGAGGTGCTGACGCGTGCGAGCGAGGCGATCGCCGCCTTTACGCGCGCCGAGCGGGTCTGGTTCTATCTCTACGACCGGGATTCGAACCGGCTCGAGGCCATGTGGCCGGGCTGGAACGTCAGCCAGGAAATGATGGCGGGCATGAAGTTTTCCGTCGAATCGCCGACTCTCGCGAGCATGGTGTTCAAGAGCGGAGAGCCCTATGTCACGAACGACCTCGAGCACGATCCCTACGTCAACCGCAAGCTCCAGGACCTCGTGCAGGCATCGAACGCGATCTTCTGTCCGCTGAAGGCAGAGGACGAGACGTTCGGGGTGGCGGTCGCCACGAACCGTCCCGGAGGATTCGGTCACGAAGAAGCCGACGCCCTGACGTCGTTTGCGGACGCGGCCTCGCTCCTGATCAAGAACGCCCGCCTCTATACGACGCTCACGGGAACAGTAGAGGAGCTCCGCCGCGCAAGCCGCTTGAAAGACTACTTTCTGCAGAACGTCAATCACGAGCTGCGGACGCCCCTCACGTCGATTGTGGGCTGGACGGATCTGCTCGAGGAGGGGGACGTCGACGACGCGACCAGGCAGCGAGGACTCAAGCAGGTCCGCCAGTCCGCCCGCGTTTTGCTCGCGTTGATCGACGATCTCCTCGACCTCGCGCGAATGGACCGCGGAACTCTCTCGCTCGATCTTCGGCCGGTATCGCTCTACGAGGTTGCCCAGCGCTCCATCGAGACAGTGCGTCTGATGGCGGAGGCGCGAGGAGTGGTCCTGATCCTGGCGCCGGCCCCCGATTCGGCGCCGCTCGTCCGCGCTGACGCTCTCCGACTCCAGCAGATTCTCTGGAACCTGCTCGCCAACGCGATCAAGTTCACTCCCCGGCACGGGCGCGTTGTCATCCGCGTCGAACGGGAACCGGAACGATATCTCGTCAGCGTCGACGACGACGGGATCGGCATCCCGGAAAGCGACCTGCCGCACGTCTTCGAGCGATTTCGCCAGGTGGACGGATCGCCGACGCGCCGGCATCCGGGCATGGGCATCGGGCTCGCGCTCGTCCGCTCCCTGGTCGAGCTCCACGGTGGCTCGATCTGGGCGGAGAGCGTCGTCGGTCACGGAAGCCGGTTCACGTTCTCCCTCCCGATTTCGGTCACCGAGAGGCGCACCGCGGCGGCACCGGTGAGAAGGATTGATCTCGACTCCGATCCGGATGCGAGACTCTCCGAGGCCGAGGGGATGCCGGAGGAAACGGAGCCGGGCCGAGGGGAACCCGAGAGCTGAAGGGGGAGCCGCGGAAGGCTGACAGCTGATAGCTGCCAGCGGGATTCAGTTCGCCGCGGCCGGCAGGCCGGTCCCCTTCAGGAGGTTCTTGATGACGACCGCCGTTTCTTCCTTGCCGGGCACGCAGAGGTTGGGATCCTTCTCGGATCCCGCCGCGATCGCTGCGGCGTAACCTTCGCAGTCGTAGCCGCACGCCGTGCAGTCCGTCTGCGCCATGGCGGCATAGAGCTTGGTCTTGAGGTCACCTTCCTTCGCCATCTCCATCCGCTCGGGGAGGGGGATGGTTTCGTCGTGGAACGCGGGCGCCTCCTTTTTCGGCTTGGCCGCGGCGACGACGTCCTCGTCCGGGCGGCCGGTGTCCACCCATTGCCCGAACGAGAGGCAGGAGGGGCAGACGAACGTGTAGTCCCACCCGACCGGAAGAAATTTCGCCGGGGTCCGGAACACGACGAGCGGCGTGAAGTCCTGCGGGCACGAGGGCGTCTCGCGCTCCTGGGCGTCGAGCGCCATCGTCTTCAGGTGGGGACGGGAGAACTCGATCTGGCGCGGCTTCTGGTCGAACCGGAACATCTCCCCCCGGGGGCACACCATGACGACCTGCGGCTTGTAGACGCGGTCGACGAAAAAGGTCCGCATCGGGACCTCGTGCTTCGGGCAGGGCGAGGGCGCGTCCTTCCAGAAGGAGGACACGAGCTTCGACTTCTCGACGAGGGAAATCGCCATGGGGGGATTATAGCGACGACGGCGAATTTGGGAAGGCGGATCGGTTCAGGCGGGCAGGCTTGAGAACGAATTTTGCGATCTCATGATCAATCGAACGATCGAATCAAGGGAGATCGGGCGTGAGGAAGAATCGGGTGATCGGGTGATCAATCAGGGAGAAATCGGGTGATCGGGGAATAGGTAAATCGAGGACCGAGTCTCGCTCTTCCGCGGCCGCGGGGACGTGTGTTCTCTCTCGTGTGCATGCGCTTCGCCAGCTCGTGGGCATGCCAGGTAGTTAGAGAAAGGGGTTTTCGCGCTTCTCTTCGGCGATCGTCGTTCCGGGGCCGTGGCCGCAGACGACGGGGGTATCTTCCGGAAGGGAGAAGAGGCGCTCGCGGATCGACTTCAGGATCAGGTCGCTGTCTCCGCCCCAGAGGTCGGTGCGGCCGATGGAGCGGCGGAAAAGCGTGTCTCCGGCGTAGAGGACAGGATTTCCGGAGTCGAGGAGAAAACAGGTCGAGCCGGGGGTGTGACCCGGCGTGTGGATCACGTGGAGGGACGATTTTCCGAATGTGATCGTCTCGCCGTTCTCGAATCCGCCGTCGGGAGTGGCCGGCTCCTGAGCTTCCAGGCCGAACAGTGCGGCCTGCGACGCAAGGGCATCCCAGAGGAAGCGATCCGCAGAATGAATCCGGATCGCGGCGCCGGTGCGGGCCGCGACGGCGGACGAGGCGCCGATGTGGTCGAAGTGACCGTGCGTGTGGAGGAGCGCCACCGGGCGTGCCTTCGCCTTCTCGATCGCCGCGAGGATGCGGGGAGCCTCATCGCCGGGATCGATGAGGACGGCATCCCGCGTCTCCTCGTCCACGAGGATCGTGCAGTTGCACTGCAGCGGACCTACCGGGATCGTCGTGCGCAGGATCCCGCTCACGGATGAACCGCGACGACCGTGTCAACGTCGTGTTTCTGCGGGAGCCGCGGATTCGCCCAGACCGTCTCCGGCGACGCGAGGTTGATCTGAACCGCCCACTCGTCGTTGTCGGGCCGCCGGTATTCCGAGGCGAAGAGCTTGCGGCGGCTTCGAGGTGTGAAGATCTCCCAGCGGATCCAGCCGAAGTCTGCGAGCTCGTCGTGGAGGTGGAACGCGGGGATCTTCTCCCCGGCTTCAATCTCTGCCTGGCGCACCGTCATGGGCAGGAACCCGTTGGCGGAGAGACGCTCTTCGAACTCGGAGCGGACGAGCCGGCCCTGGTGGAGGACGGAGTGCCTCCCACGCGCGACGCCGCGACCGAGAATCAGGTCGTCGAGCGCCGTTGCGAGGTCCGCATCCATGAGAAGAGATCTTAGTTCTAACGCCGCCCCCTGATACGTTAGCGGGATGGCCGTCTTCGTATCCGAAATCATGCTCTTCTCCCTCGCCATCTGGGTCGGCGGAAGCGTGCTCGTGGCCATGGCGGCGCCCGTCGTGTTCTCGACCGTGTCGTCGCGCGACCAGGCCGGAGCGGTCTTCGGAGAGATCCTGCGGAGGTTCGAGGCGGTGAAGCAGCTGCTCTCCCTCGTTCTGGTGATCGGTGTGTTCGCCGAGCTGGAGCGATCCGGATCGCTCGCCGGACCGGCCATCCTGTCCGGAATCGCAGTCTTTCTGGCCGTGGCGACGAACGTCTATCTCGCCATGGTGCTCCGCCCGCGGCTGAACTATTTCCGCATGAAGGTCGGATCTTTCGACGCGGCTGGATCGGACGACCCGTGGCGCCGGAAGTTCGACGCCCTGCATCGCCGGTCGACGCGGATCTTCCTGTTCGGCGCAGTCGCGGCGGGTGTCGCTCTGGCGTATCGCCCGTAAAGCCCGTGTCCGCGTCTTCGCGGATTCCTGTTCAGCCGTTCCTCAGTCTGGTCCCCGACAGCGGGTGTTTCTCCGCGGCTGGCGTTCTCAGCGGCTGGGGCCGATCCGGGCGATCAGGTCGATCTCGAGCGGCGCGCCCTTCGGAAGTCCCGCGACCGTTACGGTTGATCGAGCTGGACGGTGGTCGCCGAAGCGCTTCGCATAGACCGCGTTCATGGCGGGGAAGTCTTCCGTCCGTGTGAGGTAGACGGTGGTCTTGACGACGTGCCCGAACGTCAGGCCGGCCTCTCGCAGGACCGCGGCGAGGTTGTCGAAGATCCGCTCCGCCGCGGTCTCGATCGATCCAGACAGGAGCTCGCCCGACTCCGGGTCGAGCGGGATCTGGCCGGAGGCGAAGAGGAGATCGCCGTCGACGACGGCCTGGGAGTACGGCCCGATGGCCTTGGGAGCGGCGTCCGTCGCGATGAATTTCATGAGAGTCCTTTCCTGGAATGCGGAACCTTCGGGTCCGCGGAGGTCGATCCGTCGAGGTCCCGGGGCGGAGCGGGTGTGTCGCCGTCCGGCTCGAGAATGCCGATGAAGGGCAGGTTTCGGTAGAGCTCGCCGTAGTCGAGACCGTACCCGACGACGAAATTGTCCTCGATCGTGAAGCCGAGGTAGTCGACCGGGACTCCGTCGTTGCCGGGGATCTTCTTCTTCAGGAGGGAGCAGATCTTGACCGACCGGGGATGCCGGGTGGCCAGAAGCTCCACAATCTTCTGCAGAGTGCGGCCCGTGTCGACGATGTCCTCCACGATGATCACGTCCCGACCGGCCACGTCCGTCGTCAGGTCCCGCTGCAGGCGGACGTTGCCCGAAGACTTCGTGCCCGTGCCGTACGAGGAAACCTGGAGGAAATCGAGCGAGACGGGGGTCGTTTCGAGCTTCTTGGCGAGGTCGCAGAGAAAGAAAATGGAGCCCTTCAGGATGCCCACCAGGAGGGCCGGCCGGCCTGCCTGATCCCTCTCGATCTCCGCGGCCAGGCGGGCCACGCCCCGATCCAGGGTGGCCGTGTCGATGAGCGTGCGACCGAGCCTCAGGGGTACCCCCGACGGGGCGCGGGATGCACCGCGTGCATGTCGATCGGGACTAGAATAGGGAGAGCCCTCACGAAGATGTCCGTCGAGAAAATACAGCTTCTTCACGAAGACTACATCCGCCTGACAGAGCGGTTCAAGGCGCTTTGGACGTTCCACCAGTTCGTCCGCGGCGTCTACAAGACGTTCTTCTCGGCGGATCCCGGCTACTCCCTCGACTTCACGGGACTCTACGATGAGGTCAAGGCGATCGCGGCGAAAATCAACACCGGCTCTCCCGAGAACGTGGACCCGCTGCTGCGGGAGCTGAACCTCCGGCTCGACAGCGTCGCGCGCCAGCTTCGCGACGTGGATCGGAAAGTCTCGCCTTCATTCGTCCGCCGCTTTTTCGAGAAGGTCCGTCCGCAGGACGAGAAGATTGCCTTTTACCTTCTGCGGTTCTACTTTTCCCAGCCCGACGTCGACGAAGACGTGATCGACAAGGTGGACTTCCTGGCGACCGTCGCCGCGACCGGCCAGGCGGACCCGGGCGCGTCCGCCAGCAAACCGCGCGCCCAGATCCGGAAGTTCTTCGAGAACCTCACGTCCGCCTCGGTCTGGCCGCGCATGGACAGCGCCATGACGCCTGCGATCGTGCGGGCATTCGACGAGCTCGCGACCGACGTCTCGAGCGCTCACGAATTCGAAGAGCTGCTGAATCAGCGCCTCCTCGAAAACGTCCGCACAATGAAGCGGCGCGTCGCCAGCGGCCTCTCGAATCCCGAGATCCTGACGGCCGTGGCCTGGTGCAACCTGACGTCCCGATCCGTGTTCCACCGCCTCTACGAGAGAGAGGAGCGCCGACTCGACGAGGCGACCGGAAGGATCACGGACCTGGAGCGCGAACTGACCCGCGGCGGCGGAGAGGGAGCTCCCCCCGAGGAATTCCGACGCTTCCGCGACTCGCGCATTCGGTTCGACCGCCAGACCATGGACCGCAACCTGCGCGCCTCGCATGTCGTCGAGCTCAAGCTCGCGATCGGGGACGTCCTCACGAAGTTTGACATCTCGGGGCTCGCCGCAGAAGACATCGACGAGGCTCTCGAGCTCGTCGAAGAGGTCGAGCCGGAGGGGTCCGACGAAAACTTCTGGCGGCCCTGCCTGGACCGGATCCTGGCGGCAGTCGAGCTCTATGACGACGGAGTCGGCCCTCTGCGGACCAACATCGCCGGGCTCGAGCACCTGAAGCTCGAGGCCTGGGAGCTCGGCGCGTCCCGCCGCGCAGTGACGCAGGGAGCGCCGGCGTCGGCGCAGGACCGTACGATTCTCCGCGCCGCCGCTCTCCGCATCAAGGCGGAAATGGAGTCGGAGGCCCTTCGCAGCGAGGAGAGCGGGCCGCCGGCCGGGGAGCTCGTCAAGAGCTCGCGCGCCACTCTCGCTCGCGCGCCCCAGGTCGATCACGCCCTGCAATCCCTGGTCGACGAAATTCACGGAGGTCCGGAAGTCCGCTGGTGGACACGCACGCGGTTCCGGCTTCTGCGCTCCACGGCGGAGCTCTGGCTTCACCTGGACGCCGCCGAGGTAGCAGCGGGCGGTCGCCGGGGCGGCAAGCGCGACAATTCCTGAGGCGGGCGCACAGCTGACGGCTTGACGGCTGGCCCCACCCGGCCGTTCCCTGTCCGCTCGGTTGCGGTCCGGCGAAAATCCCATTCGCTTCCATATACTGCTGGCGATGAGCGAAGACGCGGGCGAGCCGAAAGAACTTCCGGAAGCCGACGCTCCGACTGAGAGCGTTCTTGTTCAGAACCGGCATCACAATCTCGAGCAGATCGAGCAGCTCGTACCGGGACCCATCTACCCGGACCGCTTCGAAGATGCGACGGGTCCGGTCTCCCGGGTCGTGGAGCTCTTCGGAGGGCGGGTCGCCGAGGACCTCGAAGCGGCGAAGCCTCCTGTCCGGGTCGCCGGCCGCATCTTGGCCATCCGCGTTCAGGGCAAGGCCGGATTCCTGGACCTCTCGGATGGCCGGGAACGCCTGCAGGTGTACGTCCGGAAAGATGCCGTCGGAGACCCGGCCTTTGCGCTCTTTCGAGCTCTCGATCTCGGCGACTGGATCGGAGTCGGCGGAACGATGTTTCGGACCCGGACCGGGCAGCTCTCGGTCAAAGCGGAAACGGTGACGTTCCTCGCGAAGTGCCTCAAGCCGCTTCCCGAGAAGTGGCACGGGCTGAAGGACGTCGAGCGGCGATACCGGCAGCGCTACCTCGATCTCGCCGTCAATCCCGAGGCCCGGGACGTTTTCGAGAAGCGCGCGGCCATCGTCCGCGGCATACGCCGGTTTCTCGACGAGCGCGGCTATCTCGAGGTCGAGACGCC
Source organism: Thermoanaerobaculia bacterium (assembly GCA_038239305.1). Taxonomy (GTDB): domain Bacteria; phylum Acidobacteriota; class Thermoanaerobaculia; order UBA5066; family Gp7-AA6; genus JALYUA01. Next base: position 82,393 of record JBBSEW010000007.1, on the reverse strand, counting down.
CATGATGCAGCCGATCGCCGGCGGCGCACTCGCCCGCCCGTTCGTCACGCATCACAACGCGCTCGACCTCGACCTGTACTTGCGGATCGCGCCGGAGTTGTATCTGAAGAGGCTGGTCGTCGGCGGGATCGAGCGCGTGTACGAGATCAACCGGAACTTCCGAAACGAGGGCATTTCGACGCACCACAACCCGGAATTCACGATGCTCGAGTTCTACCAGGCGTTCTCGCGGGGCTCGGAGCTGATGGATCTCACCGAGGAGATGATCGCCGGTCTGGCCCGGGACGTCGTCGGCGGCACGGAGACGGTCTGGGGGGATCACCGGATCGACTGGGGAAAGCGGCCCTACCGCCGCATCACGATGCGCGATGCCGTGCTCGAAGCGACCCGGGACGACGCGCGAGGCGCGGTCACGGCGGACGAGCTCGCTTCGGCGGAGAGCCTGCTCGCCGCGGCTCGGCGATTGGGCGTCGAGAAGCCCGACCGTTTCGCCGGGCAGAAGGGAAAGCTCCTGGCCGAGCTCTTCGAAGCCGTGGCCGAAGCGCGTTTCGTGCAGCCGACGTTTCTCCACGAATTTCCGACGGAGATCTCGCCGCTCTCGAAACAGAGTGCCGAAGACCCCGAGTGGGTCGACCGGTTCGAGCTCTACGCCGGGGGAATGGAGATCGCAAACGGGTTCTCCGAGCTGAACGATCCGCTGGAACAGGAAGCGCGGTTCGTCGAGCAGGCGCGCCAGAAGGCCGGCGGAGATGTCGAGGCGATGCAGTTCGACAGCGACTACGTGGAGGCCCTGTCGTACGGAATGCCCCCCACGGCCGGAGAGGGAGTCGGAATCGACCGGTTGACGATGCTTCTGACCGGGAAGCCTTCGATCCGGGACGTGATCCTCTTTCCCTTAATGAGGCCGGCACGATGAGGCCGGCAAGTCGAGGCCGGCACGTTGAGGCCTGCTCGTTGACGTCTCCGGGGCCCGGGTGAGCCGCACCTGATGGGGTTCGAGACCTTCGTCGCCCTCCGGTATCTCGCGACGTCGCGGCGAAACGCCCACGTGGCCCTCATTTCCACGATCTCGGTCGTGGGGCTCGGAGTCGGGGTCGCCGCCCTTGTGGTGTCGCTCGCGTTGCTCTCGGGATTTCAGGATCGGATCCGCGCGCAGATGTCGGATCGGACTCCGCATCTCGTCGTGTCGCCGGAGCGCGGAGACCGTCTCGCGGACGCGGACTCCGTGAGCCGCATCCTCGCCTCCCTCCCGAACGTGGCCGCCACGGAGCCGGCGATCGAAGGCCGAGGCTGGCTGGCCGACTCTTCGGGCCGGACGCTCGTGCCCGTGCGATTCCGTAACGCCTCGCCCGGGGTCCTCCCGGCGGCGGGCGACGGCGCGTTTCCTCCGGCGCGACTCGGCTCCTCCGTCGCCGCGCGGGTCGGCGCGGAGCCCGGCACGATTCTGAAGCTCCTGTCCTCGCGGACACGACTCTCGCCGATCGGTCTCGTTCCTGTCGCCGTCGCGCTGCGCGTCGAGTCCATCCACCGCGAGACGATCGCCGAGAAGATGGCCGACGTGGATCTCCCGGAAGCGACGGCTCGGACTCTGTCCGGAGTCGAGACCGGCGCGCGCGCCTGGGAAGCGCGACTCGACGATCCCCGGAAGGCGGAGACGGAGGCAGTCGGGCTGCGGAAGCTGCTCGGGCCCGGCTACCGCGTGCAGACGTGGCGCGACCTGAATGCGCCGCTCGCCTTCGCTCTCCGTCTGGAGAAAGCCGTCATCTTCGCGACCGTCGCGCTCGTCATCCTCGTGGCGGCTCTGAACATCGTGTCCAACATCGCCCTTCTCGTGGTCGAGAAGAAGCGCGACCTCGGCGTGCTGACGTCGATGGGGGCGAGCCCGTCCTCCCTCGCGCGGATCTATCTCACGCTCGGCGCGGCGATCGGTACGATCGGAACGTCCGCGGGCCTGCTCGTCGGGGTGGGCCTTTCCGTCGTCCTCGATCACTACCGGCTCATACCGCTGCCGGGAGGGGTGTATCTCCTGTCACACGTCCCCTTCACGGTTCACCCCGGAGAGGTACTCCTGGTGGCCGTGTTCGCCTTCGCGACAGCGATCCTCGCCGCGCTGCTGCCGGCGCGCGCGGCGGCCCGCCTGGCTCCCGGCGAAGCCGTCCGGCTGTCCCGATGAGCGCCGAAAACGGGTCGGCGTCTGCCCCGGCGGCGGGCGAGCTCGCCGTTTCTGCGCGCGACCTCTCCAAAACCTATGCGGGAGAGGGCGCGCCCGTAACGGTCTTCCGCAACCTCTCGTTCGACGTGCCGGCTGGAAGCTTCGCGGCCGTGATGGGGCCGTCCGGTGTCGGGAAGTCGACGCTGCTCCACGTCCTCGGAGGCATCGACCGTCCCGACACGGGGGGGGTCCGGATCTTCGGAACGTCCCTCGACGCGCTGCCGCCCCGCGATCGGGCACGGTTCCGCAACGAGCGGATCGGGTTCGTCTTCCAGTTTCATCACCTGCTTCCGGAATTCACCGCGGAGGAGAATGTGGCGTTTCCGTTCCGGATCGGCGGCGTGCCGGCCGGGGAGGCGAACTCCCGCGCCGCGGCGCTTCTGGATCGCGTCGGCCTGTCGGAGCGCCGCGCCCACCGGCCCCGCGCCATGTCCGGAGGCGAACAACAGCGGGTCGCGATCGCGAGGGCGCTCGCCCGGAACCCGGGACTTCTGCTCGCCGACGAGCCCACGGGAAACCTCGACGCCCTCTCGGCCGCCGCCGTTTTCGGTCTCCTGGAGGAGCTCCACCGCGAGCGGGGGATGACGACCGTCCTCGTCACGCACAACCCCGAGCTCGCAAGTCGCTGTGATAAAATCTACTTGATGTCGCGGGAAGGAATCGCACCCGCTTGAGGTTTATCCGTTCGAGGATTGGCGGCTCGAATCGTTTCCCGTGCGCGGACGCGCATCCAAGGGGTCCCGATGTTTGAGAAGTACAACGAAAAGGCGCGGCGGGCTCTCTTCTTCGCGCGCTATGAGGCTTCCAAGCTCGGCTCCAAGGTCATCGAGTCGGAGCACCTCCTCCTGGGCATCCTCCGCGAGGGGGAAGACATCATCAAGGAGATCTTCTCCCGCTTCAATGTGAAACCGGAAGAGGTTCGCCGCGAGATCGAGGGAGACCGGATCTTCGTCGAGCGCATCTCCTCGACCGCGGAGCTTCCCCTCTCGGAAGAGTCGAAGAAGATTCTCGCGTACGCCTCCCACGAGGCGGAGTCGATGATGCATCCCTACGTCGGAACGGAGCATCTCCTGATCGGCCTCCTCCGTGTCGACGGCTGCGTGGCCGGACGTCTGCTGACCGCCCGCGGATTCAACCTGTACGGCGTGCGGGAGGAGACGATCTCTCTCATCAAGGAGCGCGAGGTCTCGAAGCAGAAGAAGGAGCTTCCGTTTCTCGCCGAGTATTCGCGGGATCTCACGCAGCTCGCGACGGGCGGCGGGTTCGATCCTCTGATCGGCCGGGAGAAGGAAGTGGAGCGGATCATCCAGATCCTCTCGCGACGCTCGAAGAACAATCCGATTCTCCTCGGCGAGCCGGGCGTCGGAAAGACGGCGATCGTCGAGGGCCTCGCGACCCGGATCGTCGAGGGCGCGGTCCCCATGTTTCTCGCGCAGAAGAAGATCCTCGCGCTCGACCTGTCCCTCATCGTGGCCGGAACCAAGTACCGGGGCCAGTTCGAGGAGCGACTGAAGGGCATCATCCGGGAGCTGCGGGAAAACCCCGACCTGATCATCTTCATCGACGAGATCCACTCGCTCATCGGTGCCGGGTCCGCCGAGGGCTCGCTCGACGCCGCGAACATCCTGAAGCCGGCTCTCTCCCGCGGCGAGGTGTCCTGCATCGGGGCCACGACGCTCAAGGAATACCGCAAGTACATCGAGAAGGACCGCTCGCTGCTGCGGCGGTTCCAGGCGATCAACGTCACGGCGCCATCGGAGGACGAGACTTTCGAGATCCTCGAGGGCGTCAAAGACCGGTACGAGCAGTTCCACAAGGTCCACTACTCGCCGGACGCGATCAAGACCGCGGTGTACCAGTCGAACCGGTACATCACGGATCGCTTCTTCCCGGACAAGGCCATCGACCTTCTGGACGAAGCCGGCGCCAAGGTGAAACTCAAGCGGGTCGCCGACACGCAGAACCTTCGGAAGCTCGAGGTCGAGACGCGCCAGATCGTCAAGGAGATGAAGAAGGCGATCTCGGACAAAGACTTCGAGAAGGCCGTGTTCCTCCGCGAGCGCGAGATCGAGCTGAAAGAAGAGATCGAGCGGACGAAGGCGCAGACCGCGGAGCGCAGCGACGCGACCCAGGAGGTCACGCGCCGGGACATCGAGGAGATCATCTCCTCCTGGACCGGAATCCCGGTGGCATCCCTCGAGATGGAAGAGGCGGAGAAGCTTCTTCACATGGAGGATGCTCTGCGCCGCCGTATCGTGGGGCAGGATGCGGCGATCATCGGCGTGTCGAAGGCCATTCGCCGCTCTCGTCTCGGCGTGAACAATCCGAACCGGCCGATGGGGTCGTTCATTTTCCTGGGACCTTCGGGAGTCGGGAAGACCGAGGTCGCCCGGCGGCTCGCCGAATTCCTCTTCGAGAACCCGAAGTCCCTCGTCCGCTTCGACATGTCGGAGTACATGGAAAAGCATGCCGTGTCGAAACTGATCGGCTCGCCGCCCGGATACGTGGGCCACGAGGAAGGCGGCCAGCTGACGGAGCGCATTCGTCGGAATCCCTACAGCGTGATCCTGTTCGACGAGATCGAGAAGGCGCATCCCGACATCGCGAACCTGCTTCTCCAGATACTCGAGGACGGCATCCTGACGGACGCCTACGGGAACGTGGTGGATTTCAAGAACACTCTGATCATCATGACGTCCAACATCGGGACGAAGCATCTCGTCAATCGCAACCGGCTCGGTTTCGGGGTGGCCAAGGAAGTTCAGAACATGCGGGAGATCGAGGAGATGGTGCTGCGCGAGCTGCGCCGCGACTTCTCCCCGGAGTTCATCAATCGAATCGACGAAACCATCGTCTTCCATCCTCTCGGCCGGGAAGAGCTGATGAAGATCTGCCGGCTCCTGATCGACGACGTCAACACGACGATCGCCTCCAAGGGGGCGTTCATCGACGTCGATGACGCGGCGATCGGCTGGCTGCTCGAGCAGAGCGGAGAAGACCCGAACATGGGTGCGCGGCCGCTGCGCCGGACGATCCAGAAATTCGTCGAGGATCCGGTCTCGGAGCTGCTGATCCAGTCGCGCGAGGAGAAGCTCGACGCGATCGAAGTGCGGGTGGGCGGTGACGGATTGACGGTGATCTCGCGCGAGCCTGAGCCCATTGGCCAGGGGACCTAAGAATCTTCCTCCTCGCCCGGGGCCTCGGTCGTCCGGACGGTCGTACCGGGCGGGGTACCGATAAAACCCGGAAGAAGATAAGCTCCCTCCCCGTTTGAAGACAGAGCTCCATGTGTATTCATCATCGGGCGGGCGACCGCCGTGCCGCACTCGGCGGAGACGTTCGGGTTTGAAGATCCGGATCGCCTCCGGCGCGGCTGCCATGCTCGTGTTTGCCGCCGCCGCAGCCGTGACGTCCGGTCAGACGCCCGCCGCGGGCGCACCGCCCCCGACCCCCTCGCCGACCCGGGTGGCTTTACCGGCGACGGCGCCGGCTTCGGCCTCGACTCTCGCACCGGGCGTCCCCTCCGCTCCTCCCGCGGCCGGCGCATCCGCGGTGAAGGCCGAGAAGGCCGAGAAGATCGTCGGCATCCGTGTGGTGGGGTACCAGACCGTCTCGCCCGACACCATCGCGCACTACCTCGGCATCCGGGTCGGCGACGGATATGACCCGGATCGGATCCGGGGCAATTTCCAGGCGCTCTGGGACGTCGGCCTCCTCGAGAACGTGTCGATCGAGGCGGAGCACGGAACCGACGGCGTGACCCTGGTCGTTTCGGTCGAGGAGCGACCCACCATCAAGGACGTCGAGTACTCCGGTAACAAGAAGGTCTCGACGACGCAGATCAAAGACAAGCTGAAGGAGCTCAAGGCGGACGTCAAGGTCGGCGCGCCTCTTTCCCTCCGGGACGTCGCGAAGGCGCGGTCCGCGATCGCGGACGTGTACGCCGAGAACGGCTATCGGGGAGCCACGGTCGAGTTCCGGATCGACGACGTGTCGAAGACGGAAAAAAAGGTCGTCTTCACGATCGACGAGGGCGACAAGATCAAGATCGCCTCCATTCACTTCCAGGGCAATCACGTGCTTTCCGAGATGCGCCTGCGCGCGGCGATGAAGAAGACGAAGGTCAACACGTGGTTCCGCCTCCTCTCCGAGACGAGCACGACATACAGCCAGGCGAACTACGACGCCGACGTCGAAAGCCTGAAGGACGCGTACCACGCGAAGGGTTACAAGGACGTCGTCATCAAGGACCCGATTCTCGAGGTCTTCACGAAGAATCCGAAAGCGAAGCCGAAAAAACAGCACAAGAGGATCCGGATCACGATCCCGGTCGTCGAGGGAGACCAGTTCTTCACCAACGACATTCGCATCGTGAAAATGAACCAGGCCGGACAACCGGAGGAGGGCGACGAAGCCCAGAATTTCATCGTCCCGAAGGAGCGGCTCCTCAAGGAGTTCTTCGAGCTGCCTCCTGGCTCCGTGCTCAACCGGGAGCTCCTGATCGAAGCGCTCTCGCGGATCGAAGCGGCCTACAAAGCGCGCGGATTCATCTACTGGATCGCCGACCCGAACTTCAAGGAAGTCGGCAAACACCGCGTGGACGTGGACGTCCGGATCTTCGAGGGCGACAAGTTCTTCCTGGGGCGCCTCGAAGTTCAGGGCAACACGACGACGCGCGACAAGGTCATCCGGCGCGAGTTCGCGATCGACGAGGGCGACGTCATGAACATGGAGGCCGTGAAGAAAAGCCTCCAGAAGCTGCAGTCGCTCGGGTACTTCAAGGTCGGCGAAGAGCCCGAGTTCAAGGTCCGGCCGGACGAGAAGAAGGTCGACCTGACGCTGAAGGGCACCGAGACGTCGAAGAATGAGGTCCAGTTCGGCGCGGGATATTCCGCCCTCGACGGCGTCTTCGGTCAGTTCTCCTTCCAGACGCGCAACTTCCTGGGCCGCGGCGAAGTCCTCGGAGCATCGGCGCAGCTCGGAAAGGTCTCCAACTATTACGACGTTTCGTACACGGTTCCGTGGTTCATGGATCGAAACCAGACGGTCGGCGTTTCCCTCTTCCGCCGCGACATCACGTACCTCAACATCGATGAGCGGCGGACCGGCGGATCGACCTTTTACGGCAAGGGCCTTGGCCTCTTCGACAGCTGGTCGGTGCTCTACCAGTATGAGGACGTGAAATCCAATTTCCCGGTCGCCGGCGCCGCCGTTCCGCCGGGCCAGCCCTCGCCTCCGACGAAATTCACCGACGTATTGGGCACGACTTCGTCCGTAACGCCGGGGTATCGCTACGACAGCCGCAACGATCCGTTCGATCCGAACGGAGGCCACCGGTTCTACCTCACCACTCAGCTCGCGAGCACCTACCTCGGCGGCACGACGGACTTCGTGAAGCCGCTCGTCGGCGGATCCATCTACATCCCGATCCGGTTCCCGCGCCATGCCTACCTGGCTCTGAACGGAGAAGCGGGTTACGTGAAGCCGTACAGCGGGCAGGGCGTTCCCATCTTCGAGCGCTTCCAGCTGGGCGGCGAGCAGAGCCTTCGCGGCTTCCGGGCCGGGTCCATCCTGCCGCTCGACAAGGACCAGCGCGTGTTCACCGACACGCAGGGCCATATCCTGGGCGGCAACAAGTACTTCGTCTTGAACGCCGAGTACATTTTTGCGCAGGTCGGTCCGGCCAAGGTCCTGGCGTTTGGCGATTTCGGGAACACGTTTCACGAGAGCCAGAACTTCGGTTTCACCGGCCTGCGGAGCTCTGTCGGCATGGAGCTGCGGATTTTTCTACCGATCTTCCAGGCACCGCTCCGATTCATCTATTCCTTCAACCTGAGCCCGAAGACCCCGATCGACCAGTTCGGTTTCCCGATCACCAGCCTGAAGGACAAAAAGAAGGGATTCGACTTCTCGATCGGAAGGACGTTCTAGCCCCCGTCTATCCGCTGGCCGCCTCCGAAACCCCGACCAATCTCCTGCCCCCCATGACAGCGAGCCCCCCAGAAAGGCTCCGATCGTCTGATTGCCCGATTCACCTGATTGATCACCCGATCATCCGATCACCCGATCACCCGATCTTCTGTCGGACCACTCGATTCTGTCCTTATTGGCGGAATTCCCCGAGGTTCCTTCTGTTTTCCCCTCCCAGACTCTGCTAGTCTTTGGCGCTTCGCGCAGCAAGAACACGTAAGGAGATCGAAATGAAACGCATTGCCTTGTCGATCCTGACGGCTGGTGTGACGGCGATTGCCGCCGCGCAGACGGGCGCGGCTTCCGCGACCGCCGCCGTTCCGGGCTCGATCGCGATCATCAACTCCCAGCGACTCGCCCTGGAGTCCGCTCCGGGCAAGGAGGCGTACGCACGTCTCAAGAAGATCTCCGACGCCAAAAAGGAAGACCTGGATCGCGTCGAGAAGGAAGCCCGGGATCTCGTCCAGAAACTGAACGATCAGGGCCAGTCGATGCCGGCCGACAAGCGCGAGGCGCTCGAAAAACAGGCCGATGACAAGCAGAAGGCCTGGAAGCGGATGCAGGAAGACGCCCAGAAGGATCTGACGGAGGCCGAGCGCAAGGAGATGGGAGCCCTCGAGGGTCGCATCGGGCCGGTCGTGAAGGATTACTTCAAGGAGAAGCACTACGCCGTCGTTCTCGACTCCCGGGCCGGAATCATCTACGCCGACGAAGCGACGGACGTCACCGATGACGTGCTGAAGCGCATCAACACGACGGTCGCCCTCCCGAAGCCGGCCGCCGCCTCGGGAACTGCAGCTCCCAAGCCGGGCGGCGCCGCCCCGGCCGCGAAGACGACGCCTGCGCCGAAAAAGCCGTAAGCCGGGCTACACTCCCTCCCCGGTGAAGCGCGCAACGAAGCGGCGATCGGGACAAAGCGGCCGCGGGGCGGATACGGCGCCCGGCGGCCGTTTTTTTACGCTCGGCGAGGTCGCGGCAGCCGTGGGCGGCCGGGTCTCGGGCCCGGCGGACCTCCGGCTGAAGGGCGTCGAATCTCTCGACCGGGCGTCATCCACCGACCTCTCGTGGGTCGCCGACTCGCGGCGCGCCGGAGAGGCCGGGGCGAGCGCGGCCGGGGCGCTCCTCGTCCGTGCCGAAATCGACGCGGCCGGCCATCCCGCCATCGTGGTGGCCAATCCGGCTGCCGCGTTCGCCCTGTGGCTCGGAGTCCTGCATCCTCCCCGGCGGCCGAAGGCCGGCGTGTCGCCGCGGGCCCACGTCGACCGCACCGCCCGGATCGGGCGTGGGACCTCGGTCGCCGCGGGCGCGATCGTTCGGGCCGGCGCCCGCATCGGCGCGCGCGTGGTCATCGCCGGCGGCGCGTACGTCGGGGAGAGCGTCGAGATCGGCGACGACACCTGGATCCATGCGAACGCGACGATCCTCGCGGGATGCCGTATCGGCGAGCGCTGCGCGGTCCATTCGGGTGCCGTCATCGGATCCGACGGGTTCGGATACGTCTGGGACGGTGCGGCCCACCGGAAGATTCCTCAGCTCGGAATCGTCCGGATCGAGGATGACGTGGATATCGGTGCGAACACCACGATCGACCGCGCGACGCTCGGCGAAACCGTGATCGGGCGGGGCACGAAGATCGACAACCTCGTCCAGGTCGGGCATAACGTGGTTGTCGGCGAGCACGCGCTCGTGTGCGGCCAGGCCGGGATCGCGGGATCGTCCCGGATCGGATCGCGGGCGACGCTGGCGGGCCAGGCGGGCGTCGGCGATCATGCGACGGTGGGAGAGGGCTCGACTCTGACGGGCCAGTCCGGCGTTCTGACTGCCGGGAACGTTCCGCCCGGAGCGGTCGTCTCGGGCATGCCGGCCGCTCCGCACCGGGAGTTTCTCAAGCGAGCGGCGCTGATCGGCCGGTTGCCGGAGCTTCTCCGACGGCTCGCGACACTCGAGAGAGCGGCCGGCGGCCGCGGAAAGGATGTCTAGCGTGGAGCTCGGAATCACAGAGATCATGAAGATCCTTCCGCACCGTTACCCCTTCCTGCTCGTGGACCGGATCCTGGAGCTCGAGCCGGGCAAACGCGTCGTCGGAATCAAGAACGTTACTTTCAACGAGGAGTTCTTCCAGGGACACTTCCCCGGAAACCCGGTAATGCCCGGAGTGCTGATCGTGGAGGCCATGGCGCAGGTCGCGGGGGTGGGCCTGCTCGGCCCCGTGCCGGCGGAGGAGCGCAAGCTTCTGTACCTGACGAGCGTCGATCGCTGCAAGTTCCGGCGGCCCGTCGTTCCGGGGGACCAGCTCCGCATCGAGGCGGAGATCGTTTCCGTGAAGACGCGCCTCTGCAAGTGCCGCGCGAGGGCTACGGTCGAGGGGAAGCTGTGCGCGGAAGCGGAGCTCATGTCCGCCCTGGTCGACCGGCCGTGACGGCTTCCGTCCATCCGACCGCGATCGTTTCGGACGGCGCCGAGCTGGCCGAGGGCGTGGAGGTCGGTCCGTACGCGGTCATCGGCGAGAACGTGCGGCTCGGGAAGGGAACCGTGGTCGGCGCACACGCGCACCTCTCCGGGCCCTCCGAGTTCGGCGACGGAAACCGGATTTTTCCGCACGCGGTTCTCGGCCTCGAGCCCCAGGATCTGAAGTATCACGGCGAGCCGACGCGGCTCGTCGTCGGCGCGCGCAATGTGTTCCGCGAGTTCATGACCGTCCACCGCGGGACCGTCACCGGCCGGGGAGAAACCGTGATCGGCGACGAGGGCTACTTCATGTCGTACAGCCACGTCGCGCACGACTGCCGGATCGGCTCCCGGGTCGTGTTCGCGAATTGCGCCGCGCTCGCGGGACACGTCGACGTGGGCGACCATGCGATCCTCGGCGCCTTCGCAGCGGCCCACCAGTTCACGCGGATCGGCAAGTATGCGTTCGTGGGCGCCTACGCCCAGATCCGCCAGGACGTACTGCCGTTCTCGAAGACGGACGGCATGGAGGCGAAGACGTATGGCCTGAACTCGATCGGGTTGAAACGCAACGGATTCTCGGAGGAGCGCCTCGAGGGGCTGTCGCGTGCGTATCGCCTGCTGGTGCGGTCCAAGCTCAATACGACGCAGGCACTCGAACGGATCGAGGCGGAGCTGACAGGGCAGCCGGACGTCGACGATCTCGTGGAGTTCATCAAGGGCAGCAAGCGCGGATTCCATCGGTGACGGACCGGAGCCCGGGGGGGCGGGACGTCCGTGTCGCCGTTGTGGGAGTGGGACATCTGGGACGTCACCACGCCCGCATCGCGGCTTCGATGCGCGGAGTCCAATGCGTCGGACTGCTCGATCGCCACGCCGGGCGGGCCGAGGAAGTCGGCCGCGAGTTCGGAATTCCCATGCTCTCCTCGCTCGAGGAGGTCGCCTCGCTCGCGGAAGCCGTGGTCGTCGCGACGCCGACGGTCTCCCACGCGGAGATCGCCCGCGAGCTCATGGATCGCGGATGCGATGTTCTGATCGAAAAGCCCGTCGCCGCCAGTCTGGCGGAGGCGGACGCGCTCCTGGAGTGCGCGCGGACGAACGGACGGGTGATGCAGGTCGGGCACGTCGAGCGATACAACCCCGCCGTCCAGGCGGCGCTCGCGATGGCGTCGGACGTGCGCTACGTGGAGGTCCATCGCCTCGGCGTTTTCACCTCGCGCAGCCTCGACGTCGACGTCGTGCTCGACCTCATGATCCACGACCTGCAGATCGTGCGGGCCATTGCCGGAGGAGACGCGCTGGACGTCCAGGCCGTCGGGATGCCGGTCCTCACACCGATGATCGACATGGCGAATGCGCGGGTGGTCTTCGCCGGCGGATGCGTCGCGAACCTGACGGCGTCGCGCGTATCCTCCGACAAAGTCCGGACGTGCCGGATCTTCGCGCCGGACCTTTCCCTCTCGGTGGACATGCAGGCTCAATCCGTTCAGGGATACCGGCTCACGCGCGAAACAGGAGCGGCGGAAATCGTGCCTTTTCCGGTTCCCGTCGAGCGGGGGGAGCCGCTGGCGCGCGAGATGGCTGATTTCGTGACGTGTGTTCGCGAGCGCGGCACGCCGCTCGTTTCCGGAACGGTCGGCCGCGACGCCCTCGCGCTCGCGGCTCGGGTTCAGGAGGCGATCGCCCGGCAGGCCGCGAACGCTTCGGAAAAGGGGATGGTCGGATGAAGGAACGGGGCCGGATCGGATTGATCGGGGGAAGCGGCGTCTATGACCTCACGGGAATCGACGAGCTGAAGGAAGAGAAGCTCGAGACGCCGTTCGGGGCGCCTTCGGATTCCTATTTCACGGGGCGGCTCGGCGGCATACCGGTCGTGTTCTTCTCGCGCCATGCGCGCGGCCACCGATATTCCCCGACCGAGATCAATTACCGTGCGAACATCTGCGGGTTCAAGATGCTCGGCTGCGACGCGCTGCTGTCGGCATCCGCCGTCGGCAGCCTGAAGGAAGAGTACGCGCCGCGCCACGCGGTGATCCCGAATCAGTTCATCGACCGGACCCGCCATCGCACCGATACTTTCTTCGACCGGGGCGTTACGGCTCACGCCTCTTTCGCGGATCCCGTCTGCCCGGATCTGTCCTCCGCGCTCGCCGAGAGCGCGCGGGCCGCCGGCCTCTCCGTGCACACGGGCGGGACATATGTCTGCATGGAAGGCCCGCAATTTTCGACTCGAGCGGAGTCGAACCTCTATCGCTCGTGGGGGGCGGACGTCGTCGGGATGACCAACCTCACGGAGGCCCGTCTCGCCCGGGAAGCGGAGATCTGTTACGCCTCGCTCGCGCTCGTGACCGACTACGATTGCTGGCGCGAATCGACCGAGCCCGTCTCCGTCGAATCCATTCTCGCGATTCTGTCCGAGAACGCGGCGGGTGCGCGCAAGTCCATGCGCGCCGCCGTCGAGCGCGTCTCGCCGGTCCGGCGATGCTCCTGCCGGGACGCGATGCGCTACGGGATCCTCACGGACCGCAAAGTGATCTCGGAAGAGGCGCGGCGCCGCCTGACGCCGATCGCGGGGAGGTACCTGTGACCGCGTTCGACCTCTCGCGGCGCTCGGGCCGCCTCGTCGTCACGGGCTCGGTGGCGTTCGACTACCTGATGACGTTTCCGGGCCGGTTCGTCGAGCAACTGATACCGGACCAGATGTCCCGCCTGTCCGTTTCGTTTCTCGTCGACGAAATGCGGCGCGTCGAGGGAGGTTGCGCGGCGAACATCGCCTACGGCCTCGCCCTTCTGGGCGAGAAGCCGATCCTGTTCGCAACGGCGGGACCGGACGCGGCCCAGTACCGCGAACGGCTGGAAGGGGAGGGCGTGGACGTCACGCACCTTCGGATCTGCCCCGACATCTTCACGGCGTCGTTCTTCGTCTCGACGGACCTCGACCAGAACCAGCTCGCGTCGTTTTACACGGGAGCCATGGCGCGGGCGCGGGAGCTCTCGATCGGCGACCTCGACCCCGCTGACTGCGCGCTCGTCCTGATATCGCCGAACGATCCGGCGGCCATGGCGCGGTATGCGGACGAGTGTCGGGCGGCCGAAATCCCGTTCCTCTACGACCCGAGCCAGCAGGTCGCCCGCCTGGCCGGGGACGACCTGAAGGCGGGCCTTCAGGGCGCTGCGATTCTCATCGCGAACGACTACGAGATGGGCATCCTGACGGCGAAGACCGGCTGGTCCGCGGAAGAAATTGAGAGGCGCGTTCCCACGGTCATCGAGACGCACGGCGAGTCGGGGTCGACCATCGTCCTGTCCGCGGGGACGTCTCCGATTCGCCATCGGATCCCCGCGGCGAAGCTCGAGAGCCCGGCACTCGACCCCACCGGCGTCGGAGACGCGTTTCGCGCCGGCCTTCTCCGGGGCCTCCGGGCTGGCCTTTCCTGGGAAGTCGCGGGCCGGATGGGCAGTATCGCGGCCGTCTACGGCCTCGAGTCGCCGGGTCCTCAGCCGCCGCGGTACGCGTGGAGCGATTTCTCGGCCCGCTACGAGCGCAACTTCGGGGCGGAGCCGGCGTTGGCGGGGCGGAAAGCGCTCGAAACGGGCGCCTGAAGACCCCGACCGCGAGCCTGGACCGGCGAGGCACGACCCAACCTGCTATCATCCGCCTCCTTCGAAGGGACCGATCTTTGAGCAGCCGTCGAGTCGCACGCCTTGCGGGCCCCGCCTCCCTCCGGGAAGTGGAGGGGGAGGCCGATGCGTCTCGCCTGCGCCTCACGGTAATCTGCGCCCGCTGGAATCCGACGATCACGGACGGTTTGCTCGCCTCGGCTCTCGGCGCGCTGCGCGAACGGGGCGCCCGCGACTCGCATCTCACCATTCTCCGCGTTCCGGGAGCGTTCGAGCTGCCCGCCTCCGCCCGGATGGCCCTCGACTCCCGTTCCTGCGACGGCGTTGTCGCGCTCGGTGCCGTGGTCCGAGGGGAGACGACGCACCACGAAGTGCTCGGACTGGCCGTCGGCAACGCTCTCGCGGCTCTCTCCGCGGAAACCGGCCGTCCCATCGGATTCGGTCTTCTGACCTGCGACACGATGGCGCAGGCGCGCGCCCGCATGAGCAAGGGAGCGGAAGCGGCCGAGGCGGTGGTCGAGATGGCGAACCTCAAGCGCCGGCTCCGGAAGCGCTGATGGGGGCCCGGAGAAAAGCGCGCGAGCTCGCCCTGCAGATGCTCTTCGAGAACGACGTGGCCGGCACGGCCGCGGACGAGATGTTCCGCCGCAACGCCGACCTGCAGAAGGCGCCGGAAGGCATCCGCGAGTTCACGGAACGCCTCGTCTCCGGCACCCTCGAGCACCGCACGCGGCTGGACGAGATCATCTCCCGGCAGGCCGACCACTGGCGGCTCGCCCGGATGCCGATCGTCGATCGCAATATTCTTCGCCTCGCCCTCTTCGAGCTGCTCCACGAGCCCTCGACGCCGCAGCCCGTCGTGATCGACGAGGCACTGGAGATCGCGAAACGGTTCTCGACGCCGCGCTCCTCGCAATTCATCAACGGCATCCTGGACGGCGTTCTGAAAGCGAAACCGGACGAAGGCCCCGCGGCGTGATACGCCGCTCCGCCGCGATGCTTCTCCTCGCGGCATCCCTGGCCGCGGGCGCCTCGGGCGCGGAGCAGATCGCCACATATCGCGCCGGAGGCGCCGACGCCCGCCTCTTCGACCAGTACGACAACGACGGTTACTCTCTCGCCGTCGTCACTGCGGGCGACGGAAGCGTCGAGCTTCGTGTCCGCGTGTCCGACTCTCCGCTCGAGAGCCGCGCCCCCTTTCCGACGGGAAACACACGGGACGCTGCGCTCCCGCCGGCGCCCGAACGCGACACGTTCGCGGCAGATCTCGCGAAGGGGAGCGCCACCCAGGCCGAGGCGGTCCGGCGGATCCTCCTGGCGATCGCCCGGGACGTGGCCTACGATCCCGACCGCCTCCGCAACCAGGATCCGGCGGCGGTGTTCTCTTCGAAGCGCGCCTACTGCGTGGGCTTCGCCGAGCTCGCTGTCGACCTCCTCCGGAGAGTGGCGATCCCGGCGCGTACCGTCCAGGGAATCCTGCGCACGGATCCGGGCACGGACCGCTATGAGCCCGCGATCGGAGGCGCCTACCACCGATGGATCGAGGTCCACTACCCGGACCGAGGCTACGTGTTCTCCGACCCGAGGGCGTCCATCAACGGAGTCGACGCGCGCTACCTCCCGTTTGACCGCCGGTCCCTCCGCCGCCCGCAATCCCTGACGGTCGTCGAAGTGAAACCGCCCGATGGATCGCTCGGCTACGCCGCCGTCCAGACGGGCCACGGGACCGTCCGAGTCCGATCCACGTCGCGGCGCTGAAGGAGCGCCGGGCCTTCCAGGAGCGCCGGGCCTTCCTCTCGCCCGGCGAACCAAGGTGGGGTGACCTGTATTCCCCCTCGCCCGGCGGGCGAGGGCCGGGCTGAGGGGAGATTCTCGCTTCTCTCCAAACCCCGGATGCAAGAATGGCCCCCTCACCGTCCCCTCTTCCCCGAGTCCGGGGGAGAGGGGAAGAAGCCTCGTTCCGATTCCGCAGGATCTATCGTCCGAAGGCCCGATCGCCCGGTCGCCCGATTCGGACCAAACCGGAGTGCTCTCCGATCCCCACGAGTTCGATGGTTCGATGGTTCGATGGTCGAGTGATCGCGAGATCATGGGATCGCGAGATCGCGAGATCGCAGCGTCATGCGCCCCCGCTGTCCGTCCTGCCCTCGGGGATCCATCGGGTATATTGCGGGACTCTCATGGCCGAGAAATACGATCCCGTCGCGCTCGATCGGAAGTGGCAACGCCGCTGGGAAGACGCGGGTGCCGCGAAAGTGGATACCGCCGACGGGCGAGACAAGTTCTACATGCTCAACATGTTCCCGTATCCCTCGGGAAGCCGTCTCCATGTCGGGCACGGCCGCAACTACATTCTGGGGGACGCGCTCTTCCGGCGGGAACGGATGGCCGGCCGGCGGACACTGAACCCGATGGGCTGGGACGCGTTCGGCCTGCCGGCCGAGAATGCGGCGATCGCGAGCGGGGTTCATCCCCGCGAGTACACGCTCGGCAACATCGGCCGGATGAAGGAGCAGCTGAAGAGCCTCGGTCTCCTGTACGACTGGTCGAAGGAGCTCGCGTCGTGCGATCCGGCGTACTACCGGTGGAACCAGTGGCTCTTCCTGCGCATGTGGGAGCGCGGCCTCGCGTATCGGAAGACGGCTCCCGTGAACTGGTGTCCGGGCTGCCGGACCGTGCTGGCGAACGAGCAGGTCGTCGACGGGCGCTGCGAGCGCTCGGGCGATCTCGTCCAGATCCGCGACCTCACGCAGTGGTTCTTCCGCATCACGGATTACGCCGAGCGGCTCCTCGCCGGTCTCGAGGGGCTCGACTGGTCCGACCGCGTGAAGACCATGCAGCGAAACTGGATCGGACGGTCGGAAGGCGCGGAGGTCTTCTTTCCGGTCGACGGGCTCACCGAGCCGATCGCGGTTTTCACGACCCGTCCGGACACGCTCTTCGGCGCGACATTTCTGGCGCTTGCACCGGAGCATCCGGCGGCGGCAACGCTCGCGGAGCGCTCGCCGAATCGCGCCGAGATCGGGGCGTTCATCGAGCGTGTGCGGCGGGAGTCGCGCCTCGAGCGCGAGTCCGAGGGCGGCGAAAAAGAAGGCGTCGCCACCGGGGGCACGGCCTTGAATCCGGTCACCGGCGAGACGATCCCCGTCTGGCTCGCCAACTTCGTCCTGCCGGATTACGGCACCGGCGCGATCATGGGCGTACCAGCGCACGACCAGCGCGACTTCGAGTTCGCGCGGAAGTACGGAATCGAGATCCGTCCGGTCTATCGGATGACCGACGGGCCGGATGCGGATCGGGACATCGACCCGGAGGCGATGACGGAGGCCGCACCGCACGGCGGGGTGCTCGCCCATTCGGGAGACTGGGACGGAACGCCGAACGGACCGGCGGCGATCCGCCGCGCAATCGAGTGGATCGAGGAGAAGGGCTTCGGGAAAGGCCGGGTCGGATATCGCCTGCGCGACTGGCTCATCTCGCGGCAGCGATACTGGGGCACGCCGATCCCGGCGATCCATTGTCCGGCGTGCGGCGTCGTCCCGGTTCCCGACTCGCAGCTTCCGGTGGTCCTGCCCGAAGACGTCGCCTTCCAGGGCGCCGAGGGCAACCCGCTCGAGCAGTCGGAGGCGTTCGTGGCGACGGAATGCCCCGGTTGCGGCGGTCCGGCGCGGCGCGAGACCGACACGATGGACACGTTCGTGGACTCGTCTTGGTATTACCTGCGCTTCCTGAATCCCGCGGACGGGACGAAAATGGTGGATCCGGAGCGAGCCGCGAAATGGATGCCCGTGGACCAGTACGTGGGCGGGATCGAGCACGCGATCCTGCACCTGCTCTACGCGCGATTCATCTGCCGAGTCCTGAAGGATCTCGGTCTCGTGGACATCGAGGAGCCCTTCGCGCGCCTCTTCAACCAGGGGATGATCACGAAGCTGAATCCGGCGACCGGCAAGGTCGAGAAGATGTCCAAGTCCCGCGGAAACACGATCTCTCCCGACGACCTGATCGAGCGCTTCGGAGCCGACACGGTGCGTGTCTACACGCTGTTCATCGGGCCTCCGGAGAAGGAATCCGAGTGGTCGGAGGACGGCGTCATGGGCGCCTGGCGCTTCCTGCAGCGGGTTCACGACCTTTGTGATCGCGTCGCGGCCGGCGCGCCCGAGCCGTCCGAGGCGCCCGCGGACTCGCCTCTGCGCCGGCTCGAGCACCGGACGATCGAGCGCGTGACGGCGGATGCGGCGCGATTCCACTTTCACACGGCGGTCGCCGCCCTGATGGAGCTCCAGCGGGCGATCTCCGAAGCCGCCGCCGCCGGTTCGGAGACGCCGGGATCCCTGCGGCGCGCTACCGAGACCCTTCTGAAGCTCCTGCATCCGGTCGCCCCCCACTTGACCGACGAGTGGTGGGAGCGATTCGGTAATCGATTTTTCCTGATCGACGTCGCCTGGCCGGATTTCGATCCTGTGCTCGCCACCAGTGAGCGGGTAACGCTCGTCGTTCAGGTCAACGGCAAGGTTCGGGGAAAACTGGACATCGAGCGGGGCGCTTCGGAAGCCGACGTGCTGGCTCTCGCGCACGCGGACGAGAAGGTACGGGCATGGGTCGGCGACAAGCCGATCGCCCGCGCCGTATACGTACAGGACCGCCTTCTGAACATCGTGGTGCGATGAAGTGAGGACAGGGGTAATGGCCGGGATCAAACGCCGACTTCGAACGAAATCCGCCGGCGCGCTCGGGACGCTCCTCTGTGCTCTGGCGCTGGCCAGCGGAGGATGCGGCTACGGGCTCGTCGGCCGGACGTCGACCCTCCCGGCCTCGATCAAAGTGCTGCAGTTCGAAACGCTGGCGAACCAGACGCCGCGGGTCGGAGTCGAACAGCGCCTCTCCGGTCAGATTTCGCGCGAGCTCTCGAGCCGGGGCCGGTTTCACGTTCAGCCGCAGGCGGCCGGATCCGACGCCTCCCTGACCGGAGCCGTCACGGCGTTCGACCTCTATCCGGTGTCGTTCGACGACGCCGGACGGGCGCGCGAATATCAGGTCCGCATCACCGCGCGGGTGCAGTTGAAGACCGTAGCCGACGAGAAGGTGATCTGGGAGAACCCGTCGTACACCTTCCAGGACAACTACTCGTTCGCTACCAGCGCCGCCGCATACGTGGACCGGGAGAACGAAGCGATCGACCGGGTGGCCGAACGCTTCGCGGCGAGCCTCGTCTCCAGCATCCTCGAAGGTTTTTGAAAGGAAAAGAGCAAGTCAGCGCGCCGCCCGTCGGCTTTCCGCCGTGGCCTCTCGCCTCTCGCCTCACGGGGAGCGCCTGAACGCCCGGGTCGCGTTCCGCACCCTCGAACCGAATCGGCCCCGGAGCTAGGCTAGGCCTTGGCGGCAGCGGGTTTCGCGGCGGCCTTTTTCGCGAGCCGCGACTTGTATCGCGCGGCGGCGTTCCGGTGGATCACGCCCTTCTTGCGGGCAATGTCGATCTCCGAATAGGTTCCGGAAAGCTTTTCCTTCTGCGCCGAGGTCTCGCTCGCGCGATGATTCTTCAGCGAGGTCTTGAGCCGGGACCGGACGCCCTTGTTCTTCGCCTGCTTCTTCGCCGTCTGCCGGATCCGCTTCTCCGCGGATTTGATGTTCGCCATGACGCCTCTCTCCTCTTCTCTGCTGCTCTTCTCAACTTCTGAACTTCTGAACTGCTGAACTCTGTTTGCTGATAACGGCTGTTTTACTGATACCGCAAACGGACGGCGAATACGGGACGCGGCGCTGTTTCGCCGGAGCCTTTCAACGGCCCCTGTTCCGATTGCGGTTGTTCCTACCGGACTTCGATTCCGAGGGTCTTCAACCGGGAACGGGCGAGCCGAGCTTCCTCGGCCGAGGGAAATTCGTGGATCACATACTGGAGCTCGACGACGGCTTCCGCCTTCTGGTTGAGCTCGAGGAGTGCATAGCCCTTCTTGAGGAGGGCGGCCGAGGCCTTGTCGCTCTTCGGCCATCCCTTGAGAACCTTGTCGAAGTCGACGATGGATTCCTTGTACTTCTTCTGCGCGTAGTGCGACTCCCCGATCCAGTACTGCGCGTTGTCCGTCAGATCGGTGTTCGGGTACGCCTCGATGTACTCGGTGAATCCCTGGATCGCCAGCGCGTAACGGCCCTTGCCGTAGTCCCCGTACGCCGTGTCGTAGAGATCGGCCGGCGAGGGATGACCGGATCCGAGGGCGCCCGGGGCGCGCACTACCGTGGTGTCGGGCGCACCGGAGCTGGAAGAGGCCGTCCCGGGCCGGCTGGAGGTCGGGACGCCGATCGTCGACGAGTTGGCCCCGGCGGAGCCCGGGGGCGGTGTCGCGAGAATGGATGCCGATCCGCGCATACGGGCGAGGTCGCCCTGTGTTTCCGCGATCTGCTGCGACAGCTGCGAGAGGCGGCGGTTCGTGTCCTCGAGCTTCGCTTCGAGCTGCTCCATCTTGGTGGCGAGCTCGGTCAGTTTCACGCCGGTGTCCGCGTTGCTCTTCAGGAGCTGCGTGGTTTGTGCGGCGACGTTCGTGTTGAGCTTCGCGACCTCTTCCTTGCTGGACGACTTGCGCTCGAGGGCCTGGATCTGGGTCTCGATGTCGCTCATCTGGCGATGGAGACCCTCGATGTCGTCGTTCGACACGCAGCCCGCTCCCACCAGGACGGCCGGCAGGAGCAGGAGCGTGAGAAAAGGAGATCGCCGGGAAACGGGCATCGGGGATCTACCTCGCGGTGAAGAGGAAGTGCGCGCGGCGGTTCTGCTGCCAGCAATCTTCCGTCTCGGCGGTGCAGAAGGGGCGCTCCTTGCCATAGGAAACGGTGCGGATCCGGGAGCCGTCGATGCCGAGCGACGTGAGGTACTCGCGGGCGGCATTCGCGCGCTTGTCGCCGAGCGCGAGGTTGAATTCCGTCGTTCCGCGGTCGTCACAGTGTCCTTCGACCAGGAACTGCGTGCTGGCGTGCGCCTTGAGCCACTCGGCGTTCGCGGAGAGAGCCGCGCGCGCGTCATCGCGCAGGTCCGACTTGTTGTAGTCGAAGAACGCGTCCTTGAGATACCCCTTCTGGTTCAGTGCGGTGAGATCGGCCGGGATCTCCTCGCTCTGGACGTTCGTGGCGTTCGACGAGGACGGAGGGGCGACCTGCGTCTCGTTCCTCGGCGTGGTCGGCGCTTCGGTCGGCTTGTTGGACTCCGTCGTGGTGGGGGGCTTTTTCGCACATGCGGCGAACGGCAGGGTCGCCGCCAGTGCGAAGAGGACCGCAAAAGTCCGGATAGTTGTTCTCTTCATTCCCGTCTCCTTGTCGTTAAGCGGATCGCGCCAAAAACGCGCGCGAACCAGAAATTATAGCAAAGAAAGGAACTTCCCGGATATGGGAAGCCCGCGAGTGCCGAATTGCGGGCGGCCGTCGCCGCCTGCGCCGCTTCTTCTCCCCGCCGGGCGCCTCGTGGCGGTCTTCCGGGTTCAGGGGAGCCACACGGGCTGCATGTTCGAGCCGCCGCTCGTCAGCTGGCGCTTGTTCTTCCCGTCCTGAGCGTCCATCGTATAGATCTGGTACGGGCCGCCTCCGCCGCGGCGGGACTGGTAGACGATCTTCGTTCCGTCGGGGGACCACGCCGGATGGTCATTCGATCCCTCGCCCGTCAGCTGCACGGTGTTGCCGGTCGCGAAGTCCATGACGCAGATGTTGAAGTCGCCCTCATTGCGGCAGGCGAAGGCGATCTTGTCGCCCTTCGGGGACCACGCCGCTTCATCGTTCCAGTTCCCGGCGAACGTCATCCGCCGCTGGTTCGTCCCTTCCACGTCCATCACCCAGATCTGCGGGGATCCGGTCTGATCGGACGTGTAAAGGATCTGGCGGCCGGTCGGCGACCAGTCGGGTGACGCCTCGAGCGCTCGCGTGCTCGTCAGCCGGCGCAAACCGCCTCCGGCCGCATTCACGACGTAGATGTCGGGGTTGCCTCTGGCGGACCCGGAGAAGGCGACCTGGGAGCCGTCGGGGGAGAGCGCGGGAGACGCGTTCAGCTCGAGCCCGGTTGGAAGCTCCTTCTGGTTGGATCCGTCGGAATTCATGATCCAGATCTGCGGATACCGCTTCACGTAGCTCGTGAACACCACTTTTCCCGCGTGCGCGTCCGGGTTGAGAACGAGCGCGTGGTGGTTCGTCATCCGGCGGCCGTTGCGGCCGTCGAAATCCATTGCGTAGAGCTCTTTGTTCCCGCCGCCGTCCCGGTCGGAGACGTACAGGATCGTCGAGAGATACGAGCCGATCTGGCCCGTCAGCTCCTTCAGTATGTCGTTGGCGAGAGTGTGCGCAATCCGCTCGACGTATCCGACGCCTCCCGAATAGCGCCGCCCGAAAATCATCTTGCGGGACTTGAGATCCCACACGCGCGCTTCGACCGACACCCGGTCGCCGGCCACGTCGCCGCGGCTGTCGACGAGAATCTCCGCGCCGGTCGACAGCCAACGATTCGCCGTATCCGTCGTGGCGACGTCGCGGGAGCCCGAGGGATCGTTCTTCGCGTCCGTGACGACGAAGGCGCTCGAGTAGTCGAGGTCCGACCGGAGCGTGGCCGTGAAGGGATCCGAGATCTTGGACTGGAGGGCGGCGACGCCCGGCGCCAGAAGCGGGGGCACGGACATCGGCATCTTGCGCCCGGGGCCGCCTGTGATGACGATCACGCCGCCCGCGGCAGCCGGTGTCGGCGGCGGCCCGGGAGCCTGCGCCGAGAGAGGGGAGGCCAGAGCGAAGCCGGCCACCAGCCCCGACCAAATCAGCCGGCCCGCGATGCGCCTCATTCGAACAGCACCGAGAGACCGATTCGCCCGGACGAGAAATCGCTCGGAAGCGGGGGGAGGGGCGAAGCCGCCATGACGGCGCGGAGAGCCGCCCGATCGACATACGGAAGCCCGCTCGAGGTCACGAGCTCGGCATCGGTGATCGTCCCATCCTTCTGGATCGAGAAGTGGACGACCGGAGCAGTGGGAATGGAGCTGGCCGGCTTGAACCAGTTCGTCTCGATCGCGATTTTCACGCGCTCGTAGTAGTAGGGGTAGTTGAATCCGGGCTGGTCGAATGTGAGGCCGCCGACTCCATTGCCAGAGCCTCCGGTCCCGGTCCCGGCGGCGCCGCTCTCCGGATGCGCATCGGCGGGACGGGGCGGTGCGCTCGCCGTGGAGGTCGCCGCGCGCCCTTTCGGATCCGTATAAGCGGGCAGGGGAGGACTCTTCTTCGGAAGCTCCTTCGCCGGGAGAAGTCGCGCCTTCTCCGAAGGGGGCGGCGGAACCTCATCCGGCGGCTTCAGGATCTTCGGTTTCGCCGCCTCTTCCGGAGCGGGGGCGGGGGCCGGAGCGGGCGCGAGGTCGACGGCCTTGCCCTTGAGGGAGCCCGCTGACTGCAGCCGGACGGCGAGCGTCCGTCCCGGTACAAAACGCGCGGGCGAGGACATCGTCGAGATCAGCAGAACGGCCGCCACCGAGGCGTGCAGAAGAACGGCGAGCGAGATTCCCGTCGTCCACGGAATCCGATCCCCGTCACGCGCCGCGAGAACGTCGCCGACGGCGTCCATCAGCGAGAGCTCTTCCGGTTTCCGGGGGTCTCGGTGATCATGCCGAGGTTCTCGATTCCCATGCGGTTCAAGACGTCGAGCGTCTCGACGACGGTCCCGTAAGACAGCGCCTTGTCGGCCTTGAGAAACACAGTGCGGTCTTTTCTCGTCTTCAGGAATGCTCCGAGTCGTTCCTTGAGCAATCCTCGCGCCACAGGCGACTCGTTGATGTAGTACAGGCCGTCGCGGGTGATGGAGAGAATGATCGGGTCCTCCACGCTCGACGGCAGGTTCGTGGTCGCCGTCTTCGGAAGAGCGACCGCAACTCCCTGGTGGAGCATCGGCGCCGTGACCATGAAGATGATGAGCAGCACGAGCATGACGTCGACCAGCGGCGTGACGTTGATATCCGCCAGGTGGTCGAAGGGATCGCCGCCGCTCTGTCGTTGAAAGGCCATGTCAGTTGTGAGTCATCGGTTGTCAGTTTTCGGTTATCGGTTTTCCGCTTCGCTCGTCGTTCCTCGGGTTGGGTGAAAAGTGCGAGGCGTAAGGATCAGAACTGAGAGCTGAGAACTGAGAACTGAGAACTGAGAACGGAAGACTTTTTCTCAGGTGAAATTTCTTTCCGCCAGATTAATGAACTCGAGGGAGAAATCCTCCATTCCCGCGCGCTGCGCGCGGACCTGACCCATGAAGTAGTTGTAGAAAATCAGGGCGGGAATGGCCGCGGCCAGTCCGGCGGCTGTATTCACGAGCGCCTCGGAAATGCCCGGAGCCACCGCGGCGATCGACGTCGAGCCCGTGTTTCCGATCGCACGAAACGACTGCATGATTCCCCAGACGGTTCCGAAGAGCCCGATGAAAGGACAGGCGGACGCCGTCGTGGCGAGAAACGTCATGTATCGGGTGAGACGCGCGACTTCCACGCCGATCGCCCGCTCGAGAGCGCGCTCGACCCCGGCGATGTTCTTGATGAGGAGCTTTCCGGCGGGCGTCCCGGCCGCGGTGACGGCCGGATCCTCGGGGCGGTTAGCCTTCACCTGCGCGTCGAGCTCGGCGTAACCCGCTTTGAAGAGCGTCGTCAGCGGGGAATCCGTGAGCTGGGCGGCGATCGTGTTGACCTCCGAGAACCGCTTCGACTTCCGGAAGAACGCGACGAACTTCTCGGACTGGCCGGCGACGCGCCGCAACCGGATGAATTTGGCGAAAATGATCACCCACGACACGAGCGAGAAGAAGAGCAGGATCCCGAGGACGATCTTCGCCGTGGGGCCTGTTTCGCGGAAGAAAACGAGGAGGGAGTCGCCGCCGGCCGGGAGATTCTCGGCGCGGACGGGCTGCAAAAGCGCGAACAACATTGTTTTGACCGTAACATACGGGCCGGAAGCGGTCAAAGGGAATGCAGGCAGGAAGCCGTGGCGTTGTGCATGCTGTGAATCCTCTCGCGCGGCCGCAGCGGTTCGCCGTCGAGACCTCGGAAGGCGCCATTCGCGCCGCCGCGTTTCTGGCTCTCTCTCTCACCGCATCGGTTGCCTGGGCCACGACGGCGGAATCCGCCGGCGCGATATCGCGACCGCCGCCTGTCCTGACGGTGCCGATGGTGCCGATGGTGACGAAAGCGCACCCGGCGCAGTCCGCGAAGGCCGCGCCGGCATCGCCGTCCCCGGCGGCACAGGTCGCTCCGATCGAAACGCTGTCTCCCGACAAGCTCACCGCCGGGATGAAGGGCTGGGGCGTCTCGGATCTGGGAGACGGCAAGGGAATTCAGCGCTTCCAGGTCGAGATCCTCGGCGTGCTGAAACGCTACGCTCCACGCCAGGATCTGATCCTCGCACGGGTGTCGGGTGCCGGCCTCGAGAATTCGGGGATCATCGCCGGGATGAGCGGCAGCCCGGTCTACGTCGAAGGAAAGCTGATCGGCGCGCTCGCGTACGGATGGCCGTTTTCGAAGGACCCGATCTGCGGAATCACCCCGATCCAGAGCATGCTCGACATCCGCCAGGCTCCGGCGAGACCTCCCGTGCCGATCGGCGGCACGACCGGCGGCGGGAGCTCTCCGAGCTCGCAGGCCGCGGGCGTTTCTGCCGCCCTCGCGACTCCGGGAGCTGTTTCGACAGCTGAGCTCGTGGCAGCCTTTTCGAGCGGCCGATTCGCGGACCACATGGACGCCCTGATGAAGCCTCTTCACCCCGCCGGTTCCGACGGCATGGCGGCTCTGCCCCTGCCGGTCTCGCTCACGGGAATCGCTCCGTCGGGCAAGCTCTTCGAGCGCATTGCCGAAAGCGCGAACTGGATGACGGCCCCGTCGGGCGCATCTTCCGCTTCGCCGGCCGCCGGTACCGCCGGCAAGCCCGAGCTGGCCGCGGATCCGCGCCGTCTCCATCCTGGCTCCGCCGTCGCGACGCAGTTGCTCTCGGGCGATATGGATCTTTCGGCGACGGGCACCGTGACATGGGTCGAGGGCAACTCCCTTCTCGCGTTCGGTCATCCTTTCCTTTCGATGGGCCCGGTGTCGATGCCCATGGCGGAGGCAGAAGTCCTCACGGTTCTTCCGTCGATCTACCGCTCCTTCAAGTTCGCGGCGACGGGACCGGTTCTGGGTTCCATCACGCAGGATCGCTCGACTGGCATCCTCGGAACCTTCGGGTCGCGCGCGCCGATGGTGCCGATCACCCTCCGGATCTCTTCGGACGGCGCCCCGCCCCAGACGTACCGGTTCGAGGCCGTGCACAATCCGATGCTGACGCCGATTCTCACCGCTCTCGCCATCGACAACGTCCTCACGACGCTCGAGAAGCGCTCGGGCGAACGGACGCTCGTCTGGAAATCGTCCATCCGCACGACGGATAGGACGGTCCGCTGGGATTCCGTCTTCTCGGGCCTTTCGGCGCGCGAGGAGGCCGTGTCCTCCCTGGCGCTCTTGACGAATTACCTCATGGCGAATGAATTCCACGACCTGTCGATCCTGGGCGTCGATGTGGAGATCGCTCACTCGGATCGGCTGCAGAACGCGCGGGTCCTCCACGTCGAGGCGCAGAAGGAACGGGTTCGCCCCGGAGACGAAGTTCCCGTGTGGGTGGATCTGGTCGACTTTCGGGGAAGCAGCCGCCGCGTCGTGCTGCCGCTCCGGATCCCCGCCGACACGCCCCCCGGGACATTGAACGTGTTCGTGGGAGACGGGTCGTCCGCGACGGCCTATGACCTCGGGGCCATTCCGCCCGACCCGCAGTCGCTCGACCAGGTCCTCGACTTCCTCGCGCGCATCCGGCCGCCGAACAGTCTCAACCTGCTCGCGTATCGGAAGGCTCCGGGCGCGGTCGTCGCCGGAGTCGCCCTTCCCTCTCTCCCTCCGAGCGTCTCGGCGATCCTGCGGGACCGCGGCCCGGGAGAGGCATCTACCCCGGATCTGACCTTCGTCCGCCTGCAGTCGGAGTCGATCGAGGAGCCGGTCCCCGTGACCGGATCGGTCCGCCTCCACGTGGAAGTGGTTCCGAAAATCTGGTGAGGTCGACATGAGGCAGCCCCTTCGAATCGGGACGATGCTCGTGTACGCGTTTCTCGTCGCATCCGCCGCTCGCGCGGCCACGACGAAGATCTGGCTGTCTGACTCCGCGTCGGATTTTTCGGCGGGCGAGGCGCGGGGAGTCGCGGTCGGCATCGACGGTTCGCTGGTTCTCTCGCGCGATGCCCGCCGCATCGACGGAATCACCGAGGCGACGCTCTTCGGCATCGCCTCGGATGGAAGCGGCACGACCTATGTCGGAACGGGAGACTCGGGGCGCATTCTTCGCGTTTCGTCTGCCGGAAAGGTGGAGACGTTCGCGACACTCACCGAAAAGGAAGTGACGGCGATCGCGCTCGGCCCGGACGGCTCGGTCTACGCCGCGGGTTCCCCGGGGGGAAATGTCTATCGGATCGAATCCGGCGCGCCGAAGCTCTATTACGCCTCGAAGGCGAAGTACGTCTGGGCGCTCGCCTTTGCCGACAAGACTCTCTTCGTCGGGACCGGACTTCCCGGCGAGATCCACCGCGTCACGGCCTCGGGCCGCGGCGAGAAAATCCACACGACGCCGGATGCGCACGTGAGAGCGCTCTTCGCGGACAAGCGGGGGCGAATCTGGGCGGGTACGTCGGGCTCCGGCCTCGTCCTCCGCATCGATCCGGCGGGCGCCGTGTCGACCGTCTACGATTCCGCCAAGGCCGAGATCACCGCGATCGCGGCGAGCGCGGACGGCCGCGTGTGGGCCGCCGCCGGCTCGGCGGACTCCACCGCCTCCGGATCCTCCGAACCGATCTCGGCGCTGCATGACGTTCCCCAGGCCGCCAAGCCCGCCCGCACGTCGGCCAGCCCGGACGAGGGAAAGGAGAAGGCCGAAGTCACGGTGAGCGTCTCGACGCCGCGTCTCGCCCCGACACCCACGACCGGCTCCAAGGGCGGCTACTCGTCGGAGGTGATCCTGTTCGACGACAGTGAGCCGCCTCGCGCGGTGTGGACGAGCAGCCAGGAGCTCGTGTTCGGCTTGGCGCCGGATGTGGATGCGGCCTCCATCCTCGCGGCGACGGGGCCCAACGGGAAGCTGTACCGCATCGCCGCCGGGCGCTCGGCTCTCGAACGGACCTTCGACGAGAAACAGGTGACCGCCGTCGGCGGTGAGATCGTGGGGACCAACTCTGCGACGGGTCTTTACCGCCTCACGGGCGGCAAACGCCAGGGGGAGTGGGTATCGGCCGTGAAGGACACGGGGCGGACGAGCCGGTTCGGCGCGTTCCGATGGGAAGGCGACGAGCCCTCCGGCGCACGCGTCGAGTTCGCTTTCCGCTCGGGAGAATCATCCGCCCCGGATACGACGTGGAGCGCCTGGACCGCCTTCGGCCCGCGCCAGCACGCGGACGTCGTCCCGGCTCCCACGGCCCGGTATCTGCAGATCAAGGTGCGGATGAGCACCGACGGATCCGCAGCTCCCATCGTTCGGCGGCTCGAGGCGGCGTACCACAACCGCAATGCGGCCCCGGTCGTCGAGTCCCTGCTTGCGCTCGGACCGAACGAGATCTTTGCGCGCTCCGCTTCCGGCGGCTCCAACGTCTTCGAGACCACGGCGCCGGACGACAAGGGAATCTTCACGAGCCTCGAAGAGAACAAGACGGAGGGTCCGCCCCGGCACCTCCTCCGCAAGGGCTATCGAACCCTCACGTGGCGCGCGACCGATGCCGACCAGGACGTCCTCGCCTACGAGATCGAGTTTCGCGCGGTGGCCTCCTCGCGGTGGCTGCCACTGCGCAAGGGCCTCAAGGAGAACTTCTACTCGTTCGATTCGACGTCTCTGCCGGACGGAGACTACGTTTTCCGGCTGACGGCGTCGGACGCGGACGCCAATCCGGACGACAAGAAAACCGGAGCGCGCGAATCTTCGCCGGTGCGGATCGACAACACGCCTCCCGTCATCCGCAAGACGGCCGTCAGCGCGGGCGCATTCGAGTTCGAAGCGGTGGACGCCGCGTCGCCGATCGTCGAGGCGGAATACAGCATCGACGCAAAGGAGTGGGTCCGGATCGAACCGAAGGACGGGCTCTCGGATTCCCTCGCCGAAAGCTACTCGATCCCGC
Organism: Thermoanaerobaculia bacterium; assembly: GCA_038239305.1. GTDB lineage: Bacteria > Acidobacteriota > Thermoanaerobaculia > UBA5066 > Gp7-AA6 > JALYUA01. The sequence continues at coordinate 52,985 of JBBSEW010000007.1, read as the reverse complement.
TCGACGCGAGATCGCGAGGAGGCTTTCTGCTCATCCGGGTGACGGACGCCGCCCGCAACGTCGCGCCGGCAAGCTTCCCGCTTCCGTAGCCCCCGTCTTCCGGCAGGAGATCGGCGGCAGGGTTGCGCCGGTCCGCCTGCCGGGCAACGATCGTCGGATCGCCCGGTCGCCCGATCATCCGGTCACCGATCCCCCGGTCACCGGACCACCCGATTCATCTCCCGTTCCTCCATAATGGTCGGCGGTGGCAAACCCCCGAAAAGGCGTTCTTCTCGCGTCGATCGCGGCTTCGCTCGCCGCCGGGATATTCCTTTCGTCCGGCTGTCGGGATAAACCGGATCGCGCGCCGTCCGCGAGCACCCGGTCGGCGACGCCCCGCCCCGCCGCCGTCGCCGCTCCGCTCGGGTTCCTCGACGAGTCGGGCCTGGCTCCGGCGGGGGAGGGCGGCACGCTCCGGCGCCGGCTGAGCGGAGATCCCGCGACGCTGAATGCGGTCATGCAGTCCGGCCTTCCGGAACAGGAAGTCCTCCAGTACGTGTCCCGAAACCTGCTCGACCTCGACTCGCAGATGAAGGTCGTTCCGGGGCTCGCCCGATTCACGGTGTCGCCGGACGGGCGGACTTTTCTTTTCACGCTGCGCGACGACGCCGTATGGGAGGACGGGACCCCGGTGCGGGCCGCGGATGCCGTGTTCACGATCCGCTCGATCGTCGATCCGAAGATCCCGTCCCCGGTCTTCCGGTCGGTTTTCGACGGCCTCCTGTCGGTGTACGCGACGGGCGAGAAGACGTTCACCGTCCGCTTCCGCGAGACGTACGCGTATCGATCGATGTCGTTCGTGCTGCCGCTTCTTCCGGAGCGGCGGTTCGCGAAGAAGCACTTTCTCTCCGCGCCCGACAACCGCGCCCCCTTTTCGAATGGACCGTACCGGTTCGTCTCCTGGAAGCCGCAGCAGGAGATCGTGCTCGAGCGTAATCCGCGCGCGTGGGGCGAGAGGGGCCATTTCGATCGCATCGTGTTTCGGATCCTTCCCGAGGATTCCGTGGCGTATCGGTCGCTGCTCGCGGGAAACCTCGAGGAGACTCGCCTCGATTCGACCGGGAAGGGGAGAGCGGCGCAGGATCCGGAGTTTGCCGCGTGCTGCCGGCTCGTCGAGTATTTCGATCTCGGCTGGAATTACATCGCCCTCAACAACCGCTCGCCACTCTTCGCGGACGCCCGTGTCCGGCGAGCGCTGACGATGCTCCTCGACCGGGCGGCGATCGTTCGGAACCTCTTCCAGGGATCGGCCCGGATTCTCTCCGGTCCCTGGGCGCCGGACTCGGCGGTCTATGACGCGACCGTCTCGCCTCTTCGGTTCGACCCGGCGGGCGCGGCGTCGCTGCTCGACGCCGCGGGCTGGCGCGATTCGAACGGGAACGGGGTGCGCGACCGAGGCGGACGCGAGTTCGCGTTCGACCTCCTCGTATCGACCGGCACGACCGCGGGCCGCCAGATCGACGAGACCTTCGCGGCGGAGCTGGCCCGGGCCGGGATCCGCGCGACCATCCGGCCCGTCGAGTGGGCGGCCTTCTCCGAAAGGGTCGACGCCGGAGACTTCGAGGCGGCGTCGCTCGCGTGGTCGGCATCGGACCCGAACCCCGACCCCTATCCCTTCTGGCACTCGTCGCAGTGGCCTCCCCACGGCCTGAACAGTGAATTCTACAAAAATGCGGACGCCGATCGACTCATGGAGGAAGCCCGGGCGGAACAGGACGAGTCCCGCCGCACGGCGATCTACCACCGGCTGCACCGCATCTTCCGGGACGACGCGCCGGTCATCTTCGTCGCGACCTCATCGCAGAAATTCGGGTTCTCCCGTCGCGTGCGAGGGCTCGTGACGTCGCCGCTCGGAATGTTCGGGATCTGGCCCGGGCCGCTCGGCTGGTGGCCGGCCGGCGAGGAGGGAGGGCCGGCCGCGCGCCCTCCGTCTTCTCCTTCGCCCGTTTTGCGATGACGCGCTACATCGCGAGGCGGCTCGCCTTTGCAGTTCCGACCCTTGCGGGCATCGTCGTCCTGGTTTTCGCGCTCCTGCATCTGGCGCCCGGAAGTCCGGTCTCGGCGCTCGGGGAGGGCTCCGGCAGGCGGGTCTCGCAGCAGGCGGCCCACGAGATGCAGCGGCTGTATGGCCTCGACCGGCCGCTGCCGGAGAGATTCGCCCGATGGATCAGCCGCGTGGCGCGGCTCGATTTCGGGGAATCGTTCGTCGACCACCGCCCGGTTCTTGCTCGCATCGGCGAAGCCCTACCCTACACTCTCGTGCTGAACGGTCTCGCCCTCCTCCTGACTCTCGCGATCGCCGTGCCCCTCGGCGTGGCCGCGGGCGGCCGGCCGGAGGGCTCTCTCGACCGCGCGTCCTCCGCCATCCTTTTCGCCCTGTATTCCCTTCCGGCTTTCTGGGCGGCGCTGCTGCTGCAGACTCTCTTCTCCGTGAAGCTCCGGTGGCTGCCCCTGTATGGCGTCGCTTCCGATCTGCCGGAAGGAGGCGCGGCCGGCTTTCTCGACCGGGCCTCGCACCTCGTCCTTCCGGTTCTCTGCCTGACATACGGTTCTCTGGCGTTCTTCGCCCGCCTGATCCGCTCGAGCGTCGCCGAGACACGGAACGCGGATTACGTCCTGGCGGCTCGCGCCCGGGGGCTCTCGCGGCGACAGGCCCTCTGGAAACACGCGTTCCGGAACGCTCTTATCCCGCTCGTGACGCTCCTCGGGCTCGTTCTCCCGGGACTGCTCTCCGGCAGCGTGATCATCGAACGGATATTCGCCTGGCCGGGTCTCGGGAGGCTCTATTTCGACTCGATCCTGTCGCGGGATTACCCCGTGATCCTCGCGCTGTCGCTTCTCGGCGCCGTCTCGACGCTCGTCCTGACTCTCGTCGCGGACATCGCGTCGGCGGTCGCCGATCCGCGCGTGCGGGACGGATCGATCTCGTGAACGAGGCCGCGGCCGCTGGATTTCCTGCCGGGCGCGCGGGCTCTTCGGCGCGGAGCCGGCCCGGTCGGCTGTCGCGAAGCGCGCGCGGGGCCCTGGCAGTCGTGGCGTTTCTGTGGGTCGTCGCGGCGGTGTCGCCGCTCTTTTCTGCGCGGGCCGCGGAGATTCGCCTGAACGACCGGCTGCTCGCTCCCTCGCGGGCTCATCCCTTCGGGACGGATGATCTCGGCCGCGATCTGCTCGCCCGCGTGATCGCGGCCACCCCGATCTCCCTCGCGATAGGAACGACGGCCGCCGCCGTGTCGGTCCTGATCGGGTTCTCGGTGGGAGCGACGGCCGGATGGTTCGGCGGCATGGTCGACCTCGTTCTGTCGCGCCTGGTGGAGGTCGTCCTCTGTTTTCCGGTGCTCTTCCTGCTCCTCGCGCTGGCGGCGTTTCTTCCGCCCTCTCCTCTCACGGTGATCTTTGCGATCGGACTGACGACATGGCCGGGCGACGCGCGTTTCGCTCGGGCCGAGATCCTGAAGACGCGGGACCTCGACTACACGCGGGCGGCCCGATCGGCGGGGGCGTCGACTCCGCGCATCCTGGTGCGCCATCTGCTGCCCGTCGCCGCACCGCCTCTTCTCGTGTCCGCCGCGTTCGGCGTGGGCTGGGCGATCCTGGCGGAGGCCGCGCTGTCGTTTCTGGGCGTCGGGCTGCCTCCGCCGATGGCTTCATGGGGAGGGATTCTCGCCGTCGCCCCCGCCTACATCGAAGACGCCTGGTGGATCGCGCTCTTTCCAGGGCTGGCGCTCTTCGCGACGGTCAGCGCCTATAATCTGCTCGCCGCGGGTTTGCGGGAAGCGACCACCGAGAAGAGTGTGAACCGATGACCGAACGCGTCGCCCTCTATCCGGGCTCCTTCGATCCGCTGACGAACGGCCACCTCGACATCCTGTCCCGGGCGCGCCGGCTCGCGGATCGCGTGGTCGTGGCAATTCTTCAGAACGACACCAAAACCCCTCTTTTCTCGATCGCGGAGCGCATCGAGATGATCCGGGAGATCGTCGGCGACGACCCGACCACGCCGATCCAGTCTTTTCGAGGCCTCCTCGTGGACTTCGCGCAGGAAAAGGGAGCGACCCTGATCGTGCGCGGCCTGCGCGCGGTGTCCGACTACGAGTACGAGCTGCAGATGGCCCTGATGAATCGGAGGCTGGCGCCCGGGATCGACACGGTCTTTCTGATGGCCAAGGAGGAGTATTCCTACGTGTCGAGCCGGCTCGTCAAGGAAGTGGCCCGGCTGGGCGCCGATGTCCGGGGCCTCGTCCCGGAGCCCGTCCGCGCACGCCTCCAGGGAAAGTTCTGACCCCGGAGAAACCGGCCGCCGACAGGCCGCTGCGCACCGTCGAGACCGCTCTACGCGTCCGGTATTCCGAGACGGACGGGATGGGGATCGTCTACCACGCCAATTACGTCGTCTGGTTCGAGATCGGAAGGACGGAATGGTGTCGCGCCGCCGGTCTTCCGTATCGGGCGATGGAGGACTCGGGGATCCTGATCCTCGTGACCTCCGTCGAGGCGACGTATCGCCGCTCGGCACGCTACGACGACGCGATCACGGTGCGGACGACCATGACGGAGCTCTCGGGACGGGGCTGCTCGTTCGGTTACGAGATCCGCGATGAGGGGCACATCCTCTCGGAAGGCTCGACTCGCCATGTATTCGCGGACAAAACCGGACGGCCGCGCCGTGCGCCGGAAGAAATGCTTCGGCCATTTTCTCTGTTTCGGAGAGTGCCCTGACGATCCGGCTCGCGCTCGTCCTCTACTTCTCGTTGTGGCTCGCCTGGCTCGTGTCCGGATACGTCCGGCAGTATCACGGCCGCCCTCCGGACGAGGCGAAAGGGGAGAGCCCGGGTCGCCGGCGGCTCATGCACCTCGTGGTCTGGGCGGCTCTCGTGGTCGGGATCGCCGCGGCGTGGCGGGCCTTCCATCCGGGATCCTGAAACGCGAATGGCGGCGGCGCCGGGCCGCCAAATCGGGAAACCGGCGGCGCCCCGAAAGCGTATGTGAGCAAGGAGAAAACGATGGCCAAAGCGAGCTTCGCGGCGGGTTGTTTCTGGGGAGTCGAGGCCGCCTTCCGGCAGCTGGAAGGTGTGACGGCGACGGCCGTGGGATACGAGGGGGGAAACCTCGAAAATCCGACCTATCGGGACGTCTGCGGCGGCGACACGGGTCACGCCGAGGCCGTGGAGATCGCCTACGACCCGGCTCGGATCTCTTACGACAAGCTGCTCGACGTGTTCTGGGAGAACCATGATCCGACGACATTGAACCGGCAGGGCCCCGACGTCGGCGAACAGTATCGCTCGGCGATCTTCTTTCACGACCCGCAGCAGGAGGCGGCGGCGAGGGCTTCCGTGGAAGCCCTCGGGAAGAGCGGCCGATATCGCAAGCCGATCGTCACGCAGATTCTTCCGGCGGAGAAGTTCTGGCCCGCCGAGGACTACCACCAGCAGTATCTCGAGAAGCGCGGTCTCGCGACCTGCAAGATCTGACGCCCGAACGGTCCGCCGACCGCTGTCCGCTCGCCGGCGTCATCGAACCGATGGCAGGCCCCGGTTGCGCTGGCTGCCGATGAAGGGCTTCCGTCGATCTTCTCCGGTGCGGTGACGGGGCCGCGCCGGGCGCCGACCCGGAGGCGAGCCCGGCGAATATGAGCCCCGCCGCGAGAGTGGCGCGCCGCTCCACGCTTCCCGGAGGACGCCGACGGCGAGCGCCGACGAGATCAGGGGCTGCAGGATGACGGAGAACCCGACTTCGCCGCCGGCGTTCGCCGGAGCGTCGACGCGTTCAGGAGATGGCGGGCACGGCCGCCACCAGGACGACGTTCGGTGTATCCGCTGGAATCACGAAAACGGCAGCGTCGAGACGACGGCGCTCCGCGAAGGGTCGATCGTGGAGACCAGCCGATCGCCGGCGGCGATATCCCGGAACGCGTATCCGAGCCCGATCGGGCCGAGACGCGGGGAAACAGCCGCGCTCGTGATCCGGCCGAGCTCGACCCGGGACGTCTCCGGCGCGTGATCGTCCGGCCGGCGAAGAACCGAGCCCCGGGGAAGGAGGCCTTCCGGAAAGCGGTATCCGACGAGCCTCCGATTCGTCCGGCCGTACGTGCGAAGCCGGGCGACGATCTCCTGGCCGACGTAGCAGCCCTTTGTGATCGAAACCGCATCGGCGAGCCCGGCCTCGTCCGGGAGGTTCGACTCGTCGGCGTCGATGCCCCACTCGGCGCGGCCCGCCTCGATGCGTCGGACGTCTGCCTCCTCTTCCGACAGCAGAACCCCACCGGACGCCTCGAGACCCGCGAGGAGGGAGGAGAGACGCGACGCCGGGACGAGCCACTCGGAGTGGATCTCGCCTGCCGTGTCCTCCAGAACATCGACTCCGCCTGACCCGTCGGGCGGGACGATCTCGCCGGCGTTCCCGCCGGGCGTGGGCCCGAAGAAGGCGACGCGCGCAATCTCGGCCGTCCGATCGACGATCGAGACCTTCTGAAACGCGGCGTACTTGCGGAGGTGGACGAGCACGCGCTCGCGCTCATCATTCCCGGCGGGGATCAGGAGGCGAAGCCGATCGCTCCCGCCGACGAGGCGTCCGGCGTAGAGGATCTTTCCCTTCGGTGTCAGACCGACCGCGGGGATCGCCCGGCCAATTTCCGCGAGGCGCACGTCCGAAGCGAGCTGCCCCTGAAGGAATGCAACACGGTCCGGCCCCTCGACGTCGAGCACCGCGCTCGGGTAGGCGCGAAACGCGAACGAAAGGCGGACGGGCGCCCGGCCCTCCGTGTCGTTTCCCGTTTCCCGTTTTCCGTTTTCCGCCTGCGTCGTTCCCGTTCCCGTTCCCGTCCCCGTCACTTCGGGCCGATTTCCACCCGGATGCGCGCGTGGGGCGCATTCACGATGTCGATGGTCCGCATCCGCGTGGAGATCCGGATGTTGTCGTCGACCTTGTGCTCGTCAACCGTGTCGCTCTTGTCGCTCGACTTGACGACACTCCCGGACCGGTCGTACACGTCGACGACGATTGCGATCCGGCATGGCGACGAGCTGCGATTGTCGACGTGAAAATCCCACCACAGCCAGTCCTTCTCGTCCGGATCCTTCCGCGCCTTTTCGATGTCCTCGCTCGATGGATAGTTCCGAAGCGACACCGCGCGGACGCTGCAGCCGCCGGCAGCCCAGCCAAGCCTCGCCTCGCCGGTGCGGGGCAGGGGAATCGTCTTTTCGAATGTTCCGTTCCGGCCGGCGGGCGGCTGTCCCGCGGCATCTCGCGAGAGCAGGAGGGGCGAGGCCAGGACCAGGGTCGCGGCCACATTCTTGAGCAGGCCCGAAAACTTCATGGCATTGCGCTCCGATCGGTTGATGACTTTCGTTTCCCGTTTCCCGTTTCCCGTATTATCCCCGGGTGGAACCATCCCCGGACGGCCCCGACAAGCACGTGGTCGACATTTTCATGATGTCGATCAAGTGCGGCAACTGCGAGACTTATCAAACCGTCGTCGGCTTCCGCAAGCATCCTGACAAGAACGTCTATACCTACGAGTGTGAGAACGAGACCTGCGACCCGAACGTGACTCGCACGATCGTGGAAGTTCCCAAAGACGTGGACAACTCGACCAAGCGCGCGGAAGAGCTTCCGTATTACGAGCGCGAGCCCGCCGAAGGCGATGAAGACCTCGGCCCCTGAGGCTGTTCGCCGTCGAACGCGACCCGGCCGGCCTTTTCTCGGGGCGGAGAGCCGATAGCCGGCAGGCGAGGTCCCGTCCAGTTCCCCGTTCTCCAGTATAATCAATCGTTTATGAGTGCGACGACGACAGCGCCCGTTCGGGGCGGCTCGGATCCCCTGGCTCCGGATCTTCTCGTGCGGCTGCGGCGGCGGCTTGCGGGAAACCCGGCGATCGGCTGGCTCCACCCGGAGCTCGAAGAGCTTTCGCTCGACCGGGCCGTCCTCAAGCTTCCGTACCGGGATGGGGTCACCAATGGATCCGGAACGATCCATGGGGGGATTCTCGCCATGCTGGCGGACACGGCGGTCGCCTTCGCACTTTCGACCAACTTCGACGGAAAGATGGGGTTCGCGACCGCGGACTTGACCATCCACTTTCTCCGTCGCGCTCGAGGAGACGTCTGGGCCCGCGCCCGCATCGTAAAAAAGGGGCGGCGGATCAATATCGGCGATGTCGATGTCGTGGACGCGGAGGGCCGATCCGTGGCCCGCGTTCTCACGTCGTTTCTGCTAACGACCTCCTCGTTCGACTACGCACCGGAAGGACAACCATGAACGACGACGACACGATCCCTTTTCCCGCCGCCGAGGAAGGGGACAAAAAACCTCGCCGGCGCCGGGGAGGAGCGCGGAGGCACAAGGCCCGGCCCGCCGGCGCGGAAGGCCTCTTAAATGGCGGCGACCATCCCTCGCCGACGCCGGCCCCTGCTCTCCCCGCCATCCTCGCCCCCGCGCCGGCACCGGCCCTGTTCACGCCGTCCGGGCCGAGCGCCGGGACCCTGTCGGGTACGAGCGGCGGACACTCCAGTTCCATGTCGCCCATGACATCCATGTCGCTCGGCGCGGCGCCGGCTCCCCCCGCGCGCGCGTCGGTCGACCAGCGGCTCTCCCTTTTCATCGACTTCGAGAACATCGCTCTCGGAGCCCGGGACGCGAAGTACAAGAAATTCGACATCCACCTCGTCCTGCAGCGGCTCATTGAAAAGGGCCGCATCGTGTACAAGAAGGCATACGCCGACTGGACCCGTTACGCGGACTACAAGCGTGAGTTTCACGAAGCGGCGATCGAGCTGATCGAGATCCCGCAGCGCAACTACAGCGGGAAGAACTCGGCCGACATCCGGATGGTCGTTGACGCGATGGACCTCGCCAACTCGAAGACGCACATCACGACCTTCGTCATCTGCTCGGGCGACTCGGATTTCTCGCCCCTCGTTTCGAAGCTCAAGGAGAACGACAAGAACGTCATCGGCGTCGGCGTGAAGAACTCGACGTCCGAGCTCCTCCTGACGAACTGCGACGAGTTCATCTTCTACGAGGACCTCGTGCGGGAAACCCGCGAGCTGCCCTCGATCGAAAACCTGCCCGAAAAGAAGCGAGAGCTCTTCCGGCTCCTGCTCGAGTCGATGCAGGCCCTGCTGCGCGAGAACTACGACGTGATCTGGGGCTCGATGATCAAGCAGACGATGCAGCGCAAGCAGCCGTATTTCAACGAAACTTACTACGGCTACAAGTCGTTTTCGGAGGTCCTCGAGGACGCCGAGAAGCTCAAGCTTCTTTCGATGAAGAAAGACGCGAAGAGCGGCGGCTACATCATTTCGGCGTAGAGCCGGGTGAAGCCGCGTGGGCCGCGCCCGCAGGTGAACCGGGAGCCTTGACCGTCGCGGAAGGACGATTACCGCGCGGCGGGGCCGGCGCCCCCGGAGCCCCGTCCGTCGCGGCTCTCTTCAGGGTGAGCCGGTCGGTCGTGCCTTCCGGGCCGGAGAGTGTCGCGTAGACCTCGAGCTTGAGGAAGTCCGCGGCTCCCGAGAAGTCCCAGACGAGATTCTTGAATCCGCCGAGCGAGCTGCCCGGGTCCGGATGGATCACGGACGAGAGGGCGTCGAGCCCACGGTCGTGCGCGTACCCGCGCGAGAAGAACGCATAGGAGAGAAACCCGCTCCGGTTGAGCCCCGCCTGGACGACGTAGTCGTCCTCGACGGATTCGAGCAACACGTAGCGCACGTCGAGCACGCGCCGGCTCTGGCCTTCGAGGGCGCGCCAGACGCGGTCGCGATGCGGCATCCAGGCAGGGACCGGGATGAAGTCCACCTGCGGCAGGGAAGCTCCGGCGGGGGCGCCGGCGAGCGCCGAGGACACCTCGCCGAGCCGCTGCGGTCCGTCCGTCGCCAGACGATATCCGGCTCCGGCGCCTCCTCTTCCGGGATCGGTCAGGAGAACGCCCGCGGCGAGAATGTTCCCCACCCGGTCCGTCTCGAGGTACGCCTGTTTCAGGGCAGGCCGGGGAGGCGGCCCCGGAAGCGTCTTCGAAAATTCCGTCTCCCACCGGCCCGAGAGGTCGAGGACGGGGGAGGCCGGTCCGGTGTCCGGAGCGGGGGTGACGACCGGCAGGCCGGCGCTGGAGTTGCTCGGGGCGCGCGTCAGGACGACCGCCACGGCAAGCAGGAGAGCGGCGAGGCCGCCGATTGCGACGAGGGTGGGGCCGCGGCCGCGGGTTGGCCGGGCTCCCGGCGGCGGCGTCCGTGGCGGGTTGGGGTTGGAAGCAGGGCGGAAAGCCGGGGATCGCGACCCGGATGGGGAGGAAGCCGCGGACGCGTCCCCGGGATCGATCGTGGAGCCGGAGCGCGGCGAGAGGGCGGGCGCCGCAGCAGGAGAAGAAGGAGAAGGGGGGCCTTTCGGGACAGGGGATGCCGCGCCGGGGGACGATCCGGGGGGCCGGTCGACGGCGACCGTCCGAACGGCCTCGCCCGCCGGACCAGGCGCCCGAGGAGGAAGCGTCGTGGGAGCGGCCACGGTCTCGCGATCCGGCGGAGACGAAGGCCGCCCGCAGCGAAGGCACTTCTCCGTGGGAATCTGCGTGAAACCGCACTTGGGACAGGTTACCCAGTCCATGTGATCGAGCAGTGTAGCAGCCAGATGTCTCGATCCACGCCTGGGCTCTGGCGGAGGGCAGGAAACGGGAAATGGAAACGGGAAACGGAAACGGGAAAGCGGAGAGGGACCCCCACCCAGCTACCCTTCAACGCGACGATTTCGCCGCGGCGTCAAGATTTCCGATGCTCGATAGTTCGATTGATCGCGAGATTCCGACTCGCATCCCCGCTCCTCCGATCACCCGATCCGCAGATTGATCACCCAATCACCCGATTACCCGATCACCCGATTCGTGATGATCGGCGTGAGGGTTCGAGCAGGAATCAGATTTCTCGAAAGAAGAATCTCTCGAGTACCGCCAGCCTCTCCTGTCGGTTGAAATCCGGCTCCATCAGCCACAGCGCCGCGGTGATCGAGGAGGCGAGCGAGTTTCCATCCTGGGGCGTGAAGCAGAAGCCGACGACCTCGCGGTCTCCGTTGACCGTGACCGTGGGAGAAGCGACAACGGCCTGGGACAGGATTCTTCCGTAGTAGCCATGGTCCCGGCCGAACGAAAAGATCTGGTTCGAGGAGCGCTTCTCCGTCATCGCGATGCGCTTGTTGTTGCGCAGGCGGTCGAGCGCTTTCTCCTTCGTCATCGGATGGGCCAGCTCCAGGTCGAACCACAATGAGTGCATGTACTGCGTGTTCAGCTTCATCGCCGAAGAGAAGAGCTGGGCCTTCCAGCCGATGGTCTCGAGGAGGCGGGACGCGTCGCGCGCGTGGTGGGTGCCGAATTGCGGGTCGTCGTGCTTTCCGGCGGAAGGAGCCGGTGCGAAGCTCGAGTCCTGGGAGACGTCGTTCGCCCGCCGCATGCAGACGAACCGGCCGCGCTCGAGGTCCGAACCGTGCTGCTCGTTCTCCGAAAGGGTCTTCACGAGGGCCGCGATGTTGTGCGTGTTGCAGGAGACGACCTGGAGGAACCGGTCCTTCCCGGCGACGAGCGCCTCGTCGTTGATGCCCATAGCGTAGGGCTTTCCGAATCCGAACTCGCTGCCCTGGGCGAGGAAGCCGCGCGGGCCGCTCAGGGTCTCGTAGACCTTCTTGTTCTCATTGCCGGCGGGCGTGCAGTCGATGACGACCGTCGCTCGCTCGAGCGCTTCCTGGGTCTCGTAGTCGACCTTGTGGCCGAGGGCTTCGAAGTCCGCGACCTTGTCGGGATCGACGGCGAGCTTCGCGCCGCGCTGGAGGAGATGGTTCACCTTCGCGCGCTCGGTCGTCATCGGCGTGCGCTTGTGAAACGTGATCTCGTCGATCCCGAGATACTTCTTGAAGTCGGCGAAGAGCCCGATGAGCGGCTCGCCGATGGTTCCGGTTCCGACGACGTGTACGATCTTGCTCATGCGCGTTGGTCCTGCCTCTCTGGCCGCGCCCGCGGGTGCTGCCGTGCACCGCGCCGGACAGCGCGAGGCCGGAAGAATACGATGAACCGGCCCTTTCGCCAACGGCGCGGCGGGATCTCGTGACCGAGCGGCTCGAGACGGTGCTTTTTGCCGGGCCCGCCGGCCGGTTGGAGGGGCTCTGGAAGCCCGGCGCCATGCCCCTCCGTGGTTCTGCGGTATTCGCGCATCCGCACCCCCTCTTCGGCGGAACCCTGCACAGCAAGGTGGTCTTTCGTGCGGCCCGGGCGCTCGTCGCGGCGGGGTACTCCACCCTGCGATTCAATTTCCGCGGCGTGGGGCTTTCCGAGGGCCCCCACGACGACGGCCGCGGCGAGACCGCCGACGTCCGGGCGGCGTTCGACGAAGCGGAGCGCAGGGGCGGATTGCCGATCGTCGCGGGGGGATTTTCCTTCGGCTCGGCGGCCGCGCTGCGCGCGAGCGCGGGGGATTCCCGGATCGCGGCCTTCCTCGGCATTGGCCTGCCTCTCGCGTCGGAATCGGCCTTCGGGCTCGAAAGGCCGCGGGTGCCGGCGCTCTATGTGACCGGAGAGCGTGACACCTACGGCCCGCCGGACATGCTGCGCGCCTGGGCTGGGAGGGCGGCCCCCGCCGCCGGCGAAGCCAAAGAGACGGGCGAAGCCAAGGAGACGGGCGAGGCCGAAGAGACGGAAGGCGCCGGAAACGAAACCCGGGTCGTCATCGTCCCGGGGGCTGACCATTTCTTCGCGGGCCACCTCGACGCGCTCGAAACGGCGATCTCGACGTTCCTGGCGGATCTTGCGGTACCTTCGCGACGATGACGTCCGCGCCGCTCTCCCCGGAGACCCGCCGGGACCTTCTCGCCCTCGCGCGACGCTCGATCGAATCCCATTTTCGCGGCGAGCCTCCTCCACGTCTCGCATCGGACCGGCAGGAGACGTTCGGGCAGACCCGCGCCCTCTTCGTGACCCTGCGCCAGGCCGGCGATCTTCGGGGATGCATCGGAACGTTATCCCCCCGCGGCGATATCGGCCGGACGGTCCCCGAGTTCGCCCGCCGCGCGGCTTTCGAAGATCCGCGCTTTCCTCCGCTCTCCGAGGACGGGCTCACGACGTGCGTGATCGAGATTTCCGTGCTGACTCCGCCCGAGCCCGTGACAGATCCCGCGGAAATCGAGGTCGGGCGCGACGGGCTCATCCTCGAATCCCGCGGCGCGAGCGGCCTGTTGCTTCCGCAGGTCGCGACGGAGTGGGGTTTCGACCGGGAAAGGTTTCTCGACGAGGTGGCCGGCAAGGCGGGGCTTCCGGCGGGCGCCTGGCGCGATCCAACCGCGCGGATCTGGAGGTTTCAGGCTGACGTGTTCGCGGAGGATGAAAACTGAGATCGGAGTTTTCCGCCGTCAGTCTTTTGTTGTCGGCTTTTCCGAGCGCTCTTGACGTTCGCTCGCCGGATTCACCGGCGAAACCGTTGTCTCCGACCGCCCCAGGTCGGCGGCGTAAAGGAGAAGCGCCGCGGCGACCGCCGCGTTCAATGAATCGACGGGGGAGCGCATAGGGATCGTCAGCTTTCGGTCGAGGTAGCGGTAGGCGCCCGCCGGAAGGCCGGGTCCTTCGCCGCCGATGACCAGGACGGACTCCCTCGCGAGCGGCCTGGTGAACGGGTTATCGCCGCCGGAAGGCACCGCGCCCGCGATCGTGCGGCCGGCCGCCCGGGCGTCCGCCGCGAACGGCTCGAACGAGACGCGCCCCGAGACGGGGATGCGCAGGACGCTTCCGGCGCTCGCGCGCACGGCTCGCGCGTGAAAGAAGTCCGCGGAGCCCGGGGCCGCCACGACGCCCGCTCCACCGGAAGCCTCGGCGACGCGCACGATGGCGCCGAGGTTGCCAGGATCCTGCACACCGAAGAGAAACACGACGGGCCCGTCCCGCCCGAGAATCTCCGCCACCGGGACGTCTCGCCGCCGGACGACGGCGAGCAGGTGCTGCGGCGTCGTCGACTGCGCGAGCCGTTCGATCACGGCGCGCGAAACGAGGCGGGGCCGGACGGAGGCAAGCGCCGCCAGGCGTCCGGGCCGCACGCTCGCGTCGTGCAGAACGTGGTCGAGGGCGAGACCGGCCGCGACGGCCTCCAGGATGGGCTTCTCCCCCTCGAGCAGGAAGTGGGTCCGCTCTTCCAGGGCGCGCGCGATCTCGCGAACGACCGGGTTCGAAGGCGATTCGATTCCGGCCACGGGCGACATGCTATAACCCGAGCGCCATGAGGTCCTGGCGGGAAAAGTTCGACTTCGCCGCCGGCCTCGAATCCGCCGCACCCGGGAATCCCGCCTCTGCATTCTGGACCTTCCCCGCGATGATCGCGTCCGCGTTTCTCGTCGCCTGGGGCGCCGAAGCGGCCGAGTTCCTGATGTCCCAGGGCCTTGCCCTCGCCGTTCTCGCGCTCGTCCAGACGTTTCCGGAATTCGCGGTCGAAGCGGTGATCGCCTGGAAAGCGGGCAAGAACCCGAGCATGGTTCACCTCGCGATCGCGAACTTCACCGGGAGCCTGCGACTCCTGACCGGGCTCGGCTGGCCGATGATCTACGCCGTCGCGGCGTTTTACTCGAAGCGGCGCCGCGGGAAGAAGCTCGGGTCCATCCAGCTGCTCGATGACCATGCCGTCGAGGTGCTGGGGCTTCTTCCGCCGCTCGCCTATTTCGTCGTCATCTGGGCGAAGGGAAGTCTCTCGCTCCTTGACTCCGCGGTGCTTGCGACGACGTATTTCATCTATCTCGCGATCCTCCTGCGCATGCCTCCGCGGCCGGAATGCATCGAGGAAAACGACGAGATACCGGCCGTCTCGCGCTGGGCTCTGTCGTATACGGGCGCCCGGCGATGGCTGGCCGTCGGGGCGCTGCTCGTCGGCGGCGGTCTCGTCATCTTCTTCGTGGCCGAGCCCTTTCTGACGTCGATGCTCGCCCTGGCGACGAGCTTCGGCATGTCGCAGTTCGTCTTCATCCAGTGGGTCGCCCCGTTTCTCTCCGAATTTCCGGAGAAAACCTCCGCATTCGCGTGGGCCCGTCGCGTCACGCGCGCTCCGGTCGCTCTCGTGAACATGGTCTCGTCGAACATCAACCAGTGGGGGATCCTCTCGGCTCTCCTCGGCGTCATCTACTGCTGGAGCCACGGCTCGTTCGCGCCGCTGCCGTTCGACGAGTTCCAGCGGCACGAGATCCTGCTCACGATCCTCCAGTCCTTTCTCGGATGGATCTTCCTCGCGTCGATGGACTTCGCGGCCTACGAGGCGGCGGGACTCTTCGTGCTGTGGGCAGTGCAATTCGCGCTTCCGTCGCTTCGCCACGAGATGCTTTTTGTGTATGGTGCCTGGATCGTGGTCGAAATCGGGCTCGTGGCCGCGGGGAAGAAGAAACTGCACGCCTTCGCCGCATTCCGACGATCCTGGAAGGGCACGGTCGCGTGACACTGCGGCTTTCGCGGCGCGTCACGGAAATCCAGCCGTCGTCGACCGCCGCCGTCGGGAAGGCGGCCAAGGCGCTGGCGGCAGCCGGGGTCGACGTGGTCGACTTCGGAATCGGGGAGCCGGACTTCCCGACGCCCGACTTCGTCTCTCGCGCCGGCATCTCCGCCATCGAGAAGGGGTTCACGAAATACACGGACACCGCCGGAGTTCCCGAGCTGCGCGTGGCGATTGCCGAACAGTACCGCCGGGAGCATGGCACCCCATGCGGCCCCGCGAACGTCCTCGTGACGGCCGGCGCGAAGCAGGCGGTGTTCAACACCTGCCAGGCCATGTTCGAAAGCGGCGACGAGGTCGCGATCTTCTCGCCATTCTGGGTGTCGTTTCCCGAAATGGTCCGTCTTTCGGGAGCGGATCCCGTTTTCCTCCAGACCCGGAGGCAGGATGGCTGGAAGCCCACGGCCGCCCTGCTCGAGCGGGAAGCCGGCCCGCGAGTGCGGGGCGTCATCCTGAACTCCCCGAACAATCCCACCGGCGCCGTCGTGGAAGATCGCGATATCGAGGGAATCCTCGACTGGTGCTCCTCGCATGACGCCGTGCTCGTGTTCGACGAGACGTACGATCGCTTTCTCTACGGGGACCGGAGGCACGTGTCGGCCGCCTCGTACTGGGCTCGATTTCCCGACCGCATGGTCGTCACGGGAGCCCTCTCGAAGACCTACGCGATGACCGGCTGGCGCCTGGGATGGGCTCTGGCGCCGGCGGATCTCGTCGCGGCGATGTCGTCGTTCCAGAGCCATTCGACGTCGAACGCGACGTCGATCTCGCAGGAGGCGGGCATTGGTGCGCTCGCGGACCTCGGGCGCTCCGAGAAGTCCGTCGCCGGTATGCTCGCGGAGTACGCGCGCCGACGCGACGTCATGCTCGCCGGACTGAGGGCGATTCCCGGCGTCGAGGTCGTTGCCCCGGAGGGCGCCTTCTACACGTTTCCCGACGTCCGGTCGATATGCGCTCGCAAGAACATCCGGGGCTCTTCCGAGTTCTGCCGGCGGCTCCTCGACGAGGCGCGCGTTGCCGCGGTTCCGGGCGACGCTTTCGGCGAGGACGACTGCATCCGGCTCTCATTCGCCACACCGATCGAGCGGGTGGAGGAAGGGATGAGAAGACTGGGGGAGTGGGCGGGGGACTAAAGCCGGAGTGGTGGTGCGAGGACCGATCTCGCGATCTCGCGATCTCGCGATCTCATGATCTCGCGATCGATCGAACTATCAGCTGAAATCGGGTGATCGGGTGATCGGGTGATCAATCCGGGGAATCGGGTGATCGAGGATCGGTAAGAGCGATGTCTCCCTCGTTTCCCGTTTCCCGTTTCCCGTTTCCCGTCTTCCGATCCCTCACCCCCCGCCCTCAGTCGTGGCGCAGCGCTGTCAGCGGGTCTACCCGTGTCGCCCGGCGGGCGGGAATCCAGCTCGCGGCGAGCGCCACGATCGAGAGAAGTACGGCAACGAGGGTGAATGTCACGGGGTCGGTAGCGCGGACTCCGTAGAGAAGGCCCGCCATCAGCCGGGTGAGCGCGAATGCGCCCGCCAGGCCCACGGCCGCGCCGGCGGCGGCGACTCGCATTCCTTCGCCGACGACGAGCCGCACGAGATCCCCGCGCTCGGCTCCGAGCGCCATGCGGATGCCGATCTCGTGCGACCGGCGCGAAACCGAGTAGCTCATGACGCCGTAGATTCCGAGCGCCGCGAGAGCGAGAGCGACGGCGGCGAACGAGCCGAGAAGCAGCAGATAGAAGCGGGGCCGGGAGTTCGAGCGCGAGACGACGTTCTCCATCGTGGAAACGGACGACACCGCGACGTTGCGATCGAGCGAGGCGACGGCGGCCCGGATCGGACCCGCCAGGCGGGAGGGATCGCCGTGGGTTCGGACGACCAGGGTCGCGTATTGCACCGGCCAGATCGGGCCTTCCATATACAGCGGGCTCTGGAGGAACGGGACGTACACTTCTTCCTCCGCGTCCGCCGTCCAGTCCGCGCGAACCGCGTTCTGGGCGATTCCGACAACGGTTCGCCAGAGGGGCTCGTCTCCCGCACCGTCCACCGTCAGTCGCTTCCCGATCGCATCTTCGCCGGGCCAGTACTGTTCGGCGAGGCGCCGATTGATGATCACCACCTCGGGCGCCCCGGTCCGGTCGGCGGCTGTGAACTCCCGGCCGCGGAGGAGAGAGATTCTCATCGTGCGGAAGTAGCCGGGAAACGCTGCCCGGAACGTGGCTCCCTGGCTCTCGCCCGCCTTCGGCTGCGGCCGTCCTTCGATCTGAAACGGAAAGCCCCAGATGTCGCCGCCGAGCGGCAGGTGATTGATCGCCGAGGCGCTCACAACTCCGGGTATCGCGCTCACCTTTTCGAGCACCGCCGGATAGAAGCCGGCACGGCGGCCCGGGGCGGTCTGCGACGTTCCGGCCACGGACACCTGCATCGTCAGCACGTTGCGCGGATCGAGCCCCGGGTCGATCGCCGACAGGGCGATGAACGTGCGGATCATCAGCCCCGCGCCGATTGTCAGGATGAGCGCCAGGGACAGCTCGGATCCGACGAGGAGATTCCGAAGGCGGCTGCGGCCGCCGCTCTCGGTCGAGCCTCGCTCTCCCTCTCGCAGAGCTTCGGTGAGCTCCCGCCGCGAAACCTGCAGCGCGGGAACGAGCCCGAAAGCGATCCCCGTGGCCATCGACACGGCGAGCGTGAAGAGGAGCACCGGGCCGTCGACCGATATTGACTCGAGCCTCGGTATTTCCGGAGAGAGGGCCACGAGCGCCCGGACGCCGGCGAAAGCGAGAAGCAGCCCTCCAGCGCCTCCCAGGGAAGACAGTACGATGCTCTCGGTCAAGAGCTGGCGGATCACGCGTCCGCGGCTCGCACCGAGGGCGGTGCGGATGGCGATCTCTTTCTGCCGCGCCGAGGCGCGCGCGAGGAGCATGTGAGCGACATTCGCGCAGGCGATGACGAGCACGAACCCGACGGCGCCGAGCAGGACGAGCAGAGCGGGCCGTACCCCGCGGACGACGGTGTCCTGCAGCGAGCGGACGGTGACCTCCCGGTTGGTGCCGGGATACTCGCGTTCGAGCCGCGCCGTGATCGCCGCCATTTGCGATGAGGCTCTCGCCAGCGAGACGCCGGGCTTCAGGCGAGCAAATATGCGGAGGCTGTTCCCCGTCCGGCTGTCCTTGCGGGATTCGAGCGGTAGAGGCGCCCATAGCTCCGCGCCCTCCTCCCAGAATGGAGGGAACGTGAACGAGCGGGGCATCACGCCGACGACGGTGTAGGGCTGACCGTTCAGCCGGATGGCCTGGCCGAGAACGCGCCGGTCTCCGCCGAATCGGCGCTGCCAGATCCGATAGCCGAGCACGACCTCGTGATCGCGCCCCTCCGCGTCTTCGCCCTCGAGAAAGAGCCGGCCCATGAGGGGAGGCACTTCGAGGAAGTCGAGCAGGCGCGTATCGACGCGCACGGCGGTCACGCTCTCGGCGCTGCCCCGGTCGGCGAGATTGGGCGCCCAGGACTCGGCCGCCCCCATTCTCTCGAACACGTCGTTGGCGCGTCTCCAGTCGATGTAGTTCGCGGGGCTCACCGGGTTGCGCCCGCGGTGGAGCAGCACGGCGAGACCGTCCGGATGACCGTAGGAGAGCGGGCGCAGCAGCACCGCGTTGACGACGGTGAAGATGGCGGCGCTCGCGCCGATCCCGAGCGCCAGCGCGATCACGGCCGCCGCGGTGAATCCGGGATTACGGACGAGGAGGCGCACGCCCGAGGTGAGATCGCGCGCGAGAGTATCGAGCGCCGCTCCCGTGCGGACCTCGCGCACCGACTCCTTCAGCTGCTCGAGCCCGCCCATTTCCCGCTGCGCGGATCGTCGGGCGTCCTCGGGGGTGGCTCCCGCCGCGATGTTTTCCGCGATCCGCATTTCGAGAAACGACCGGAGCTCGTCGTCGAGATCCGACTCGACCCCCGGCCGGCGGACGAGATTGCGGGCGAGCGCTCGGAGGCGGGCGGGTATGCGCATGGCACAGTCCTCAGCTCGTCTGCAGGGCGCGGCCGATTGCGAGCGCGATGCGGCTCCACTCGTCTGTCTCGGTGCGCAGCTGAGAGCGGCCCGCGCGCGTCAGGCGGTAGTACTTCGCGCGGCGGTTCGCGTCGGACTCCCCCCACTTCGACGCGAGCCATCCGGCCTCCTCCATACGGTGCAGGGCAGGGAAGAGAGAGCCCGGCTTCACGTCGAACGTGCCCGAGGTGATCTGCTCGATGCGACGGGCGATGCCGAGCCCGTGCATCTCCTCGAGCGTCAGAGTCTTCAAGATCAAGAGGTCGAGTGTTCCCTGGAGCAGGCTCGTCGAGGCCATCTGGAGTGTCTCCCGGAGACGAATACGTCTCCTACAGACACTCTATACGAGCGACGCCGCAGGAGGTTTCGCCCGTCCGGTTGAAATGCCCGCCCGGCTCCTCGCCGAACCGCCCGATTCAGTCGGCGGAGGGCGGCAGCGGCGAAAGGGGGGTCGCGGGGACCTCGGCGGGAAGGGCCGTTTCGGGCGGGGGCGGGGAGGGCGGATCCACGACCGGCAGCGGTCCCGCGGGGGCCGGCGTCCAGGCGCTCGCGGCGCGCAGCCATTCCCGCTCGGGGGGAGGAGGGCTGGAGTCGAATAGGGCGAGGATCGAACCCCATGCTCCGACGAGCGCCGCCGGACGGACGGCGAGGATCACGGCGAGGAGCACGAGCTGGAAGAAGACCGAGACGCCCGTGGGCGTCGACTGTCCCCAGGCGAGCGACATCATGATCGCCAGCCCGAGCGCTCCGAGCACGGCCCAGCAGAGAAGGAGCCCGAGCCCGCGGAGCCAGCGGCCGCGCAGCAAGCGCCGGGAATCCCGGATCGCCGCAAAAGCCCCGATGGACGGCGAGACGCGCCGTGCGGCGCGCGCGAAGTCGGCGAGGAGCTTCAAGACTCCGAAGAAGAAGAGGGCGACGGCGACGCACAGGATCCCCCAGGGCATCCGGCCTCCGGAGTGCGGCGGAGCGTTCTCGAAGATCTTCTTACCGATGCCGCCGGTCAGTGCGAGCCAGCCCCCGACAACTATGAGAACCGCGACCGCGAAGAGGAGAAAGATCTTCAGGTTGTGGGCGAAATGCCTTCGCGCTCCCGTCCAGAACGCGACCCGTCTTTCCGAACCCGAAGACTCCCGGCCGACGGTTTCGACGATCCCGCCAACGAAGAAAATCTGAAGCAACAGGCCCAGGATCGCCGTCCAGAGGATCGCGCTCTGTGCGGCCGAGACCGCGGCGGCCTTCTCGCGGAAAAAATCGAACAGGTCGACGGGCGCGAACTCCGGGTGATTCCGGATGAAGTGATCGCCCGCGAGGGTCCCCGCGAGAGCGTCGTGCATCGCCGGAGCCAGAGGCATCGCCGCGATGCCGCCGAGCAGCGCGGCCGAGGCAGTCAGCAGGAGGATCAGCCGGAACCGGCGGAGCGCGGCAAAACCGGATCGCAGAGTGCCCGGCGCGCTCACGAAAGCACCCACAGGATCTCGGTCAGGAGACCGCCCACGGTAGCGACCCATCCGAGATATTTCACCGGGGCGAGGCGGCTCCGGGTGTCGGCGGCGCCGCGACCCCCCTGGAGCACCTTCGAATCGTTCAGACGATTCACGTCCCACGTATTCGTCCGGTCCGGATCGACGGCGGCCCAGGCGAGGGGAGATCGCGACCAGATACGCAGGCGCACCCACCGCGCGGAGGCGGGCAGGGCGCGCTCGATCGTCGTGCCGTCCTCGAAGGCCAGCCGCGCGGGCGCACCGTGCGGCCAGTCCCCGATATTGGCGAACAGCACGACAGACCTGTAGCGGCGGTGCGCTTTGTCTTCATCCTTGTCCCGGTCGAGGCCCGACGCGGTCTTTTTTCCGGCCGCGGTGTCCACGGGCTTCCCGCGATCAAGCGTCACCCGTCCCCCCGGCCGGTCGAACACGCCGGACTCTCCCCGGTCGCGAGACCCCCGCGCCGAAACGACTTCCCAGTCGAGCCGCGCGGTGCCCTCGACGATGTTGCGGCGGTAGTCGGAAAGATCGAGGCCCGTCGATCGCTCGAAAGCAGCGAAGAAGTCTTCCGTCGAGGGATGCCGGAAGGACCACTGGTCGTAGTAGGCGCGCTGGGCCTTCGCGAACTTTCCTATTCCAATGTCCTGCGACAGTTGTGCGAGAAAAAGCCCGACCTTCATGTAGGAGTTCTCGCCGTAGGAGTCGTTCGTGGCGTATCCCCAGGCGAAACGGCGGATGGGGTCGAGGTTCGGGATCGCCGCGTAGGCGCCGTGGGCGATCGAAAGGTAGGAGAGGCCCACGCCCCCCGGAAACTGCGCCATGTCCCGCGCGCCGTACGCGAGCCGCATCGCGCGATACTCGGAGTCCGTATTGAGCCCCTCGTCGAGCCAGGATTCCTCGAACTCGTTCGAGCCGACCAGCCCGTACCAGTACTGGTGGCCGTACTCGTGGAGCGTCACGTTCTCCGTCAGGTACGTATTCGCGAGAGGCCAGTGGAGGAGCCGCACGTCCGATCCTCCCGTGATGAACGTCGGATACTCCATGCCCCCCGAGCCCATCCCGTCCTCCGGGGGATCGACGAGTGTCAGGGTCGCGTACGGATACGCGCCGAACCACAGGCCGTAGTACGCGATGCCCGCGTGGAGACCGCTCTTGTACCGATCGAGCGCCCCCACGTGATCGGGCTGGAGGAGGATGCGCACGGCGATCGGTTTCAGGGCGATCTGCTGCTCGGTCATTCCGAGCTCCCCGGCAGCGCGCGCCGACCAGCCCGCCGGGACGTCCTTCGCGGGATCGAACGTGTACTCGCGGACGACGAAACGCGGATCGGCTGTCCAGGCGAAATCGTGCACGTTCTCCTGGCGGTAGCGGGAGACGGTCCGGTCTCCGCGCTTCTCCTCCGAGACGCGCTGGCCCGTCGCACCGACGACGAAGCCCGTGGGAACGGACAGAGTCACGTCCCAGTCGCCGTAATCGGCATAGAACTCCGAGTTGGCGTGGAAGGCGTGACAGTTCCACCCGCCGGTCGTCCGGCCGCGCATCCCCGCGGTTTCGTAGACGCCGATCTTGGGGAACCACTGGCCGACCAGGTGGTAGTCGCGGATGAAACCGGTGCGGGCGAAGATTTTCGGCAGCTTCGAGCGAAACGCGATGTCCAGGGTGATCTCGCCGTGCGGAGGGACGGGCGTCGAAAGCGGCACGAGCAGGACGGTCTCGTCCGTGGCGGCGTTGCCATCCGGCTGAATCTTCCGGGCCCGGGGCAGGAGATCGGCCCCGCCGGAAGTCTTCATCGACGTGACGTCGATCGATCCCCAGTCGCCCGCCTCGGTGCTCGCCTTGTCGCCCCGCAGCTGGCCGCCCGATTCCCGCATGAACGTGGAAAGGTCGTTCTTGAAGGCGTTCAGATAGAGGTGAAACCGAAGCTCCCCGACGCTGTCCCCGGAGGGATTGCGCCAGAGAAGCCGCTCCTTTCCCTCGACGACATGCGTCTTCGGGTCGAGCGAGGCCTCGATCCGGTATTCGACGACGGGAGGACGGATCGGCGCGGCGGCGAAGGCATTACCGGGCAGGAGCGAGGCCAGAAACAGGGCGGCGCCCCCGGCGCGGAGCATCGGGGCGGTGCGACGAGTTGTCATTGTGGGGCGGCACGTTATCCGGAAACCGGAGAGAATCCAACTCCGATGCCTCTTTGTCTGCTCACCGGCGCGACGGGATTCCTCGGAGCGCACGTCGCCCGCTCGCTGATCTCCGGCGGCTGGACCGTCCGGGCCCTCGTCCGGGGCGGGGCGGAGCGGCTGGGGGACCTCCCGGCTCTCGGAGTCCAGGCCGTTGCCGGAGACCTGTCGGCGGCGACGGACCTGGCCGCGGCCGTGCGGGGAGCCGACGCGATCGTCCACGTGGCCGGTGTCGTCAAGGCGCGAACCCTGGACGAGTACCGCGAAGGAAACGCCCGGGGAACGGATCGCCTCGTGCGCGCCGCCGCGGCATCGGCGCCCGAAGCCCTCTTCGTTCTCGTCTCGAGCCAGGCGGCGGCCGGGCCGGCGAGAGAAGGACGGCCCGTTCGGGAAGCGGATGATGCCCGCCCTGTCTCCTGGTATGGCCAGTCGAAGAAGGAGGGCGAAGCGGCGGTCGTTCGCGGCTGGCCCGGCCCCTGGGTTGTGATTCGACCCGCCGTCGTTTATGGCCCCGGCGATCGCGGGCTTCTCCTTCTGTTTCGAGCGGCCGCGCGCGGAGTCCTTCCCGTGCCGTCTGGCGCGTCGCTCGTCCAGGTGATCCGGGCGGAGCGCGCCGCCGCCGCGATCGCTCGCGCCTCCGGTCGCCGCGATCTGGCAGGTCGTCGCGCCTTCCTCAGCGATCCGGCCCACCTGTCGATCCGCCGCCTCTCCGAGGAAATCGCCCGCCTGCCGCCGCGCCGCCCCTTTCTCCTCCCGGTTCCCCGGCCGCTGGTCCGTGCGGCGGGGTGGGGAGAGTCGGTCGTGGAAATGGTGACGCGCCGCTCCCGCCCCTTCAACGCCGACAAGGCGCGGGAGATCCTCGCGGGCGACTGGATCGCCGACGGCGAGCCGCTCTCGCGGGACCTGGATCTGGGGCCTGCCCCGGGCGTCTCGGAGGGGTTCCAGGCCACCTGGGACTGGTACCGGCGGGAGGGCTGGTTGATTTTGTAAAATTTGCTAAGATCCCCCTGGGTTTCGCGGGCGCCCCGCGGGGCGGTCGTCCACGAGGTGGGAGAAAAAAATGAGCAAAGTCGCTCCGGTCGCCGCGACCCGGACTTCGCCTCTCTTCGACAAGTGTTTTCGATACGACGTTGCCCGCAACATCCAGAAAGCGGGCCTGTACTCGTTTTTTCGCGTCGTCGACTCCGCGCAGGATCCCGAAGTCGTCATCGGCGGCCGCCGGATGATCATGCTGGGATCGAACAACTACCTGGGCCTCACGAACGACGCCCGGGTGAAAGAAGCGGCAATCGACGCGATCCGCAAGTACGGCTCGGGCTGCGCCGGCAGCCGGTTCTTGAACGGCACCCTCGACCTTCACGTCATCCTTGAGGAGCGCCTCGCCCGTTTCATGCGGCAGGACGCGGCCGTCGTCTTCGCGACGGGATTTCAGGTCAACCTGGGCGCCATTTCCTGCCTGGTCGGCAAGGGCGACACCGTCTATCTCGACAAGCAGGACCATGCCTGCATCATCGACGGCGCCCGCCTGTCCTTCGGCGACGTGCGTAAGTTCCGCCACAACGATGCCGCGGATCTCCGGCGTCAGATGCGGAACGACGTCGACGTGCGCGGTCGTCTCGTGGTCGTGGACGGCGTCTTTTCCATGGAAGGCGACATCGCTCCACTTCCGGAGATCGTCGCCGCCGCCCGGGAGCACGACGCGGCCGTGATGGTCGATGACGCCCACGGGATCGGCGTCCTCGGTCCGACGGGTCGGGGTACCTCCGAGCACTTCGGGCTCGAGGAGGAAGTGGACCTCATCATGGGGACCTTCTCGAAATCCATGGCGTCCGTCGGCGGGTTCATCGCGGGCGAGGCGACCGTCATCGACTACATCAAGCATCGGGCCCGCACCCTCATCTTTTCCGCTGCGCCTCCGCCGGCGTCGGTCGCGGCGGCGCTCGCGACCATCGAGATCATGGAGAACGAGCCCGAGCGGCGCGATCGCCTCTGGGAGAACACGCGCTTCTTCTCGGAGGGGCTCCGCTCGCTCGGCCTCGACACGGGGGAATCCTCGACGCCCGTCGTCCCTGTCGTTGTCGGCGAGGACTTCACCGCTCTGAAGATGGTGCAGCGGCTCCACGAAGAGGGCGTGTTCGTAAACTGCGTTCTCTCGCCCGCGACTCCGCCGGGCCGCGCCCTGATCCGGACGTCCCTCATGGCGACGCACACCCGGGAGCAGCTCACGCGCGCTCTCGAGGCCATAGAGGAGGTCGGCCGCGAGGTCGGTCTGATCCGCCCGGTGGAGGTTTGAAGGAAGCGATTCCTTCTCGGCTCGATGCTGCCAGTCTCATGAGTCCCTTCGCCCACGATCCCAGGTCTCATGGCCGGTAACCCGGTTCCCGCCGCCGTCGCCGCTACCGTCGTCCCGCTCGGCCGCTCCCGCAAGGAGCTGCGGCGCTTCTTCGACGTGGCGGACGCGATCTACCGATCGGATCCGCTCTGGGTCGCGCCTCTCCGCGATGACGTCTCCAAGGTGTTTTCGGACAAAAATCCGTTCTTTGCGCATGGCTCCATGCAGCTCTTCGTCGCACGCCGCGGCGACCGCGACGCGGGCCGGATCGCGGCGATCGTCGATGACAATCACAATTCTTTCCACGGGGAAAAGACCGCGTTCTTCGGCTACTTCGAGAGCGAGAACGATCCGGCGGTTGCCGGCGCGCTTTTCGACGCGGCCGCCGGCTGGGCGCGCGAAAGAGGCATGACGGTCCTTCGGGGGCCCGCCAATCCGACCCTGAACGACGAGGCCGGCCTGCTCGTCGAGGGCTTCGACTCGTCGCCCGTTCTGATGATGACCTACAACCCGCGCTACTACGTCGGCCTCGTCGAGGGGGCGGGTTTTCGCAAGGCGAAAGACCTGCTCGCCTACTGGTTCGAGATCAAGGAAGACCCGCTCGCCCGGCTGACGAAGCTCGCCCGGCGCGTGGCGACCCGGGAAACGGACGTCGTCATCCGCAACATCTCGAAGAAGAGCCTGGCCGCCGATCTGCCGAAGATCCGGGAGGTCTACAACGAGGCGTGGGAGAAGAACTGGGGATTCGTGCCCATGACGTCCGACGAGATGGAGTTCATGGCGAAGCGGCTGAAGCCGCTGGTCGACAAGGATTTCCTGTTCGTCGCGGAGGCCCGCCGGCCGGACGGCAGTCTCGAACCGGTCGCTTTCATGCTCACTCTCCCCGACTACAACGTGGCAATGAAACCGCTTCGCGGTTTTCTGCTGCCGTTCGGCTGGCTCAAATTTCTGCTCAACATCCGGAAGATCCGCGCGATCCGCGTGCTCACCCTCGGGATCAAGCTCTCCTGGCGCCAGAGAGGAATTCAGTCGGTCATGTTCGAGAAGGGGCTCCGGGCGGCGCTCTCCCGGGGCATCACGGGCTGCGAGATGTCGTGGCTGCTCGAGGACAACGAGGCGGTCATCCGCGCCGCCGACCTGTGGGGCGGGCGCCTGTACAAAACCTACCGGATGTACGACCGCCCGATCGAGCCCGCGTCGGCCGCCGGCGTCCGCTAGTCTCCCTTTCCGCCGGGACGTCCGTCCCGGACGCTTCCAGACATCGAGACGACGGCGGATCCGGTATCCGGAGATCGGCCTCCCGAGACCGGTGCGTCCCGCGCGGAACTTCTCATGAGCCGGTCGTAAATCGCATCCCCGAGAGGAACCGCAGCGAAGGCGAGGATGAGTCCCGCGAGGACGTCGACGACGTAGTGGTAACGGCAGTAAACCGTGGCGAGAATCAGGCCGATCGAAACCGGGAGAAGCGACCAGAAGACGTCCCGCGACCGGCGGAACGCGACGAGCAGGACCGCCGTCGCGATCATGGTGTGCCCCGACGGGAAAACGTCGAACTTGGTGTGCTCGAGCTCGTTTAACGTTCGCTCGATCGTCGCGGAGAGCGCCGTCGTCTCGAGGATGACCGAGTGCCGGTTCGCGAGCGAGACGCGCGGCCCGAGCGCCGGCACCAGAAAGTATCCGGCGTAGGAGACGAAGAAGCAGAACGTGATCGTGTAGATGAACCGGCGCAGGTCCGCCTTCGAACGGAACCAGAGCGCGAAACCCAGGGACAGGGCCAGGAAGTAATAGGACGTGTAGGAGAGGTAGAAGAAGTTGGTGAGTGCCGGGCGGACGAAGCGCTGAAGCCATACGGTGGCATCGACGCCGAGGAGCGCGCGGTCTGCCGCGATCAGGATCTCGTCCCGCGGTCCTCCTCTGGCGGCGGCGATGAGAGGCCCGAGGGTCTCGAAGAGGAGAGGGATGAAAGCGGCGGGGTAAAAGTCGATCAGAAAGCGGAGCGGCCCCGGAATCCGGTCCTCCCGGCGGGCGAGAAACGCGAGGACGAGCAGGGCTGCCGTCATGACGGCGTACCGGAGGAGGACTCCTCCCGGGTCGGCCAGGCGTCCGCGAAGGATGAGCGCGAGCAGCGAGACGACAGCGAGGGCGAGCCCGTTCAGTCCCTCGACCGGACGCAGGACCGACGGGGAGGGCGACGGCCGCGTGCGCACGGCGGACTTATATCAAGGCGGAGCCGGCGTCAGAGAAGAGACGTGAGAAGGACCTGGAACAGCGGTTGTCGCGTCGATCGGGCGGGGGCGTAGACTCGGTTCGCCTTGATGACGATGACTTCACGCCGCCTCGTTTTCGGGCTCATGACCGCGGCCGCGCTCGCCGCAGGGTCCGGCTCCGGAGCCGGCGCGCCTCCTTCGCGTTCCGACACCGTCCCGATCGTCGTCCGGGGGCGGATTGACACCCCGATCCAGCCCGCTTCGGCCGCGTACCTGACGCGCCTGCTGAAGGAAGCCTCCGCGAGCGGCGCCCGGCTCGTCGTCCTCGAGCTCTCGACCCCCGGCGGCCTGCTTTCGTCGACCCGCGAAATGGCGACCGCGATCCTGACGTCCCCCGTTCCCGTGGTCACCTTCGTCGCGCCTTCGGGGGCATCGGCGGCGTCCGCGGGGTTCTTTCTCCTCCTCGCCGGCGACGTCGACGCGATGGCTCCCGGCACGAACACGGGCGCGGCTCACCCCGTCGGAAGCGAGGGGCACGATCTCGGCAAGACCGTGGGAGAGAAGGCCGAGCAGGACGCGCGCGCCTTCATTCGGACTCTCGCGCGGCAACGCTCCCGCAACGCCGAAAAAGCGGAGACCGCGGTCTCCGCGAGTGCTTCCTTCACGGAAGGAGAGGCGAAGGACGGCGGCCTCATCGACGTCGTCGCGCGCGACGTCCCCGATCTCCTGCGGCAGCTCGACGGGCGCACCGTCACGCGCGTCGGCGGCGCGAGCGAGATACTTCACATCGCGGGTGCCCGGATCGACGTCCGGGAAATGGGCGTGGTCGAGAGAACGCTCGGAGTCGTCACGCATCCGAACGTCGCCTACCTCCTGTTTCTCGTCGGCCTCTTGGGGCTGTATTTCGAGGTCGCGAGCCCGGGAGCGGTTCTGCCGGGGGTCGTGGGAGGCGTGGCGCTGCTCCTCGCCCTGTACGCGTTCTCGGTCCTTCCGGTCCGGCTCGCCGGGATTGCGATGATCGTGTTCGCGCTCGCCCTCTTCGCCGCCGAGGTGAAGGTCGGCAGCCACGGAATCCTCGCCACGGGAGGTGCCGCATCCCTCCTGGCCGGATCGGCCCTCCTCTTTTCCGGGAGCGCCGGATCGGCGGACTACCGGGTGGACCTGTCGATCACGGTTCCGGCCGTGGCCGTGACGCTCGGCGTCGTCGCGTTCCTCGCGTGGAGAACGGCCGGGCTGCGGCGGCTGCCCGTTCGTACCGGTTTCGAAGGCCTCCTCGGGGAGATCGCGCAGGTGGTGAGAACATTCGGAGACGACGGCGCCGGCACGGTCCTCGTGCACGGCGAGTACTGGAACGCGCGGGGACCCGCGGGAATCGTCCGCGGGGAACGGGCTCGTATCGCGCGAGTGGACGGATTCATCCTTCAGGTCGAACGGAGGTCTTGAATGGCGGCTTTTATCTCGGGTCCCGGACTGATCGTGGCGCTCTTCGTCGCGGTGGTTCTCTTCTTCAAGTGGGTCAACGTGCTCAAGGAATACGAGCGAGCGGTCACGTTCTGGCTGGGCCGCCTCGGTCCGAAGCCGAAGGGCCCCGGGCTCGTCTTCATCTTCTGGCCGTTCGAGACGATGGTGCGAATCTCGCTGCGCACGATCGTCCACGACGTCCCGCCGCAGGACATCATCACGCGGGACAACGTGTCGGTGAAGGTGAACGCCGTGGTTTATTTCCGGGTCATCGAGCCGGATAAGGCGGTCGTGCAGGTGGAGAACTATCTCTATGCCACGTCGCAGCTCGCTCAGACGACGCTGCGCAGCGTTCTCGGCGAGGCGATGCTCGATGAGCTTCTGTCGGAGCGGGAGAAGCTGAACCTGGCGCTCCAGAGCGTGATCGATCAGCATACGCAGCCCTGGGGCATCAAGGTGTCCCTGGTCGAGGTGAAGCAGGTGGACCTTCCGCCCGAGATGCAGAGGGCGATGGCGCGTCAGGCCGAAGCCGAGCGCGAGAAGAGGGCCAAGATCATCCATGCGGAAGGGGAGTTCCAGGCGGCGTCGCAACTCTCGCTGGCGGCGGAAGTCGTGGGACGGCATCCGGCGACGCTGCAGCTTCGCTACCTGCAGACCCTGACGGAGATCGGAAGCGAGAAAAACACCACGATCGTATTTCCGCTCCCGATCGAGATGCTGAAAGTCTTCATGCCGAAGTGAACCCTGGGAGGGCGGAACTTCCCGAGCTACACTCCGGGCGTGGACGAGCCGCGCACGCACTACCAGCTCTCTTTCACGGTCCGGCAGGGCCTGCTCCTGTTTGTTGGCCTGCTCGGCGCCCTCGCCGTCGCGTATTTCTTCGGCCTCCTGACCGGGCTCTCGGGCCGGAGAACGGAGGCCGTCCCCTCCGCCGCGGAAGTCGCCAGCGTCCCTCCGTCGCCTTCGCCCGCCGAAGCCATCGCGGCCGCCGCGCCCTCTCCGGGTCCCGAGCCGCCAGCGGGCGAGGCGCTGGAGGTTCCCCGCCCCGTGCGCGGCGTTTCTCCTCCGGCGGGAGCCCGCCGGCCGGGCGTTTCCGCATCGCAGACCACCCTCCCGGCGCCGATCCCGACCCGGGTCCCGCTCGCGACGCCGTCCCCGGGTCTCGAGCTTTTCGACGACGAGGGTGGCCCCGAGCCGACCACCCCGCCGGCCTCCGGGGCGGGGTCGCGGCACCCTCGGGTCGAGAAAACGCCCCGCGGCGAGAAGACGCCGGGCGCGGAAAGGACTCCTCGCGTCGAGAAGAGCTCGTCCTCGCGACCCGCCTCGTCGTCGTTCTGGGTCCAGGCCCTCTCGGCCAGCAGTGAGAAGGAGGCCCGGGCTCTCCGCCAGCGCCTCGAGTCCCACGGATACACCGTCACGGTGGTTCCAGGCGCGGATTCCTCCGGCAAAAAGGTCTTTCGGGTGCGCGCCGGCCCGTACGGCACCCGGGAGGAGGCGGATCGCGCCGCCGCGAGGCTGAAGGCGCGGGAGAAGGTGAAGCCGTGGGTCGTGCCTCCCGGCAAATGAGCTCTCTCCCGGTTCGCCCGCCCGAATGGATCCGCGAGAAACGGATTCGCCTGTCCGAGCTGCACGAGGTCAAGGACCTCATGCGCCGCAACCGCCTTTCGACCGTTTGCGAGGAGGCTCGGTGCCCGAACCGCGGCGAGTGTTTCTCGCGGGGCACAGCGACGTTTCTGATGCTCGGGGCCGTCTGCACGCGAACCTGCGGCTTCTGCGATATCGCTTCGGGCAAGCCGTCGCCCGTCGATCCGCTGGAGCCGCAGCGCATCGCGACCGCTGTGCGGGAGCTCGGGTTGAAGTTCGTCGTCCTGACGTCGGTCGACCGGGACGATCTTCCGGACGGCGGCGCGGGCCATTTCGCGCAAACCATAGCGGCGATCCGCCGTCTCGAACCGGCTCCCGGCGTCGAGGTGCTGGTCCCGGATTTCCAGGGCCGATTCGCCTCCGTCGCCGCCGTCGTCGAAGCGGCGCCGGACGTCTTCAACCACAACGTCGAGACGGTTCCGCGGCTCTACGCGCGTGTGCGCCGCGGCGCGATGCTGGACCGCTCGCTCGGTATCCTGTCGGCCGCTAAGATTCTGTCGTCCGGGATCACGACGAAGTCCGGCCTGATGGTCGGCCTTGGCGAGCGGGCCGAAGAAGTGCATGCGCTGCTCGAGCAGCTCCGCTCGGCGGACGTCGATATCGTCACGATCGGCCAGTATCTGCGCCCCTCTCGCGAGAACCTTCCGGTCGAGGAGTACGTGCATCCCGATGTCTTCGAGGCGTATCGCGCATTCGGCGAGCGACTCGGGTTCCGGCACGTGTTCTCCGGTCCGTTCGTCCGCTCGTCCTATCGCGCCGAGGAGGCGCTCCGGGCGGCGGAAGAGGCGCGGGTCCCTGCGGGCTGAGCGGGTCGATCGTCTGGAAGCGGCCGATCGCGGTACCGGCGTGGATCGAAGTCCGAAGGATCCGGCAGTGTCCCGACCGCCCGGGGAGTCCGCTTGGACGCGCTGGAAGACGCCCCTCTCGGGTGTGGTTTCCGGTCTGCTGTTCGCGCTCGCCTTTCCTCCTCACGGCTGGTCTGTTCTCGTTCCGCTCGCGCCGACCGTCTGGATCGCGGCGCTGGCGGGAGAGCCTCGCAAGCTTCGCGCTCTCGTCTCCGGGCTCCTCTTCGGCCTCGCGTTCTGGTGCGCGTCCCTGCCATGGATCTCGTTCGTGGTCACGAGCTATGGCGGCCAGTCGCCCGTGATGGGAGTCGTGTGCGTGGTGCTGCTGGCCCTCATCCTCGCGGAGTGGCCGGTGATCGTCGGCTGGGGCGTGGCTGCCGCGGGACCGCCAGGATCCTGGCAGCGGTTCGCGGCGTTTCCGCTGTTCTGGGCCGCGACCGAGCACGTGCGATCCCTTGCCTACGGGGGCTTCCCGTGGAACCTGACGGCCTGGGCGCTGGCGCGGCGGCCCGTCTGGATCCAGACGGCATCCCTATGGGGGGCATACGGCCTGGGCTTTGCGGCGGCCGCGGTCTCGGCGCTGATCGCCCGGGCGATCGTGCGTCGCCGTCTCGCGCTCCTCGCCGTTCCGGCGGCGGCGGTCCTCGTTCTGGGGATTTTCGGCGCCGCGAGCCTCGCCCGGCCGGCGCCCCCCGGCCGTCCCGCCATCGTGGCGGTTCTCCAGCCAAACATTGCCGAGGAGGATCGCCTCACGGCGGAAGGAGCGTCGGCCGGATACACAGCGCTGATCGATCGCGCGCTCGCCGCGGCCGCGCAGGGCGCCGACCTGATCGTCCTTCCGGAGTCGGCGCTGCCCGTCTCCTGGGAGCGCAGCCCGCGCCTGCGCGAAGATCTCCTGCGCGTCGCCGCTGCCTGCCGGTGCGCGGTCCTCTTCAACGACGTGGTCACGGAGCCGAACGGGGGCGTGTCGAACGCCGCCCATCTCGCGAGGCCGGGCGGTCTCGCTCCGGGGACCTACCGGAAAGTGCACCTCGTTCCGTTCGGTGAGTACGTGCCCCTGCCAAGGCTCTTTTTCTTCGCGCGCCGCATCTCGCAGGCGATCGGCGAGTTCACGCCGGCGGCGAAGCCGGTCCTGCTCGCCTCGCCTCCCTTCACGCTCGGCGTCGGAATCTGCTACGAAATCATCTATCCGCCCCTCGCGCGGCAGCAGACCGCAGAGGGCGCGAATCTTCTGGCGACGATCTCGAACGATTCCTGGTACGGACGGGGCGGCGCGCAGGAACAGCACTTCGCGGGGGCCCTCCTGCGGGCGGTCGAGAACGGCCGGTGGCTGGTGCGCTCCGCGATCACCGGCATCTCGGGAGTCGTGGACACGAAGGGCCGCATCGTGGCCGAGTTGCCCGCCAACACCGCCGGGACGCTCCGCGTGGCTGTGCGGCTCGAGACGGCGATCACGGCATGGACGAAGTGGGGCCACGGGCTTCCGTTTGCGGGGGATGCCGCGGCGCTCACCATGCTAATCTGGGGACTCGTGCGACGCGGTCGCGCCGGGGCTTCCGAGAGGGAGCCGCGAGCGCGGCGGGCGGCGCCGGATGGAGAATCCACATGACGGTCCGCGACGATCTGATTTCCTCCCTCACGAGTGCCTCGGAGCGGCTTCTGTCGCTTCGGGGCTATCTTTGATCTCGACGCCGCGCGGAGCGCGCTCGAAGGCCTGAGGGAGAAGTCGTCCGCGCCGGATTTCTGGTCGCGACCGGAGGAGGCGCAGGACGTTCTCCGGAAGATCCGGGGACACGAGAAACGCCTCGAGACCTCCAAGGCGCTGGACGAAATGCGCGAGGAGCTCGACACGTTCGCCGAGCTGCTGCGGGAGGGCGAGGACACCGACGCGGATGCCCGCGAGGGGCTGCGCAAGGCGCAGACCTTCGGAGACGACCTCGAGCTCTCCGTCAAGATGGGCAACCCGGAGGATGAGTCGAATGCCTGGTTCTCGATCCACGCCGGAGCCGGAGGGACCGAATCCCAGGACTGGGCGGAGATGCTGCTGCGGATGTACATGCGCTTTGCCGAGTCCCGGGGGTGGAAGGCCGAGTTGATCGAGCGGCAGGACGGGGAAGAAGCGGGATTGAAGAGCGCCACCCTGCACATGGTCGGCGATCACGCGTACGGATACCTGAAGGGCGAGATGGGAGTTCATCGCCTCGTGCGGATCTCTCCCTTCGACGCGGCGCAGCGGCGCCACACGTCCTTTGCCTCCGTATACGTGTCGCCCGAGATCGACGAGAACATCGAGATCGAGATCGCCGACAAGGACATCCGTGTCGATACCTACCGCTCGAGCGGCGCCGGCGGGCAGCACGTCAACGTCACCGACTCCGCGGTGCGTATCACCCACATGCCGACGGGCATCGTCGTGACCTGCCAGAACGAGCGCAGCCAGGGACGCAACCGCGAAACCGCGATGCGCGTCCTTCGAGCGCGCCTGTACCAGAAGGCTCTCGACGAGCGCCGCGCCGACGAAGAGAAAAAAGTCGGCGAAAAGAAATCCATCGAGTGGGGGAGCCAGATCCGTTCGTACGTGCTCCACCCCTACCGGATGGTGAAGGACCACCGCACGGGCTTTGAAACCGGCGACACGGACAAGGTCCTGGACGGGGGGGGGTTGACCCCCTTCATCGATGCCTATCTGAAATCCGCGGCCGAAGGGGCGCGGGCTTCGGCGCAGGCGTAGAGGCGGAGGCGTCCTGTGTCCGCGGAAGATCCTCCGGAGCTCCCCGACGCCGCTCCGCCCGTTGCCGGGTGGATGGCCGAGATCCGGGAGAGCCTCGCCCGTTGGGTTCGACGGCCGGCGGAGGACGCTGCCGGGGCGAGGCGCGCAGGAGTCCTCGTCCCCCTTTTCGTCCGCGACGGCGCTCTCTGGGTGGTGTTCACGCTGCGGACCGATTCTCTCGAGCATCACCGGGGACAGATCTCGTTTCCGGGCGGCGCCGAGGAGCCGGGCGACCGGACGCTGTTCCACACGGCGCTGCGGGAGAGCGAGGAGGAGCTCGGGATCCAGCCCGACGACACGATCGCTCTGGGACGCCTGTCTCCGATCGTGACCGTGACGGGTTTCTACGTCGAGCCTTTCGTGGCGGCACTCCCGCAGCCGTACGAGTTTCGCCCCGCGGAGGCCGAGATCGCGGAGATCATCGAGATCCCCGTGGCCGAGCTTCTTCTGCCGGGCGTACTCGAAGAGCGTGAATTCGAAGGCCGGCTCGATCCGATCCTCTTCTACCATCATGGCCGGCACGTGATCTGGGGCGCAACGGCGAGGATTCTTCACGAGCTCCTGCAGGCGATCGAGCCACGGGCGGCGTGAAGGAAACGGTTGTCCGTTATCGGTTTTTGGTCATCCGTTTCGAACCAGAATGCCGCGCCCGACACCGGGTTGCGGGAATCGCCTGACTCCAAAACCGGCGGAGCCGAACCCGGAACTCAAACGCACAACGAGAAACGGACAACGAGAAACGGACAACGAGGGACGGACAACGAGGGACGGACCAAGGACGAACGGATAACAGGATCCGCTCGCGCGTCTCAGTGTTCCCCGAACGCCTTTTCTCCCGACTCGATGCGGACCGCGAGCCGGTTCTGGGGAGGAGGGAGCGGGCATGTCGCGTAAGGGCTGAAGACGCAGGGCGGGTTGTAGGCCTTGTTGAAGTCCACGATCGCCGGCTGTCCGGGAGCGGGCGGGGTCACGTAGAGGAACCGGCCGCCACCGTACGTCTCCTTGCCGTTGGTCTGATCGCCGAAGATGACGAACCAGTCGTCCGTTCCGGCCTCGTTGACGACATCGAGCTGGCAGACTTTTCCGCCGGCTTCGAAGACGAGGGTCGCCGGTGATTTTTCGCCCGTCGTTGATCCGAGCACGTTTGGCACGGGGATCTCCTTTGGCGGATCGTGTCGCTCGACGCGAGCCTCGATTCTCCAGCGCTCGTCGGTCGCGAACCGGTCGATTCCGTGGAACGCCTTCCGGGCGGCGCTTTCGCTGTCCTTGACGCGCACGCCGATGCGGCCGCCCCGTTCGATCAGGTAGAAGCGCACCGATCCCTTCTCCACAACCGTGGGTTCTCCCGACCGATCGGTCGTGAGGGCCATCTCCCGGACCGGGCGGCCGTCGTGCTCGGGCTTCTCGCCGGGAGCGGCCACGAGCTTCGCTCCGTTCGGGCCCAGAACGATCGTGGCGAGATGCGCCGGAGACTTGCCGGCGGGGAGTACCACGCGGGACTTCGGATCGCTGCCGACCGAATTCTTGCCCGGCTGAAGCCAGTAGAGTCCTACGAGCGTGAGCCAGCCGTCTTCGCGCTGGAGGCTCGCGATACGCCGCTTCTGCCACTCGTCGATGTCCCGCCGGTGCTCGGCCGGATCGGGGGACGACGGGCCTGCACCGACGACCATCAGGGCTCCGATGAGAAGAAGGCGAAGCGTGGGCGCCCGCACTCAGCTTCCCGCGCGGTCGATCGCCGCGAGCTGTTCGGCCCTCGCGAGGTTCGTCCGGGCCGGCTCGAAGCTCGAATCCTGCGCGAGCGCCTTTTGGAAAGCTTCGACGGCGTTCGGGAACGAACCGCGCCTCGTCCGCACGACGCCGAGGTTATTCCAGAGCACGGCAGACCGCGGATTGGCGTCGAGCGCTTTGACGAGCGCGGCTTCCGCGTCGGCGAGCTTGCCCGCGTCGATGAGGCTGCCCGCGAGGCCCGTCGCGGCCTCCTCGCTCGTCGGCTCGAGATCCAGAGCGGACCGGAAAGCCGTGGCGGCATCGTCGGGTTTCTTCAGATCGGCGCGGACGTGGCCGAGGGACGCCCACACAGCCGTGTCGTTCGGAGCGAGGCGGGCGGCCTCGGCGAGCTCGCGCTCGGCCTCCTTCGCCATCTGTTTCTTGCGGAACGCGAGGCCGAGATTCATGTGAAAGCCGGCCCGCGCGGGAGCGAGGCGAACGCCTTCCATGAGCTCGTCGACGGCGCGATCGGCCTGATCGGACCGGAAGAGAAAGACCCCGAAGTCGTTGTGCGCCTCGGCCGACGCCGAATCGATCTCGATCGCCCGGCCGTACGCAATCCGCGCGGCCGTCTTGTCCTTGAGCTCGTCCATGGTACGGCCGAGCCCCAGAGCGGCGGCGACGTTCTTGCCGGAGAGCTCGAGCGCGCGGCGGTAGTGACTCGCCGCGGTGTTCCACTTCTTCTGCCGCTCGGCGAGCCGGCCGAGACCGAACTCCGCCTTCGAGTTGCCCGAGTCGAGCACGAGCGCCGCGGTGAACTCCCGCTCCGCGTCGCCCTCCTGTCCGAGAGCGAGCGCGGCGTCTCCCAGGATCCGGTGGGCGTCCGGGCTGCGCGGATCGGCGTCGAGCGCGCGCGTCGCCATCGCCTGAGCGTTGCGATAGTCCAGGTTCCGCAGCGAGGCGTCGGCGGAGTCGATCAGGGGCTGGGCGTTGCTGACGGCGTTCGAGGCACTCGATGCACCGCCGGCACCCGGGCCACCCGAGCCGGGTGACATCGGCGAGCCCGGCCCCGCGGAGGGAGACGTCGCAGTGATGGGCGTGGTCGTCACGAGAGCTTTTTCGAGGTCGGTCGCCCGGCGGCGCTCGCCGTCGGCCTCGGGGGTGCGGCCGAGCCGCTCGAGAGCGTCCGCGAGAAGCTTGTGGATCTGGGGATCGGAAGAGCTCTCGGCCTTCTTCAGGTCGTACAGGGCTTCCTCGACTTTTCCATCGGCGAGCTTTTCCCGCGCGGTCCGTTTCAGCTCCGCGGCGTCGTACGTCGGCACAGCTCCCGGCCCGCCGATTTCGTTTCGGACGGCCTGCGCGATGCGGACGAAGTCCGGGCTGTAGAAGTCCGCCACGACTTCGATGTTCGGCCGCGCCAGGAAAGCGATCCGAAGGCTCTCGCGCGCCGCCTTGGAGTTTCCGGCGATGAAATACGCCCAGCCGCTCTGGAAGGCCAGTTCGGATCGCCGCTCGGGAGTCGCCGCTCCCTCGGCGGCCCGCGCATACTTTTCACCGGCCTCCTGGAATCGCCCCGAGTCGAAGGCGCGCTTGGCGTCGGCCTCGGACTTCGCGGCGTCCGCCGGCGCCTGGGGTGGTGGCGCGGCCGGTGGTGCGGGCGGCGTAGCGGCGGCGGAGAGGAGAGCCGCGGCGAGAAGCAACGAGGAGGCGAGACCGCCGATGCGGATACGGCTCGCCATGTCCGGCGGGCTGGGCAGGCCGGGGGTCAGGATCCCTCGGAGTGAATCGTCGGAGCGGGAGGAGTCCATGTCTTCTTCTCTCCTTCCGGAATGGTCAGCTCGGCCGTGAACGGATTCAGTCCGTCGCGCGACAGGGTCACTTTATGCGTTCCGGAAGAGAGAGGCACATTCATTTCGCCTGTCAGTACTCCTTGAAACTTCGAATCGATCAGGACCGTCGCTCCCGCCCATGCCGGCGCCTGGATGAAGAGATATCCAACGGGGAATCGATACGCGACCGGAGGGGCACCGTTCGCGCCGACTCGGAATTCCTTTTCGTACTGGGCGAGCCCCGCCCGCTCGAAGCGGACGGTGTGCGCGCCCTCCGGCAGCTCCACCGACTTGGCCGGGAGGGAGGGACCGATGCGCCGGCCGTCCACGAAGAGCGTCGACTCCGGGATCGAGCTGAACTGGATCGAGAACCTTCGGGCCGGCGCGGCGTGAGCCTCCCGGGGGGCCGGCACGGCTTCGACCGGCGCCGCGGGGGGCGGGGCGACGGTCGGGACGGCCGCGGCGCGGGGCACCGATGCCGGGCCGGCGTCCTGGCCGAGCTGCGGCTGGGGAAACGCGAGCGGCGCGGTGGGGACGACGGCGGCCGCGGCGGCCGCTCGAGGCGCCACGGGAGCGGAGGGCGCGCCGGGCGACAGTTTCCACACGGCGACGGCTGCCGCTGCAATGACGACGAGCGTGGCGCCCACCCAGACCGGCCAACGCGATTTTCCTGGATCGGCGACGGAGGCGCCGAACGAGGGCCGCTGCGTGGGATCCTGGAAATGGACGAGCTCGAGATTGCCTCCCGCCCCGCGCATGGAGATCTCCGTCGGCGTGTGGTCTTCATCGTGCGTGGCGTGCACGCGCGCAAGCGCCCCCGACGGAGGCGTGACGCCGCCCTTGGCGCTTCCCGGCGGGGGGGCGGCTCGAAGGTTCGGCGCCGCGAGGTTCTCTGTCGCCCGCACGATGCCCTTGTTCGGCGTGCCGATCGTGGCATCGGGGTCGATATCGCGCGACAGCCGGGACATGTTGGATGTCGTGACGAAGTGGCCGGAGCTGCCCGCGACCTGGCGGTACACGGCCTGGAGGTCCTGCCGCAGCGACTCCATGGTCGGGTACCGGTTCTCGATGTTCTTGTCCATGGCGAGGCCGATGACGTTCGAGAGCGACAGGGGGACTTCGGGCGCAACGGCCGAGATGGGCTCGGGCGTCTCGTTCAGGATCTTGTAGAGGACGGTCGAGAGGTGCTCGCCGCGAAACGGCTTGCGGCCCGTGAGGAGCTCGTAGGCGAGGACGCCCAGCGCGAAGATGTCGGTTCTTCCGTCGAGCGCCTCTCCGCGAATCTGCTCCGGAGCGAGATAGGCGGACGTGCCGAGCGTGATCCCCGTCTGCGTGAGGCTCGATTCGGAGAGAAGGGACTTCGCGATGCCGAAGTCCATGATCTTGACCGAGCCGTCGTCCAGGACCCGAATGTTCGAGGGCTTGATATCGCGGTGGATGATGGATTGCTTGTGGGCGTAGCCGAGGCCGTCCGCGATCGCCATCAGGATCTCGACCTTGCGCGCCACCGAGAGGGGATCGCCGCGCTTGACCACCTTGTCCAGGTCTTCGCCGGTCAGGAATTCCTGGACGATGTAGGGAATGCCCTCCTCGACGCCGAAATCGTAGATCGTCGTGATGTGGCGGTGGTGGAGATTTCCGGCGAGCTCGGCCTCGCGGAAGAATCGGCTCTTGATCTCCTCGTCGTTCAGCTGGCACGTCTTGACCGCGACCGTGCGCTTGATGAACGGGTCCCGTCCCCGGTAGACGGCGCCGAAGCCGCCCACTCCGATCTGCTCGGAAATTTCGTACTTGCCGATGGTCTTGGCCATGAGTGGGTTTGGTCGGAATCCCGTTTTCCCGCTCAGTGTAAACGAAGGCGGGCCATGGCGCACGGCCCCTTCCCATGGGGTTTCGGGACGGGAACGCGTTAGTCTGCGGATCGTGAGTCGACTTCCGCGGAGCCGCGTTTTCCCTTTTCTGCCGGTCCTGCTGGCGCTGCTTGTTCTGTCGGCTGGCTGCGGGAAACAGGAAGCGGCCCGCGCGCGTTTCCGGCGGGTGGCGGCGGATTCCGGCGCTCGGATCCGGGCCCGGCTCGGTTTTCAGCCGCCCGCCGACGGAATCCTGACGGATGCCCAGATCGATCACTACCTGAAGGTCCAGAAAGCCGCGAAGACCCGGTCCGCCGACGAGGCGGCCGTGGCGGTGGGCGTGGATCCGGATGAATTCGCCTGGGACCGGACGCGCATCACCGAGGCGCTTCTCGAGCTGGACCG
Organism: Thermoanaerobaculia bacterium; assembly: GCA_038239305.1. GTDB lineage: Bacteria > Acidobacteriota > Thermoanaerobaculia > UBA5066 > Gp7-AA6 > JALYUA01. Next base: position 12,715 of record JBBSEW010000007.1, on the reverse strand, counting down.
CAGAAAGGTCCGGGCGTCGTCCGACGAGGTCTATGGGAAGACGATCGCGTCGCTTCGGGAGACGCGGCGCAGCGTCCGGGACGCGGCAACGGGACGAAGTCTCGATGAGCAGATCGCCGGCCTCGAACGGGAGCGGGCCACGCTCCACCGAAGCGAGCCCGGGTCCACCGCTCTCGCCGCCAATGTCCGGCGTGTCGCCGCGCGGCGGGCCGAGATCGACCCGAAGCCGTGAGCCCGCGCCCGGACCGGCTGATCCCTTGACCGCGCTCTCCGACTTCCTCGAAGAAGAAATTGCCGCCGGTTCGTTCCCGGGAGGATCGGCGCTCGTGGCCACGCGGGAACGGGTGCTCGACGCGCGGCAAGCCGGGCGTTCGGCCGTCGAGCCGGCGGCAACGCCCGTCGGCGAGGACACCCGGTGGGACCTCGCGAGCCTGACGAAGCCTCTCGGTGCGGGACCGCTCGTCGCGCTCGCCATGCAGGGGGGACTCGACATCGGATCCGCGCCGGGCCGGTTCCTCGCCGGGTGGAAGAGCACGCGGTACGACGGAATCACGATCGAGATGCTCCTGACGCACACGTCCGGCCTCGCCCCCTGGTTTCCCCTGTACACGCAGGGGGAGGGCCCCGTCGCATACCGGCGAACGCTCTCCGGCCTCCATCCGGAGCAGGCTCCCGGCGCGGCCGTCATCTACAGCGATCTCAGCTTCCTCGTCCTCGGAGAGGTGCTCGAGGCGTTCTTCTCCGCACCGGTCGACCGGGCGTTTTCGGAGCTCGTGGCGCAGCCTCTGGGATCGGCGGCGGCGTTCCGGCCCGAGGATCCTCTCGTCTGCGCGGCGACGGAGGCGGACGATGCGACGGAGCGGCGCATGACGGCGGAGCTCGGCCTCGCGTACCAGCACTTCCGCGCGGGCGTGGTGCGGGGGCAGGTCCACGACGGGAACGCGTACCGGCGCGGGGGGGCCTCGGCGCATGCCGGCCTGTTCGGGACGGCGCTCGACGTGTGGAAGCTAGCGGTCCCGTGGCTCGACGGAGCCCGGCTCGAGATGGCGCGCGACCGGACGCCCGGATTGTCCGAGGCGCGAGGCCTCGCCTGGCAGGGCATTCGCGGCTCCGGGTCCGTGAGCCCGGCCACGTTCTCGGATCGGGCGTTCGGGCATACCGGTTTCACGGGAACGTCCGTCTGGATCGATCCCGAGGATCAGCGGATCTTCATCCTCCTAACAAACCGCGTCCATCCGCGGATCGAGACCCCGGACTTCAACGCGGTGCGGCGCCGGTTCCACGCGCGGGTCGCGGCGGCGCCGGAGCTGCGCGCGCGTTAAGCGGGGCGTTTGTTGTAGATTTCGCCGTCCGGGGGTTATTTCTCAATGCAGGACATCGTCATTCTGGATGGCGCACGGACGCCGATGGCCGAGTACAACGGCGCGTTTTCGGACGTCTCCGCGATCGAGCTCGGAGCGCATGCTTCCCGCGAGGCGTTGTCGCGCTCGGGTGTCGAACCGGGAGAGATCGACCACGTGATCTTCGGCAACGCTCTCCAGACCTCGGGCGACGCCATCTATGGCGCCCGGCACGTCGGACTGAAAGCGGGCGTACCGCACGAGATCCCCGCGGTCACCGTCAACCGGCTCTGCGGCTCGGGGTTCGAGGCGATCATCCAGGGTGCGCATCGCATCCTCCTCGGCGAAGCGAAGACGGTGCTCGCGGGCGGTATGGAGAACATGAGCCAGGCTCCGTTCGTCATCCGAGGCGCGCGCAAGGGGCTGCGTCTCGGGCAGGGGGCGCTCGAGGACTCCCTGATGGTCGCTCTCCTCGACACCCAGTGCGGCCTCTACATGGCCCAGACGTCGGATCGTGTGGCCGCAAAGTACGCGGTGACGCGCGAGGAGCAGGACGAATACGCGCTCGTGTCGCAACAGCGCGCCGCGGCGGCGTGGAGCTCCGGAAGGCTGGCCGAAGAAGTCGCGCCGATCGAGGTGAAGGCGGGCCGCAAGACGGTGCGCGTCGAGCGGGACGACCACATGCGCGCCGACACGACTCTCGCAGGGCTGGCCGCGCTGCCGCCCTCGTTCGGGAAGGGCAGCATGGTCACGGCGGGAAACGCCTCGGGCATCGTCGACGGCGCGGCGGCGGTCGTCGTGACCTCGTCGGACCGGGCGCGTGAGAAGGGCCGCAAGCCTCTCGGAAGGCTCGTCTCGTGGGCCGTCGTCGGGGTCGAGCCGGAGCTCATGGGAATCGGACCCGCGCCGGCCGCGCGTGCCGCCCTCGATCGCGCCGGGCTCCGCCAGGACCAGATCGACCTCTGGGAGATCAATGAGGCATTCGCGGGGCAGATCCTCGGCGTCATCCGCGAGCTCGGCCTCGACCGGGAGAAACTGAACGTCAACGGCGGCGCGATCGCGCTCGGCCATCCGCTCGCCGCCACGGGGACGCGCTGCACGCTGACCCTCTTGAAGGAAATGCGCCGCCGCGGAGTCCGGTACGGCCTCGCGGGTGCGTGCATCGGCGGAGGCCAGGGAATCGCCGTCGTGCTCGAAGCGGGATCGTGAGGCTGGACGCTGGAGTGGAGCGAGCGGATCCTCGATTTCCCGGTGCGGACGGCGGCCGTGGACACGTTTCTTCGGGACCTGAAGGCGAAGCGCGCCGCGGACCTGAACGGGGTGCTCGTCACTCTGAACGAAGGGGGGCTGTGCTGCGCCGCTCTCCGGTACTGGCTCCTGCATGAATGGATCGTCGTCGCGCCGCACTCGCCTCTCACGGCCATGACGGGCCCGGCATTTCGGCGCGAAATCGGCGTGCGGGAATTCTGCGGCCGTCCGCCGGAGCCGGAGCTCTCTCCGGAAGAGGCGGGCGAGGAATCGGACGCCGGCAACAGGGAATTGGGGCCGGAATCCCCCGGCTCACAGGAAGGACATCGCGATGATTCGTAAGGTCGGAGTGCTCGGAGCGGGTCTCATGGGGGCGGGAATCGCCGAGGTGGCCGCGAAGAGCGGTTACACCACGGTCGTGCGGGAAGTCTCGGACGAGCTCGGGAAGAAGGGGCTCGGCCGCATCGAGGCGTCGCTCGCGAAGGCGGTCGAGAAGGGGAAGCTTGCCGCCGCGGATCGGGACGCGGCCCGAGGGCGTCTCTCGACGACGACCGCGCTCGCGGACTTTGCGGACTGCGACATCGTGATCGAGGCGATCATCGAGAACCTCGACCTCAAAAAAGAAACGTACCGGGAGCTCGACCGGCTCTGCAAGCCGGAGACGATCTTCTGCTCGAACACATCCTCGCTCACGATCACCGAGATGTCCGCGGCCACCGCCCGGTCGGACCGCTTCGCGGGACTGCACTTCTTCAATCCCGTGCCGGTGATGAAGCTCGTGGAAGTCGTCCGCACGATCGCGACGTCCGATGCGACCGTCGAGGCCGTATTCGAGTTCGCCAGGTCTCTCGGAAAGGACCCGATCCGGGCGCATGACAATTCCGGATTCGTCGTGAACCGCCTGCTCGTCCCCTACCTTCTCGACGCCGTGCGCGCGTTGGAGGAAGGCGTCGGAACCGCGGAGGACATTGACAAGGGGATGGAGCTCGGGTGCGGCCACCCGATGGGTCCGCTCAAGCTGCTCGACTTCGTCGGGCTCGATACGACTTACTACATCGCCGAGATCATGTTCGGCGAGTATCGCGAGAAGCGCTTCGCGCCGCCGCCGCTCTTAAAGCGCATGGTCCTCGCGGGGCGCCTCGGCCGCAAGACGGGCCGGGGATTCTACGAGTACGGAGGGTCGAAATGAGCGATCTCGTCCGGGTCGAAACGTCGGAGGGCGTCCGCACGCTGACGGTGCATCGTCCCGAGAAGCTGAATGCGCTGAATGGGGAAGTCATCGCCGCGCTCGAAGCGGCGCTCGACGAAGCCGCGCGCGACGCCGCCGCGGGGCACGACGCTCTGCGATGCCTGATCGTAACGGGAGCGGGGGAGAAGTCGTTCATCGCGGGAGCCGATATCGGCGAGCTCGCGAAACTCACTCCGATCGAGGGCCGCGAGCATGCGCGCCGTGGGCAGGCCGTGCTGGACCGGATCGAGGGCCTGGCCATTCCGTCCATCGCGGCCATAAACGGGTTCGCGTACGGGGGAGGGCTCGAGCTCGCGATGGCGTGCACCCTCCGGATCGCGGCGGAGAACGCCCGCATGGGGCTGCCCGAAACCTCTCTCGGCATCATCCCCGGATACGGGGGAACGCAGCGTCTCGCCCGGATCGTCGGAGCCGCCAAGGCCTTCGAGCTGGTTCTCACGGCCGACAAGAGCGTGACCGCCGCGGATGCGGAAAAGATCGGGCTCGTCAACCGCGTCGTCCCCGCCGGACAGGCCCTCGCCGCCGCGCAGGAGATGGCGAAGAGGATCTCGGCGAACGGACCGACGGCTTGTCGGTACGCCCTGGACGCGATCCGGAGCGGGATCGAGATGCCCGCGGCAGAAGGCCGGCTCTTCGAGGCGACGCTCTTCGGGCTCTGCGCGGCGACCTCGGACATGAAAGAGGGGATGACGGCGTTTCTCGAAAAAAGGCCCGCCCGGTTCACCGGCCGTTGAGCCAGCGCCGCCCGGATCTTTCCACGCGATGACCCATCCCCGGATCCTCCGATTGCGCTAAACTTTCGCCGAGCGCGAAATGCCCCATCCCCCCGAGTCCGACCTCATCTACGACTGGAACCGCGCCGGCGGCGGTGCGGTGCCGGCTCGCGGAAAGGTCGAGCTCGACGACGAGACGCTGCGCGACGGGCTCCAGTCTCCCTCGGTCAAGAGCCCCACGATCGACGCGAAGCTCAAGATCCTCCACCTGATGGAGGCGCTCGGAATCGACTCGGTCGATATCGGCCTCCCCGGAGCGGGTCCGCACGTCGTGTCCACCGTGACCCGACTGGCGCGGGAGATCGTCGATTCGGGCATGAAGATCCGGCCCAACTGCGCCGCCCGCACCATCGCGGCGGACATCCTTCCGATCATCGAGATTTCGCAGCGCGTCGGAATCCCGATCGAGGTGGCGTGCTTTATCGGCTCGTCGCCGATTCGCCAGTACTCCGAGGACTGGGATCTCGACCGCATGCTCCGTATGACGGAGGACGCCGTGTCGCTCGCAGTGAAAGAGAACCTCCCCGTCATGTACGTCACCGAGGACACCACGCGCGCCCATCCGGACCACATCCGGCAGATGTATACGACGGCCATCCGGGCCGGCGCGCGGCGCGTCTGCGTGTGCGACACCGTCGGACACGCGACACCGAACGGCGTTCGCAATCTGATTCAGTACGTCGTCCAGGTTGTCGACGAGGTGGATCCGACCGTCCAGGTCGACTGGCATGGCCACCAGGACCGGGGGCTCGGCGTCACGAACGCGCTCTGGGCGCTGGAGGCCGGAGCGCACCGGGTCCACGCCTGCGCCCTCGGCATCGGGGAGCGCGTCGGCAACACGCCCATGGATCAGTTGCTCGTGAACCTGCAGCTTCTGGGATGGATCGATCGCGACCTGACCCGGCTTCATGATTACTGCGCCGTCGTCTCCGAGGCGACCGGCGTTCGCATCCCGGACAACTATCCCGTCGTGGGGCGAGACGCGTTCCGCACCGGGACCGGCGTCCACGCGGCCGCGATCATCAAGGCGCGCAAGAAGGGCGACGACTGGCTCGCGGACCGCGTGTACTCCGGCGTTCCCGCAGCGATGGTCGGGCGTCGCCAGGTCATCGAGATCGGCCCCATGAGCGGGCTGTCCAACGTCCAGTGCTGGCTCGAAGACCGCGGAATCGAGCCCCGGCCCGAGCTCGTGCAGTCGATTTTCCGCCGCGCCAAGGAGAGCGACTGCATCCTCGCGGATGAAGAAATTCTCGCGATCGTGCACGCGCGCGCCGTCGCGCCGATCCCTCATTAAGAGGACGCTCGACCGCCGCGGTGCGGCACGCCCTGCGGCGGATGCGGCGGCGACCGTGCCTTCCCGGACCGAGTTCATCGCGCGGCAGCTTCCCACCTTTCTCGATCATCTCGCCGTCGAGCGCGGGCTCTCGCCGGCGAGTATTTCCGCCTACGGCAGCGATCTCGCCGCCTTCGGCCTTTTTCTCGACCGCGAAAAGATCTCCGCCGCCGGCGCCCGGCGCGCCGACCTCTCGCGTTATCTCGCGTCCGTTCGCGCACGCGGGCTTTCGGCTCGCTCCGCTTCACGCGCTCTTTCCGCGGTGCGCGCGTTCTACGCGTTCGCGCAGCTGCACCTGGAATTCCGGGACGACCCGACGGCGGACCTGGAGAGCCCCAAGCTCGGCCTCTCTCTTCCGAAAGCCCTTTCCGAAAAAGAAATCGAAGCGCTCCTGGAGGCGCCGGATCTTTCGACGCCGCACGGCCTCCGGGATCGAGCCATGCTCGAGCTTCTGTACGCCTCGGGCCTGCGGGTGTCGGAGCTCGTCGGCCTTCCGAAGGACGCACCGGATCTGGAGGCGGGAATCCTCCTGGTCACGGGCAAGGGCGGAAAGGAGCGGCTGGTCCCGTTCGGCGACGGAGCCGGGCGCTGGCTGCGGCGGTACGTTCTCGAGGCGCGGCGGGAGCTCGACTCCCGCCGCTCTCCGGCCCTCTTTCTGTCGGCGCGCGGGGCGGCAATGACCCGCCAGCGTTTCTGGCAGATTCTGGAGGGATACGGGCGGCGCGCGGGCATCCGGTCGAAGCTGACTCCGCACGGCGTCCGCCACTCGTTCGCGACGCACCTGCTCGAGCACGGCGCGGACCTGCGTGCGCTCCAGATGATGCTCGGTCACGCGGACATCTCGACAACGCAGATCTACACGCAGGTTTCGCGGTCCCGGTTGCGCCGCGTGTACGACGAGTTCCATCCGCGCGCAACCCGGCGAGGCCGGGGGAAGGGCGCGCCGTGACCTCTTTCGGGGAATTCGGCGTCCTCGCCGGGCGTTTCCGGGACCGCATGTCGCGAATCCGAGTCGGCACTCGTGCCCACGGCCCTCGCCTGGACTCCACCCGCGGCCCTCTCACGTTCTGGGGGATTCTGAGCGCCCTCGGATTACTGGTCTTTCCCGCCGTCGCGACGGCAGAGCTCGTGGTCTTCGAGGACGGTCGCGTCGTGAAGGCGGCTTCGTACAAGGTTCGGGGAGACGAGCTCGAGATCGGTCTTCCGGGCGGAGGAAGTTACTCCGTGGAGCTCGTGCGCGTCGAACGGATCGTGGACGACGAGGTGATGGTCTCAGCCGCCGCCGTCGCGGAAGCGATGCCGAAGCCGGCCGCTCCCGCCCTCGTCTACGACCTGACCTATCACCCGCAGCGCAAACCGCTCTTCGGCACTCCGTACGACGGTGTCATTGACGCCGAAGCGAAGCGCTACAACGTGGATGCCGCCTTCGTTTCCGCCCTGATCCGGGCAGAATCCAATTTCGAGCCGCGTGCGGTCTCGCGGAAGGGCGCTCGCGGGCTCATGCAGCTGATGCCGGCGACGGCCCGCCGTCTCGACGTGCGGCGTCCCTTCGATCCGGTCGCGAATGTCCGCGGCGGAGTCCGGTACCTGCGGGAGCTCCTCGACCGGTTCGACAACAAGCCCGAGCTCGTGCTCGCCGCCTACAACGCGGGCGAAGGAGCGGTCGAGAGCTATGGCGGAGTTCCTCCGTATCGCGAGACGGTGGGATACGTGAAGCGGATCCTTTCCTGGTGGACTCCGGCTTTGCTCGCCGCGGCCGCTCCGGCGGCGTCCGTCTCCGTCGTCCGCTGAAGCGGACGTTCAATCCATTCCGAGCCGCGCAAGGTACCCCTTCTCGCGCACGCGCCCGAGCATCCATCCGAAAAACGCCGCGCCGGCCGCGAGGTAGATGCCGTTCAGGAGGACGGCGAAGAGGAGCGTCCGGACGCCCACCCGCCCCGTAGCGAGAGCCTCCCGCATGCCCTCGAATACCCATGTCGATGGAAGCGCGCGGGCGATCGTCTGCAGCCACGCGGGAAGTACGCTCACCGGATAGAAGACGGCCGAGAGGGGCTGGATCAGAAAGGGAATCCCCCATATGAGGGCTTCGGCGGCGGACCCGAATCGGAGGACGAGAGCCATCGTGAACATCCCCATCGCCCAACCGAACAGCAGCAGCGAGAAGTAGAAGGGGATGAGCGGGAGCCCCACGGAGAAGAGCGGAAACCCGTAGAAGACGCGCGCGAGAACGGCGAGAGCACCCGCGGAAACGGTCGCGCGAATCACGCCGATGAGCGAGGTCGCAACGAGCAGTTCCCACGTCCGGACGGGAGCCACGAACACGTTCAGGATGTTCTTGGCCCAGATGTCCTCCGTGATCGAGAGCGTGATCGCCTGTTGAGCGCTGTAGAAAACGTCCCAGAAAATGACGGCGCCCAGGAGAAACGTCACCGCGGGAGGCGCCGCGAACCGCTCGAGATACGAGGTGAGGAACCCCCAGACGAGCAGGTCCATGACGGGCCAGAAAAGCACCGCCATCATCCGCGCCGCGCTGCGGCGGTAGAGATAGAGATACCGGAGCAGGAGCGCGCCGATCCGCGAGATCATGGCGCTTCTTCCACTCCGTCATGGCTCTCGACTCCGGAGTCTCGCCCGCGGGCGATATCGATGAAGACGTCCTCCAGAGAGGAGCGGCGGGCGTGCGCGATTACCTCGGCGGGCGTTCCCTGCGCGACGGCGCGGCCGTGGGAGAGGAAGAGGACTCGATCGCAGAGCGCCTCGACCTCCCGCATGTTGTGGGATGTGTAGACGATGGTGAGCCCTTTCTCCCTTTGACGTTTCTGAAGGGCGCTGCGCACCTTGTCCGCGATGTCGGGATCGAGTGACGCGGTGGGTTCGTCGAGAAAGAGGACCTCGGGGTCGTTCAGAAAGGCCTTGCAGAGATTCACCCGCGTGAGCTGGCCCGAAGAGAGGGCGCCGGTCACTTTTTCAGCGGAGCCCTCGATCTCGAAGAGCGCGAGAAGCTCGTCGATCCGGGAATGCGGTCGCCGGACGCCGTAGAGCCCGGCGAAGACGCGGAGATTCTGGCGAACGGTCAGGTTGGACGGCAATGAAATGTATGCCGACGAGAAGTTCACGCGTTGGAGGATCGCGAACCGCCTCTCCGGCATTCCCATCCCGAGGACCCGGATCGCGCCCGACGTGGGCGTCGTCAGCCCGAGGAGCATCTGGATCGTCGTCGTCTTTCCCGCTCCGTTCGGTCCGACGAGGCCGAAGACCTCGCCCGTCGCGACCGAAAAGGAGAGGTCGTCGACGGCGGCCACGCCGCCGAATCGCTTGGTGAGGGCGCGGATGTCGATGGCCGCGGTCGGGGCCGCGGAGGGAGGCGAAGTCGCCACGTCAGGCCTTTCTCGTTCGGGGCCGGGATTGTATGGTCCGGCCGACCGGAAAGTAGATGCGGATCTTCGCCACCGACCATTTTGTTCTTCCCCTGCCGGAAGGCCATCGCTTTCCGATGGAGAAATACGCGCGCCTGCGTGCGCTCGTCGAGGCGGAGCTCTCGTCCCGCCACGAGATCCGGATACCGGAGCCCGCCACGGATGCCGAGTTGCTTCGCGCCCACACGTCTGACTACGTCGTGCGCGTCATCCGAGGCAGGCTCTCGCGGGAAGAGATCCGGCGCATCGGGTTTCCCTGGTCGGAAGCGATGGTCGAGAGATCCCGCCGCTCGGCCGGTGCGACCATCGGAGCCTGCCGGGCCTCGCTCGTGGACGGCGTCTCGGTGAATCTCGCGGGGGCCACGCACCATGCCTTCGCGGATCGGAGAGAGGGGTATTGCGTGTTCAACGACTCGGCGATCGCAATCCGCGCCCTGCAGGCGGAGGGCCGGGCGCGCCGGGCGCTCATCGTCGACGGGGACGTGCACCAGGGGAATGGAACCGCGTCGATCTTCGCGGGTGACCACGATGTGTTCACGTTCTCGATCCATGGCGCCCGGAACTTTCCGCACCGGAAGGAAAAAAGCGATCTGGACGTCGAGCTCGAGGACGGAACAGGCGACGCGGAATACCTCGGCGCCCTCGATGAGGGGCTGTGCCGGGTGTTTTCCCGGTTCGAGCCCGACATGGCGATCTTCGTCGCGGGAGCCGATCCCTATGAAGGGGACCGGCTCGGCCGGCTGCGGCTGACGCGGGAAGGCCTGGCCGCGCGGGACCGGTACGTCCTGACGACCCTCGCTGGGCGCGGCGTGCCCGTCGCCGTCACCATGGCGGGGGGCTACGCGCGCCGGATGGAAGACACGGTCGCGATCCATTTCGAGACCGTGCGCATCGCGGGGGGCCTGGCCCGGGCGGGCGCCCGGGCCGTGGGAACGGGGAGTTGAGGAGGGAATCATCGTTCGGCAACGACCCCCGCCCGATTCCGGGCCTTACCTTTGCATGCGCTGTAAACCGTCGGATCCGCATCTCGTCCAATCAAGGCAGTCGGAGTCCGGCAACGAAAGGGAGGAGTCGATGGAGAACCCGAATCGTCGGAATTGGAAGCTTTCGATCGGTCTGGCTCTTTTTCTGGGTGTCGCGGAGCTCGCTACGGCGATGCCTCGCATCTACATTCCCGCGCCCCCGCCGGCGCCCATCGTCGAAGTCCGGCCGGTGGCGCCGAGCCGGAATCACGTTTGGGTCGAGGGCTACCACCGCTGGGACGGCAACGCCTACGTATGGACCCCCGGCGTATGGACTGCGCGGCCGCGCGCTCGCGCCGTTTGGGTCAGGGGCCATTACGTCCACGGACGGCGCGGCTGGTACTGGGTCGACGGTCGCTGGCGCTGAGACGGGTCCGGACGGGCCTGTCGTTCTCGCGTAGCCCGAAATCTCGTGAAGGAGCGAAGATGACGCTTCGTAAGAGGGTCGGCTTTCTGATGTTCGTGGCGGTTCTGCCGCTTCTGACGGCGTGTCCGCCTCCGCCTCCCGGCCGGATCTACATCCGCACGGGCCCTCCTCCGGCCGTTCAGGTCGAAGTCGTCGGTACGGCGCCCGGGCCCGAGTTCGTCTGGGTCCCTGGATACCACCGCTGGGAGGAAGGCCGCTACGTCTGGGTCGCCGGCCGCTGGGACCGTCCGCCGCATGCGCGGGCCAGGTGGGTCGCCGGGCGCTGGCGGCACGATCGCAACGGATGGTTCTGGGTCGAGGGACGCTGGCGCTGATTCGCTTCCCGGTCGCATCGCGTCGAAACGGAAAAGGCGGCCTTCGGGCCGCCTTTTGATTGAGCGAGCATTCGTCGCCGGCAGGCCGTCTTTCGCCGGCTACCGTTGAAGAGAATCAGCGCCGTCCTATCTGCACGCCCCGACTACGCTGCTATCGGAGGCGGCATTCGCTTCACGACGGGCAACCGGGGTTCCGTTCGATGCAGGAACTCCTGCACGCGGTAGTCCTTCAGCGCCGCTCGAGATCCGCCCGCCGCCGGCTACGCCCCCCTCCCGAGGCACGCGGGGGCCTCGGTGCTGAGGGAGGAATATCCCTTTCCTATCTTCGGGCGGTCTTCCTTTTCTCCCGACAGGAGAGGAGCGTTCTCCCGGGTCCGATTTTCGATAATTCGATAGTTCGATTGATCGCGAGATCATGAGATCGCGAGATCGTGAGATTCAAACATCAGGCGGACATAGACGACTGCAGACAGTTGCACCGTCTTGCTCGGGGAGTTTGTCAGATCAACGTGACAATGAGCAGCGTCCGGTCGTCTTCCGGTGGTGTTCCGTTTGCCCAGCCGGAGACGGCGTCGACGATCGATTTCTGGATTTGCGACGCGGGGGATCCGGCTTCGGCCTTTAGGATCGCTTCAAGCCGTTCGAACCCGAACGGTTCGCCTCCCGGGTCGCCCGCTTCGATCCACCCGTCGGTCAGGAAGACGAGGCGATCGCCGGGGATGAGCTGCCACGTCCGCGTCGGAAAGTCCGAACGAGGCGAGATTCCCAGGGGAAACGACGGAAGCGACAAGCTCTCGACAGATCCGCCGGAAATCCGATAGGGCGCGAGCTGCCCGGCGTTCGTCAAGGTTCCCTCGAACGTGACGCGGTTGTACGCGAAGAGAGCGAGCGTCATGTAGTTGCGCGAGTCGGTCGAACGATGAATGAGGTCGTTCAGCTTCACGAAAAGGGCGGTGCCCTGGTGTTCCGATTCGAGGAGCGTCGAGAGGCCCGCCTTGGCCATCGCTACCAGCAGGCCCGTCGACAGGCCGTGGCCCGAAACGTCTCCGATGGCGACGGTGCTCCGGCCGTCGGCAGTCTGACCCGTGTCGTAGTAGTCGCCGCCGATCGCCGCGAGGGGCTCGAATCGGGCGAGCACGGACAGGCCGGGCAGCTCGACATTTCCGGGCGGCATGAGCTTCTGCTGGATCGTCCGGGCCACGCCGATCTCGGCCTCCAGCCGTTCTTTCTTGGCGGTCTCGACGAGCAGGCCCTCGATCGAGGCCGCCATGCCGTCGAACGAGCGGGCGAGATCCCCGATCTGATCGCGGGACCGGGAATTGGTCCGGACCGAGAAGTCTCCGCGGGCGATGGCCTGGGAGGCGCGGGTCAGCCGGTTCACGTTGCGGGCGATCGTCCCCACGAGGGTGAATGCGATCCCGAGGGCCACGAGGTAGACGATGAGCAGGAGTCCGCCGAGCGCAGCGATGATCCCCCAGAAAACGCGGCCGACGTCGGGGATGCCCTGGGCGAAGAGCTGGTTCAGGAGGACGCGGGGAGAGGTGCGCGCGACGTACAGCACGACCTGCCGGCCCGATTTAGCCCGTTCGAACG
>JBBSEW010000006.1:0-112194 GCA_038239305.1 Thermoanaerobaculia bacterium | reverse complement strand
GGCTCCGGCTCCCGCAACGGGAGGCTCCTCCTTCCCTCCGGTCAGGAGACTCCTCCCGTTGCGAGCGGTTGAATCAAACGGGCTCGTCGATGCGCTGCGCACAGGAAGACGTCGGGGCCGCCTTCCCCCTCTCCCGGCGGGAGAGGGCGAGAGGTGAGGGGAACCGTTTCCGATCCCCACCTCACCCGATTCCCCTGATTGATCGCCCGATCACCCGATCACCCGATTTTTCTCGGATAGTCCGATTGATCGCGAGATCATGAGATCGCGAGATCGCGAGATTCGAGAGAAGAAGGAGGGTGGTAGAAAAAACCGGCCTCCTTCTCCCTCCGCGGAGGGCGGAGAGAGAAGGGCCGAAGTGGAACTGTTGGCTAAGATCCCTGCATGTTCGAGACGGCGATTTCTTTTTTTTCTTTGTCCATGGCGCCCTTGACGGTGACCTTTTTGCCGGCCATGCCCGCCATCTTCGCCATCATGGCGTCGTCGCCCGTCAGAACGAACATGCTCTTGTCGTCGGTGTTGTAGAGGGCCCACTTGGCGCCCTTCTCCTTGACGCACTTGGCCGCGCAATCCGCGTGGTCCGCCTTCGCACCCGCCGCGGCGCAGTGGGTTTCCGTAACGAATCCGGACCAGGTGCCGTCCGACGCTCCCGCACCGAGGGCAAACGATGCCGTACCGATCACGAGGGCGAGCACGAACGAGGCCGAGAAGAGTTTCTTCATCGGGTTCTCCCTTTCTTATGATGAACGCGCATTCTATAAGGGATGACGGATGTCAGACCCGAAGGTTAAGCCGATTTTGAGACGCCGGCGCGACCCGTCCTCCGGATTTCTGGAGGAGCTTTTTCGCGCGGCGCTCGCCGCGGTCGAACCTCGGCGGGTCGTTCGTCATGCTCTCGACGCTCCGGCCGTGAGGCGCGCGCTCGCCTTACGCGGTACCGGGTGCGTCGGCATATTCGCCGTCGGGAAGGCCGCGGCCGGGATGATCGACGGAGCACGGGAGGTCTTTCGTGACACTCCGGCGCTCGTCGTGCTCCCGAACGGCTATGCGCTCCCATCGGCCCGCGCCGTCACGATTTTCTCGTCCCACCCGGAGCCCGGCCGGGCGAGCGTCCGCGCCGCGCGCCGCGCACTCGCCTTCTTTCGGGAGTTTTCGGCCGGAGACGTTCTTCTCTGCCTGGTCTCGGGGGGTTCGTCGTCGCTCCTCTGCCTCCCGCGGCCGGGGATCACGCTCGTTCGCAAGCGAGACGCGGTCCGACGCCTCGCGCGCTCGGGCGCCACGATCGAAGAGCTGAACCGCCTGCGCATCCGGCTTTCTGCCGTCAAGGGAGGACGGCTCGCGGCGGCGACGCGAGCCCGTGTCGTCACCCTCGTCCTGTCGGACGTTGCGGGCGACCGCCCGGAGGTCGTGGGATCCGGGCCGACAATCCGGCAGGGAAGGGCTTCGGCGAACGATCTCGTGCGCGTCGTCGGCTCGAACCGCGATGGGATCCGCGCGGCGGCCGCGGAGGCGCGGGCCCGGGGATGGATTCCCATCGTGCGGCCGAAGCGCGTTGAGGGGGAAGCGGCCCTGGAAGGCCGCCGTGTGGCCCGGCGCGCGATGACTCTTGCCCCGCGGGAAGTCTGGATAGAAGGGGGCGAGGCGACCGTCATGCTCGGTTCCCGGCCCGGCCGCGGCGGTCGGACGCTCGAGGTCGCTCTGTCCGCCGGGCTGGCGCTCGAGCGGATAGGAGGAGGTTTCCGGGCCCGGATGCTCGTCGCGACCTCCGACGGATTCGACGGCAATTCGGGCCTGGCGGGGGCGTTTGCGGACGCCCGCACGGCCGAACGGGCGCGGGCGCTCGGGATCGATCCCGAAGCTGCCCTCGCCCGCCACGACGCGGCTCCGCTCTTCGAAGCCCTGGGAGACGCGTTCCGGACGGGCCCGACCGGGACGAACGTGTGTGACTGGGTGTTTGCCGTGGGAGAAGGCCGCGCGGCGCGCCCGGCCCGGAGGAGGCTCGGACCGGTATAATCGCGCGTTCGGCCATGCGATCCAGCGACAGAAACCGGGAGCTCGCCTCCCTCGAGCGGTTTACCGAGGCTCCCAAACGATTCGGGGCCTGGAAGATCGCCCTCGGTTTTCCGAACTCCTACGAGATCGGGATGTCGAATCTCGGGTTCCAGTGGGTCTTCCGGCTTTTCAACCGGGTCCCCGATCTCGTCTGCGAACGCTTCTTCTACGAGGAGGACACTCCCGCGGTCACCTTCGAGAGCGCCACCCCGCTCTCCGACCTCGGGCTGCTCGCGTGGTCGCTCTCCTGGGAAATGGACATCGTTCACATCCTGAAGACGCTTCGCTCCGCCGGCATCCCCGAGCGCCGGGAAGCGAGAGACGAGCGGCACCCGATCCTTCTCGTGGGCGGAGACATCGCGCGGATGAACCCGTCCGCCCTGACTCCTTTCATCGATGTCTTCGCGCTCGGCGACGGCGAGCGGCTCGTTCCACCCGTGGCGGAGCTCGTGCAGTCGGGCCTGGGCCGCGACGAGTTCCTGGCGGCCGCCGCCCGCCTGCCGGGGTTCTTCGTCCCGGCCGTGCACGGTCCGCGCGCCGAGTCCGCGGAAAGCGGCAAGGTCGTCATTCAGCAGCCGATGTCGCGCAAAGAGATCACGTCGTTCTTCGAAGTGCCCCACACGACGGTGCTGACGCCCCGCACCGAGCTCGCGGACAAGCTCCTGATCGAGATCTCGCGTGGATGCACCGAGATGTGCCGGTTCTGCTGGGCCGCGTATGCCATGGCTCCCATCAAGCAATATCCCGCCTCGTCGATCCTCAAGATCGCCCGGGAAGCGCGCCCGCTGACCGATCGGACCGGTTTGATCGCGACGGCTGTCTGCGACCATCCGGAGATCGAGGAGATCCTGCGCGGCCTCTCCGAGCTCGAGTTTCACATCGCGCTCTCCTCGATCAAGATCGACGCCATCGCCGCGCCCATCCTCGAAGTCCTCGCGCGACAGGGCGAGAAAGCGCTCGCCATTGCTCCGGAGGCCGGAAACGAGCGGCTGCGGCGGCACATCAACAAGAAAGTTTCGGACGAGATGCTTCGGGAGAAGGCGCGGCTCGTGTTTGCGCACGGGTTCACGCGGCTGAAGCTCTATCTCCAGGTCGGACTTCCGACGGAGACGGACGAGGACGTCGCGGACATTGTGAAGACCGTCGCCGACCTGCGCGAGATCGCGATCGCGGAAGGCCGCGCCTCCGGCCGCGTTGCCCAGCTTGTGCCGAGCGTGAATGCCTTCATTCCGAAGCCCCACACTCCGTACGAAGACGAGTCCCTCGCTTCCGAGGAATCGCTTCGCGAAAAGCTGGCATTTCTGCAGCGGGAGCTCGACAAGATGGGGAATGTCACGTTCCGCGGCATGGCCGTCGGCGAAGCGGTCTGGGAGGCCTATCTCGCCAAGATGGATGAGTCCGGGGCCGACATCCTGGAGGAGGCGGCGTCCGGCGTGCCCGTGCGGCGTCTCCTGAAAAAGCACCGGGACCGGATCGCCGCGGTCATCCGCCCGTCGTCAGTCTCCGCGCCGGCCGGAGCCCCATCCACCGGTGCGTCACCGTGGGCTTTCATCTCCAAGCGTTGAAGCGCTCCCAATTGTCCGCACTCCTGCGCCCGTCTGTTCTGTCTGCCGGATCGAGTCTGTCTGCCTGCGAGTCTGTCTGCCTGATCGAGGAGAACGCTCCATGACGTTCCGTACCGTCTCGATGCGCGTCGCGTCCCTGGCTCTCCTGCTGGTCACGCTCTCCGCCGTCTCCCCCGCGCCCGCGTCGGCGCTCGACTTTCCGCCGCTCACCGCGCCCCGCGAGATGTTCCGCGCCCATCGGGAAAAGTTTCTGGCGAAGCTGCCGCCGGGGTCGATCGCGATTCTCCGATCCGCCCCGACGCGCGTCATGTCCGCGGACACCGATTTCGTTTACAGGCAGGACTCCGACTTTTACTACCTCACGGGCATCGACGAGCCGGACGTGGTCGCCGTGTTCCGGCCGGGCGCTGCGGACGGCAAGACGTACACGCTCTACCTGAGGCCCCGGGATCCGCGTCGGGAGAACTTCGAAGGACCCCGCGTCGGACCCGCTGAAGCCGCGGCGCAGTACGGCGCGTCGGAGGCGTTTCCCGTCACGGATTTCGAGGGGTCCCTCGTGCGGATGGAAGCCAACCGCATGGGCGGACTCTTATCGGGCGTCGAGCGGCTGTACCTCGAGGACGGCGGCGACGAGGCTTGGAGTGTGAAGTTTCGCGACCGGCTCGACGTCGTTCGAAGGTACGACGCGGGGCCGGCTACCGTCGTGGACGCGAGAGAGATCATCCACGAGCTGAGGCTCATCAAGGACGGGGATGAGGTCGCGCTTCTCCGGAGGGCTGCGGAGATCTCCGCCCGAGGGCACATCCGCGCGATGGCGGCCGTGGCTCCCGGGAAGTACGAATTCGAGGTCCAGCAGGCGCTCGACTCCTACTGCTTCGCCAATGGCGCACGCCGCATGGCGTATCCGTCGATCGTGGCGTCCGGGCCCAACTCGGTCTATCTCCACTGGGAGAAGAATGATCGGAGAATCCAGGAAGGCGAACTCCTCCTGAACGATTCCGGAGCGGAGTACGCGTACTACGCCACGGACATCACCCGCACCTACCCCGTGAACGGGCGCTTCTCAAAGGAGCAGCGCGCGGTGTACGAGGCGGTTCTCGGAGTCCAGAAGAGCGTGATCGCGATGCTCCATCCCGGCGTCACGCATGACGAAGTCGAGAAGGCCTCCACGCGCGGGCAAACCGAGGCCCTCGTCAAGCTTGGCCTTCTTTCGGGCGACGTGGACAAGCTGATCGCGAGCCGCGCGTACTACAAGTTCACACTGCACGGGATCTCTCACTGGGTCGGCATGGACGTGCACGATGCCGGCCACTATCGAGTCGGCGACGCGCCGCGTTCCCTCGCGGCGGGAATGGTCCTGACCGTCGAGCCCGGCATCTACATCCCCGCCAGGATGGAAGGAGTCGATCCGCGCTGGTGGAACATCGGAGTGCGGATCGAGGACACGATCCTGATCACCGACAAGGGGTCGGACTGCCTGTCGTGTGGCGCCCCGAAAGAAGTGGCGGATCTGGAGAAGGCCGTCGGGAGGAAGTGAACCGGGAGCGGCCGGCTGTCGCTGTCCGCGATCCGCTTCTTGGGCCCAACAGCAGGCGTAACCCTGACGCGCGGGATCACGAGGTCGCGCGATCGGAGATTCGACTGTTCCGGCAAATAAAAGGCCATCCCGATTCTCCGATCACCCGATTCCCCCTGATTGATCACCCGATCACCCGATCACCCGATCACCCGATTCTGACTAGTCGAGGTTCTCTCCCGACAGCCGATGTTTCGATGAATCGATTGATCGCGAGATCATGAGATCGCGAGATCGCGAGATTCTTCCTCACGCCCGCGCCGGCACAAGCACGGTCACGTCTCGGTCCGCCGCCCGGCAGACAACCGGTGTCTCCAGCACGCAGTCGCCGTCCACCTGGACCTCGACGGGATAGCTCTCGCCCGAGCGGATCTCGATCGTTCGCCCGCGCACGATCCGCGCGATACCGGCGGCGAGGTGCCCCGACCGGCCGATCTGGATCTGCTGGAAGAGCTGGAAGAAGCGCCAGCGGCTCTTTCCTTCGAAGAGGAGCACGTCCATCTCGTCGGATAAGAGGGACGCGTCCGGCGCGATGATCCAGTCGCCCGCGTATCGCGTTGCGTGCGAGACGACGGCGAAGGTCGCGTCGTGGGGAACACCGTCAATCGTGACCTCGAGCCTCGGAAACTCGTAGCGGAAGAATTCCGGGGCGGCGGTCACAACAATTCCTGCCCGCCCGAACCAGCGCTTCAGAAGCGGCCGGAGTCTCAACATGATCCGGGCATCCAGTCCGGCCCCCGCCCAGAGAAGAAAAGGCCGGTCGTTGGCCGTCAGCAGCCGCACGCGCAGGGGGACGCCGGTAACGAGCAGCTCTTTCGCGAGATGGATCGGGAGCGGTATCGAGAGCTCCCGGGCGAGCACGTTCGAGGTGCCACCGGGAAGGATCGCCAGGGGCACGTCCGTTCCCGCGAGGCCCCAGGCTACCTCGGAGATCGTTCCGTCGCCCCCGCAGGCCGCGACGATATCGACGCCTCGCGCCAGAAAGGCGCGTGCGATCTCGGTCGCGTGGCCGGCGCTTTCCGTCGGGGCGTTGACGAGCTCGATCCCCCGGGCGTGCATGCTTCGGATCAGTTCCCCCATGCGCGCGCGCCGGTCGCGTTGTCCCGCCGTCGGGTTGTAGATCAGGACGCCGCGTTTCACTGGCGCTCGGGACGGCTAGAAAAGCGATCCGTCGCGCAGCGGCGGTGTGATTCCCAGGTGGCGATAGGCGCTCGCCGATGCGATCCGTCCGCGGGGAGTTCGTTGCAGAAATCCCGCCTGGATCAGGTAGGGCTCGTAGAGATCCTCGATCGTCCCGCGGTCCTCGCCGATCGATGCCGCGATGGATCCGATCCCGACCGGACCCCCGCTGAACTTCTCGATGATCGTCGCGAGGATCCGCCGGTCGACCTCGTCGAAGCCGTGCTCATCGACTTCCAGGCGGGCGAGCGCCTGGCGGGCGGTCTCCAGATCGATCGCCTTCTTGCCCGCCACTTCCGCGAAGTCGCGCAGCCGGCGAAGCAGACGATTGGCGATCCGGGGCGTTCCGCGGCTGCGGCGCGCGATCTCGTGCGCGGCTTCGGGTGTAATCGAGATGCCGAGGATCAGCGCGGACCGGTCGATGATCATCGCGAGCGACGCCGCGTCGTAGAAGTCGAGCCGGAGGGCGATGCCGAATCGCCCGTGCAGAGGCTGAGAGAGAAGCCCGGGCCGCGTCGTCGCTCCGATCAGCGTGAAGGCCGGCAGATCGATCTTCATCGTCCGCGCCATCGGGCCTTCGCCGATCATGACGTCCAGCCGGAAGTCTTCCATCGCGGGATAAAGGATCTCTTCCACCGCCGGGTTCAACCGGTGGATCTCGTCGATGAAGAGGACGTCCTTCGGCTGAAGATTCGTCAGGATACCGGCGAGGTCACCCGCCCGCGAGATCATAGGCCCCGATGTGACCCGGAGACCGGCCGCCATCTCCTTCGCCACGATGTGGGCGAGGGTCGTCTTGCCGAGACCGGGGGGCCCCGTCAGGAGGACGTGATCGAGGGGCTCGTTTCGGGCTCGGGCCGCCTGGAGGAACACGGAAAGGTTGTCGCGGACTTTTTTCTGGCCGATGTACTCCGCGAGGGACTGCGGCCGCAGCTTTGGCTCGACGGCGATGTCGTCGTCGAGGGCGGTGCCGGCCATGAGCTCTTTGTCGTCGGTCATCGGTGCTTTCGCCTGCGATTCTCTCTCAACCGGATTAGAGAGAATCGGGTGATCGGGTGATCGGGTGATCGGGTGATCGGGCGATCTATCGCGCGGGATCGGGTGATCGGAGGATCGTATTTCGGAGGCCGGGTCTCCGGCGAATCGCTTTCTGCATTTTCGGTGCGCGCCGAGCCCGCATTCCCCCTCTCTCGCCGGGAGAGGGCAGGGGTGAGGGGCGCATTCATTCCGATTCCCGGATCATCCGATTCTCTTGCTTGATCACCCGATCACCCAATCACCCGATCACCCGATTCGACTCGAGAGGAAACTGGATCATCCCCCCGTGAGCTTCTTCAGCGCCGCCTTCAGATAATCGCCGAAGTCGGCTGGCGCGTTCGAGCGCGAGATCCCCTCGACAACCCGTTCGGCCTCGGCGCGCCGGTAGCCCAGGTTGACGAGAGCGGAGATGACGTCGTCGGCGGCTACGGAGACGGGAGCGCCGGCGGCGGGCGGCGCCGCGGATTTGGCGGCCTTGTCGGCGAGCTCGAGCACCATCCGCTCGGCCGTTTTTTTTCCGACGCCGGGGACGCTCATGAGCCGCCGGACATCCTGCTTGTGAAGTGCCTCGACGAGCTCCGCCGGCGGCATTCCCGACAGGACCGTCAGCCCGACGCGCGGGCCGATGCCGTTGACGGTCAGGAGCAGGAGAAAAAGAGACCTCTCCCGCTCCGTCAGAAATCCGTACAACGCGAGCGTGTCCTCGCGGACGTGCGTGTGGACGAAGAGCGAGGTCGGGCTCTCGGGCTCGGGAAGCTCGTAGAAAGTCGAAAGCGGGATGTGGAGGAGATAGCCCACGCCGCCCACATCGAGAAGAACCTGCTCGGGCGCTTTCTCCGCGAGGCGTCCCGTCAAACGACCGATCATGGACGGATTGTACGGGTTACGAATTCCAGCGGACAGCCAGCGGCTCACGGACAGCCGACAGCGATCCTCCCGTCACCTCAGCGCGGACTCGATATCCTTCTGCAAGTCCTTCGCGTCCTCGATCCCGACGGACAGCCGGATGGTGCCCTCCTGGATCCCGAGCTCCCGCTTCTTCTCGGGCGCGAAAGCCCGGTGAGACGTCAGCCACGGAAGGTCCGCCGTTGTCTCGACGGATCCGAGAGAGGTCGCGAGCGTCACGAGCGCGATCCGGGAGAGGAATGTCTTCGCCGCCGGAAGCCCGCCCACGATGTCGAACGCCAGCATTCCTCCGAAGGAGGACATCTGGCGGCGTGCCGTCTCGTGGCCGGGATGGGATTTCAGGCCGGGGTAGTGGACCCGCTCGACCCGCGGAGATTGATCGAGCCATTTCGCCAGGTGCAACGCGTTGGCGGACTGCGCGCGCACGCGGATGCCCAGGGTCTTCATGCCGCGGGTCAGAAGAAAAGCGGCGTGCGGATCGAGAATCCCGCCCGTGCGCGCCCGGCGCGCCCGGATCGGGACCATGAGGTCGCGCGATCCCGCCGCGAACCCGGCGGTGACGTCGGCATGGCCGTTGAGATATTTCGTGGCCGAGTGGAGGACGAGATGGAATCCGGCCTCGAGAGGCCGCTGCAAAGCGGGGGAGGCAAACGTTCCATCGATCACGGCCGTCAGTCCTCGACGCCGGGCGAGCTCCCCGACGAATTCGAGGTCGACGATCTTGACGAGGGGATTCGTCGGTGACTCGACGTAGATCCAGCGCGTCTCCTTCCGGAGAGCCGTCTCGATCGCGGGCCTCGGCTCCGTCGGCACGAACGAAAACGAGATGCCCGCCGGCTCGAGGATCTCGCGGAAGAAGCGGACCGAGCCTCCGTAGAGATCTTCGGTGGCGACCACGTTATCGCCCGGAGCGAGATGCGCGAGGCAGGCGGCCGAGATCGCCGCCATCCCGGAGCCGAACAGGACCGAGTCTTCCGCGCCCTCGAGGGCAGCGAGCCGGCCTTCGGCGGTCGTCCAGTTCGGGTTACCCTCCCGCGTGTAGAAGGCGTCGGGCGGGTTGCCCGATGCCGCCTTCTCGAGCTCGTCCGTCCCGGCGAACGAGAAGGGAGCCGTCTGATAGACCGGCTCGACAAGGGCCCGGGACGGATCGTCGCGCCGGCCGGCGTGAATCGCGCGGGTGTCGATCCCGGGCCGCTCTTCGTCGTCCTTCACGCCGGCCTCCGCCTCCGGTCCGTCAGCCTCGTCGCGCGGAGCCCGGCTCCGGGAGGAAGGACTTGAGGATCTCGTCGTTGACCTCGACACGCTTGTCCGTGCGGAGCTGCAGGAGGTAGGCGCGGAGGAGCCTCTCGGCCTCGCGTGAGCGCAGGTTGTCGACGATCTCGTCCTTCTGTGTCGCGAGCTGCGAAGGCTCCGCGCCTGTCCGTGTCAGTACGCGAAAGAGCACGAATCCGCCCGGGACCGCGACGGGCGGCCCGGCCTGGCCCTTCGAGGTCTGGAAGACGGCCGTCGCGAGCGCGGGCGCGGTGCCGATTTCCGGAACGTTGCCGCCCGGGCTGAACTCGGGGGTCGTCTTGACCTCCGTCTCGTAGCGGGTGGCGAGAGACGCGAGCGTCACGCCCGACGAGAGCTCCTTGACGACGGGAGCGAGCTTTTCCTGCGCTTCCTTGTCACGCCGCTCCGAGACGAAGTCCGCCGAGACGCGCGCCTTGATCTCGGCGAGTGGCGGCGTTCCGGCCGCCCGCTCCTCCGCGGGTTTCAGGAATGCGGGGCCTCGCGTCGTCGTGATGGGTTCCTTGGAGACTTGCCCGATCTTGAGCGACCAGGCCTCGGCCGCCGCGGCGGGGTTTGCCCCGATGCCCGTGATCGGCTCGCCCTTCGCGATCCACTCGCTCGTTTCGTACGTGACGGCATCGTCCTGGAGCTTGCGGAGCTCTTCGTCCGACTTGTTCGACAGGCTCCCGATCTTCTCCGCCAGCGCTTTGGCGCGGCGGTCCGTCTCGGCGCCGGAGCGCTTGTCGGAGAGCTCCGCGGCGAGCTGCGGCCGCATCTCCTCGAACGACTTCGTGCGCGGCGGATTCCGGGAGATCAGCCTGATGACGTGGTATCCGAACTGCGTTTTGACGGGCCCCCGGATCTCGCCGGGCGCCATGGAGAATGCCGCCTGTTCGAACTCGGGAACCATCTGGCCCTTCGAGAAGGGCGGGAGCTGGCCGCCGCTGCCCTTGCCGGAAGGATCTTCCGTCGTTTCGTTGGCGACCTTCGTGAAGTCTTCGCCCTTCTTCACGCGCTCCGCGATCTTCTCCGCCCTCGCCTTCGCTTCCGCGTCCCCGGCCGGACCCTTCGCCGGATCCGTCCGGACAAGGACGTGGGCCGCGACCGCCTGCTCCGGAGTGCCGAACGTCGCCTTGCGGCTCTCATACTCGGCGCGGAGCTCCGCTTCCGGAACTGCGATCTTCGAGCGAACCTTGCCGCGCCCGACCAGGAGGTACTTGATCTTGCGCTGTTCGGCAGTTCGGTAACGGTCCTTGTGTTTCTCGTAGTACGTCTTGAGATCCGCGTCCGCGGGCTCGGCCGAGCTCTCGAGCCGCGAGAGGGGGATTTTCACGTACTCGATCGAGGCCTTGTCATTGCGCGTCGAGAACTCCCGCTGCACGTCGGCGTCGGAGACGAGAACGGAGGAGCGCATCAACGCGGAGTACTTGTTGAGAAGGAGGCTCTCGCGGACTTCGTCCTCGAACTGCTGAGGCGTCCTCTTGTTCAGGCCGAGGAGGCGCTCGTATCGTTCGCGACCGATGAACTGGCCATTCTCCTGGAGGCTCGGAATCGCGGCGATCGTCTGGGCCACTTCCTCGTCCGTGACTTTCAGGTGGGCACGCCGGGCTGCGTCGAGGCGGAGGATCTTGTCGATCATGCCGTCGAGGGCCTGCCGCGGGAGGTCCATCGCCCGGATCAGGTCCGGCGACAGGTTTCCCTGGTACATGCTCTGCTGGCGCTGGAGGAACTCCCGATACTGCCGGTCAAACTCGGCCGCGGTGATGGTTTCGCCGCCGACCTTGGCGATGACCTGGGACGCCGGGTCCTTCGTCGTTCCGCCTCCGCCGCCCGAGAAAAAGACGAACCCGAGGACGAAGACGATAATCACCGCGAAGAGCGTCCACTTCAGGTGGTGGAAGCTGGCGCGCATGGTCTTGAGCATCCGGAACCCCTCCGTCGGTCGCGATTATTGAGAACGGGCGACTATACAGCTATACAGCGATCCGGACCGGTGTTCTCGCGGCACCCGGGCCCGGCACGCGCGCACCGGCCTCTCGTGCGCCGAAGATGCCGAAGACCGCCATCGCCGGTCGTAAGTCCCGAGAAGCGTCTTGGATTCCCGGGAGAAAGCTCCGACGGTCGTTTCCCGGCTCGATCGCCCGCCTTGCGGTCTTTCGAGAACCGGCCCGTCGTGTTATAAGGAATCCGGTTAAGTCTCGCAAATCCGGAGGTTTATGCGGAAGCGGAAGCCCAGCCAGCCGGTTGGGGGCGATATCGATTGGTTCGTCATACCGATCGAGAAGCTGCGCCAGTGGGGCATTTTCACGGTCGTCATACTGGCGACCGCGTTTCTCGGCTACTTTGTGTACACGAAGAGCCGTCGCTCTCCGGATGAGAAAGCCCGGGCGGAAATCGCGAACGCCGCGACCCTTCTGACGCGCGCGTCGAGCACGCCGAGCGCGAACCGGCCCGGATCGAACGTCTCGCAGGCGCGCGACTACCTGCGCAGCGCGGAGGAATCGTTTTCAAAAAAAAGCTTCGACGAAGCGTTCCGACTCGCCGTGGAATCGCAGTCGTACGCGCGGCGCGCGCTCGGCGGCTCGACGGCGGACGAGTCCGGCGACGCCTCGTTTATCTTCGTCGAAGGGGACGTGGCCGTGCAGACGGCTGGACATTCCTCCTTCGACGGCGCGAAACAGCGGCAGGCGCTCTTCGACGGAGACTTCATCAAGACCGGCCGCACCGGTTCCGCGGAGATCATGTTCTCCGACGGAACCCTCTACACGGTCCGACCGGGCTCCCTGTTCGAGGTCCGGCGCCCGGTGTCCGCCGACGCGGGCGGCAGCCAGGTGAAGATGATTTCGGGCTCGATCAACGTCTACACGTCGAACTCTTCCTCCACGGTCTCGACCGACGCGGCCACGGCGTCGATCGACAAGTTGTCGCGCGTTTCGATGGACGTCGCCCTGGGGGACAAGACCCAGGTGACGACGTTCCGCGGCCGGACCACCGTGTCGACGGGCAAGGAGACAACCGTCCTCGGAGAACGCGAAGAGGTCACGGCCAGCGTGGGCAACGGCGCCATCTCCGCGAAGGTTCTGGTGCCGGAATCCCCGCAGCTCGCCCTGCCGGCCGACAACCGGATCTACGATCTCAAGACCGGCGACCAGATCGAGCTCAGGTGGAGCGTCGTCGCGAAGGCGGTCCGTTACCGGATCCAGATCTCGCGCTCGCGGCTCTTCGTGCCCGACGCCACGGAGGTCGATCTCGACGATCGGGTCGAGACGTCCGCGCGCGTCAAGGTCTCGCGGGAGGGCTCCTATTTCTGGCGCGTCGCCGCGATCAACCAGGACGGGCATCCCTCGGACTGGAGTCTCGTGCGCCGATTCAAGATGCTGACGGAGCCGCCGCGGCAGTCCGGCCTGTCGCTTCCCCCGCGGCTCGTCGTGTCCGCTCCGCAGCAGATGGGAAATCTGTTCCTCATCTTCGGCAAGACCGATCCGGGCGCGATCGTGACGGTGAACGCGGAGCCCGCGGACGTCGAATCGGACGGCTCTTTCAAGAAGACGATCACGATCGACCGCGAGGGCTATGCGACGCTCGTGATCAAGGCCGTCGATGCATCGGGCAACGAGACGGTGAAGCCGGTCAAGGTGTTCGTGGAGTCCTTATGAGAACAACCGGGAGTCGGGAAACGGAAAACGGCAGCCGGAACACCCGCAGCGTGAAAACGCCGCGTGTCCGAGACTTCGTTTCCCGCTTCCCGTTTCCCGTTTTACGGAGGCCCTAGTTGGCATTCAAATCTCTCTTTTCCATCTTCTCCAACGATCTCGCGATCGACCTCGGCACCGCGAACACGCTCGTATTCGCGCGCGGCAAAGGGATCATCGTCCGCGAGCCGTCGATTGTCGCCGTGAACAACGTCACCAACCGCGTCGAGGCGGTCGGGACGGAAGCGAAGGACATGCTCGGCCGGACGCCGGGCAACATCGTCGCGATCCGCCCGATGAAGGATGGCGTCATCGCCGACTTCGAAGTCACCGAAAAAATGCTCGATCACTTCATCAAGAAGGCGCACGGCCGATCGCTCTTCGTGCGGCCGCGCATCGTCATCTCGGTTCCTTCGGGAATCACGCAGGTCGAGAAGCGAGCCGTGCAGGACTCGGCGCTCCGCGCGGGAGCGTCCGAAGTGTTCATCATCGAGCAGGCCATGGCGGCGGCGATCGGATCCGGCCTGCCGATCACGGAGCCGGCCGGGAACATGATCGTCGATATCGGCGGCGGGACGACCGACGTCGCCGTCATCTCGCTTGCCGGCATCGTGTACAGCCGTTCCGTGCGGATCGCTTCGAACGAGATGGACGAGGCGATCATCCAGTACGTCAAGCGCAAGTACAACCTCCTGATCGGCGAGCGCACCGCGGAGCAGATCAAGATCGAGATCGGCTCGGCCCATCCTCTCGATCAGCCGCTCACCATGGACATCAAGGGGCGTGATCTCGTCGAGGGCGTCCCGAAGACCCTCACGCTGACGGACGAGGAAGTCCGCGAGGCGTTGTCGGAAGTCGTTGCCGCCATCGTCGAGAGCGTTCGCGTGGCGCTCGAGCGGACTCCGCCGGAGCTCTCGGCGGACATCATGGACAAGGGCATCATCATCACCGGCGGCGGCTCCCTGCTGCGGAACCTGGATCGCCGTCTTCGCGAAGAGACGGGTCTGCCGATTTCGTATGCGGAAGATCCGCTCGCGTCCGTCGTGCTCGGAACCGGCGCGATGCTGACGGACATGGATCTGCTTCGAAAAATCAGCATCACCTGAATTCAGGCAAATGTGACCCGGAAACAGAAAATCGAAGCGGCCGGTTCGAGCCTCTGTCCTTTCGCGTGAGAATCACGAACCCTCGCGTCGAGGTGATCGGCCTTCGGCCGCGCCGGGGGGGAGTCGTTCTCGCGTCCACTCTCGTGTTCTGCGTATTGATTCTGTCGGCGCAGGCGCCTGCCCGCGGGAGGCGCGGCTCGGTTCTGCAGGCCTGGATTCTCACCGGGGCCACCCCTCTCGCAACAGGGCTCGCCGCCGTCTCTCGCGCCGTCTCGTCGGGGATCGACTCCGTCGGGGATCTTTTCGAGGCTCACTCGGAGAATTCGCGGTTGAAGCGGGAGCTGGCTCTGCGGGACCGGGAGCTCTTCCATCTTCGGGCAGAGGTCTCGCAGTCCGGCCGCGACCACCGCCTCGCGCTCGCCGCCGGCATTCTTCCGAACGTGATCGGAACCGCGCCCGTGCTCCTCGTCGAGAATCGCGCGGGACTGCTGAGCGCGTTGATCGGTGCGGGCTCGGCTTCCGGCGTCGTGACGGGCTCGCCGATCGCCGTGACGGAGGGCCTCGTCGGGCGCGTCGTGTCGGTGGGCCGAAACGTGTCGCGCGCCCAGCTTCTCGTGGACGCGTCCGCGGCCGCTGGAGCGCGGATCTCGCGGACCGGAGAAACCGGTGTCGTGAAGGGCGACGGCCACGGCGGGCTGCGGTTGAACAACATACCGACGACATCCCGCGTCGCGGCGGGAGATCCGATCGAATCCGCGGGTATCGACGGGATCTACCCGCGCGGGGTGGCGATCGGCCGCGTGGCGAGCGTTTCCCGATCCGGCAGCCTGTTTCTGGACATCCGAGTCACCCCTTCGGTCCCTTTTTCTCAACTGACGGATGTGCTCGTTCTGGCGCCCTCGCCGGCCGTGACGGAGAGCCCGGGAGGAGCGCGGAGTGTCACGCCGTGAAGTGGAAGAGAGTCGCCGTGCTTCTGGTCGCGGCGACGGCGGTGCAGTTCCTGCTGGGGAGCTCCCGGCATCGCGGTATCTGGCCGATCGACGCGTTCCTGATCGCGACGGCGATCGTGGCGAGGGGGGGAGACTCCGTTGCGGCGGTCCTCGTCGGCGGAGGGATGGGTCTTCTCGAGGACGCCCTCTCGAGCGATCTTCTCGGTATGAACGCGTTCGCGAAGGCGGCGCTCGGATACATCCTGGCGCTGCTGTCCCTGCGGGTGATGTTCGGGGGCGTCTGGGCCGTGGCCCTGGCGCTGGCCGCGGCATCTCTCGCCAACGACGCCATCGTGGGAGGGCTCGCGGCGCTCCTCTTACAGGCTCCCTTTGTACTGTACTCGCGCGAGTCCCTCTGGCGCGCGGTGGCGACGGGATGCACGGGCGCAATCTTCGAAGCCGCCCGCACGTTCCCATGGCGCGAGTGGTGGGAGAGGCGGCGGCTGCGGAGGCTGCGATGAGGACGAAGAGGCACATGAGCATCCGATGAAAACAGGCGTTCGGAAAGATCGATCGTGCTGAAAGTCCGCGAGAACCGGACGGCTTTGAACCGCCGCATGGAGGCGGCCCGCGTGGCGGTCGGGATCGTGTTCGCCATCCTGGCGACCTCGTACTGGTATGTCCAGATCGTCCGAGGGGACTACTACTTCACGCTCTCGGAGAACAACCGTATTCGTTCCGTGCGGATCAACGCGCCGCGCGGATACGTTCTCGACCGCAATGGCGCCATGCTCGTGGACAACGAGCCCGCCTATACGCTGCACCTGTACCGCAAAGAGGCGAAGAACCTCGCCTCGTCGATCGACCTGGCATCCGATGTCCTGAAGCTTCCGCGAGAAGTCGTGAAGGCGCGCGTCGATCGCGGCTTGAAGGATCCCGAATTCCTCCCGATCGCGATCGCGGAGAACCTCGGGATCGACGAGGTCGCGTCGATCGAGGCGCGCGCGCCCGAGCATCCCGAGTTCGCGATCACGGTGTCGCAGAGGCGGCTCTACACGCACGGCCCGTCGGCCGCCCACGTGCTCGGGTACCTGTCGGAGGCGAGCCTCGAGCAGGTCAAGGCCGTGGAAAATGGATATCGTCTGGGGGACTGGATCGGGCAGAAGGGAATCGAGGGCGCTTACGAGGGGCTGCTGGCCGGCGTGAACGGCGAACGCCGGATCATCGTGGACTCCCATGGCCGCGAAATGGCGGAGGAGCGCCGCGTCGAAGCGCGCCCGGGACAGAACCTCTTCGTGACTCTGGATCTCGGGTTGCAGCAGGTCGCGGAGGACTACTTCAAAGACAAGGTCGGTACGGCCGTCGCTCTCGATCCCCGAACCGGAGAGATCCTGGCGCTCGTCTCGTCGCCCTCGTACGACCCGAACTGGTTTACGCGGCGCGTGAGCGCGAAAGAGTGGAATGGTCTCCTGACGGATGGAGATCACCCTCTCCAGAACCGGGCGATCCAGAACGCCTTCTCGCCGGGCTCGACCTTCAAGGTCTTTCTGGCCTACGGCGCGCTCGCGATGGGCCTCGTCGATCCCGAGCAGACCGTCTTCTGTCCCGGATACGCGACCTTCTACGGCCGCACCTTCCGGTGTCACAAGAAGGGTGGCCACGGCACTGTCAACCTTCGGAACGCGATCAAGATGTCGTGCGACGTCTACTTCTACAACCTCGGGCGTCGGCTCGGCATCGAGCGCATCGCGGAGATCGCGCGCGCGTTCGGTTTCGGAAGTGTGACCGGCGTCGACCTCCCGTACGAGAAGAACGGGCTGGTGCCGTCCGAAGAGTGGGCCGTGCAGAAACGTCGCGCGCGCTGGTATCCGAGCGAGACGATCTCCGTATCGATCGGTCAGGGTCCGGTGCTCGTCACGGCGATGCAGGAGGCGAGAGCGCTCTCCGCCCTGATAGAGGATGGGCGGCTTCCGACTCCGCATCTGTTTCTGGCGTCCCAGGAGCCCCACAGCGGCCAGCGGCTGCGCTACAAGTCGGAGACGCACACGGGGATGGAGATTTCTGCCGACAAGCTCGAGATCGTGAAGAACGGGATGTGGGCCGTCATGAACGAGGCCGGAGGGACCGCGTACGGATCGCGCGTGCCCGGGCTCGATTCCGGAGGCAAGACCGGCACAGTCCAGGTGATCGGCCACGAATCGACAATCCGGGCGGGCGCGGACCGGAAAAAGCTGGCCGACCACGCCTGGTTCGTGGGTTTCGCTCCTCTCGTCAATCCGCAGATCGTCGTCGCGGTGTTCGTTGAAAACGGCGGGCACGGAAACCTGGCAGCCGCGCCTCTGGGGCGCCTCCTGTTCGCCAGGAAGTTCGGAATCCCGCTCAGCCCCACGCCTGCGCCCGCGACGCCGGCCGCGCCGGTCCCTCCCCAGATGCGTGTCCAGGCGCCGTCCATGGGAACGGACTTCGTCACCGTCTCCCGAAAACCGGCGCCTGCCGGGAACGCGCGATGATCGGCCGCGTGGCCGCGGTTCCGCGCCGTCTCGACCTCGTGATCCTGGGATGCGCCGTGTCCCTCGCACTCCTGGGGATCCTCTTCGTCGCCTCGACGACGTCGGGCGGCCGCCTGTCCGGGCTCGCGACGCGTCAGGCCCTCTGGGTCGCCGTCGGTCTCGGAGGCCTGGTGGCCGCCGTGCTGTTCGACTATCGCACCCTGCTGAAGATCTCGTTTCCGCTCTACTGCGCTTCCCTCGTGCCTCTCGTCCATCTTCTCTTTTTCGGCCAGCGGATCCAGAACGTGAAGTCGTGGATCCGGTTCGGCTCGTTCCAGTTTCAGCCCGCGGAGCTCGCGAAGATCACGACGGCACTCCTGGTCGCGTATCTCTTCGAAAATGAGGACGATGGTCGGCTGCGCCTCACCGCGTTCGTCAAGCTCGGCGCGATCGTAGGGATCCCCTTTCTGCTCGTTTTCCTTCAGCCCGACCTCGGGCTGGCTCTCACGTTCCTGCCGCTTCTGGGGATCGGGCTTTTCTTCGGAGGCCTTCCCTTCAAAGGATGGGTGGCGATCGTGCTCGTTGTCGTCGTGTGCGCGGGAGGTGCCTGGTTCTTTCTCAAGGACTATCAGAAGCAACGCATCTCGACGTTCTTCAATCCGGACCAGGACGTGCTGAAGGCGGGATACCAGGTTCGCCAGTCGAAGATCGCGGTCGGGTCCGGAGGTTTTTCCGGGAAGGGATTCCGCGCCGGCACGCAGAGCCAGCTGCGATTTCTCCCGACGCCGCACACCGATTTCATCTTCGCGTCGGTCGCGGAGGAGTGGGGATTCCTGGGCGTGATTTTCGTCATGGGCCTCTTCGCGACGCTCGTGCTCCGCGCGTTGCGGCTCGCCGGCGTCGCGCGCGACCGAGGCGGCGTCTTCCTGATCCTCGGTCTCGCGAGCGTGATCTTCTTTTCGGTAACCGTGAACGCCTCGATGATGATCGGATTGCTGCCGACGACCGGAATCCCGTTGCCGCTCGTCTCCTACGGAGGCTCCTCCGTGGCGACGACGTTTCTGTCGATCGGGTTGATCCTCGGAGTGCACTACCGCCGGTTCGCGAACGCGTGAAGACCGAGCTGCTGATCTCGGTGACGCCGCCGGAAACGCGCGTGGCGTTGATCGAGGACGGGCGCGTCGTCGAGGTCTTTCACGAGCGTCGGGGACATCGGGGGCTGGTCGGGAACGTCTACCTCGGACGCGTGCATCGCGTTCTGCCGGGGATGCAGGCGGCTTTCGTGTCGATCGGCCTCGATCGCGACGCATTTCTCTACGTCGAGGACGCGCTGCCGCCTTCCGTCGACGAGGAAACGGACGACACCGCGGTCCGGCACGGAAAGGCGGGCGATCGCGACTCCGACAACCGGCCTCGGATCGACGACCTCGTCAAGGAGGGCCAGGAGATCGTCGTCCAGGTGACCAAGGACCCGATGGCCGGCAAGGGCCCTCGAGTCACCGCCGGACTGTCCCTTCCCGGGCGGACGCTGGTGTACCTGCCGTCGGCGCACGAGATCGGTGTGTCTCGACGCATTTCCGATGAAGACGAGAGGGCGAGGCTGCGGGCCCTGATGGAAGCGCTCCCGGCCGGAGGCGGACTGATCGCCCGAACCGCGGCGCTCGGTGCCGGAGCGCCGGAGCTCGAGGCCGATCACCGATACCTCACGGATCTCGCGGCGCGGATCGTCCGCCAGGGAGAACGCTCGAGCGCGCCCTCGCTGCTCCACCGCGAGCTCGACCTCGCTCTTCGGATCGTGCGGGATCTCGTTTCGAAGGACTTCTCCGCGATTCGCGTGGACGACGAGTCCACGGCCGCCCGGCTGAGGGAGTTTCTTCTGGCGGTGGCGCCGCTGCTCGCCAAGAACATCGATCTCTGGGATCAGGAGCCTTCCCTTTTCGAGGCGTTCGGAGTCGAGGCGGAGATCGAGCGCGCGCTGAAGAGCCATGTGGAGCTTCCCTCCGGCGGCTCGATCGTCATCCAGCAGACGGAGGCGCTCGTCGCCATCGACGTGAATACCGGAAAGTTCGTCGGGAAGGATGGGCTCGAGGAGACCGTTTTTGCCGCGAACCTCGAAGCGGTTCCGGAGATCGCCCGCCAGATGCGGCTGCGCGATCTCGGCGGGCTGCTGGTCATCGATTTCATCGACATGAGCGATGCGGCCCATCGCCAGGAAGTCGTCGAGCGACTCGGCGCCGAGCTCGCGTCGGACCGCGCCCGGACCCGGCTCCTGCAGCTCTCGGACTTCGGCCTCGTCGAGGTCACCCGTCAGCGCTCGCGCGGCAACCTCGAAAAAGTGCTGACCCGTCCCTGTCCGTGTTGCGCGGGTGGCGGCCGCGTCCGCTCCGACGTCACGCTGGCGCTCGACCTGCGCCGCGATCTCCTCCGGCCGCCCGTCCTGTTCGATCCGGGCGACACCGTGCGCATCCGCGTCCCCCCGTCGCTCGCCCGACTGCTCGGCGAGGAGGATCGGACACTGTTCGAGGACGTCCAGCAGAAGCTCGGCGTCGATCTCGAGTTCCTCCCCGACGAAAACCTCGGCCCGGAGGAGTACCGGATCCTTCCGAAATGAGCGCCGGACCTGGAGATCCGGTCCTGGCACCATAAAGTGTTGATCGCAAGCGGTTTAGACATTTATTGCGACTCGGAAATGTATCGCCGACGGAGCCCGTTATAGAAGGCAGCACGCAATACCTTCCTTCCTCGGGCCCGGCGACTGACAGCCGGGCCTCCTCTTTACCGTCGCCTGCGCCGCGCTGTTTTATAGCCGCTTAGAGTTTGTCGCGGGGCGCGGAGGAATTGTGCGGTTAAGAGTTGCTCGGCTCGGCCGGATGCGGCCTCGACAGAGCGGAGAGTGGCGTGCTCCGGCTCCCGCGACGGGAGGCTCCTCCTTCCCTTCGGTCAGGAGACTCCTCCCGTCGCGTGCGACTGTTTCCGCCGGCCTGGTAAGAGGGGAGCATTCCCCCTCTCCCGACGGGAGAGGGTCCGGGCGAGGGGCGAGCCCTCTTCCCGATTCGCTAGTCACCCGATTCCCGGATCGATCACCCGAACACGAACACCCGGACGATCTACCGATTCTTCCTGATAGTTCGATTGATCGCGAGATCATGAGATCGCGAGATTCGAACAACAAGGCCGATCCCCTCTTCGCCCGATCCTCCATCACCCGATTCCCGGATCGATCACCCGAACACGAACACCCGGACGATCTACCGATTCTCCCCGATAGTTCGATTGATCGCGAGATCATGAGATCGCGAGATCGCGAGATTCGAACAACAAGGCCGATCCCGCCTTTGCCCGATCCTCCCTCACCCGATCCCCTGATTGATCACCCGATCACCCGATTTTCCCCGTCCCTCCTCCCTGCACCGACTCCCATATCTCTTCCACTCTCCCGACCGTATCGATCTCCGCCGCTTTCTTGTCTTCGCGCAGGCGCACGATCCGGGGGAAGCGGAGCGCAAAGCCGGACTTGTGGCGGCGGCTCTTCTGGATCGTGTCGAACGCGACCTCGATCACGACCTCCGGAGAAACGGCCCGCACGGGTCCGTAGCGGCCGACGGTGATCTTCCGGAAGCGAGCACCCAGCCTCCGGATCTCCTCGTCGGTGAGACCCGTGTACGCCTTACCGATGTTGACGAAACGATCGCCGTCGCGCACGGCGAACGTGTAGTCAGACAGCATCCCGGCGCGCTTGCCGTTTCCCTGCTCGACGGCCGTGACGACGACGTCGAGCGTGGCGAGGGCTTTCTTCCATTTGCGCCACGCCCGCCCGCGCTTGCCCGCGAGATACGGCGAGTCCTCGCGTTTCAGCATGAGGCCCTCGTTGCCGCGCTCTCTCGCGGAGCGAAAGAGCGACTCGAGGGCTGCCGCGTCCGCGGCCCGGTGGACGGCGGAGAGCCGAAAGCCGCCTGCGGCCGCGAGCCGCTCGAGCTCGCCGCGCCTCTCGCTCCACGAACGCTCGAAGAGCGGCGTGTCTCCCGTGACGAGACAGTCATACGCGATAAACGCGACAGGGATCTCGGCAAGGAGCTCCACCGCCGGCGCTTTGCGGCCGAGCCGGCGCTGAAGCCGGAAAAAGGAATCCACGCGATCCTCTTTCCACGCGACGATTTCGCCGTCGAGGAGAAACTGCCCCGGGACGGCCGCCAGGGCGAGCGCTATCTCGGGGAACTGAGCGGTGACGTCGTCGAGCGTCCGGGAGAAGAGCGCGACTCGCGACCCGGACTTGTGAGCGTGCGCGCGGATGCCGTCGAACTTGTCTTCGACGACGTCCAGGGAGAGCTCCGACTCGATCTCCTCGGGATTGTCGATCGGCGAAGCGAGCATGAATCCGACGGGATGGAACATGCGGAACCGGATGGCGTCGAGCGACCCCCGTCGGGCCGCCAGGGCGGTCTCACCGATGTCGCCGCAGTCCCGATGTGCGCGCGCGACCGACTCCCGATCCGCCCCGAACGCCTCGGCGATCGCCTCCTCGATCGTGGCGAGCTCCGCTCCGACGCGCAGGCCGCCGGAGAGCGTTTTCACGACGTAGCGCGCTTCGAGCGGCGACGACCGGCGGAGGAGGTCTTCGACGATCGCCTGCTTGTCCGCCGCGCGGCGCTTCGTCGCGAGCTCTCTCAGACGCTCGTCCACATCCCGGATCTCGAGAGGGGATGTGACCGGCTCGCTCCGCTCGACCGCCGAGGGCAGGAGAAGGCCGATCGCCTCGCCGGCGTCACCGATCGCGCGCGCCGACGCGCCGATGGTTTCGATGTCCCAGCCCGTGATCGATGCGGCGGATTTCGACAGGGTGGCCCAGCCGACGGACATTACGGCCTGCTCCCATTCCGCGAAGGGCGAGCCGGAGAGCAGCCGAGCGCCGGCTGCGAGCTCCGAATCTTCGAGGGGCCGGAGCGCCGCGGCGAGAGAAGCGACTTTTGCGAGCCTGCTCCTCGTCGACGCAGCCGAGTCGAGGCCCCGCGCGAGCTCCCGATACGCGCTCACGGCTCCGGTTCCGCTTCCTGCCCGCCGTCCCGTTTCGGGGCCGGCATGTCCGTATCTTCGGCGTCCTCGCGCGCCCGCTCGCCGCCCTCCGAGAGGGGCTCCGCTTTCCGCCCGCCGCGAGAAAGGATGCGAGCGAGATCGCGGGCGTAGCCGTGGTGCGTCCGAATGCCCGCCGGCGCGACATCGGAGACGTGCGCGAGGAGCTCGTCGAAGTCCGCGTGATCCGAAATGGGGAGCAGGACGTCCGCGTCGAACTCCGCTCGTGACGCCTCCCGCATGGCCCACCCCGAGAGGTAGAGAATCCGCCGCTTCCGGATTTTTCGAACGACCGGCGTCCGGATGCAATTCGGCGGAACGACCAGTACCTCGCCCGCCTGGGCCGGACCGCTCGCATAGGGGCGCGACAGGGGGAAGGAGAAGCCCGCCTCTTCATATGCCGGGAGGATCTTCCACGCGGCGCCGTGAAGCACCGTCGGAATCCCGGCTTCCGTCAGCGCGAGAACGGCGTCCTGGGATTTTCCGAGGGCGTAGGCGAGGACGATCGCGACCGCGCCCTCTTCGCCGGCGCGACGGCATTCGGCGACGAGTCGCGCCTCGCTCTCCGACCGCGGGGGAAAACGAAAGACGGGCAGCCCGAACGTGCTTTCCATTACCAGTACGTCCGCGCGCGGGGCGGCGGCCGGCCGCGTCGTGCGGGACTCGCTGCGCCGGAAGTCCCCCGTGTAGAGGGTCGATCCCTCGGGACCTTCGACGCGGATCTGCGCGGCCCCGAGGATGTGGCCGGCGCGGTGAAGCGCGAGGCCCACGCCTTCGCCGGCGACGTTTTCTTCCCACGCCAGCGCGCGAGCGGTGCCCCGCCATTCGGGATGGCGGATCCGGTAGATCGACAGCGTTTCCGGGCTCGCCCAGATCTCCCCGTGCCCGGCGGCGGCGTGATCCGCGTGGCCGTGCGACAGGATCGCTCGCGGAGCGGGCGCCGGTGGATCGATCCAGGCCTGGAATGCCGGGAGAAAAAGGCCCTCCTCTCTCGAGAAGAGATGGGGCGCCGCGGTGTCCGTCATGGCGGCTCTCCGTGCAAGCAATCAGCCAGCTGGCGAGAAGAGACGGGACGCGCTGCTTCTCACGGCTCACGATCTCGCGATCTCACGACATGCGATCTCCTGATCTCGCGATCGATCGGGCGATCGAACTATCGCCGGATCATCCAGCGAACGGGGCCGGCCTTGCCATGGACGCCGGGGAAACACGTATCACGTCGAACATCGCGAGGGCGCGGAGCCTCTCGGTAGCGTGGTCGAGGATCGGAGCGGGATATTCGAATCCGATCCGGCATCCGGCCGCGCTCTGTTCCGCCGCGGTCATCGTCCAGGGCTCGTGGATTTTCGTTTCGGGCACCCGGGCGAGCTCCGGGACGAAACGCCGGATGTAGGTGCCGTGCGGGTCGAATTTCTTCGACTGGAGGACGGGATGGAAGATCCGAAAATACGGCGCCGCGTCCGTTCCCGAGCCGGCGACCCACTGCCAGCCGCCGTTGTTGTTGGCGAGGTCGGCGTCCGCGAGCTGGCGGTTGAACCACGACTCTCCCTCCCGCCAGTGGAGGTGAAGGTCTTTCGTCAGGAAGGAGCCCGCGGCCATGCGCACTCGGTTGTGCATCCAGTGAGTCGAGGAGAGCTGGCGCATACCGGCGTCAATGAACGGAAACCCGGTCCGCCCGGACTTCCACGCGTCCAGCGCCGCTCCCGGTTCTGCCCAGGCGATCCGATCGAAGGCCGGTCGAAAGCTCTCCTCCTCGACGCGAGGAAAGTGAAACAGGACGTGATGGAAGAATTCGCGCCAGGCGAGCTCGAGCTCGAACCGGTGGGCCCCGGATCGAACCCGGGGGTCCGCGTCGGCGGCTGCCATGAGCGCGGCCCGTATCTGCCGGGGAGAAATCGTTCCGAAGTGCAGGTGCGGAGAGAGGACCGACGTCCCGTCCTCGTCCGGCCGGTCACGTGAGGTCGCGTAGCGCTCCAGGGCATCCGTGGTGAATCTACCGAGGAGCCGCCCCGCCTCCGCTTCGCCGCCTCGCGGAGCGAGCGGATTCTCCGCAGCGTTTTTCCACGCCTGCACCCGCGCGAGCGGTACCGTCGGCAGCGCGGGAGTGGCGAGTCGCGCCGGCTCCGGACCGGGGGCCCGCTTCTCCACGCTTTGCCACCGCTTCGCGAAGGGGGAGTAGCCCGTGTACGGCTCGCCCGCGCCGGAGAGAATCGCGTCGGGCTCGACGAGGAGAGCGTCGCCGAAGACCCGAAGCGTGGAGCTTTTCTCTTCGAGCGCCGAGGCCACAGCGCGGTCACGGGCTTCGGGGTACGGCCCGATCTCCGCGTTGGCGTAAACGCATCGGGCACCCGTCTCCGAAACGAGCGCGGGCAACGCCTTCTCCGGAGGCCCGCGCCGCACGACGAGGCGCCCGCCGCGCTCCGCGAGGGAACGCTCGAGCTCTTCCAGGCTTTCGCGCAAGAAACGAAACCGGGATGGGCCGACGTTCGGGTCGAGGCCGTAGTGATCGTCGAGGACGAAAACGGGAACGACCCGGTCGGCGTCGTGCGCGGCCGCGAGGAGAGAGGTGTTGTCCGCGAGGCGGAGGTCCCGGCGAAACCAGTGAACTATGGTCGTCAAACCCGGTGAGCGCTTTCTCTCGGGCGACGTTTCATCGGGTGCCCTCGCTTTCCGCACCGAAGATCCGTTCGGTTGCGCGACGCCGAAATTCGAAGATTCCCTCGAGCTGCCGCCTCACGACGAGAGCGTGCGCGATTCTTCCCAGAAAGCCGAGGGGCAGCGCGTAGTCGACCCGGTCCGTCATGAGAACCCCGGCTCCGTCGGCGGAGAAAGAATGCGTGTGAATCCACGTCTGGTAGGGGCCGCGCTCCTGGAGATCCTGAAACCCCGAGAGAGGCGTCCACTGCGTGATTCGCGTGACCCACCGCAGCCGGAAGACGAGCCAGCGGATCCGGTATTCCAGCCGCACCCCGGCTTCCATCCGCTCCGGTGCCGCTCCGTGAAGGCGGAACCGCAGCCACGGAGGTGTGATCCGCGCGAGGTTTCCGGCGTCGGAAAAGAAGGCGAAGACGTCCTCCAGGGGGGCCGGAATCCGGGTGGTGCGTTCGAGGCGATACATGGTCATTCGCTCGTTCTCACGGGCGCGCGCGGTCCCGGAGGTCCGCTCCCGGAGGCCGCCGCAACGCGCGGACCTCTCAGGCGCTCTGCGGCACCAGCCCGAAGAGCGGGAGGGTGACGACCGTGTGCAACCCGGGCGCCGCCTCGATGACGAAGGGAATGGCGTTCAAAAGGCATCCGACCGTCGCGCGATCGCCGTGAAAGCCGTTGGCGACGTGCAGGTGAACCGGCGGGTCGCCCGTGATCTCGATCGTGTCTCCGGGGTTCGAGACGCCGACTGCCATCGTCAGGTCCAGAACGACCTTCGGCTGGTCACCGGCACGGACGGTCGAGATCTGGTGGAGACCCAGCACCCGTCCCGCCGGCACGCCGTCCGTCTCGCGCTCCGCGATCACCGGCTCGATCGTCTCGGCGATCGCGTCGATCGGCAGGCCGAGGCCCAGGGCGATCATCGCGGCGGATTCGGAGAGCCCGACGTGCCCGAGCTTCTTCGCCGCCACTCCCGCCAGAAACTCCTCCCGGGAGATGCCCGCTCCGACCTTCGCGCGGAGCGGGCCTCGGCGTTTCGCGGCGTCGACGACCCGCGTGACCCTCACGCCGTCCACGCGAACGCAGGCGGCGGCGGCGGCGAGGGCGAGGCGGTCCATGACGAGGCCGGGATTCACGCCCGTTCCGATCACGGCCACGCCCTTCGCCCTGGCGCGCTCGTCGATCCGGCGTCCGAGTGCGGGATTCTGGAGCTCGGGAAAGGAGAGCTCTTCGCACGAGGAGACGACGTGCATCCCGGCGTCGATGGCTTCTTCGATCTGCGAGATCACCGACTCGAGCCGCGAGCCCGTACAGAGAAGGACGACGTCACCCCGGCCGCGGCTCGCCGCCGAGCGAGCATAGAGATCCGCCGCCCGGCTGTCGACCGTAGGTCCGCCGGCGGGCCATCCGGTGATTTCTCCGAGGCTCTTGCCAGCCTTGTCCGGAGCCGGGTCTGCCGCGCCGAGAACTTCGACGTGAAGGCGGCCCGCGAGCGCTCTTCCGACTTCGACCCCGATCGGGCCGAGCCCCACGAGTGCCACGCGGGCGCGAGTCGCTGTCTTCACGAATCCTCCTTAGCGAGCCCTCGGGCCGCCGGCAGACGTTATGCGACCACGGCCTGCGGGGCAAGGAGGCACGAGACGGGCGAAGATGATGCTTTTGTTCCGCTGGCGCCCATGGACGCCCTCCGAGGTCTAGGATGGAGCCGGACCCGGAACAGTCCGGAGGCGAGACGAGAAGCCAGAGGAGCGAGAAGCCAGACGAGCCAGAAGACAGAGGAGCAAGAAGACAGAGGAGAA
This sequence comes from Thermoanaerobaculia bacterium, assembly GCA_038239305.1. Taxonomy (GTDB): domain Bacteria; phylum Acidobacteriota; class Thermoanaerobaculia; order UBA5066; family Gp7-AA6; genus JALYUA01. Next base: position 84,878 of record JBBSEW010000006.1, on the reverse strand, counting down.
GGAGGCGGACGATGGCCGACGAAACAGGCGGGCAGGGCGGACAGGCCGGAACCAGTGGACCAGGCGGACAGGGCGGTGAACGGGAGATGGCGATGTCAGACGAGCTTCGGCAGCTCGGGCGGTCCTTTTCGGCGCTCGGACACACGGTCTTCGAGGAAGGGCGCGTCGTCTCCGTGGAGCTGCTTCGCTCCGCGCGGGAGGCGCTCGACCGGGCGCGCCAGGAGATCGAGCGGCTCGCGCGCGAAAGGAAGTGAACTGTGACGACGACTCACCCCGGAAAGACCGAATTCGGACGATCCGCGAAGGCGATGCGCGGCGTGGGTGTCCTGTTCGTGGTCTTCGGGCTCGGAGCCGGCCTCGTCTTCGGCAGAGCTTCCTGCGCGACTTCGAGCGGCAGCGGCACGTCGGCAACGAAAAAAACGAGAGATCCCTCCCGCGGTTATCAGACCCTCGAAGCCACGGTGGTCGGCCGCGAATACGAGCCTCCCGGATCGGGCGGCACGAGCTACGCCGGCGACGGGACCTACTACCTGGTCTTCGAAGCGCGGGAAGGAGAGGCCAACGCCTCGTACCGGTTCCCCGTGACGCGCGCGCAGTATCAGCGGTACGTCGAAGGCTCGCATGTCCAGCTTTCGATCGCGAACCACGATCTGCGAGACATCCGCCCGATTCGCTGATACCGCCTGACCGTCTTCCGTCCGCGGATCCGGGCCGGCTCGCCGGCGAAACGAGGCTTCGGTGACCGCGAGCTTTCTTCCGAAATCCGTGGTGGCGCTGCGCGGCTATACGCCGCGCCAGTTCCTGGCGGACCTGCAGGCCGGTCTCGTGGTCGGAATCGTCGCCATACCGCTCGCCCTTGCGTTCGCCATCGCGTCCGGAGTTCCGCCCGAGAAGGGGCTCGTGACCGCCGTGGTCGCCGGGTTCCTGGTTTCGGCGCTCGGAGGCAGCCGCGTGCAGATCGCGGGTCCGACCGGCGCTTTCGTCGTGATCGTCTTCGGCATCGTCGAGAAGTACGGATTCGAGGGTCTCGTCCTGTCGACGATAATCGCCGGGTTCATTCTGATCGGCCTCGGTTTCGCCCGGTTCGGCGGCGCCATCAAGTTCATCCCCTATCCGGTCGTCACCGGATTCACCAGCGGGATCGCGATCATCATCTTCTCGTCGCAGGTGAAGGATCTCCTCGGCCTGCACATGGGGGCCGTTCCCGGGCCCTTCATCGAGAAATGGATCGCCTATGCCGGGCACATACAGGCCCCTTCGCTGCCGACGGTCGGGGTCGCGGCGGGCTCTCTCGGGATTCTCATGCTGTGGCCGAGAGTGTCGCGCCGCATTCCGGCCCCCATCGTCGCGATCGTCGCGGCGACCGCCGCCGTGGCCTGGCTGCAGATACCGGTTGAGACCATCGGATCCCGATTCGGAGACATCCATGCGGGAATCCCCGCTCCGCACTTTCCGACTCTCTCCGTTGCGCGCGTGCGTGAGCTCCTCTCTCCGGCCCTGACGATCGCCCTGCTCGCGGCGATCGAGTCGCTCTTGTCGGCCGTCGTCGCAGACGGGATGATCGGAGCCCGGCACAAGTCGAACCTGGAGCTCGTCGCTGTAGGCATTGCCAATATCGGGTCGGGACTTTTCGGCGGAATTCCAGCGACGGGCGCGATAGCGCGCACGGCCACCAATGTGAAGAACGGCGGCCGCACCCCGGTCGCCGGCATGGTCCACTCGGTGACGGTACTGCTCGTTCTCGTGTTCCTCGGCCGATCGACGCGCGCGATCCCCCTCGCGGCCCTCGCGGCTGTTCTGGTCGTCGTCTCGTACCACATGAGCGAGTGGAGATCGTTTGCGACCCTTCTCCGCGCGCCGCGCAGCGACGTCGCCGTTCTCCTCGCGACTTTCTTCCTGACGGTCCTCGTCGATCTGACGGTGGCCGTCCAGGTGGGCGTCGTCCTGGCGGCGTTTCTGTTCATCAAACGCATGGCGGACGCTACCAACGTCGAAGCCATCTCGTCGGAGCTCGAGGACGCGCCGGACGGCACAATGGCATCCGATGTGGACGGGATCGCGCGGCGCCGCGTCCCTCCCGGCGTGGAGGTGTACGAGGTGAACGGCCCGTTTTTTTTCGGAGCGGCCTACAAGATCCAGGAAGTCCTCCAGTTCGTGGCGCGGAAGCCGCTTGTTTTCATCCTGCGCATGCGCAACGTCCCGGTCATGGATGCGTCCGGCATCCGGGTTCTGGACGAGCTTCACGCTTCCTTTGCCCGGCAGAGGGTCCGGCTCCTGATCGCGGGAATCCAGGCGCAGCCGCTCTCCGCGCTCGACCACGCCGGACGGCTGGACGCCTACGGCCGCGAAAACTTCGTCTCGGACATCGACGAGGCGCTGGACCGCGCCCGCGTCACGATCGCGGGAGCGGCGCGTGCGACGCCGCCCGGAGACTGAGAGCGCGGCTCCATAGAATGGGGCGATGGCCGATCCCCTCGCCGCGTTCCACCCTTCCGTCCGGCGCTGGTTCTCCGGCTCGTTCGAGGAGGCGACGCGGGCGCAGGCGAAAGGCTGGCCGCCGATTCTTGCCGGGGACTCGACCCTGCTCCTCGCTCCGACGGGTTCCGGCAAGACCCTCGCGGCCTTCCTCGCGTCGATCGACCGCCTGCTTTTCTCGCCGGAGCCGCCGAAGGGCGAGCGCTGCCGCGTCCTCTACGTCTCCCCGCTGAAGGCCCTGGCGGTCGACGTCGAGCGGAACCTGCGGTCACCGATCGCGGGCATCGCCGCGGTGGCGGGGCGGGAAGGCGCCCCGTTCCGCATGCCTGCCGTCGCGATCCGGACCGGGGACACTCCGGCAATCGAGCGCGCGCGCATGGCGCGGAATCCCCCCGACATACTCATCACGACGCCCGAGTCGCTCTATCTCATCCTGACGTCCGGCGCACGGGAGATCCTGCGGTCGGTCGAGACCGTGATCGTCGACGAGATTCATTCGCTCGTCGCCGGCAAGCGCGGCGCGCATCTCTTCCTCTCCCTCGAGCGGCTCGAGGCGAACCGGACTCCCGAAGCCCGGCGCAAGCCTCTCCAGCGGATCGGCCTGTCGGCCACGCAGCGGCCGCTCGAAGAGATCGCGCGGCTTCTCGGGGGCGGAGAGCCCCGGCCACGCGGCAGCTGGACCGCGAGGCCCGTAACGATCGTCGATGCCGGACACCGCAAGGCGTTCGACCTGACCGTGGAGGTTCCCGTCGAGGACATGGCGCGGCTCGGAGAGCCTGTCGATGAGATCCGATCGGGGCCGGCGGCCGCTGGACCGCAGCGCAAGTCGATCTGGCCGTCGATTCATCCGAGGCTCCTGGAGCTCATCCGCGCGCACCGCTCCACCATGATCTTCGTCAACAGCCGCCGCCTGTCCGAACGCCTGGCCAACTCGCTGAACGAGCTCGCGGGCGAGGAGCTCGCCCTCGCCCACCACGGCTCCGTCGCGCGCGAGAAAAGGCAGGAGATCGAGGATCGCCTCAAACGCGGCGATCTCCGGGCGATCGTTGCGACGTCGACTCTGGAGCTCGGCATCGACATGGGGGCGGTCGATCTCGTGGTCCAGATCGAGGCTCCTCCCTCCGTGGCGTCCGGCATCCAGCGGATCGGCCGCGCCGGGCACTCGGTAGGCGAGATTTCGCGCGGTGTGATCTTCCCCAAGTACCGGGGAGATCTCCTCGCCTGCGCCGCGGCCACGGCCCGCATGATCGAGGGGAAGGTCGAGGAAACCTTCTATCCTCGGAATCCGCTCGACGTGCTCGCGCAGCAGATCGTCGCGATCGCCGCCGGAGCTCCGATCGGGACCGACGAGCTCTTCGATCTTGTGCGCCGTGCGGCGCCGTTCGCGGAGCTGCCGCAGTCGTCCTTCGACGGCGTGCTCGACATGCTGTCGGGGCGCTATCCCTCGGACGAGTTCGCGGAGCTCCGGCCCCGGATCACCTGGGATCGCGTCGGCGGAAAAATCCGCGCGCGCGAGGGGGCGGGACACGTGGCGATCGTCAACGCGGGAACCATCCCCGACCGCGGGCAGTACGGCGTCTTCCTGGCGGGCGGCGATCCCAAGACGAGCCGGCGGGTCGGAGAGCTCGACGAGGAGATGGTCTTCGAGTCGCGCCCCGGCGAGGTCTTTCTCCTCGGTGCGTCGTCGTGGCGCATCGAAGAGATCACCCACGATCGCGTCCTCGTATCGCCCGCGCCCGGCGAGCCTGGGAAGATGCCCTTCTGGCACGGCGATCGTCCAGGTCGTCCGCCGGAGTTTGGCCGCGCCATTGGAAAGCTCGCGCGGGAGCTTGCCGCGGCGACTCCCGCCGACGCCCGCGCCCGGCTCGCGCGCGAGCACGCCCTCGACGAGAGGGCCGCTCCCAACCTGGTCGCTTACATCGCGGAGCAGGTGGAGGCGACGGGGCAGGTACCGAGCGATCAAACGATCATCGTGGAGCGGTACCTCGATGAGATCGGGGACTGGCGCGTCTGCGTCCTGTCTCCCTTCGGCGCGCGCGTCCACGCTCCGTGGGCGATGGCCGTCGTCGCGCGGCTCCGCGACGAGAGGGCCGCGGAAGTCGAGATGATGTGGTCCGACGACGGAATGGTCTTTCGCCTGCCGGAGTCGGACGAGCCTCCCGACGTGTCGCTGTTCCTGCCCGACCCGGACCGCGTCGAGGACCTGCTGGTGGCGAACCTCGGCCAGACGTCTCTCTTCGCCGCGCGATTCCGCGAGAACGCCGCGCGAGCCCTGCTCCTGCCGCGCCGTCACCCGGGGCGCCGGTCGCCCCTGTGGGCGCAGCGCAAGCGCTCGGCCGATCTCCTGGCCGTCGCGGCCCGCTATGGCTCCTTCCCGATGATCCTCGAGACGTATCGAGAGTGCCTGCGCGACGTTTTCGATCTTCCCGGGCTGCTCGACATACTCCGAAGAATTGCGTCGCGCCGGATCCGGATCGTCGCTGCGGAATCGCGCGTGCCGTCGCCGTTTGCGGCCGCGATTCTCTATTCGTACGTCGCGAATTTCGTCTACGACGGCGATGCTCCGCTCGCCGAGCGCCGCGCGCAGGCGTTGTCCGTCGACCAGGCGCAGCTCAAGGAGCTGCTGGGCGAAGCCGAGCTGCGGGAGCTTCTCGATCCCGACGCGATCGACGCGATCGAGCTCTCGCTGCAGCGCCTCGACGGAACTCGGCGGGCCCGGCATGCCGACGGCCTGCACGACCTGCTCCTCTCTCTCGGTGACCTCACGGAAGAGGAGATCCGCGCACGCGCGGAGCCGGCGGACGAGGCGGCCTCGTGGCTCGAGGCCCTGCGGCGGGAACGTCGCGTGATCGCCGTGTCGATCGCCGGCGAGCGGCGGTTCGCCGCGGCGGAGGACGCGGCCCGGCTGCGGGACGCGCTCGGCATCGTGATTCCGCCCGGCCTCCCGGAGGCCTTTCTCGAAACTCCCCGCGATCCCCTCGGAGATCTCGTTTCCCGCTACGCACGCACGCACGCTCCGTTTCTCGCGGACGCCGTGTCGTCCCGTTTCGATCTGCCGGTCGCGCCGGTTCGCGCGGTACTGGAGCGTCTCGCGGAAGAGGATCGGGTCGTCGAGGGCGAGTTTCTTCCCGGCGGGAGAACGCGCGAGTGGTGCGACGCCGAGGTTCTCCGGACGCTGAAACGGCGCTCGCTCGCGAAGCTGCGCCGGGAAGTGGAGCCGGTCCTCCCCGAAGCGCTCGGGCGGTTTCTCGCCGAGTGGCAGGGTGTGCTTTCGCCGCGAAAAGGCCTCGACGCGCTCCTTTCTTCGATCGAGCAGTTGCAGGGCTGCCCCCTGCCGGCCTCCGTTCTCGAGAGCGAGATCCTGCCTGCGCGTGTGGCGGGATACCGGCCGGCCGATCTCGATCTTCTCTGCGCCGCGGGCGAAGTGATCTGGCGCGGCATCGAACCGATCGGACCGTCGGACGGCCGAATCGCGCTCTATCTGCCGGACCGGTTCGCGCTGCTGGCACGTCCAACCGCGCACGCCGAGGGGGAGCTCGCCGGCCGCGTGCGCGAGGTCCTGCGGGAACGCGGCGCGCTCTTTTTCTCCGACTTGCAGCGAACGACGGGCGCGTTCGCCGGCGACCTCGTGAGCGCGCTCTGGGATCTCGTGTGGGCGGGGGAGGCGGGCAACGACACGCTGGCGCCGCTGCGGTCCTACCTGCGCGGCGGCGCCGGTGACGACCGCCGCACTTTCCGAGGGCGCTCGTTCCGCTCGCGCCGCAGCGGCCCTCCGGGAAGCGAGGGCCGCTGGTCCCTCCTGCCTGGGGAGACCGCGGCCGGTCCTTCCGACACCGAGAGGCGGACCGCGCTCGCCGGCGCGCTTCTCGAGCGATACGGGGTCGTCACCCGCGAAGCCGTGCATGCCGAGGGCATCGCCGGAGGATTCTCCGTGGTCTATCCGGTGCTCCAGGCGATGGAGCAGGCCGGCCGCATCCGCCGGGGGTATTTCGTCGCGGGGCTCGGCGCCACGCAATTCGCGCTGCCCGGGGCGGACGACCGGCTGCGATCCGTGCGGGAACGGGGCCCTGAGCCTCGCGTGTGGACGCTCGCGGCGACGGACCCGGCCAACCCCTGGGGCGGGGCAGTTCCCTGGCCGGATAGCGTCGCCGCGGGCCGTCCCCAGCGCGCGGCGGGAGCTCGGGTGATTCTGCAGGATGGCGCTCTCGTGGCGGTCGCCGGGCGCGGTGAGCGGAGCCTCACGACTTTTTTGCCTGCGGACGAGCCGGAGCGGAGCGAGGCGGCGCGCGCCATCGCCCGCTCTCTCGCGTCGGAAGTCGAGAGCGGCCGGCGGCGCGCGGTCCTGATTTCGAAGATCGACGGAGACGCGCCGGCCGGCTCGCCCCTCGCATCTCCTCTACGCGAAGCGGGATTCGTGCTCGGCAGCCGGGGATTCTTGAAGCGCTCCACGGCTCCCCGGCACGCTGTGCGCCCCTCGGAGCCGGCCGATGCCTGAGGGCGACACGATCCTTCGAGCCGCGCGGACCCTCGCGCGCGTGCTCGAGGGACGCCGGATCGAGAAATTTCGCTCACCTCTTCCGCAACTGAGCCATGCCGATCTTGCCGGACACACCGTGGTCGGCGTGGAGCCCCGGGGCAAGCACCTTCTCTTTCTCTTCGACGACGGACGCGCCCTTCACTCCCACATGCGCATGACGGGGTCCTGGCACGTGTACCGTCCCGGCGAGGCCTGGCAGAAACCCGAGCGTCTCGCCCGCGTGGTCCTCGAAACGGAATCCTTCGTGACCGTGTGCTTCAACGCACCAGTCGTGGAGCTTCTCTCGCCGTCGGACCTCGCGCATCACCCGTCTCTCTCGCGACTCGGGCCGGATGTTCTCGCCCCGCTGTTCGACGCGAAGGGCGCACGGGAGCGCCTGAAGGCGATGCCGGCTGCGGCGATCGGCGAGGCGCTCCTGGCGCAGGGAGCGATCGCCGGGATCGGCAACATCTACAAGTCCGAGTCCCTCTTCGTCAGCAGGCTGTCGCCGTTTTCGCTGGTCGGCTCCCTTCCGGACGAGCGGCTCGACGGAGTGATCGGCGCCGCGCGGAGACTGATGTCGGCGAACCTGGGCTCCTCGGCGCGGACCACGACGACGGGGCGCGCCGGTCCGGCCGGGCCCCGCTACTGGGTCTACGACCGCTCCGGAAGACCGTGCCTCGTGTGCGGCGCGCGCGTCCGCATGCGGAGGCAGGGCGACGGCGGGCGCTCCACCTACTGGTGCCCCCGTTGCCAGCCTTGAGCTCCGTGCTTCGAACCCGGCGGGATTAGAACCTCTCCGGCTCGCGAGTCCGGATCACTCGTTTCCAGCAGTACCGAGCCGATAAACGCGTCGAGCGCGAATCGGCCCCCCGGCCGCATCGACGTCTCCCGCAGAGACCGGCGCCCTGAAACAAGGGGCATTGTCGCAACACGGCAACCTGATTTCACCGGCCGAGCCAGCGGTGTGTCTGACGGCGCCATTGCGACTATCTGTACCGATCGGCGAACGGACGCCGCACTTCAATTCAAGAAGTTGGTCTGAGATCCAAGGGACAGAAGCAAAGCGCAATATGCGCCGCTTTGACCTACAGGCTAAGCGGCTGCGTCCGCAGACGTTCCCGAGTTACGTGACGTTTTGTCCATGGCACAGGACTGGCTCTTCTGGGGTTTCCGACATTCGTCATTTTCACGCAGCCGCTGTTCGATTACAGGAGGAAACATGACCCTCGCCGCTGACCTTTCTTATCCAGCGGCTTTCAATCGCGATCGAGCCCGGGCATGAGGTCAACACGTCACAGTGAGCGTGACTGCATGACGCACCACGCAGAGGGCAAGCCAGCGCGTACCTATTGAAAGGAGATTCATGACGAAGCGATTGTGGTGGCTGTTTGCATGTCTCTGGATCGTTATCGGGTGTTCCATATCGAGCGCCCAGTCACTGACGGGGAACATATACGGGCGGGTCGCCGACGACCAGGGCGGAGTGCTGCCAGGTGTGTCCGTCGCCCTGACCGGCATTGGTGGAGAACAGACCGCCGTAACGGACTCCCGAGGAGAGTTCCATTTTCTCAATCTCTCTCCTGGCGCTTACGTCGTAACGACGAACCTGCAGGGGTTCGCTTCCGTTCGACGTGAGAACGTCATCGTCGCTCTCGGCCAGAACACCGAGGTCAAGATCCCGATGGCGCTGTCGGCGGTCACGGCGACCGTCACCGTGACATCCGAAGTGCCGCTCCTCGATACTCGAACGGAGCAGTCGGGGCACACCTTCTCCCAGGACGAGCTGACGAAGATCCCGACAGCCCGGGATCCCTGGGTCATCCTGCAAATGAGCCCCGGCGTTCTGACGGACCGCCAGAATGTCGGCGGCAGCCAGAGCGGACAGCAGAGCAACTACACGGGAAAGGGCACGGATACAACGCAGAACTCGTGGAACGTCGACGGCGTCACGATCACGGATATGACGGCCACCGGTGGATCGCCGACTTATTATGACTTCGACGCGTTTCAAGAGATGCAGGTCACGACCGGCGGAACGGACCCGGCGATCAGCGTTCCCGGTGTGACCCTCAACATGGTGACGAAACGCGGCTCGAACACCGCGCACGGTTCGACTCGCGTCTTCATCACGGACCATCGCTATCAGGCAACCAATATTCCGGATGAAGCAAAGGCCCAGGGAATCACGAAGACCGACGGAATCGATGGAATCCAGGACTTTGGCGCCGAAGCAGGAGGCGCTCTCATCGCCAACCATGCCTGGCTCTGGGGCGGCTATGGCCGCAGTCAGATCAACCGGCAGCTGACGGGAGGGACGATCGATCGAACGACCCTCGAGAACATCAGTGGAAAGCTCAACCTTCAGCCAGTCGAGTCGAACACGGCCACGCTTTTCTTTTTTCGGGGCGATAAGGACAAGCAGGGCCGGAGCGCGGGGGTGACTCGTCCTCAGGAGACCTCCTGGGACCAGAGCGGCCCGACGACCATATGGAAGGGCGACGATTCTCAGGTGTTTTCGTCCACCTTCTTCGCAAACGTGTCGTACTCCTACGCGCGCAACGGATTTCAGCTGTTTCCGGAGGGCGGTCTCGGGGTCGATGCGGTCACGGATGCAAACGGCGTCTGGCACAATTCCTACGAGTTGTACCGAACGGACCGACCGCAACACCAGGTGAGCGGTAACGCGTCCACGTTCTTCAACACCGGTTCCATCGGTCACGAATTGAAGTTCGGGTTCGGTTACCGCAAGGCGGATCTCAGTTCGCTGTCTGCGTGGCCGGGAAGCGGAAATTTTATCGATTTCGAGAACGACCGGGTTCGCCTGACACGGAACAAGGTGCTCAGCGCGACGACGAACTATGTCGATGGGTTTGTGGGCGACACCCTGACGATGGCCAATCTGACCGTCAATGCCGGGGTTCGTTATGACTACCAATACGGGAAGAACGCGGCCAGTGTCGCACCCGCAAATCCGCTGTTTCCAGAGCTATTGGGTACACTCAGCTATCCAGGCGGAACAAGCCAGGTGACGTGGAGAAATTTCGAGCCGCGGGTCGGAGCGACGTATGCGCTGTCCGCCGACAAGACGACGCTCCTGAAAGCGTCCTACTCCCGCTACGCCGACCAGCTCGGGACAGGGAACGTATCCTTCAATAACCCGAACGGGTACGTCGCATATCTCAACTACCACTTTACGGACCTGAATGGGGATAACCGGATTCAGCCGAACGAGTTGGGCGGGCTGATCAGCGCCAACTACGTGGATCCTGCCCATCCGAACTCCGCGACCTCGCCGAATGTGGTGGACCCAAACCTCAAGGCGCCGACGACGGACGAGTTCACGATTGGCGGCGATCAGCAGATCTTGCCGGAGCTCGCGGTGGGTGCGACATATACCCACCGGATCCGAAAGAACGTCATCTATTATTCTCTCGTCGGCGTGAGCCCGTCGGATTTCGTCCAGTTGAGCCCGGCGGACGTCGGATGCACCGCCGGGACGCATGGCGGATGTCTGGGTTACGACTTCCGGGGACACGTGATCGGAGAGACGGGCCCGATCTACGGTTTGCCCGACTACGCCGGAAACTCCGGCCTTCTGGAGACGAACCGACCGGGATACAAGACCACTTATGACGGCCTGGAGCTCCAGCTGACCAAGCGCCTATCCAATAACTGGATGGCACACGGGTCGTTCACGTACACGGATTGGAAGCAGAACAAGGGGCAGTGTTTCGATCCGACGAATACTGTCAACGCGTCCGGAGTGCCATCCACCGTCGGAACCACCGGGAGCAATTCCTGCGCGGATGACGCCGTCTATTTCGGCGGCAACGGCATTGCACGCAGTTCTCGGGTGTTCATCAACTCCAAGTGGCAGTTCAACGTCAACGCCATGTATCAGTTCCCTCTGGGATTTAACCTGGCCGCAAACATGTATGGACGGCAGGGGTATGTTCTTCCTTATTTCGTCACGGTCGCGACGGACGGTTCTCCGCTGGGTCTAAAGAACGCCGCGATCGGCAATTCGGACTCCTTCCGCATGAATAATCTGTACCAGCTCGACCTCCGCCTGGAGAAGGCAGTCGGGTTGTTCGCCAATCAGGCTAACGTCACGGTGTCCGTCGACATGTTCAACGCGTTGAACGGGAATACGGTCATCGAGCAGAGGAACAATGCGAGCGAGGTGAGCACGGGAGTCGGCTCAGCGAATCGGATCGCGACGATCCAGAGTCCCCGAGTCCTTCGGTTCGGCGCCCGGGTGACGTTCTAGGTCCACGCCCTGACGGGGAGTCCTCGCCGCGAATATGCGGTGAGGACTCTCTGTTCCGGGTCCTGATGAGCCGTCTCCGACGCTCCTTCTCCCGGCCCTTCCTGATCGCGGCGTCGTGCGCCATCGCCGCGTCGGTTCTCGGCTGCCGGGGGCGCACCACCTACCCACGGGCGCCCGTCATTTTGATTTCGATCGATACGTTGCGGGCGGACCACCTCCCGGCCTATGGATACCGGGACGTCGCGACTCCCGCGCTGGATGATCTGGCCCGCGATTCGATTCGATTCGAAAGCGCCTACAGCCATGTACCTTTGACTCTGCCGTCGCACGCCACGGTGATGACGGGCCTGCTGCCCCCGGAAAACGGGGTGCGCGACAATACGGGCTACAGTCTGAGCGCCTCGTCGCCGACCATCGCGGAGACTCTCCGGGGCGCGGGGTATTCGACGGGCGGGGTGGTGTCGAGTGTCGTTCTGGCGAACGGATCGGGTATCGCGCGCGGCTTCGACTTCTACGACGATTCCATCGAGGCGACGGAGCCGGGCGTCAGTCTCGGAAGTGTCCAGCGAGCGGGCGGGAAGTCGGAGGCAATCGCCGAGAGTTGGATCACCGCTCATGGGGCGGCCCCGATCTTCTGCTTTCTTCATCTGTACGAGCCGCACACGCCGTATGTTCCGCCGGAGCCCTTCGCGTCGACCTACCGGAAACACCCGTACGACGGTGAAATCGCCGCCGCCGATGCCATCGTCGGCACCTTCATAGGGTTTCTGAAGCAGAAGGGCTTGTACGACCGGGCGATCGTGGTCGTGATGTCCGACCATGGAGAGGGCCTCGGACAGCACGGCGAGGACGAGCATGGGATTCTTCTCTATCGGGAAGCTCTTCGGGTCCCGTTGTTCCTGAAGCTGCCGGGACGCGAGCGGGCGGGATCCGTCGTGACGGCTCCGGTGGGCCTGGTGGACGTGTCGCCGACTCTTCTCGAGTTGTTGGCTCTCCCTCCGCGAGCCAGCTCTGGAGAATCGCTTCTCTCCGAGCGTCCGTCGGCGGACGAGCGCGCCATTTACAGCGAAACGTTGTTTCCTCGATACCATTTTGGCTGGAGCGATCTCGCCTCGCTCGAATCGGCGGGCTTCCAATACATTCATGGCCCCGATCCCGAGCTCTACGACACCCGCACGGATGCGGAGGAGCGTCACAATCTCGCGGGGAGCCTTCCTCCGGCATTTCGAAAGCTGCGCCTGGCTCTTCTCGCCATTCCTCGTCCCCGTCAAGCGCCAGGAGCCTCCGATCCGGAAGCGGTGCGAAAGCTGGCGGCGTTGGGTTACATCGGAGCGGCATCACCGTCGGAAGGCGCTACCGATCTGCCGGACCCGAAACTTCATCTGGGCGAGATTCGCGATCTGAAGACGGCCCTGCGGCTCTATCAGGACGGCGAGTTTCCGCAGGCGCTCGCCGCGTTTTCGGCGCTTCTCGGAAAAAATCCCGCGATGGGAGACGCCTGGGGCGCGCTCGCCGAGGCGCAGCACAAGTTGGGCCTGAACGAGGAGGCGATCGCGTCGCTTCGCCGCCAGGACCAGCTGGCGCCGGGTTCTCCCCACGTCCTCCTGTCGTTCGCCAACGAATATCTGGAGACAGATCGCCTTCCGGAGGCCGTCCAGTACGCCAAGCGGGCCCTGGCGATCCGCGACCTGCCCGACGCCCACGAGCTGCTCGCGCGGATCTACCTGGCCTCTGGCGATTTGCCCTCCGCCGAGGCGGAAGCACGCAGGGTCCTCGAAGGGCACAGCGGCCGTGTCATGCCGATGGTGGTGCTCGCCCAGATCGCGCGGCAGCGGGGAGATCTGGCCGGCGCGTTGCGGCTGCTCGACGAGGCGCTCGCGAGCATCCGTGCGTCCGGAGGAATGGAGATGAGCAACGTCCATTTCCTTCGGGGCGATGTCCTCGCGCGCGCCGGCCGGAATTCGGACGCGAGGGCGGAGTTCGAGCGGGAGATCGAGCTCTTTCCCAACAACACCTCGGCGTGGGCGTCCGCCGCGATTCTCGACGCGAGTGACGGCCGGCGCGAGGAGGGCCTGACGAGCCTGGAGCGCCGGGCGGCCGGGTCTCGAACACCCCGAGGATACCGAGCCGCGGCGCAGACTTTTCGAATCCTCGGCGACAGCCGTCGTGCGGCCGCCTTCGAAAAACTCCTGCGGGGCTCTCTCGTGGCGCGGAACCGGCCATGATCCGGACCCGAATCGTCACGGTCGTGGCCTTCGGAGTCGCATTCGGGCTGGCCCGCGGGCTGAGCGCACAGAACGAATCCGCCGGCCCCTCGAGGTTCCATGAACAAAGTGAAGCTCTGCTCGTCCAGGTTCCCGTCTGGGTGGCCGACAGGAGTGGCCAGCCGCTTCGGGGGCTGACGGCATCGGACTTCGAGGTGGAGGACGAGGGTGTCCGACAGTTGATTGACGCGGCCGATACGGTCGACCTGCAGGAGCGGAAGCTCCGGGAAGCTCCCGAAGCCGGATGGACGCCGCCGGAGCGGCGCAATTTTCTTCTTCTCTTCGATCTGTCGTTCGCGGCGCCGCGGGAAGTCCTGCGATCTCGGGACGCGGCTGCCAGTTTCGTCTCCCAGATGGCACCGGACGATCGGGCAGGAATAAGCACGATTTCGGTGGAGCATGGGGCACACCTGCTTCTGACGTTCACTTCGGATCGACGCCAGCTCATCGCGGCTATTGGAAGTCTCGGATCGACGGCCGTCGTTCCGACGGCGGAAGATCCGCTCGCGATGGCGTTTGCCCTTCCGGGCGATCCTCATTTGGCGAAGATGTTCGTCGGCGACCAAGGCGCTCCGCGAGGCAACTCCGACATCTCGAGCACCACAAAAGTGCTGGCGATGACGGCAAGGAAGTCTGGCGACGAGTTCGCAAGCGCTCAGGTCAGCCGCCAGCTCCATGGACTGTCGGCTCTCGCCGAGGCGATGGATCTCGTCCCGGGACGCAAGATCGTCGTCTACTTCTCGGAAGGCTTCGACGCCCGGCTCCTCGTCGGGAATCTCCACCAGGATCCGGCGGAGACTTCTGCGGAGAACGACGCCATGACGTCCGGCCAGTTCTGGCAGATTGACGTCGACAAGAGGTACTCGAATACTCCTCTCCAGAGGCAACTCTCCGAAACGCTCGCGTTTTTCCGCCGCTCGGACTGTGTCATTTATCCGATCGACATCGGCGGCCTCAAGGCCGAAGGGGACGTGGGCATTGGCAGCCTGCGGCATGGCGAGGATGCGCTGTTTACAATTGCCGCAGCGACCGGTGGAGAGGTGATCCCGAACGCGAACGACGTCTCTGCTGCTCTCCGACGAATCTCAGAGAGGACGAGCGTCACCTACATTCTTTCGTTCCGTCCTTCCCGGCGCCTTCCCGAGGGAGCGTTTCATCACCTGAAAGTTCGGTGCCGGGCGAAGGGCGCCCGTGTATCGGCGCGGTCGGGTTATTTCGAGCGAAAGGGCTTCTCCCATATGGGACCGCTCGAACGGTCGCTTTCCGCCGCCCAGATCGTTTCCGGCAATCAAAACGGTGGAGTCGCAATGGATGTGCTCGTGCTCCCGATCCGGGATGAGCCTCTCGGCCAGGTGCCCGTCGTGATCGAGGTTCCGCAGGGAGCGTTCATGGAAGCCCGGGCGAAGCCCATGCGCCTGGGGATCTACGTGTATGCGCTTAACGAGCGGCAGGAGGTCCAGGATTTCTTTTCGCGGCAGATTTCTCGATCCGGAATCGCCGCGGACCAGGAGAGGCAGGTGTTTCGTTATTACGGCACCCTTCGCCTTCTCCCGGGTCACTACAGCATTCGGGCCCTGGTCCGGGATGAGGACTCGGGTCGGTTCGGCTACCGAACCGCTTCCTTGAATCTGGAAGCTCCAGGCACGACCGGCCCTGCTCTCCTCTCTCCTTTATTCGTGGGGTCTCCGGAGTCGGGGGTGGGCGTTCGGGCAATGCGCGAGGAGGGCGCGCCGGTTCGTGAGCCTTTTTCGCTTTCGGGTAATTCGTTCATTCCGGCGCTTCGGCCCCTTCTTCGAACCGACGAGACGACTCGAGTGTGCCTGCTGCTGTACGACTCCGGACGTCTTTCCACCGCGGCAGATCTGGGGATTGATGTGAATGTCGTGGATTCGGCGCATCGTTCCTTCGTTCCCGAAGCGTTCCGCCTCCTCGGCCGGACCGCCGCAGATCAGACGGGCCTTGTGAAGCTCCTCGCCGAGTTCCAGCCTGGCAATCTGCCCCCGGGCGACTATGAGCTGTGTGTCCGATGGAAGCGCTCCGGTGCAGCCGGTGCGACAGGGGCGACAGGGGAGGAGACCAGTGCGCCGTTCCGCATCCGTTGAGACGCGGCACGGCCGTGTCAGGGGATCGAACAAAGGCGCGCCTGGACTCCGGCGAGTCGTCCATCGGATCGTCGCTCTCCTCGCGGCCGCCTGCGTGGCCCTACTCCTGACGTCCGCGCTCGGGTGCTGTCATTCCGATTCGTCTCGCCGGGAGGTGGTCACCCTTCCGACGCCGTCCGATGTGATTCTGATCACGATCGATACATTG
The DNA here is from genome assembly GCA_038239305.1 of Thermoanaerobaculia bacterium. Classification (GTDB taxonomy): domain Bacteria; phylum Acidobacteriota; class Thermoanaerobaculia; order UBA5066; family Gp7-AA6; genus JALYUA01. The sequence goes on along the minus strand of JBBSEW010000006.1, from coordinate 69,040 downwards.
AGAGCGGACGCCATCGGATCGTCCGGCAACCGGCGCGTTCGCACGCCGATTCTGGATCGTCTCGCGCGCGAAGGTTGGACTTTCCGGAACGCGCACGGTCACAACGTCGTGACGCTGCCGTCTCATGTCAACATCATGACGGGTCTACTGCCATACCAGCACGGCGTTCGAGACAACAGCGGATTCAAGCTCGATGCGTCGATCCCGACTCTCGCCTCTGCTCTGAAGGCGCAGAATTACTCCACGGGAGCATTCGTGGGGGCGTTCCCGCTGGACGCGCGGTTCGGGCTGTCTCGGGGATTCGACGTGTATGACGACGCCTATCCGAGAGCCAATACATCTCTGGACTTTCAGATGCCCGAACGCCCGGCGGCGGAAGTGGTTGCGGCCGCACGGAAGTGGTGGGAGGCCAGCCGGGGCCGGCCGCGTTTCCTCTGGGTTCACCTCTACGACTGCCATGCGCCGTATCGGCCTCCCGCGCCCTTTGCCGAAGAGTTCCAGGACGACCCCTATCTCGGCGAGGTGTCGGCCGTCGATGCGGCGCTGTCTCCCCTTCTCCAGCCACTCCTGGACGGGAAGTCGACCGGTCCCATGGTGATCGTTACCTCGGATCACGGCGAAGCGCGAGGCGATCACGGCGAGCTGACACACGGGTTGTTCGCTTACGAGGCCACACTCCACGTTCCGCTGCTGATCTGGATGCGGGGGAGTCTGAGCCCCCGAGTGGTCGACGACTTCGTGCGGCACGTCGATATCGCCCCCACGGTCCTGTCCGCAGCGGGCGTGCCAAAACCTGCTTCGCTCACGGGATCGTCACTGCTCCAGGCGCGCACTTCCGATTCTCCGCCCGGGTCTTACTTCGAAGCGTATTCCGCCGCCTACAACAGGGGCTGGGCTCCCCTGAGGGGGATCCTGCAGGACGGGAAGAAGTACATCGATCTGCCCGTGCCCGAGCTCTACGACCTCGTGAAGGATCCCGAAGAGAAAGTAAACCTCGCCGATCGTGAGGACGCGATCCTCCGGCGCCTCGCGCGTGCTCTTCCCGCGAAGTCAACGGACGCTCGCGGATCACGAGGTACCGTGAGCTCGGATGACACGAAGAAGCTGCTGTCGCTCGGATATCTGTCGGGGGGCAGCGCCATCAAGAGCCGTTACGGCCCGGACGAGGACCCCAAGACGTTGATCGAAGTCGATCGAAGCCTCCATGACTGCGTCGATCTGTATCAGCGCCATCAGCTCCCGGCTGCCATCACGCTCGCCCGGCGAATCAGCTCGGAACATCCGGGAATGGCGGTGGCGTACCAGAATCTCGCTTTCCTGCTCCGTGAGTCAGGGGACGCCCGGGGATCCCTGGAGGTCTACGAGGCTGCAAGACAGCGCGGAGTGCTGGATGAAGAGATGGCCTGGCACTTCGCGTTGGCGTTGTGCGAAGCAGGGCGATCGGAGGAGGCCATACGGCTCTTGACACCCTTTGCATCACACGAGGATCCGGATCTTCTGAATGCGCTGGGCATTGCGTATTCCGATGCGGGGAAACGCGCGGACGCTCTCCGGGTGCTCGAGCGAGCGGCGTCCGTGGATCCCCGCAACGTCGAGGCCTACGAGAACCTCGGCATCGTGTCCCTTCGAGCGGACGATGCGAGCGCGGCGCGCGATCAGTTCTCGAAGGCGATCGCCATTGATTCCGGTCTCCCCCGGGCGTGGAACGGAATGGGGGTGGCGCTCTCACGGCTGGGGGAGCGACGCCGGGCGATCGGTTGCTGGTCCCGCGCGGTGGCTCTGGATCCTTCGCTTTACGATGCCCTGTTCAACCTGGGGTCCACGGCGGCAGAGGTGGGGATGCGGGCGGAGGCTCGCGAGGCGCTCACGCGTTTCGCGGCGACAGCTCCGCGGAATGAATACGGCCGCGACATCGCCACCGCGAAGCAGATTCTCGCCAGAATCGGCGGTGGATCGTGAGATCCGGGAGAATCTTCGCTCTGCTCGGTGCGACACTTCTGGCGAGCGCCTGTTCTCCGCCGGTCGTCACCAGACTCCCGAGCGTCGTGATCATTTCCGTGGACACCCTGCGAGCCGACCATCTTCCTGCATACGGTTACAAAGGTGTCGCGACTCCCGCGCTCGACTCGCTCCGGCGGGATGCGATGCTTTTTGAGAATGCCTATTCCCACGTCCCGCTGACGTTGCCATCCCATGCGTCGCTTCTGACGGGTCTTCTCCCCTACCAGAATGGAGTTCGCGACAATCTCGGATTTCGCCTGGATCACTCCCATCCGACTCTCGCGACGCTCTTGAAGGCCAGGGGATATGCGACGGGGGCGGCGGTCTCGTCGTTTGCGCTCCGACGGGAGGGAGGCCTCGCCGCCGGTTTCGATCTCTACGACGACCAATTCGCGCAGGGCTCGGCGGACGAGCGGCCCGGATCGGAGACTTCGGCGAAGCTGGAAGCCTGGAGCGATTCCGTTGCAGTCCGGGGCAAACCCCTCTTTCTGTTTCTGCACATCTACGAGCCGCATACGCCTTACTCGCCACCGGAACCCTTTCGCACGCAATACGCGTCGCGTCCCTATGATGGGGAGATCGCGGCCGCGGACGCCGCGGTGGGCGGATTTCTCGACTATCTCCGCCGCCATTCTCTTTACGAGTCCTCGTTGATCGTTTTTCTTTCCGATCACGGCGAAGGACTCAATGACCATGGCGAGGAGGAGCATGGTGTATTCCTCTATCGCGAGGCGATTCACGTTCCCATGATGGTCAAGCTCCCCGGGCACAGGGACACGGGGCGTCCGTGGCTCGTCCCGTGGGAATCGTGGATGTGTTTCCCACGGTCTGCGCGTTCACCGGCGCGAAGGTTCCGGGCGAAAAAGGCATTCCGCTCGTGACCCTCGCGGGGAGCGCCAACGGCGATCCGGATCGGCGCATTTACAGCGAATCCCTCTATCCGAGGATCCACTTTTCGTGGAGCGAGCTCGCCTCCCTGTCGGATTCCCGGTACGAGTACATCGAGGCTCCGCGGCCCGAGCTCTATGAACTGCAGAGCGACCCGGGGGAACTACGGGATCTTTCGGGCACTCGTTCGGACTCTTTTCGCTCCCGTCGTCACGAGCTGGAAGCGATCGTGCGCATCCTCCCCCCCTCCTCGCCTGCCGCCGGCGGGACTTCGGACGAGGTCGCGCGGCTCGGGTCTCTCGGATACGTGAGCGCGCGAACCCACGGATCGGGCCCGTTGCCGGATCCCAAGGATCGGGTCGAGACTCTCCGAAAGTACAAACTCGTGTTTCGGCTCTTCTACGAGCGCCGCGACGAGGAAACGATATCCCTGGCCCGCGAAATCCTGGCGAAGGACCCCGCGATTCTGTCGGTCTCTCGAATGCTTGCCTCCTCCCTCGACCGAACGGGACGCGCTCCAGAAGGATCGCAGGAGCTCGAACGTGCCCTGTCCCGCGAAGCGACGGGCGAGATCACGCAGGATCAGGTCCAGGGTTATGAAGAGCTGACCCGCTTGCTGGAAAAAACAGGGGACCTCGCCGGCAATGAGCGGGTTCTGCGGGACGCGATACGCCGCGGCGTGGAAAGCGATGTCCTCAAGGGGCGACTCGCCGGAATTCTGGCCGGAACGGGACGATCGCAGGAAGCGGCCTCGCTTCTGACTCCTGCATTCACTTCTTCTGATCCCGAGGCTCTCGAGCTGCGAGGTGCCGCTCTGGCCGCGCTCGGCCGGGGATCAGAGGCCCGGCAGCTGTTTCTCGCAGCCCTCGAGCGGGATCCACGAAATGCGAATGCACTCTTCCATATGGGAGTTCTTGCGCTGGAAGGACATGATCCGGTCGCCGCCCGGCAATGGCTCGAACGAGCGATTGCCGTGAATCCAGCGGCGCCGGCCGAATTCTCGTATCTGGGGCTCGCGCAATCGCAGGTGGGTGATTCTTCCGGCGCGCTTGATTCGTGGCGACGGGCGATCGATCTCGATCCAAACCAGCATGAAGCCCTGTTCAACGCCGCGATTCTCTCTGGCAAGATGGGACATACAGAGGACGCCCGGAGGGATCTGGCCCGATTTCTGGCTCGGGCTCCGGCGTCCCGTTACGCGCGGGAGCGCGTGGAGGCGGCCCGTCTGCTGAGGCTTCTCCCCTCGCAACGCGGGACGATGTCGGCGTCGGGTCGACGACCTTGAATCCAAAAGAACAGGGGTCGAAAGCCCCTCGATCGGGCGTGACGCGATTCGAATCGGGGGACATGACTTCGGTGCTCGCTCGAACGACGTGAGAGCTCCCGGAAGGGTTCTCACCGCGGTGGTGCTGGCGGCGGGATTCGCCAGCAATATATGCGCGGGGGCGGCGCAAAGTCCCCGATCGTCGGGAGGGATCCCGTCACCCCGCGCCGGGACGGAGGCGCGGCTGACCGAGCTGCGGCGGGAGGCGGCACTCGCCGATCCGCCGCCGGCGTCCGAGCTCTCGCAGAGGCTCGCCATGATCGCCATGGAACTTCTCGAAGCGGGAGTCCCGGAAGAGGGGTTGGAGGTTCTTGCGGAGGCGGTGGGCCGGGATCCCCGGAATGGAGAGGCTCTCGCGAATCTGATACTGGCGTATCTCCAGCAGGAGGAGACGCCGCTCGCCGATTTCTATCTGGACCAGGCGACGGAAACGACGGAGCGGCGGAATCCCGACCCCTCCATGTACATCGCGATCGGAAACGCGTACGCAGCCCGCCATCAGCTTTCGCAGGCGGTCGAGGCCTGGGTCTACGCTCGCCGCCTCGGCAGCGGGGATCCCAGGATGATCGCCGAGCTCGATCGCGCGCAGCGCGAGCTTTCGATCGCCCGCCCCCGATCGTTCGTCCGAAGCCTGCACTTTCACCTGTACTCCGATGAGTCGATACCAGCGGACCTCGTGGCGGCCGTGAGAGCCCATCTGGAATCCGAAGAGGAGCGACTCGCGCGCTCCTTCGGAAGCCCCGAATTGCGGGAACCCCAGGTCGTCGTTCTTTACGCGGGTCAGGAATATTTCTCGCTCGTTTCCGCGCCTTCGTGGGTCCTCGGCATGTTCGACGGGAAGATCCGCATTTCGGTCCGGACGCCTGCTCACTGGAGTTCTGAATTGGCGGCGGTCCTGAGCCATGAGCTCGCGCACGCCTTCATTCGCGGCGCATCCCACGGGAATGCGCCGGTGTGGCTGCACGAAGGCCTCGCGCAGTGGTGCTCCGGCAAGCGGATACCGGCGAGCGATTTCCGCGCGGAGCTCGGAGCGGGCCGGCGTCCTCTGACGCTCGCGGGAATGGCGAACGTGTCCTTGATGTCGGCCGACCCGGGGGCGGCGCGCGCCGGTTACGCGGAAGCGCTGGGGCTGGTCGAGTACCTCGTCCGCGTAAGGGGGGAGGGCAGCGTGTTCTGCGTCGTCCGAGACCTCGGAGAAGGACAGGACATCGGGGACGCCCTGGCTCGCGAGGCTTCCCTGTCACCCGACGGGCTTCTGGCGGCGTGGAGGGCGTGGGCGGGTATCTAGGCGGCGGGATCGGCGGGAGTCCGGCGGATCCGAAGGGAGACGGTCAGCGGGACGCGGAAGCCGCCACGTTCGCGGCGGAAGACGGAACGGCCGCGGGACCGGCCGGCGCGCCGGCACCTGAGGGCGAGATCGACACGTCGCGCGTCCGCCGCCCGTTCGCGAGCCACCAGCGGCGCGCGCGTTCGTCCGTCCAGGGCGTCGCGAGCGGAACCTGCCGCAGCATCTCGGCCAGCTCCTGCATGGTCTGCGGGCGGTTCGTCGGATCCTTCTGCAGGCAGGCGAGCAGGATCTCGTCGAGCTCTTTCGGGATGGGCTGCGCCGCCCTCGAGGAAGGAGAGGGAGGCTGCTTCTGGACGTGATCCATGATGATCTGCATCGGAGCACGATCCTTGGGGAAGATCGTCTGACCGGTGATGAGCCAGAAGCCCACGGCTCCCAGCGCGTAGATGTCGGCGCGCCAGTCGAGGTCCGGGTTGCCGAGGCCCATTTCGGGGGCCATGTATCCGGGCGTCCCGGCGATGACTCCCGCCATCGTGAGCTGGCGCTCCCGCGAACCATCCGTCGTCGTGTTCTTCACCAGGCCGAAGTCGAGCAGCTTCACGAAGTCCCATTCGAGCCCGTAGCGGCAGACGTAGATGTTCGCGGGCTTGACGTCGCGGTGGATCAAGCCGCCCTGGTGCGCTTCGGCGAGCGAGTGGCAGGCCTGCACGAGGATGTGCACGGCGCGCTCGGGCGGCACCGCCCCGAACCGCTCCACGAGCGTCTCCAGGTCGAATCCCTCGAGGAGCTCCATGACGTAGTAGAACGTGCCGTCTTCCGTCGTGCCGAAGTCGTAGATGTCGACGGTATGGGGCGACTGGAGGCCGGCCGCGGCCTGGACTTCCCGCTCGAAGCGCTTGACGGATTCCCGTCCGTCGCTCCCGCTCGAGTCCGGACGGATCAGTTTGATCGCGGCCGACCGCGCGAGGAGTCGGTGACTCGCCTTCCAGACCTCTCCCATGCCGCCCCTTCCGAGCAGCTCTTCGAGGTGGTAGCTGCCCATCTCGTGACCCTTCTCGGCCTCGACGTTCAGCTGGTACACGATCCGAGACACCAGGATCGCCACCGCCGCGGCTATCGCGGTCGGAAGAAACATCAGCCACGCGGCGGGGCCGTGCGGCGCCGGAACGCCCGAGGCGACCTGCAGGAGCAGGCCCAGCGGATCCATGGCCGAGGCCGCGATGGTCGCCAGAATCGTCTTGCCGCGCGTGGACGGGACGACGAGCGGAAATGCGAGCGTCCAGACGGCGACGCCAGACCAGCCGCGCGGGATCGCATCGTGCGCGATCGGCACGGAATAGACGTTGATCGATAGAAAAAGCGCCATCACGACTTCGTAGACGAGCGCCGTGTCGAGAAGCCGTTCAGGCGAGAGCATGTTTCGGCCCGCCGTCCACGCCATCACGAGGGATGCCGCGAGGCCGCCGCCAATTCCGAAAATCCAGAGCGTGGACGCCGTGGAGCCCGGGGGAAGATTCTGGAAGCCGCGGTCGATCAGGCCGAAGACCACCATGATGGAGGCGGCGACGAGGGCGAGCGTGGTCACCCGGCGCGAGGAGGCGGCCAGGAGCTCCGGCGGAAGGTGCGCGGTAACGGCCCGTCCGCGGAATTCCCGCTCCGGCGGCGCTTCCACGCCTTCGCCCTTTTTCCAGATTCGAAAGCTCATGATTGGGAACGGATGATCTTATCTCTCGGAGTGAGATACGCGGCCGCGCGGCTTTCGATTCGACCGACAGTCGGACGATTCGCGTTCGAACCGGACAAAGCCGGGTTCGCCGGCGCGGATTCGAGCTACGGTCGCTCGGGAATGACGCGAGGCCGCGACCGCTCGCGGGAAGGCCGATCGACCTCTCGGGAATCGGCGGTTCCGTCGAAGAAGGTCATGGCCCTGGTCCAGGCAAACGCCCCGATCGTGCGTCCGAGAGAGCGACCGGCGAGATCGCCCGTGTGGAAGTGGATCCCGCCGTATCGGCGCGACATGCCGGCGGCATCGGCGGCGTCCGAAAAGGTCGCCCAGGAGAAAGTGATGTCCGAAGCCGGCACGACTCCCGGTTCCGCCGCCGAGCTGCCGGCGAGGATCGTCACGGAATACCCGAACGTGTCGCTGCCCGTGAACGAAGAGAGGATCTGCGCGCCGGCTGCGCTGAAGACGCTGTGGCCGGAGAAGAACTCCGGAAACGGGGGCGTCACGACCGTCGGCACCTGGTAGGGCCTCCAGTTCTCCCCGGAAATCGTGACGGCGCCGGCGCCCGGACCGCCCCATGCCTGAATCTTTTGTCCCTTGTAAAGAAAACGGATCGCGGTGACGGGACGTACGGAGTCGTAGGCGCGTTTGGCGTCCCAGCCCGAAATGCTCGCGTCGAGCAGCGCGTTGCCGAGCGCAAAGAACAGCTTGGCGTCGTCGTCGATCGAATGACCATCCCGTCGCGAGACGAACTGCGCAAACAGCGCCCAGTGCCCCGGCGGGAATTCGGAGTTTGGACCGTCGGCGAAATATTCGGCCTGCATCTTGTTGGCATCCGTCAGGGCCGCGCTGATCGCGATGATCTCGTCCGCCTCCTCCTTGTAACGAGGATCGGGATAGGCGGGCGGGGGCGGAGGACGAAGCGCCGATCCGGACGTCAGTGCGAAGGGAGTCACGAGTCCCCACTGCGGCGTCGTGAATTTCTGCGTGACGACGGAATTGCCGATGAGGATTCCGAGAGGCTGCCACCGATTCGGATCCGTCACGGAGATCGGCGTGTTGACGGGAACGTAGCCGGTGGTATCCGCGTATCCGTTTTCCTGGTTCGAGCCGTCCGCGTGACGCATGGTGAGCACCGCCTCCGCCGCGGTGTTGCCGATCGAGCGCGCCTCCGTCGCCGTCGCCTGCGAGTAACCCTGCTGGGCCAATATCGCCTCGAAGTCGCTTTGAAGCGACGGGAACAGGTCCACCGCAACGCGAAATCCCGCGTAGCTCACGGCTTCTTCCTTGTTGGCCGTCGTGCGCTCGCCGGAGGGCCGCCGCCAGTTCGGGTGCCGGATTGTCGGAACGGCGATGGCGTCATAGGCGGACCACGCGTCGAACATCGCGGTATGCGCCACGGCGAGGGAGCGCGCGACGATCGTGGGGCCGGGCTTGATCGTACGAATCGCGTGGAGAACGGCGTTGTCCCAGACGACAACGGCATTGTCGGCGGCGCTCGTCTCCGCGAAAGCCGGCGGCTTGAGGTCGGCCGCCCGCCCGCTTCCGGGCAGCAGGAGAAGCGCCAGGAGTGCGAAAGCCATCGAGAACGAAAACGAGAACGAAAACGAAAACGCGCTTCGGGGATGTGTCCTGGTCACGGGAATGGCTCCTGACAACAAGCGATCGGAGTCCGCCCCGCTCGCGGGCTGCATTCTAAGGGACGAACCGGGACACGAGAAACGAGGGCGGCGTTTCTTCCCGCCAGCGTGCCACCGTTTTCCGGAAGACGGGGTTCGGCGGTATGTCTGGCGTTCGGCTTCAGTGACGCGGGATCGATGCACCGACGAGCGGGGGTCCGGAAGGAAAGCGACCCGTGCTGACTTCCTCCTCGAGCGTGACTTCGAGCTCTTCCGGGGGCGACGCGAGTTTCGCTCCCTCGGCGAGGATGCGAGCTCTTCCCTCCGAGTCCGGGCGCGCGGATCCCACCAGCGACCACGTCCCGCCCTGCCTCATCCAGATGCGATACGTGCGGCCATCTGGAGCCGCCGGGAAGTGGGAGAAGGTGACGACCGCGATCGGGCTGCCCGGACGGGTTCGCCACGTCGCATGAGATTCCGGGGGCATCGTGGCGGCGATGGGAGTCAGACGGATGGCCGTGGAATCGCTCGAAGTGAGCATCGCAAGCGCGCGCTCGTCGCGGGCCAGTCCTCCCCGGTCCGACGCGCCCCGCACCGCGAGCCAGATGGCCGCGACGAGCACCAGGAGAGCTGCGGAGAGAGGCCCGAGCCGTGACCGGAGGCGATCGAGGCCCACACGGATACGCGACTTGGCGGTTCCGAGCGGCACGTCGAGGAGCGACGCGATTTCCGGGTGCGAGAGGTCGTCGAAAAATGACAGCCCCAGGGCCTGACGCTGGCGCGGCGGCAGCTCGGCCAGGGCGGAGCGGATGACTTCGCCCCGGTACGCGCGCCAGAGCTTCTCGGGCGGCTCGGTTTCGGAATCGGGCAACGACTCCAGTGCTTCCAGCGCCCCTTCGGGGGGAGCATCCGTCGCCACGGGCCGGCGGCTCCGCCTCCGCAGCTCGTTGGCGATGCGCGTATGCGTGATCCGAAGAAGCCAGGGACGGACGGGCCCCCGGCGGGGATCGAAGGTCCGCGCGCTTCGCCAGACGGCGAGGAAGACGTCCTGAACGATCTCTTCCGCGGCGCCGCGATCGAGGCTGTGCCGGGCGATGCCGGACACGAGCGGGGCGTAGCGCGCGTAGAGAGGTCCCATCGACTCCTGCCGCCCGGCCGCGAGGCCGGCCAGGAGCGCCTCGTCCGTCGCGTTCTCCCGCGTCGAAGGCCCTTCCGTCATCCGATGCCGTCGGATATTAGACGGTTCCGGCTCCGCTCGTTGGCGATCCGTCACGTCTCGTCTTTACGGAACGACGACGGTCAGTTTCATGCCGCCGTGACCCGCGCCGCAGAAGTGATCGCAGATGACGGTGAACGTGCCCGATCGGTCCGGCGTGACGAGGATTTCCGTGGGTTCGCCCGGCGCGATGTCGGCGTCGATCTTGAGATCCTTCTGCAGGAAACCGTGGTGAACATCCTGCGAGGTCAGAACGAGCTTGACGGTTTCCCCGCGCTCGAGCGTGAGTGTGCTCGGGGAAAACTCGAAGCGGTGCGCGACGATCGCGATCGTCCGGGGTGCGTCGGCTCCCGAAGCGGCGCCCCGGGAAAGCAGCGCGGCGGCGAGGCTCAGGGTCAGCGCGAGCGCCAAGGTCCATTTGCGTTTCATTCTTCGAGCCCTCCTTTCAGAAGCTGCTGAACTCCGTTCGTTCCCGCGGTCTCCTTCAGCGAGAGCTCCACCTCCTCCACCGTGGGCCGGGACGAGCCCGGACCTTTTCGCAGGAGGCGGGGGCCGAGGTTCCGGAACGGACGCTCGGCATCGAAGGGGAGAGCCTTCTTCGGAACGCCGGCCGCAGGATCCGGAAACGCCCACGAGAGGGATCGGGCCGCGTAGTGCGGAGTCTTCCCGATGGTGTGCAGGTCCTCCCGGTGGATATGGCCGTACAGCACCGTGACGTTCTCGAAAGGCGCGAGGGCCCGCATGACGGCATCGCCGTCGCCGGTGAACCATTCCCAGTCGGGCCGGAGGTCGAAGAGCGGCCGGTGAGTGAAGACGACGATCGGGGCAGTGGCGGGGAATCGCGCCAGGTCCTGGGCGAGCCAGGCCAGCTGTTCCGTTCCGACGATCGGCTTGCCTCGGGAGACATTGTCGAGCGCGACGAAGTGGACGCCCCGATGATCGAACGAGTAGTACGTCGGTCCGAACGCGTCTCGAAACAGGGCGCCTCCGTCGAGGCCGGCGTCGTGCTCACCGGGCACGCACCGGACGAGGGGAACGCGAAGCCGGCTTGCGATTTTCCGGAAACGGTTCATCCGATCGGCGTGCTCACCGGGGTTCTCGCTGTCGTGCGTCAGATCGCCCGTGAAGAGCGCCATCTCGGGGCGTTCCGCGAGACCGTTGATCCGGTCGACGGCCTCTTCGAAAGCCCTCGTCCCGAAGGGGTTGTTCGGCCCCTCGGAGCCGACGTGCGCGTCCGACAATTGGACGAAGGAGAAAGAGCCGGGCGCTTCGCCGTTCTTGCGGGCGAGCCGCGCCGCGACCGCCCGGCCTTCCGGGCCCGCCGCCAGGCCTGGCGCGAACCGATACAGAGTTCCGAATCCGAGCGACGCTCCCGCGATGCGGAAAAAGCTCCTTCGATCGACGTCCCCCGGCTTGTCTCGCATGCCGCCTCCTTTCGCCGCCTCTGAAGGGAATACACCGGGGCGCACGTTCCGGATCATTTCCGGCGCCTCCGGTGTCGGCGGGTGTCCGGGTCAGCGCGGCGGCTGGGTCGGGGGGGTGTCCTCGGCCGGGGGGGATCCGCGTTCGTGAAGCGTCAGGCGAACCTCGATTCCCTCGAGATCCTCGACGTGGGTGAGCACGTTGGGCTCGACGTCGCGCCGGCCGTCGGGGCAGTGAGCCCACATGAGCCAGCTTCCTCCTTCGGGAAGCTCGACGTGCGCTGCCCCTCGGGAGTCGAGAGGAAAGTCGCGCATTGCGGGCATGCTGGTCGCGCCAACGGGCCCGGCGAGAGCCAGCGAGCCCCCGGAGCAACCGGATCCCGAAACCACGGCGACGAGCTCCACGGCTCCGGCGAGGGAGAGATCGCCCAGCTCCGTGAGCGCGGGAGAAAACTCCGAGACGTCCAGGGGACGCCGGGCCGTTCCGACACGAAGCGCGCGCGCTTCCAGGTAATACGACCCGGGAACGGCCGCGGCGATCTCGAACCGGCCTTGCGAGTCGGACTCCACGTCCGTTTCGGGCGGAAGGGTCAGCAGACGGTCTCGCGCGCCGGCGTAATGATCGAGCGTCGGCAGGAGTCGGAGGTGGGCCTGCGCCAGGGGAGATCCCGAGCTCGAGACGACCCGTCCGGTGAAGCGCCACCGCGGAGAAAGCACGATCTCGACGTCCTCGCCGCCGGGGCGGGCGTCCTTCTCCGCACAGCCGGCCGCGGCGTGGCAGGCTCGCACCACCAGGGAATTCCTTTCGACCCCGTCGAAGGACCAAGCCCCCTCTTCGTCCGAGAGCGTCGAGGCGGAGAGGGCGCGCGGAAGGGGACTGCCGGGATCGGCCCTGTTCGCGACCTCGCGCCGTTCGAGGAGGAGCACGGATGCCCGCGCGAGAGCGTTCCCGGACGTTCCGATGACGTGCCCGCGAAGGGTTCCGGTTTCCGCGAGCGACATCGCGAGGGGAAGTCCGCAAGGGGCCGCCTCGATCTGGGAGGTCTCGAGCGAGCCCGCCCGCGCCGCGGAGCTTCGCGCCACGAGTCGGGTCTCGGGTCCCGCGGGCCCCGTGATCCAGTAGAGACGTCCTTCGATCGGAACGGCTCTGGCCGCCGCTGTGTCGCGGATCTGGCCATTGCCGCCGGCGGGCGCTGAGATCCAAAAAGAGATCGACTCGCTCTCTCGAACGGATCCGTCCGGAGACCCTTCGATGGCGATCGGCGCCGCCCAGTCAGTCGCCTCGAGCGAGAGGGAGCCTGTTCGCGACGAGTCGACACCGGCGGAGCGCCGCTCTCCGCGCGGCCCGCAGAAGACGATTGCGCCGGGCCCGGGGGTGAGGGAGACGCACTGCCACCGGCGCGTTCCGTCCGTCTCACAGAGAGGATCGTCCTGCGGCGCATCACCGGTGATCCAGCGCGGGGTTCCGAGGGCCACCGCGGTCGCGTCGTCGCCGAGGAGCGTTCGTCCGGCCCTTCGGGTGAGATGGATTTCTCGAGGTGCGTCCGGCCAGCGAAACGGCGCGCCGATCTCGTAACCCGGTGTCCCGGGCTGGCGCCAGACCGCGAGGGTCGCCGCTCCTTCCCTCCCCGTGAGGGATGCCTGGCCGTCGCTCGTGTTCCGGGCACCGACCCATTTCCACCGGGGCCAGCCGCTCCGCCCGGCGCGTTCCTGGAAGAGGTCGATCCGCTCGCCGGGGCGGGCGGGGCTCCATTTCAGATTCGAAGTCGGGCCGCCGCGCGGCGATGTGCCGAACGAATCCGATCGCGAAGTGTCCTCGCCCGCCGATCGAAATCGCGCCGCGTCCTCTTCCGCGAGAGCGAACTCGAACGGCAGCGGGGGAAAGGCGCTCCGGGTATTCGCCGGCTCGATTTCGGAAGGGACCATGATCCGCACGATGAGAAGCAGAAGGCCGGGAAAGCCGGCGGCGCGGGGGCGAAAAAAGTCTCTCACGGCTTGCGATTCAGGCGGTCGTACTCGCGCAGGAGGTCGTCGCCGCCGATCCGTGGCGCTCCCTCCTCCCGCGTACGGTCCCGGATCGTTCCGTCCGCGAGGAAGGCGTATCGATGCGACGCGCGGGCGAGGTCGTCGAGGCGGTGGGAGGAGACGAGGATCGCGGCTCCTGAGGCGGCCTTGCGCGTCAGCTCGACGTTCAGCCATCGCGCCCCGTCCGGGTCGAGCCCCTCCCAGGGCTCGTCGAGGACGATGACCCCGGCGCCCCGCGTCGCGAGCGTCGCGCGAAGTCCGATCATCTGCCGGGTTCCGCGCGAGAGGTCGCGCACCGGGCGCGTTTCGGCGGAGCGCCAGGCGCCCTGCGAAACGAGGAGCCCCCACGCGCGAGCCGAGACCCCGGGAGGGATCGTGTGCCCGCCGCCAAACTGGACGAGACCAGGCCGGGCTCCGATCGGCGGGACCGTGGATCCATTGAGGCGGATCTCGCCTTCGTCGCTTCGCACCATTCCGCAGAGGATTCGCAGGAGCGTCGTCTTGCCGGCGCCATTGCGGCCGATGAGACCGACGACGGCTCCTTCCGTGAGAGCGATGTCTGCGCCTTGAAGAATCGGGCGGCCCCTGTAGCTCTTTCGAATTCCGGCGGCGGCGAGAATCGGAACGAGCCTCATGAGGCCTCCTCTCGCAGAGGAAACGAAGCCGCGGAGATATACCCGGACGCCCCCAGGAGGAACAGCAAACCCACTCCGAGGAGCGCGGCGAGCATCGGGCCTTCCATGGAGGAGCCCACGAGAAAGGGCGGGAACGTCATCATGACGGCAAACCGCGTCGCGGGTGTCGCGGCCCCGGCTTGAGTCAGGCCGGCGAGCCTCATCGCTCCGCCGTACGCGACCGCGGCGACGGCGGAACCGAGCCAGAGGCTGCCGCCCGTGAGAGGTCCGAGCGGTATCGAGACCGACCACGCGACGAAGGACACGAGGGCAAAGGCCGTCAGTGCCGCGGCGGAGAGAGCCGGAACGTGCACGCTCCGGGCACTGGCGACCTGAGTCGCCGCGATCCCGATCCAGGCGAGCGCCCCGGGACCCGCCGCCGCCGTTCCATGGGCGAGAGCCAGCTTCCATCTCGGGAATCGGGTGAGCAGGGCGTCGTAGTAACCCCGGCATGCATGGCCGCGGAATCCCGTCGAGACCGCGAACATCTGGATCACGAGGAGCATCACGAGCGATGTGTCGGATGCGGTTCCATGCGCCGCCAGCCAGACCTCGAGACCGACGAGCGCGACCATCGCGATCCGGAAGTACATCCGGACGGGGGTCGCGGCGTGGACGTAGCGGACCGCCGACCAGAAGCTCACGGGTTTCCCGCCTCGCGTCGGGCCGCCGAGCCGTCGCGGAACAGGAGAAGCACGCCGGTATCGTCACCATCGAGAAGCATGCGCGCCGGCGGCTCGAGCGGCGCGACGCGCATCTGACCCTTCTGCATCCGCACGAGTTTTCTTCCGAGTCCTGCGGGTTGATCTCTGTTCTCGGGGGGGTCGTTGACGAGGAGCCAGAGAACTCCGGACGGCGTCTGAAGGGCGTCGCGGAGCGGAAACGCGCGCGCGCGGCCGGGAACATCCGGCATCGGGATTTCCGCGCCTCCTCCGGGCGGACCGACGAATCGGAGCTCTCCGGTGAGCATCCTCCAGCAGGGAACGGATTCCGACGTACCGAGACCGCACTGGACGAGGTTCTCGACCATCCCGGCCGCTTCCGGGCCCGGCGCTCGAAAGGGAAAATCCGGCCGCGGAACGGGAGGGCGGGACATGAACGCGCGGTCCGGTTCGAATCCGTTCCCACTCTCGCGAAACAGCAGCGGACGGCCGGCCTGCTGCTCGAACCGCGCGTACATGAGCAGGTCGCGAATCGTCCATACGCTCTGCGCACGGACATCCAGCTCGGACTGGCGAACCCTCCGGCCGCTGGATTCGTCGAAACATTCGATGCGCCGGTTGTCTCCGGAAAGAGCGCAGAGGGATCCGTCCGACGCTCGGGCGAGCCCTCCCGAGGGAAATCGGCTTTCCGACCGGAGAGGGATCCGGCGAGGCTCCGCGCACGACGCCGGAAAAACGAGCACGCTCGGCCGTGGAGAGTCTTCCAGGAGATAGAGCGAGCCTCTATCCCGAAGTCGTCCCGCGACCTCGCCGACCGTACCGGAGGCGAATCCGGTACGGCCGGCACAGGAACGCTCGGACGCCCGCGGCTCGACGACCGCCATACCGGCGACGAGGATGGCCGCGAAGGCCCGCATGCTCATCACCAGTTGGTCAGCGCGTGACGGACGCAGGCCACATAGTTGATGTTGCAGTCGAGCGCCGCGGCGCTCCTGCGGATGAACCCGTCGAGCTGCGACGCGGAGTCGTAGCAGTTCACGAGAGTCATCGTGCAGTTGGTTTCGCTGTTCAGGGCGCGAGCGGTCGGCGAGGCGGCGGCGAGCAGAATCCCGAGGGCAGCGATGCGGGCGAGCTTGAACCGTGTCTTCATGGGCGACCTCCTTGAACGCTTATTGTCGCGAGGAGCCCGTTCGTCCGTTGTCAGCTGTCGGTTGTCCGTTTCTGGTTCAGCTATCAGTGATCAGTGATCAGTGATCAGTGATCAGTTATCGGCCATCGGCGATCAGTGATCGGTTATTAGTTATCCGCTGACAGTTGTCATCCAGAAGTCATCGGCGAGCGGTGGCCGGTCGTCGGCAGTCGGTAGTGGGCTGTGGGTAATCGGTTGCCGGAGTCGGCTGCCGACTGTGTGAAGAGTCCGCCTCTATTGCTGGCTCGCCGCGTTCACGCCCTCGATCAAGCGATCGACTTCTTCCTCCGTCGTGTAGCAAGAGCATCCCGCACGCACGACGCCGTCGGCGCCATGGCCCAGCCGCCGGATCGCGGTCCAGGCGTAGAAGTCGCCGTTCGACGCGAAAAGGCCCCGCTTCGAGAGATCGACCGCGACCTCTTCCGAAGTACGGCCGGCGACCACGAAGGAGACGGTCGGCGTTCGCGGAGCGTCCGGCGGCGGGCCAAACACCGATACAGCGGGAATCGCGGACAGTCCTTCGTAGAGCCGGGTCACGAGTCGCTGCCCGCGCGCGTGGAGGGCCGTGAAGCTTCCGCGGAGCGAGTCGCGCCGCGACGGAGTCGTTGAATTGCCAGCGGACGAGGCCCCGGCCGCCGGGTCCAGGGAGGCGAGGAAATCGACCGCGGCGGCCGCGCCGACGATTCCTTCATGGTTGAGCGTTCCCGTCTCGAGAAGCTCCGGAGGATCGTCGGAAGCGGGAACGAGGCGGGGAGGATCGAGCTCGGTGAGCCGGTCCCGGCGGGCCCACAGGACTCCGACGTGAGGCCCGTAAAACTTGTAGGCGGAACACGCGAGGAAATCGCAGTCGATCGCGCGGACGTCCGGGAGAGTGTGGGGCGCGTAGTGAACGGCGTCCACGAAGAGGAGAGCCGCGTTCGCCCGGCACAGGCGCGAAGCCAGCGAGAGGTCGTTCACCGTTCCGAGGGCGTTCGAGGCCGCTCCGATGGCGAGGAGCTTCGTCCGCGGGCCGATCGCCCGTTCGAGGTCTTTCTCGTCGAGCGCGCCGGTCGCGGGATCCATCCGGACGGTCCGTACCGAGACTCCTCGTTCGCGTTCCAGAGCGCGCCACGGATCCACGTTCGCGTGGTGATCGAGCTCGGTGACCACGATCTCGTCGCCCGGGCCCCAGCCCTGCCCGAGCGCGCGGGCGAGATGAAAGGTCAGGGTCGTCATGTTGGCGCCGAACGTGATCTCGTCCGGAGATCCGTTCACGAAATCGGCGAGCGCGTGACGCGCGGACGAAATCGCGTCGTCAGTCTCGGAGCTCGACGGATAGGCCCAGTGCGTGTTCGCGTTGTGGTGGAAGAGATAGTCGTCCATCGCCTCGACGACGCGGCGGGGAACCTGGGTGCCGCCCGGGCCGTCGAAGTACGCCACCGGCCGGCCGCCGTGCTGTCGTTCGAGCGCCGGAAATTGCGCTCGGATGCTCTCGAGAGACGTCGGCTTCTCCGCGGGAGAGCGGTCCGGAGAATGTTCGTCCGCCCTCCACGGGCTCATCGGCGCGATTTCTTTCATGCGGCGGAGGATAACGGCGGAGCTCGCGGCCTCGACTATTTTCTGTCACCCGGACGGGATGAAGGGTGCCGGGGATTGGCTCTCGCCGCTCCGCGTACCTCCGTAACTCATTGAGGAAAAAGGAGCGCGCACTCTGGCCTGATCTTTGGAACAGGTAGGTCATCCGCGGCGCATCGGGGGTCGAAAACAGAGCTCGTGGACCATCAGGAGGTCGGGTGGCAGGATTTCGCGTGGGGCTGGGCGACAAGACTCGGAGCATGGCGGGTGAAGATCCGGCCGCGGCTCCGTTGCGTTCCGTACCCGAGCTGTCCGCTTCCGATCTGGCCCTTCCCGAGCAGTCCGTCGCGACCCAGGCGAAAGTCGCCTTTCGATCGCTGCCCCAGGCGGAGCTCCTGCGCGAGCAGAGCCCCGCGCTCGAGTTCCTGAAAGACGAGGAAGGGCATCTCGTCTACTACAACAACGCCTTCGCGAACGTGTTCGCCGAGCCCGGTCAGTCCCTTCTCGGCAAGGCGGACTCCGAATGGCTTCCTCCGGCGATCGCCGAGCGCGTCCGTATCCACGACCAGACCGTGCTCGCGACGGGCGCCGTGCTGGAAGTCGAGGAGACCCTGCCGTCTCGCACCGGATCGCGCCACTGGCTCATCATGCGTTTTCCGCTCGAGAGCGAGTCCGGTCGCCGGCTCCTCGGCGCGGTCGCCATGGACATCAGCGAGCGGCGGCGGCGCGAAGCCACGCTGCTGCGGATGGCGGCGATCATGGAGTCGTCGCACGACGCCGTGATCTCCACCACGACGGACGGGTTCGTCTCGAGCTGGAACGCCGGCGCGACGGCGATGTACGGATACGGGACCGTCGAAGCCGAAGGCCGGCCGATTTCGATGCTCGAGCCGGAAGAGTCCCATGGCGAGATCGGGCGCGTTCTGGACCGCATCCGGGCGGGCGAGAGCGTCGTGCGGTACGAGACCACGAGGCGGCGCAAGGACGGCACGCTCGTCGAGGTGGCGGTGGCCGCCTCCCCGATCCACGACGAGAACGGCGGCCTCGCCGGCGTCGCCTCGATCGCCCGCGACATCACGGATCGGAAGCGGGCCCAGGAGCTCATCATCTTTCAGGCGTTTCACGATCCCCTGACCGGCCTCCCGAACCGCGGGCTCCTCATGGAGCGGCTCGCCCTCTGTCTCGGGAAGGCGCGCCGGGCGGGCAAACGTCTCGCGCTTCTCTTCCTGGACCTCGACCTCTTCAAGACCATCAACGACGGATTCGGGCACAAGACGGGCGACGCCGTGTTCCAGGAGGTCGCGCGCCGGCTGCTCGAAAGCGTCCGGGACGACGACACCGTCGCGCGGATCGGCGGGGACGAGTTCGTAATCCTGCTGCCGGAGATCGGAAAGGCCGAGGACGCCGTCGTCGTGGCCCGGAAGCTGCTCGACGCCGTCTCCCAGCCCTTCGAGTATGCCGGCCACCGCGCGGACGTAACCACGAGCATCGGCGTCTCGATCTACCCGGATGACGGCCAGGACGCCGAGGCCCTGCTCCGGAGCGCCGACAACGCGATGTCGCGCGCGAAGGACAAAGGCCGCAACAATTTCCAATTGAGCATTCCCGAGCTGACGGAGGAAGCGGTTCAGAGGTTGACCCTTCAGGCCGGCCTCCGGCAGGCGATCGAGCGCGACGAGCTGGTTCTCCACTACCAGCCCGTTCTCTCGCTCATCACCGGACGCATCGTCGAGATGGAAGCGCTCGTCCGCTGGCAGCACCCGGAAAAGGGCCTGATCATGCCGGCGGCCTTCATCGACGTCGCCGAGAAGGCCGGAATGATGGTCTCGCTCGGCGAATGGGTCATGGCCCGCGCCGCCGGTCAGCTCCGCCTCTGGCAGCAGCAGGGGTTTCCCGAGCTGCGAATGGCGATCAATCTCTCGCCCAGCCAGTTCCATGAGCGCAACCTCGTCGCCAGCGTGCAGAAGACCCTGACGGAATCGGGGATCCGGCCCGAGACGCTGGAGATCGAGATCACGGAAGGCGTGGCGATGGAGGACGCGGAGGTCACGGTCGCGAATCTCCTCGCGCTGCGCGAGCTGAAGGTCGGCGTTTCGATCGACGACTTCGGAACCGGTTACTCGTCGCTCTCGTACCTCAAGCGTTTTCCGGTCACGACGCTCAAGATCGACCGGTCGTTCGTTACGGACGTGGTCACGAACTCCGCCGACGCCGGTATCGTCCGCGCCGTCGTCGCGATGGCGCACGGTTTGAAACTGAACGTCATCGCGGAGGGCGTCGAGACCAAGGAGCAGTTCGCCTACCTCCGCGAGAGCGGCTGCGATGCCCTCCAGGGATACTGGTTCTCCCGCCCGCTCACCGTGGATGCCGTCGACGGCCTTCTCGCGGAAGAGCTGGAGCGGTGGAGCGCGCACTCGTAGCGTCGCCGGCGCCGCGTCTTCGAGCCGGGCTGTAGTTCGCGCGGGGTGCGCGGAGATTCGCTAGTGGCGCCAGTCGCCCGGCTCGGCCGGATGCGGCCTCGACCGGGCGCTCCGTGGCCAGCGCCGGCTCCCGCAACGGGAGGCTCCTCCTTCCCTCCGGTCAGGAGACTCCTCCCGTTGCGGGCTGAGGCATCTGTCGGGCTCGTAGATTCGGATGTCGCGCGGAGCGAGCCGCGTAACGTCGCCGGCGCCGCGTCCTCGAGCCAGGCTTTCGCTTAGGCGGGGTGCGCGGAGATTCGCTAGTGGCGCCAGTTGCTCGGCTCGGCCGGATGCGGCCTCGACCGAGCGGGGTGTGACTGGCTCCGGCTCCCGCAACGGGAGGCTCCTTTCGTCGCCTTCGCCGCGTTAATTATCATGGCGGCAGAACGGGTCTCTTGCGCGGAGCGCATGGGGTGGCGCCAGTCGCCCGGCTCGGCCGGATGCGGCCTCGACCGGACGGAGAGTGGCCAGCGCCGGCTCCCGCAACGGGAGGCTCCTCCTTCCCTCCGGTCAGGAGACTCCTCCCGTTGCGAGCGGAGGCAATGGCGGAGCTCGTCGAGGGGTGCGGGTTCATGATTTCCACTTCATGCGATAAATCGATTGATCGCGAGATCATGAGATCGCCAGATCGCGAGATTCGAGCAGGAGTTCCCCCTCTCCCGGCGGGAGAGGGCCGGGGTGAGGGGCGGGCTTTCTCTTCTTCCGATTTCCACTTCACCCGATTCTCCTGATTCATCACCCGATTCTCCTTCGCGCCGTCGTCCAGCCTTCCTGCGCATACAATCCACTCACCCGGAACTGATGAAAAAAAGTGCGTCGATTACCCTCACGCTCATGGCGTCGATGGCCCTCGTGGCCTGCGGACGCTCGCGGCGCTGCGTCGATGCCGCGGGAGTGACGGCGCCGGATACGCTGTGCGCCGGCCCCACTGTCCAGCCGGGCTATCACTGGATGTACGTGTCGAATCATTCCGGAATGATCATCCACAGCGGGCCGGGGATACGGGGTGGTTCGTCCTCGTCCGACGGCGTGTCACGCGGCGGAATCGGGTCGACGGGTGCCAGCCACTCGAGCGGATCTTCCGGCGGGCACGGTGCCGGCGAATGAGCCCCTTGAGGAGGGTCGAGGGGGATCCTCGTCCGGGCTGGCAGGCGAAGGTCGAGGCGCTTGGCCTCTCCTTTCACACCCCCGGGCAACCGTACTGGGACGAATCCGCCCACTACGTTCTCAGCCCCGATCAAGTCGATGTTCTCGAGCGCGCCACGAACCGTCTCCATGCCATGTGCATCGCGGCGGCCGGACACGTCATCGACAAAAAGCGATGGGACGATCTCGGCATCCCGCCCTTCGCGCGCGACCTCATCGCGCGGTCGTGGGAAGCGGACACGCCTTCGATTTACGGGCGGTTCGACCTTTCGTATGACGGGGACTCGCCCCCGAAGATGCTCGAATACAACGCCGATACTCCGACCGCTCTCTACGAAGCGGCGGTCGTCCAGTGGAAATGGCTCGAGGAAGTGTTTCCCGGCGGTGACCAGTTCAACTCGATCCATGAGCGATTGATCGCGAAGTGGAAGGAGCTGAAGCCCTACCTGGCCGGGGAGCCGCTCTATTTCGCATCGCTCGACGACACCGAAGACATCGTGACGGTTTCGTATCTGCGCGATACGGCGACGCAGGCTGCCATCGCGACCGACCAGCTGCTCGTTTCGGAGATCGGGTGGGATCACCGGCGCCGCCTTTTCGTGGACGTGAAGAACGCTCCGATCCAGTCGGCGTTCAAGCTCTACCCGTGGGAGTGGATGCTCGACGAAGAGTTCGCCCCGTTTCTGGTCACCGACGCGGCGACGCAGTGGATCGAACCCGCCTGGAAGCTGATCCTCGCGAGCAAGGGCATCCTGCCGATCCTCTGGGAGCTCTACCCGAATGATCCCAACCTGCTGGAGGCGTACCTGGATCGAGGAAAGAACCGTCTTTCCCGCTACGTCGAGAAGCCGCTCTTTTCCCGCGAGGGCGCGAACGTGACGCTGTACGACGACCGCGGACCATTCGCGGAGACGGGCGGCGACTATGGAAAAGAGGGATTTATTTACCAGGCGCTCGCGCCGCTTCCGGATTTCGGGGGCCGCCAGGCCGTGATCGGAAGCTGGATGGTGGGACAGGAGGCCGCCGGTATCGGAATCCGCGAGTCGGACGGACCGATCACGGACAATCGCAGCCGATTTGTTCCCCATCGAATCGGATAGGCCGCTCCGTTCGAGGCCGTCCCTCGAGTACCGATCTCGCGATCTCGCGATCTCATGATCTCGCGATCAATCGAACTATCGAATCATCGAGCGAGCGGATAAGCGGGGGACGGAAAGAGCGGGTCTCTCGATGCTTGGAACTTAGAACTCCGAACTCAGAACTGACAACTACCGCCCCTTCCCCCTCCGGGGCTGGCACACCGGGCAATAGAACATGCGGCGGCCGGAGAGGGGCACCTCGGCGATCGGAGAGCCGCATCGGCGGCAATAGGCCTGCTGGTAGACGTAGAGCGAGCCCCCGCGGGCATTGTCGCGGGCGTTCTCGTGCTCCGGCTCCTTGGAATCGACCGTTCGGATTCTTCCGCGCATCCCTCGCCGCATAAGCGTCTGAAGCGTTTTCCAGAGCGCGAGCCACTCCTCGTGCGAAAGGCGCGCGGCCGGGCGGAGCGGATGGATGCCGTGGAGAAAGAGTGCCTCGATGCGGTAGATGTTTCCGACGCCGGAGACGACCCGCTGATCCAGCAGCGCGTCGCCGATCGGCCGCTTCGGTCGACGACGGAGCATCTCCCACGCGAGCTCGGGGTCCGCGTCCGGGCGGAGCGGATCGGGACCGAGCCTCGCCAGGATCGCGAGCCACTTTTCTTCCGGGATGATCTCGCATGTGGGCGGTCCGATCAGGTCGATCGTCACGCTGGGAACGGCGAGGCGCATGCGGACCGAAGGTCGAGGCGCCGGCGCTGCTCCGAGCGACCGGTAGAAGTCTCCGGCCATCCCGAGGTGGATGTGCACGATGAGACCGTCCCGCCAGAAGTGAAAGAGATGCTTCCCCCAGGCGTCGGCTTCCCGGAATCGCTTCCGGTCGAGTTGCGCGGCTTCCGCGGCGAAGCGACCCTGCGGAGAGGAGACCCGGACGATCCGACCCGCGAGATCGCGCGTGTGTTCCCGGGCGAAGCGATGGATCGTGTTGCCTTCAGGCATGATGATCGAGCCGTATGGATCGGTGAATAAAAGCCGGTGACGGCTCCGCGCCAATATAGCAATCGGCGTACCGCCTTACGCCGCAGCGACCATCCCGTGTCATGCCGAGCCCAGTGAACGGATCTGCCCCGCTGTGACGCAGGACGGAAGTGTGATGGAGCGGTCCTCGTGAAGGCCGGCGGCGACTCTTCACGCCCTCTCCGCGAGGGTGGTCTACACTCCGCGGTCGTTCGCATGGCCTTTCGAACCCGGTCCGGACCCGAGCCCCGCGTGAGCGGAATGCGGCGCGCGATCCTTCTTTCGCAGGCGCTCGCTTTAGCGCTCGCGGTCGTCTCCTGCCCGTCGCCGGCTCCCGTCTCACCGATCGCGCCGTCCGCGGTCATCCCCGCGGCTGCTTCCGCCCATGCCCGTCGCGCGATACTCGTGTCGATCGACGGCATGGCGGGCGAGCGGGTAGTCGCGCTGCTCGCGACGCCGGGCGCGCTGCCGGCCGGGGGCCTCGCGCGTCTCGTGCGGGACGGTTTTTTCGCGGAGCGTTCGATCCCTTCGACGCCGTCCCTGACATCGACGGCGCACGCGACGCACGTCACCGGCGCACTGCCCCGCGATACCGGCATCGTCGGCAACTCGATCCTCGACCGGACGAAGCCCTTCGGGACCAAGCTGTCCGGATTCAATGCCCCATTGCGCGCCGACACGCTCTGCGAGTCCGCGCATCGCCAGGGAAAGCGAGTCGGAGTCATGGCGTACCCGCACGGCGCCGGGACTCCTCCGACGGATTGCGCGGGCTTCGGGATGAACTGGGTCAACGATCCTCTCGCGGCGCCGCGCCTCGTCGATCTGCCGGCGAACGCGTGGACGCCCGAGAGCGGCGGATCCCGGCGCGCCCTCCTGACTTTTCCTCCGACCGCCCATCAACTG
The DNA here is from genome assembly GCA_038239305.1 of Thermoanaerobaculia bacterium. Lineage (GTDB taxonomy): Bacteria > Acidobacteriota > Thermoanaerobaculia > UBA5066 > Gp7-AA6 > JALYUA01. Next base: position 44,852 of record JBBSEW010000006.1, on the reverse strand, counting down.
CCGATCATCGCTCTGGCATCCGTTCCCGGCGGTCCTTTCGACCGACTCCGCGTCGTGCCGGAGGTTGGCGATCCCCGAATCGTACGTGTGGGCGAGTCGTTTCCCGTTGAGGTCGCCGGCCGGAGCGGACGGGCGGGCGCGTGGTGCCGCTTGCTCTCCCTGGCGCCGGACCTCTCGCGCACGGAAATTTACGCGGGAGGCCTGTGGGAGACGGATGCCTACCCTCCCGAGTTTCGGCAGGAAATTGATCGCCGGGCGGGCTTCTGGCCTGGACGCGCGGACGCTAAGGTGTTCGGGCCGGACTCGGGACGCTCGGAGATCTCGATCGAGCAGTCCGACAGGCTCACGGAGTTTCTCGCGGTCGCGGGTCTCGCCGCCGAGGAGCGAAGCGACTGGGACCTGCTCCTTCTCTATTTCTCCGAGGTCGACGTGGTCGAGCACCACTACCTCCTCGTCGATCCCCGGCAGGAGCACTATTCCGCCGAGCGGGCGGCGCGGTTCGCGGAGTACGTGGACCATGCCTACCGGGTAGCCGACGCGGTTCTCGTCCGGATCGAGAAGATGCTGACGGCGCGGGACGCCCTGTTCGTCACCGCGGACCACGGGATGACGCCCCTCTGGACGGAGATCTATCCGAACGAGGTGCTGCGGGAGCACGGTTTTCTGAGGCTCGCGGCAGACGGAACCGTCGATCCGGCCTCCGCGGCGGTCGTCCTGGCGAGCTCCGGGATCGGCCACGTGTACGTGAATGGCGCGGCTCCCGCCGGAACTCTCGACGCGATCGAGAAGATCTTTCGCGACCTCCGGCTCGATGGCGAATATCCCTGGGACCGCGTCGTCCGCCGTGCCGATGCCGCCGACCTGTCCCTCGACGCGCCCGAGTCGGGCGATCTCATCCTTCTCGCGAAGCCCGGGTTCGGCGTGTCGCCGCGCACGAAATCGGGCATCGTCTCGGGCCTGCCGGACGAATACGGCGGCCATGGATATCGCGCCGCTTTTCCGCAGCTCGACGCGACGTTTCTTGCCGCCGGTCCCGGAGTCGCGCGCGGCCGAGTGAGCGAGATACCTTCCCAGACAATAGCGGCCCGCGTTGCCGGCGCTCTCGGAATCGAGCCGCCCCGCCAAGCGGCGCCGGCGCGCTGAGCCGGATAGCCGCTCTTGCTCGCCTCTGTTCCTCCCCGCTTCGACCCCGGACGCCGGCGCGCGGTCACCGTCGCGCTGCTTCTCGCGAGCGCCCTCGTGTCGTTCGAGTTCACGGTCGTCTCGACGGCGATGCCGACGATCATCGGCGATCTTGCCGGGCTTCCTCTCTACGCGTGGGTCTTCGCGATCTACCTGTTGACCTCGACGGTGGCCATGCCCCTGTACGGGCGACTCGCCGACGTCTATGGCCGCCGGAAACTGCTGCTCTTCTCGATCGGCGTGTTCCTGGTCGGCGCTGTCGCCTGCGCTTTCTCCCGTTCGATGCCGCAGTTGATCGTGGCGCGGGCGATCCAGGGGCTCGGAGCGGCGGGACTCATTCCGATATCGCTGACGGTGGCGGCCGACATCTATGCGGTCGAAGAGCGCCCCCGGGTGCAAGGGCTGTTCTCCGCCGTCTGGGGGATCGCGGGCCTCGTCGGGCCTTCGCTCGGGGCTTTCCTGACGGTCCGTTTCGGCTGGCGCTCGATCTTTGCCATCAACGTTCCGCTCGGCATCGTTGCGTTCGCGATCGTCGCCTCTCAGATGATCGAGTCCCGCGCCCGCCTTCCGGAACCGATCGACGTCGCCGGAAGCCTGAGTCTCGCGTGCGGGGTGACGCTTCTTCTCTTCGGCGTCCTTCACGCGCCGGGCGGGCGGATTGCGAGCGCCACCGGCCACGCGGTTCTCCTCTCGTCCGGAATAGCGGTCCTGTTCGCGTTTGCGTGGCTCCAGACCCGCCGGGCGCACCCCCTCATTCCGCCGGCGCTGTTCCGGCGTTGGGACACGGCCTCCCCGTACGTGTCCGGAATGATCGTCGGAACCACGATCTATGGAGTCGACACGTTCGTGCCGCTGTTTGTGCAGGGCGCGAAAGGGGGGACGGCCGCTTCCGCAGGCGCCGTCATCACCCCCGTAATTCTCTTCTCCTCGATCAGCGCGGCTCTCGGCGCTTCCGTAATTCTTCGGTTCGGATTCCGGGCGACCGCGCGCCTCGGAGGCGTGCTGGTAGTACTCGGTCTCGGTGGGCTCGTCGCCGGAGTCGCAACGGACGCCAGCGTCGTCTGGATGGTGGCGGCCTGCGCCGTGATCGGATCGGGCCTCGGGCTATTCGTGCTCGTCCAGGTTCTGGCGGTCCAACACGCCGCGCCGGAGCCGCAGTGGGGGATCGCAACGAGCCTCGTTCCCTTCTTCCGGAGGTTCGGGGGATCGCTCGGCGTCGGCGCGCTCGGAGGGATTTTCGCGACGGCGCTCTCCTCGCGGCTCGGAGGAAGCGTGGCCGCGGCGGGCCGGCTCCTCGCGGGCGGCCGGGCGGGAGCGTCGGGCTCCTCGATGCCCCCCGGGGCTCCGGGCCGGCCGGAGGGCGTGTTCCGGGCGGCGATCCAGCACTCGCTGGCTCCGGTGTTCGTGGTCCTGCTGGGGCTCGCCGTCCTCAACCTCTTCGTCGCGTCGCGATTTCCGGACTCGAAGACTCCGCGTGCGGGCGGCGTTTCGACCGACCCGTAACCCCGTGTGTCCTCACCTCAAAGCACACGGCTGACAGCTGACATCTGAAAGCTGACAACCGCCGACGGAAATGAGAAACCGTCTTCTCACAGAATTTCCCCACGAGCGACAGTGACGGCGCGCCCTGAGAGAGCGACGCGAGAGCCCGCGACGCGCACCGTGACGGTGCCGCCTCTTTTCGAAGCCTGGTAGCCGACGAGCGTCTCCTTTCCGAGCCGTTTGGCCCAGAAAGGTCCGAGACAGCAGTGCGCGGAGCCCGTGACGGGATCCTCATCGATACCGGCGGCGGGCGCGAAAAAACGGGATACGAAGTCGAAGTCCGCGCCGGAGCTGCGGGCCGTCGCGATCAGCCCGCGCGTCCCGCCGCAGGCGTCCCCGAGGGCCGAAAATTGCGGAGCGAGTGCTCGAACGGCGGACTCATCTTCGAGCTCGACGACCAGGTCCAGTCGGTTGCGGCCGGTCCACCGGACTGACTCCGGAAGCACGCCCAGCGCCTCGAGCAGGCCGTCTGGCAGCGAATCCGGCGCCGCCGGCTCGGACGGGAAGTCGAGCTCGACCGTTTCGTCGGAGTTCCTCGAGGCGGCCAGACGCCCGCTGCGCGTGTCGAACTCGAGGCGCGCGGCCGCGTCTGCGCGTCCCGACTCCCAGAGTGCGTGGGCGGAGGCGAGCGTGGCATGGCCGCAGAGATCGACCTCGACGATGGGGGTGAACCAGCGCAGGCTCCACGAGGGACCGGTGCGGCGGAGGAATGCGGTCTCGGAGAGATTCAGTTCCGCCGCGACGCTCTGCATCCAGGCGTCCTCTCTCTCATCCTCGAGGACGCAGACACCCGCCGGATTTCCGGCGAAGGCCCGCTCCGTGAAAGCGTCGACGTGAAACAACGGGGTCGTCATGTCGATCAGCATCTCGGATCGGGGGCCGAATTTCGAGAGCCACTCGGGGCCGAAGTGGACCGGGCGATTCAGCCCACGAAGCGGTATCCGAGCCGGTGCACCGTGACGATGTGATCGGGATGCGCGGGGTTGCTCTCGATCTTCTGGCGGAGAGAAGCGACGTGAACGTCCACCGTGCGGGTCGAGGGCATGGCGTCGTATCCCCAGACTTTGTCGAGCAGCTCGTCGCGCGAGAGCAGCGCGCCGCGATGCTCCACGAAGTACCGGAGCAGCTTGTACTCGAGCGCCGAGAGAGCCAGGGGTCGCCCGGACCGCATCACTTGCGCGCTTCGGAAATCGATCCGCATGGACCCGAAAGAGAGCCCTTCCCCGGGAACTCCGCCGCCGGACGGTCCGCCCCTCCGCCGGAGAGCCTCGATGCGGGCGAGAAGCTCGATCATCTCGAACGGCTTGACGAGATAGTCGTCGGCGCCGAGCTTCAGTCCGACGACGCGATCCGACACCTCGCCCCGCGCCGTGAGCATCAGGACCGGAGTCGTCGAGCCCTTCTGGCGAAGCTCCCGGCAGACGTCGAATCCGTTCTTCCCCGGCAACGCGACGTCGAGGAGGATCACGTCATAGGTTTCTCCGAGCGCGCGCTCGAGGGCGGAAACGCCATCGCCGACCGATTCGACGCGGTAGCCTTCGGAGACGAGACGGTCCGTCAGCGTGACCACCAGGCTCGGTTCGTCCTCGACGAGCAGCAGCCGGGGGGCTCCGTCCGCCGCTCCGGCCGGAGCGATCGCGGAAGTCTCCGCCGGATTCGAGGATCTCCTCTTCACGCTTTCACGACGTGGCTTCTTCGGGAGCTCCGGTTTCGGCCGCGGCCGCGGGCAGGCTGACGTGAAAAATCGCGCCGCCTCCGGCAGGGCTCTCGACCCGAACGGACCCGCCGTGCGACTCGGCGATCCGGCGGACCAGGGACAGGCCGAGCCCGGAGCCCGTGATCACGCCGGACGACACTTCGGCGCCCCGGAAGAAGGGTTCGAAGATATGCGGAAGGTCGTGCGGGGAAATCCCATTGCCGGAGTCCGACACCGAGACTTCGATCCGGTCTTCCTTCGCCCGGGCGCGGATTTCGACGCGCCCCCGCCGGCCGCCGTACTTGAGAGCGTTCGAGACGAGATTCTCGAAGAGCGTGCGCAGCTCCGACTCGTCCCCCTGAATGGGAGGGAGATCCGGCGGAACGTCGCGCTCGAGCACCGATTCGTTTTCGGCCGCGAGCGGGCGGCAGGCGGCGACGGCCTCGCCGAGGACGCGCGAAAACGAGACGGCTTCGAAGTCCCGCGCCTCGCGCCGCGCTGCGATTCCCGCGTGATCGAGCGCCCCCTCGATCAGTCCGGAGAGGCGGCGGCCTTCCCGCACCACGAGACTGCCGTAGCTCCGGACGCGCTCCGGATCCGAGACGACGCCGTCGGCCAGGTTTTGTCCCGCCGATCGGATCGCCGCGAGAGGCGTGCGGAGCTCGTGCGTGATTCCTGCCACGAACTCGAACTGCTGATGCGCGAGCCGCTGCGCGCGATGGACGGAAAAGAGAAGCGTCGCGACGGAGCCGGCGAGCAGGAGGAGAATTCCCGAGCTGACGAGCAAGTTGCGACGCCGCGACGCGTCCACGGCCTCCTGGAGCGTGACGGAACGGTGCGCCGCGACGAGGGTCCAGGCGCCGGAGCCTCCCGCCCGTCCGAAGGACTCCCGCCGCCGCATCCGCATGGGCGGTTCCCCCACTGCAGGCCCGCCCGGCCGGATCGTGAAGAGGGGCGCTTCCGCGTCGAACGCCCGCGCGGAGGCGGGCGCGAAACCGGCCCTCGACCGGAACACGACGTCGTCCGGCTTTCCGCGCCGGATCACGGCGACGTCGAGTTCGCCGGCTTTGCCGAATTCGCGGCTCACGAGTCGCCCCAGAAAAACGTCGACGAGGGCGTGACGGTCGAATTGGACGACGACCCAGGGCGACGGAGCGGGCTCCGGGTGTGAATGCGCGCCGGGGTCGGGATCCGGGTGGGGCATGTGGGGCATCGGGGGCGGCGGGATCACGAGCGCCGGGACCTGATCGAAGATCTCGACTCCTGGCCGGCGGAATAATGCCCCGGCCGTTGCCGGGCGCTCCGGGAAGCGCGGATTCCGGTCGCCCGGCGGTTGCGACGACCGTTCGATGGCCGCGCGCACCCCAGAAAGGGGGAGAGGCCATTCCACCGGCTCGGTCCGGCCGGAGGCGAGATCAACCCGCGCCAGGGACGCCGGGCGATCCGGCAGATCGCGAACAGCCAGGTAGACGCCCTGGACGATCTCGGGATTTTGGACGTTGGCCGCCCACGTCCCCGCCGATCGGGAAAGGTAACGCCCCGGATCGATCTCACCAGGCGGGATCCCGAGGTGATGAACGACGCGCGTTATGTCCGCGTCGAAATCGGCAGCGACGGTCTCGGCGGCCGTGATGGCGGTCGCGCGCAGGCGGTCGCGCTCCGCTGAGCTGACCTCGCCGATCCATCGATATTGAAGAGTGGCGAGCACTCCCAGAAGCACGATCATCGCGCCCGCCGCGGCGATCGCGATCCCTCCTCGCGAGTGGCCGCGAAATCTCCCGGACATGGCGTCGTGAGGTTAGCACCGGCCATCGCTCTCGAAACGCCGTCGACGTGCCGCCGTCCGAGGATTTACAACTCTTACGAAAGAGTTTTCCGTCTCCGTTCTCGGTCGTCGGTTCTAAGACCCCGGTATGCGGGCGAGTCGAACGACACGGCGGACATAACCGGAAGCAGGAAGCAGGAGGCGGAAGCAGAAACGGAAACGGAAAATGGCTCCTGGTCCGTAAGCCGTCGTCCGCCGGGCGAGGGAACCCCGTACGGAGAACGGATGACGAAAAAGTGCCTCAGGGCGCGAAAGTCAACGCGACGGTGTGAACCTTCGTGCGGGAGATCGATCCCGTTCCGGTCACTCCGACAGGCAGGATTTTCACACTTGCGCCCGCGCTTCCCGCGGTGGCCACCTCGAACTTGAGATCGATCGAGATGGACTTCAGCGAAAGGGGAGGCTCACCCTGAGCGGCGTGCGCGATGCCGGTTTTTGCGAGGTGGATCGCCTGCGCGAGCGAGTCCCGCAGGCTCTGCTCCGCGGCTACCGTCCGGTGTCGTGAAGTTTCGGCGGGCGTCCACTCGATCTCCAGCGTCGAGGCCGTCTCGGCGGAGCCGCTCGCGGAAACCGAAGCGACGAGATAGCGGACCTCTCCGCCAAGCGACTTCGTGACCGTTGTCTGGAGCTTGAGCGCGACCTTCTTGAGCGGAGGAAAGCCGGCGACGTCCCGCGTCTCGGCATCCTGGACCGCCTGCTTCACGGCGTCGATGACGGCCGCGAGCTCGGCGCCGTCGGCCCCGTCCGTCGCCGCCGTCGAGCCGGACGTTCCGGTTGTCGCGCAACCGAGGGAGACGGCGAGAATCGCCGCCATCAGGGCCCGCACCGTCCGGATCATCCGCACCGTCCCTGCCGGAGTGGATCTCATGGCGATCTCCTTTTCCGGGACCGCCTCGGAGTATAGCGATGCTCGGTTCTGTCCGTGCGGAAGGCTTAAAGCGGGAAGCGGAGGCTGCCTTCCCTCCGTTTCCCGTCGTCGCTGATTTTCGCTCGATTCGACAGTTCGCTCGATTCGACAGTTCGCTCGATTCGACAGTTCGATAGTTCGATAGTTCGATGGATCACGAGATCACGAGATCGAAACCGTAGCCTCAATCTTCGCCTTCTATGGCTTTTCCTGCGACTTCTTTAGCGCATCCTCGTACGCCTTGCGCTGCTCGGGAGTCATCTTCGCGAGGGCGTCGTTCATCATCTTCTGCTGCTCGGGGCTCATGCCCATCGCTCCCAGCATGTTCGTCTGCTTGTAGCCGGCCGGTACCTCGAACATCGCCGCCGGAAGGGCGTGCCGGTCGAGGCTCACGAGCTCCATCTCGACACGTTCGGCGCCCCGGGAGGACTGGTATCGCATGCGAATGGGGAATCCATTCAGACCGGCGTCGCCCATCGCTTTGACCCATCGGTCGCCGCCGCCCTGGCGTTGTGACATCGCCGACCACCACGCGCTCGAGGCCATGAAATCCGTGGCGATGCACGTGTCGACCGAGCCGCCACGGGACGAAGTGAGGATCGCTTTTTCGCAGGGGACGCCCGCGACCGTGTCGTGGCCCGTCCGCTTGACGGTCCATGTGTCGTCCGAGCGCCCTGCCTGTTCGCGGGTCTTCGCGAGGTCCATGACGGAGTATGTCTTCTGCAGGTCGTTCACCATGTAAACCTTGTCCGGCTCCGAAAGCTTCGAGATCGTCGTCATCGTGAACGCGGGCGCCGCCGCGTCTCCCGAGCTCGGCCGACCTTTCGCCGAAGGAAGGTCCATCTGCATATCCATGCGATAGGCCTTTTTCGAGAAAGCGATCCTGTAGGTCCCCTGAGGAGTCGTTTTGCTCTCCTCGTGGGAGACCTGGGCCATGACCTTGAACGTGGCGACGCCCTCCGACTGGGCGAGAAGAAGTCCCGGCGCGAGGAGCAGAAGGGACGCGAGAAGGCGGCGAGAGGTCGTCATGATTCTTCCTCCTCAGGAGCGGAAAAAGGGGTGATCGAGAGCCGAGGAGGGTAACACGCTCACCGCCTTCGGAATCCGGGTAAGCTCGGGCCTTGGAAGAGACCCCCGCGACCGTGGCCATTCTCCCCGGCGAGCCCGCCGATCCTCCGTCGCCTCCGTCGGTCGCGCGAATTACTCTCGAGGCGCTCGCGGTCGTGCTTGGCGCGGCCCTCGCCCTCTGGACCCTGCACAAGCTGGCGAGCGTGCTTCTTCTTCTCGTCCTCGCCCTTTTCTTCGCGTACGTCGTCGCACCGCTCGTTTCTCTGGCGCGCCGGCCCCTCATGTGGCGAGGCCGTTCCCGATCCCTGCCACTCCCCGCGGCGATCGGGCTCGTCTATCTCCTGATCTTCGGATCGCTCGCCGCCGCGACGTGGCTCGTGCTGCCCGTCGTGGGCGATCAGTTCTCCGACCTCGCGAGCGAGGCCCCGGCCTATGTCGCCAAAGCACAGGCGAAGATCCAGGCCTGGCAACGGTTCGAGCGCGCCCATCTCTCGCACGGGATGCAGGACGCCGTCAACGCGGCGATCGAACAGTCGACGAAGGGCGCGGCCGCCGCCGTGCAGTCCGGGCTCCTGCCGCTGCTCGCGGCAGTGCTCGGATACCTGCCGTGGCTCGTGCTCGTTCCGATTCTCGCGCTCTTCCTCCTCAAGGATGCCGAAGTATTCCGCCAGGCGGCGCTCCGCGCGTTCCCCGTCGGTCGCGCGCGGTGGCGCGGGAATGACTTTTTCGAAGACGTCAACGCGACCCTCGCGGCGTACGTGCGAGCCCAGATCGTCGCCTGCCTGATCGTGGGCGCGGCTTGCGGCACGGGCTTCGCCCTCATCGGGGTGCCCTACGCCGTCGTTCTCGGAATCGCCGCCGGAATAGCCGAATTCATCCCGCTGGCGGGCCCGCTCGCGATCGCGGCGATCGCCATTCTGCTGGCAGCCACCCACTCGTGGGGAGAGGCACTGGCGACTTTCGCCTTTCTGGCGATTCTGAGGATTCTGGAGGACTACGTCGTTTATCCGCGACTCATCGGCCGCGGCATCGACCTGCATCCCGTCGCGGTCATCCTCGCCATTCTCGCCGGCGCGGAGATTGGGGGGCTCGCCGGAATCTTCCTCTCGATCCCCGCCGTCGCGGTTCTCTCGATCGCGGTCCGGCATTGGCGGGAGCACCGCCGGGACGTCACAACGGACGGCTGAGCCGGGCGCCCGGGAGGCGCTTCGCTGATCGGAATTGTTCTTGCAGGGGCCCGATCCCACTCTCAGGAGAAGGAGACACGATGCGCGACGACACCGGAGATGCTCCCGAGACTCCGCTCGGGGACCGAGAAGCGGCCCCGGACCACGGGCGCGGGGGCGAGAAGAAGGATGCGCCCGCAGGCTGGGATCGCCGGACGTTTCTCGGAGTGTCGATCGCCGCAGTCCCCGCCCTCGGCTGGGCGGGGTCGGGTCCGCCGGCGTCGAAGTCCGCGCGCCCGGCGTCTGCGCCCCGGCGAGAGGATGGCGCGAACGCGAAGGCCGCCGCGGTTCCCGTCATGCTGCGCGTCAACGGATCAGAGAAGCGGCTCCTCCTCGACCCCCGCGTCACCCTCCTCGAGGCCCTGCGAAACGACCTCGACCTGACGGGAACCAAGGAGGGATGCGATCACGGGCAATGCGGAGCCTGCACGGTCCTGATCGGCGGCCGACGGACGCTGTCCTGCCTGACGCTGGCGGTTGCCGCGGGAGGGCGCGAGATCACGACGATCGAGGGGCTGGCGAAGGGCGATGCGCTGCATCCGGTGCAGGCGGCTTTCCTCCAGCACGACGGGTTCCAGTGCGGTTACTGCACGCCCGGTCAGATCATGTCCGCGGTCGGCCTCCTCTCGGAGGGTTGCCCGTCGGAGCCCGCGGCCGTAAGGGAGTGCATGAGCGGGAACATCTGCCGCTGTGGCGCCTATCCGAACATCGTTGCGGCAGTCCTCGAGGCCCGCGGGGCCGAAAAGGCGAAGGCGAAGGCGAATGGAGGCCGCGCGTGAACCTCTTTACCTATTCTCACGCGAAGGATGCCGCGACCGCCACCGCCGCCGTGACGCGCGATGCGCATGCGGCGTTCTTCGGAGGCGGCACCACACTGGTCGATCTGATGCAGCTCGAGGTCATGAATCCGAAGTCGCTCGTCGACGTGACCTCGCTCCCGCTCTCGCGCATCGAGAACGGGCCTCACGGCGGACTCCGCGTCGGGGCCCTCGTGCGCAATAGCGAGCTCGCGAGCGACGAGCGGATTCGCCGTCGCTATCCCGTTCTCTCGGAGGCGATTCTGTCCGGAGCGTCGCCGCAGATCCGCAACATGGCGACGACCGCGGGGAATCTGCTCCAGCGGACGAGGTGCCCGTATTTCCGGGATCTCTTCTCCGCCTGTAACAAGCGGGAACCGGGATCCGGCTGCGCCGCGCAGGCCGGCTTCACGCGGGTCCATGCCGTGCTCGGGACGAGCGAAAAGTGCATCGCGACGTTCCCCGGCGACATGCCGGTCGCGCTCATGGCACTCGATGCCGCAGTCCGCACGCAGAAGAGCACCGGCAACGTCCGGTCCATCCCTCTCGCGGACTTCTACGTGGGGTACGGGGAAGATCCGGCGCGCGAGACTGTCCTGGAGCACGGGGAGCTGATCACAGCCGTCGACCTTCCCCCGACGGGCTGGATGGCCCGCTCGTCTTACGTCAAGGTGCGTGATCGCGCGAGCTACGAGTTCGCTCTCGCGTCCGCGGCCGTGGCCCTCGACATTTCCGGTGGAACGGTCCGGGAAGCCCGCGTGGCACTCGGCGGAATCGCGACGAAGCCGTGGCGGTCCCTCGAGGCCGAGAAGGCGCTGGCCGGAGCCCGCGCCGGGGAGCCGGCGTGGCGCGCGGCGGCCGACGCCGCCCTGGCGGATGCGAAGCCACAGAAAGACAACGCCTTCAAGATCGAGCTCGCCCGGCGCGTTCTCGTGCGCGCATTGACCACGGCGGCCTCGCGGGAGATCGCATGAACGCCCTGATCCAGGAGAAGGCCCCGTCCGAATCGAGCGAAGGTCCGGCGAAGGCAGCGCCGGCGCCTGGAAAATCCGTCGGCACGCCGATCGATCGCGTCGACGGCCGGCTGAAGATCACGGGCAAGGCCCGGTATGCCGCGGAATTCCGCCCGAAGGGGCTCGTCCATTGCGTGGCCGTGCAGAGCACCATCGCGAAGGGAACGATCACGTCGATCGACTGGGCGGCGGCTCGATCCGCGCCGGGCGTTCTCGCCATCCTCACCCACGAAAACACGCCGAAGCTGAAGACGCTCAAGGGAGGAGATCCTTCGAGCGGCCATGCGGGCGAAGATCTGCCCGCTCTCTCGGGCGCGGAGATCCACTTCGCGGGCCAGTACGTGGCGCTCGTCGTCGCCGAAAAGCTCGAGCAGGCTCGACGCGCCGCCGCTCTCGTCCGCGTCTCGTATCGCGAGGAGAAGCCTGTCCTCCAGATCGCGGAGGCGGAGCCGTCCGCGACCTATCCGAAGCAGAACTTGGGACGCGAGCTCCAGCACAAGCGCGGCGACGCCGCCGCAGCGCTCCAGGCGCCGGGAGCGGTCGTCCACCAGGCGACGTACACGACGCCCGTCGAGACCCACAATCCGATGGAGCTCTCCGCGACGATCGCCGAATGGCAGGGGAAGAAGCTCACCGTATGGGACGCGACGCAGGCGGTGATCGGATCGAAGGGAAGTCTCGCGAAGGCGTTCGGCATCTCCAAGGAAGACGTGCACGTGATCTGCCCGTACGTCGGCGGCGGGTTCGGCTGCAAGGGCTCGCAGTGGCCGCATACGTTCGCGGCCGCCATGGCGGCGTCCGCGGTGAAGCGCCCGGTCAGTCTCGTCGTGTCGCGCTCCCAGATGTTCACCTCGGTCGGCCACCGCCCTCCGACGATCCAGAAGATCGCTCTCGCGGCGGATCGCAGCGGAAAGCTCACGGCGATCCGCCACGAATCCACGTCTCCGACGTCTCCGGTGACGGACTACATCGAGCCCTGCGGGAAGAACTCGAGCGCGATGCTCTACGCCTGCGAGAACGCCGACATTCCTCAGCGCCTGGTGCGCGTCAACGTGGCCGCGCCGACGTTCATGCGCGCTCCCGGCGAGACACCCGGCTGCTATGCGATCGAGTCCGCGATGGACGAGCTCGCGGTCGCGCTCGAGATGGATCCGATCGAGCTTCGCCTGCAGAACTACGCGGATGTGAATCCGTCAGACGGAAAACCGTGGTCGTCGAAGCGCCTGATGGAGTGCTACACCATGGGCACGGAGCGCTTCGGCTGGAAGGACCGCAATCCCAAGCCGGGCTCCATGAGGGAGGGCGACCTTCTCGTCGGATGGGGAATGGCGACGGCCGTGTATCCCGGCTACCGCTGGCCGGCCTCGGCCGTCATCCGCTGGACCCCGGATGGCCGCGCGCGCGTCCGGGCCGCCACGCAGGATCTCGGAACGGGTGCCTACACGGTGTTCACGCAGGTGTCCGCGGACGCGCTCGGTCTGCCCGCCGACCGGATCCTGTTCGAGCTGGGCGACAGCGAGTTCCCGGAGGCTCCGGTCTCGGGCGGCTCGAACTCTTCGGCGAGCGTTTCGGAAGCGATCATCCAGGCGGCGGTGGAAATCAAGAAGAAGCTTGCGGAAATTGCCGCGAAGGGACCGGGCTCGGCCCTGTCCGGCCTGGCACCCGAGCAGCTGGTCTTCTCGGACGGCCGGCTCGTCGCGGCGTCGGATCCGTCGCGCGGGGTCGCTGTCACCGACCTCATTCGCCAGTCGGGCGAGGAAGCGGTCGAGGCGACGGCATCCGTCAAACTCGAAGACGAGAAAACCAGGAAGTTCTCGATACACTCCTTCGGCGCGCATTTCTGCGAGGTGAAGATCGATCCTCTTCTGCCGCGAGTCCAGGCCACGCGCTGGGTTTCCGTGATGAACATCGGGCGCGTCCTCAATCCGAAGACCAGCCGCAGCCAGGTTCTCGGCGGTGTGACTATGGGCATCGGTATGGCTCTCATGGAGCACACCGTGTACGACGAGCGGACCGGCCGGCCGGTCACGGAGAACCTCGCCGACTACCTGGTTCCCGTCAACGCGGATATCGGATCGATCGAGGTGCACTTCGTCGGCGAGCCCGACCCCGTGATCAACACCCTCGGCTGCCGGGGCGTCGGAGAGATCGGCATCACAGGCGCCGCCGCTGCCGTCGCGAACGCGGTTTACCACGCGACCGGAAAGCGAATCCGGGACCTCCCGATCACGCCGGACAAGCTGCTGTGACACTTCCGCCCGGAGAGCGTGACCGAAAGTCTCGCCTCTCGGGCCCGCTCGAAAATCCTCGAAACCCTCCCGCTGGGCGTCCGTAAGGAACCCTGGCGGCCGACCTGTCGACTGCCGAGAGGAGGGTTTCCCATGGATTTCCGCGCATACAGAAAACGCTCCGGGGTTTCGCTCGCCGTTCTCGTGGTGTCCGCGTCGGCGCTCCTTCTGGCGGCGTCCGCTCCGCTCCCGGGCGCGCAGGGTCTGACGTTCCCGCCGAACGGGGACAACCCGCAGGCCTCCGTGACTCAGGCAATCGGACCCGTTCGCGTCACGATCGACTACTCGAGCCCGCGCGTTGTCCGAGGCGGAAACGATCGCCGGGGCAAGATCTGGGGCGAGCTCGTCCCGTGGGGTCTGTCCGACCTCGGTGTGAACGGATGCGCGAGCTGCCCGTGGCGAGGCGGAGCGAATGAGAACACCACCTTCTCGGTGCGCATGACGTCCGGATCCAAGGGCAGGCCCTCCCGGCGGGAACCTATGGGCTTCACTTCGTTCCGGGCAAGGAAGACTGGACGGTCATTTTCTCGAGGACGCGAACTCGTGGGGCAGCTTCTGGTACGACGCGAAGCAGGATGCGCTGCGAGTCCAGGTGAGACCGGTCCGGAACGAATATCGTGAGTGGCTCACCTACGAGTTCACCGAACGCGAACCTGCGAAGGCCACGGTGGCGCTCGAGTGGGAGGAGCTGAAAGTTCCGTTCACGGTCACCGTTGACGACGTCAACAAGCTGTGGGTCGACGGTTTTCGAAAGGACCTTCGCCAATGGTCCGGGTTCTCGTGGCAGAGCTGGCAGCAGGCCGCCGCATTTTGCGCGCAGAACAAGATCAACCTTCCCGAGGCCCTGCACTGGGCCGAGCGCGCGGTGTCGGATCCGTACATCGGCGGCGAAGAAAACTTCGCGACCCTGATGACGCTTTCCCGGCTTCAGGGTTTGAACGGGCTCGATGCGGACGCCGCGAAGTCCTTCGATCGGGCCATCCACCATCCGACGGCAAACCCTCTGGCTCTCCATGGCGCGGCCCGGCAACTGATGGCCGGCGGCAAGAAGGACCAGGCGATCCGGGTGTTCCAGTGGAACGCGAAGCGTTTCCCGAATCAGTGGCCCGTTCACGTCGGCCTGATGCGCGCCTATGCGGCGATGGGCGATCGGAAGAAGGCTCTCGAGGAGGCGAAGCTCGCGCTCGCGAATGCGCCGAATGCGCCGAACCGGCAGAACCTCCAGAGCCTGGTTCAGCAACTCGAGGCGGGAAGGGATATCAACTGATCGGCGCCTGAGCGGTCTGGCGCGTCTGCGCTTGCGGGGAGGCCACCGCCGGGACAGGCCGTGCGGTGGCCCTTTCCGTGCTTCAGGCCAGTGGTCTCGGGCGGATGCGCCGTCTCAAGGTGGCGCTTTCGCCGTCAGGACTGGCGGACTCCCGGCGTGTGAGTGCCGATGAAGGCCCTCTGATACTGAGCGGGGACCGGGACGGCAGCGGCGCCCAGCGCTCGGGCGGCGTGGAGAGGCCAGTACGGGTCCCGCAGCTCTTCCCGTGCGAGGAGGACAATGTCGGCCTGGCCGCTTCGCACGATCTGGTCGGCCTGGGCGGGATCGGTGATGAGGCCGACCGCCGCGGTCGCGATTCCGGCGCCCCGTTTCACGGCCTCCGCGAACCCCACCTGGTAGCCGGCTCCCGCCGGGATTTTCGCTCCCGAGACGTTGCCTCCGGAGCTGCAGTCGATCAGATCGGCGCCTTCCTGGGCGAGACGGCGCGCGAGGGCGATCGAGTCTTCGATCGTCCAGCCGCCGTCCACCCAGTCCGTGCACGAGAGGCGTACCGAGAGCGGCAGCCGCTCCGGCCATTCCGAGCGCACGGCGCGCAAGGCTTCGAGGGTGAAACGGATGCGGTTCTCGAACGATCCGCCGTACGCGTCATCGCGCCGGTTGGATAACGGCGAATAGAAGTTGTGACAGAGATAGCCGTGCGCGGCATGAAGCTCGATCCATTGAAACCCCGCGTCGCGCGCCCGAACTGCCGCGGCGCGAAAGGATGCGACCGTGGAGGCGATGTCGGCCTCCGTCATGGCGGCCGGGGTTCGCCATCCCTCCCGGAAGGGAATCGCGCTCGGGCCGAGGGTCGGCCAGCCTCCTTCCGCGTCCGACAGGGGGCGATCTCCGTCCCACGGCCGCGAGACGCTCGCTTTTCGGCCCGCGTGCGCGAGCTGGAGGCCCGGCACGGCGCCCTGGTCCGCGACGAAGCGGGCGATGCGGGCCAGGGGCTCGGCGTGGGCATCCGACCAGAGGCCCATGTCCTCCGGCGAGATCCGCCCGCGGGCCTCGACCGCCGTCGCTTCCACCATGACGAGACCAGCGCCGCCCACCGCACGGGAACCGAGATGGACGAGGTGCCAGTCGTTCGCGAGCCCGTTCGCGCTGCTGTACTGGCACATCGGTGAGACCCCGATGCGATTGCGAAGCGTGATTCCGGCGACGGCGAACGGTTCGAAGAGAGAAGGCATGCCGCAGAGTATGCGCGCCGCCGCGGGAACGCGAGACGCCGTCTCCCGGCTCGAGCTCAGGGACTCGTCGGCGCGCCCGGACGCACATGCTTGCGGTTACGCCGGTAGGCCTCGAGGTAGCGGGCATCCTCCGCGTAGGTCGTCGGAAACACGGGCGGGACCGGCCTCGGCATCATGTCCGAATCCACGTTGACGAACGTGAACACGCAGCTGTTTGACAGCGCGCGGGTCACGCGATCCCGGCTCACGCGCTCGATCGACACCTCGACGCAGATCGAAGTCGAACCCGTGTAAACGATCCGGCTCACGAAATGAAGCTTGTCGCCGAGTCGGACGGGCTGGAGAAAGTTGATGCGGTTCACGCGGAGGATCACGGAACGGTCCGGAGCGATTTCTTCCACGTTGATCGTCGCCAGCTCGTAGGCACGCCGCACGAGATATCCGCCGAAGATTTTCTGCGGGACGTTCTCCTGTTCCGGGTACATGCGCTCCCAGTTGCTCGTGACGAGGCTCGAGACGAGCGTGCCGGAGAATCCGGGCCGATCCTGCGCGGCGTGGAGGCCTGCGAGGAGTGCGTACTCTTCGGCCGTCGGGGGCTGCATCGCGGCCGCCTGCACGGCCCGGTAATTCTCTCGCCGTTCCGAGGCCTTGCGGTATCTCGCGCTCTCGAGATCGTCGCCATACTCGAGCGGTCCGAGCGGCGTGCTCCGGCTCTCTTCACCTTCGCCCGAGCGGGCGACCATCGTGAAGTAGCAGGAGGCCAGATGGATCGGCCGGTCGCCGGCGTGCTCCAGCCGGATTCCCACCTCGAGTGACGTCCTTCCGACGGAATTGATCCGGGCGTGAAGGATCAGATCGCGCGTGACGTCCGCCGGCTCACGAAGCAGGATGTTGTCAACGGCCGCCGTCACGACTCGCCCGTCAGGCACGAACCGACGCGCGTAGGCGAGCGCGGTGTCCTCGGCAAGCTTGTCGAGGATCTCGAGAATCAGGTCGAAGCGAATGTTGCCGGCGACGGGCTCGTTGACGACCATGAACCGGCGACGCAGCGCGAGATCCGACCCGAAGGGAAGTGTGAGATCGCGAGAGGTCTCAAACGGTCGCATGGCGGCTCCCGGCAAGGTCGAATGATAGCTGCCCGCCGGACTGCCGGTCTTCGCCCCGCCCGGGCAGCTCAGGTCCTCCGGCGAAGCGGGTCATCCATGGGGCGTTCGGAAATCGCGGGTGCCCGAAAAGCAAAAGGCCCGCGCTATGGCACGGGCCTTTCTCGTCCGGGGAAGATCGGACGAGGTTTAGTGCTTATGCTCCTTCTGAGGCGCGGCGTGCTGAGGCGAGGTGTGCTGGGAATGCGACTCGGCGGCCCGGTGCTCCTGTCGCTGCTCGGCGTGGTGCTCCTGCCGCTGCTCGGCGTGGTGCTCTTCCCGACGCTCGACGTGTCGCTGCTCCGTCCGACGCTCGATGTGGCGCTCGCCGCGATGCTCCTCGCGCACGAAGCCGTGGCCCGGCCGGATGATCACGCCCGGGTGTTCCACGAACGTCCGGTGCGAGACCCAGGGATGGCCGACCCAGTACGTGCGACGGCCGTACCAGGGGCGGCCGCGGTAATACGAGTCCCAGTAAACGCCTGGGTCATATGCGACGACGGGCCACCCGAAGTTCGCGCCGTTGTCGTAGACCGAGACGCGCTGTCCCTCGTAGGGATAGACGAGACCGCTCGCGTACGCCCACCCGCGGTCGTTGCCGACCGTGACGTCGCACCAGGTCCAGTCGTTGACGCAGCCCGCCACTTCGACGGGGGCGCCCGCCGGGATCGCCGTGACGAGCGGATATTGCTTGTCCGGACCGGCGCGAAGGTTGATGGGGCGAGTCGTGAATGCCGTCTGGGCGGACGCCAGAGCGGGAAGGGCCAGTCCGAAACCGATTCCGAGGGCGAGCAGTCGAGCTCGATTCATAGCGTCCTCCGTGTGAACAAATGAGTGGCGACAATTGTATCAGGCGGGTGGTGCCGTTTCCGTCCGCCGGAAAACGCCGCCGGCAGCCTGAATTTGGCAAAATGGCCCCTTTCAGCCGTACGGATCTCGATGGAGAGGAGAATTCACTTATGTCTTACCGCTCCCGTTTCCCGCTTCTTCCCGGCGCGGCATGGTTTCTCGGGGCCGCGCTCGCTCTCCCCGCCCAGGACCTGACGATCGTCTCGAAGGTTGCCTTCGGAGATCGGGAGAGCGACGCCACGCAATACATCACCCCGGAGCGCAGCCGGTCGTCGTCGCGGGACAGCGATTCGATGGTGAGCTTCGCCGACGGGAAGATCACTTTGATCGACCATCGGAAGAAGGAGTACTGGGAGGCGACGCTCGAGCAGATGGAGGACTACTGGGACCGGACCGCGCGAAAGTTGCGCACGAGCGGAGCCGGCGACATGTGGGACCTGCGCGCGGAGCCGAAGCTCGAGAAGCTTCCCGGCAAGCAGAAGTTCGCCGGATACGATTGCGAGCACTGGTCCCTGTCGGTGGGCGATGCGCTGGAAGTGGATTTCTGGGCGGCGCCCGGCCTGCGCGCGCCGGAGCGTTATTACGATGGCCGTCGGCTCGCGGCTGTCTCGATGGGCCCGATGGGCGCGCTCTTTCAGAAGATGTACGACGAGTTGAAAAAGGTAAAGGGCTACCCGCTCTCGACCGCCGTCATCCTGCGGACTCCGTTCACGCGCACGCAGACGCTCGAAGAAGCGACCGAAGTCCGAAAAGGCCTGATTCCCGCCTCCGTGTTCGAGGTGCCGTCCGGCTACAGGAAGATCAGAGGTCCGTTCGAGAAGTAGGGGGCCGTCGGGTCATGTCAACTCGTCGATGCAGCAGTGAGAAAAAAAACGGTTTGTGGGGATCCTGTGTCTCGATGGCGGGTGCGTGGCTCATCCGCCCGTCCGTGCCCGCGGGCGGGCGCGATGTCTATCCTCTGAAAGGCGCACAATAGGGCGTGCGCTCGCCGCGGCAGGTCCTCGGGGCCTGGTTCGTCCGGTACATCACCCGGCCTCGCGAGGAGTACCGGCGCTGGTTTCTGAACGACCCGGTCCGGTTGAAGAGCCGGATCCGGCCGGGCGATGTGGTCCTCGTCGAGGGGGACCAGCGAGTCTCGCAAGCGATCAAGTACCTGACCATGTCCCCCTGGTCGCACACGGGTATCTACGTGGGCAGCGCCCTGCTCCGGGATCCGAAACAGCGGGACCGCGTTCGCGAACTGTTCGGGAAGGAAGCCCGCTACCTCATCGTCGAAGCGCTCGTCGACCGGGGAGTGGTCGTATCGCCGCTCGTCAAGTACATCGACTTCAACCTTCGCGTCTGCCGACCGGTCGGTCTCTCCCATGAGCAGATCGAGACGGTGCTCGAGTTCGTTCTCTCCCGAGTCGGCTTCACGTACGACCAGCGCAACATCCGCGATCTCCTGCGATACCTCCTGCCCTTTCACTTGATCCCCACCCGCCTGCGCGAGGAGGCGCTCCATTTCGGAAGCGGAAAAGACACGGAAACGATCTGCTCGTCCCTTCTCGCGGAGGCGTTTGCGAAGGTCGGATTCCCGGTTCGGCCCCTCCACGTGCGGCGGAGAGAGACCGCGACGGGCCGGCGGTGGCGCCGCGTGCTGCGCCGGCCGACGGGCCGCTTGTACACCGGTCTGCTGAAGGCCCGGCACCCGAGCCTGTGCGTGCCGCGGGACTTCGATCTCTCTCCCTATTTCGACGTCGTCAAGTTCAACGAGCGCGAACCTTTGCAGTTCGAGCACGAGCGGGAGGAGGAGAGCGCTCTCGAGTCCTGACGTTTTGTCCGGGCCGACGGCCGGCGCCTCCTGCACGGCACGCGCTTTGCGAGAGATAGAGTCCACGTATGTCGAAGAAAAAGAGCGCGAAGAGGAAATCCGTCGAATCTGTGAAATCCATAAAGTCCCGCAAGCCCGCGAAATCCGCGAGCGCCGCGAAAGCCCGGAAGGCGTCGGGCGCGAACGCCCGGAGGTCGTCGGGAAAGACGGGAAAAGCGGGAAAGACCGGGAAAACGGCGAAGTCCGGGAAATCAAAATCCGTGAACCGGTCCCGCCCGGCTGCGAAAAGAACCGCGAAAGCAGGGGTAAGGTCTTCCGGGAAAGCGACGTCGCGAAAGCGTTCCGGAGCTCCGGCCAAGCGCTCGTCAGCCCGTTCGGCCGCGAATAAGACCGGGCCGGCCCGGAAGGCCTCCCGCCCCGCAGCGAAAAACGCGAAGAACCCGAAGAACCCGAAGAACGCGAAGAACGCAACGAGCATGACGAGATCGACGGGCCTCAAGCCCTCCCCGCGAGCCGCGGCTTCCCGCTCCGCGCCGGCGAAGAAGAGCTCGGCTCCCAGACAGGGTGGTCTCGTCGAGGTGCGGTCGGATGAGCAGGTCGGTAACCAGACGCTTCCCCGGAAGCGGCGTCGGGCCGACGCGGACCAGGAAGTCGGCGACCCCCTCGACCCGCGCGGGATCGGTGCAGAGTCGGGAGGCCAGTCCGGGGATACGGAAGGTCTGTCGCGGGCGGAGATCGCCGACTCGGAGAGCGTGGAGGAGCTGATCGAAGAGGGCCAGTCCTACGAGGCCGGAATCGTCAGCGGCGTCGAGAATGCTCCCGATGCCGACCAGGGCCCCGTACGGACGCGCCAGTTTCCGGTAGACGACGTTCCGGAGGAGTATCTGGACGATGACCGGCCGGGGAAAGAGTAAAAAAGATGAGAGCGGTCGGCACCGGTCCGGTCACCCGACCTTGAGTTTTGGATCTTGAATCTTGAATCTGAGTCGGACCGGTTTCGTCAGGACTGAAACGTAGACTGAGAACTGAGAACTGAGAAAATCAGAACTCAGAACTCAGAACTCAGAACTCAGAACGACACACAACTCAGAAGCTGCAACTCCCCTCTAAGAGGCCTCAAAACCCCGGCGGCCGCTTCGTCGATACCCCGAACGCCCGTTCGAGAGCGATTCCGGCGCGTCCGATCGTTCCCTCGTCGAACAGCTTTCCCACCAGGGTCACGCCGTGCGGTACGCGCCGCTTCGGCGAGAAGGTCGGCATCGGGTGAGCGGGATCGGGCGCCCAGTCGCTTCGGGCCTGGCCGACCTCGATGACTCCCGCGGGAAGCGTCAGCGCGGGATGCCCCGTGAAGTTCGTGATCGTCAGGATCTCGTCGCGCAGGGACGGGACGAGCAGGAGATCCACCTTCTCGAAGATGCGCGCCATCTCCCCCGCGACCTTGCGACGCATGCGGTCGGCCTGGACGAAATCGACGGCCGAGAGAAATCGGGCCTGCCGGAACGTGTTCGGCCAGGCGTCCGGAACCTGCATCGCGAGCTGATCGAGTCCGTGCGAGAGCGTCAGTTCCTCGAACGCGGCGGCTGCCTCGGCGAACAGGATCGTGTTGAGCGAGCCGTACGGCCAGTCGGGGAGCGTCACTTCGATGGGCGTCATGCCGATCCGCCGGACGGTCTCGAGCGCCGCGCGATCCACTTCCGTGGCGGGGTTTTCATTCATCCACCCGGGGAAGTAGCCCACGCGGAGGCCTTTCACGGGGCCCGCGGCGTCGAAATCGAGGTGGCTGGGGACGCTCGAGAGATCGCCCGGGTCGGGGCCCGAGATCGCGGAGACCACGAGAAGCGTGTCCTCGACGCCGCGGGTGATGGGGCCGAGCTTGTCGAGCGACCAGCAGAGCGTCATCGCGCCCGTACGCGGCACGCGGCCGAAGGTCGGCCGCATTCCGGTCACGCCGCAGCGCATGGACGGATCCATGATGCTGCCCTCGGTCTCGCTTCCAATGGAAAAGCCGACGAGCGCCGCCGACGTCGCGGCTCCCGGCCCGGCGCTGCTCCCGCCCGAGCCCTCTTCGATGAGCCAGGGGTTCATGGTCTGGCCGCCGAACCACACGTCGTTCAAGGCCAGCGCCCCGAGGCTGAGCTTGGCGACGAGCACCGCGCCCACGTGGTGCAGCCGCGCGACGACGGCTCCGTCGGCGTCCGGAACGCGGTTGCGAAAGGGCTCCGCGCCGTAGGTCGTTCGGATGCCCTTCGTGTCGAGAAGGTCCTTGGTGCCCCAGGGAATCCCGTGCAGGGGGCCTCGATACTGGCCGGCCGCGATCTCCTGGTCGGCCCGGCGCGCCTGCTGCAGCGCGAGCTCGCGCGTCACCGTGATGACACATTTCAACTTCGGATCGAAACGCTCGATGCGCGCCAGGTAGATGTTCGTGAGCCGCTCCGACGTCAGCGCTCGTGATGCGATCCAGTGCGACAGCGCCGTCACGGGCGCGAAAGCGATGTCGTCGTCTTTGCGCGGCAGCGGGCCCGGATCGGCCTTGCTCGGGAGGAACCGGTCTTTCGAGGGGCCGGGAGGCACGCCCGGGATCATCGGATCCCAGCGGGAGGCCGGAGCGACCGAGTCCTCGATCTTGACCTTTCTCGGGCCCGTGCGCCGTTCGTACACGCCGGCCATGGCCTCGCGCCAATTGCCGGCGGCCTGCGCGCGGTCGCGCGGCGTGAGCTCGAAGCGGACGAGCTTCTCCGCCTCCGCGAACGTCGCGACACTGACCTCCGGCCCGACCGGTGGCGCGGTCCCGAAAACGGGCGGCATGGCTTCGGCGCGCGGCGTGACCTTCGGGTCCGAGGCGGACGCCTGTCCTTTCGCAACGGCCGTGGAGGCCGCCGCCGCTCCGACGATACCGACGGCGGTGCGTGCGAGGAATTCCCGGCGTGACTCGGCCATTGGTGCCCCCCTCTTGCGGCGGATGCTAGCAGGCGTTCGACCCGAATCCGAAGCCGAAGAAGCGCAGACCGCGCGATCTCATCGGTCACCGCCCGGGATTTCGTTCTCCGAGGCTACAATTCGACCTCCGCCGTCATGAGAACCGTTCGCTTCTGCTTCGCCGCCGCCCTGCTGGCCGCTCTTGCGTGTGCTCCGGGCTGCGGGACCGGCGCCTCGAGCTATGACAGGGCGGCGGAGAGTCTCCCGGCGCCGCCCTCCTCCTCCTTCTCCTCCTCCAAGGATCGCGCCGTTCGGGCCGCGCGCGTGCGTGACGAGTTCCTTTTCGCATGGCGCTCGTACGAGACTCACGCCTCCGGGCATGACGAATGGCGGCCGGTGAGCGGAACCGTTCGCGACTGGTACGGCGACTCCCTGCTCATGACACCGGTGGACGCGCTCGACACGATGGTCCTGATGGGCCTGACCGACGAAGCGCGGAGAACGAGGGACCTCATCGCCGCGAAGCTCTCGTTCGACAAGGACATTCCGGTCAAGAACTTCGAGATCACGATCCGGCTGCTCGGAGGTCTCCTGTCCGGATTCCAGCTGACCGGAGACGAGCGCCTGCTCCGGCTCGCGGAGGACCTCGGCACGCGCCTTCTCCCCGCCTTCGAATCCCCGACCGGAATGCCCTACATGTTCGTGAACCTGCGGACGGGGGCCGTGAGCGGCGCGCGCTCGAATCCGGCGGAGATCGGGACGCTCGTCCTCGAGTTCGGGACGCTCGCCCGGCTCACCCACAGGCCGATCTTTTTCGAGAAGGCGAAGAGAGCGATCGTCGCCCTCCATTCGCGCCGTTCGAGGCTCGGTCTCGTCGGAGAAGAGATCGACGTCGAGACCGGCGCCTGGATCAGCCGCGCGAGCCACGTCGGCGGCGGGATCGACTCGTACTACGAATACCTTCTCAAGTGCTCGCTGCTGTTCGGAGACCCCGACTGCCGGTCGATGTGGAACGAGAGCCGGAAGGCCCTGAACGCGCGCGTGGCCGACGAAACGCCGCAAGGGCTCTGGTACGGGCAGGTGGACATGGACACGGGGGAGCGAACGGCGACGGAGTTCGGCGCGCTGCACGCATTCCTTCCGGCCGTGCTGGCGCTCGGAGGCGATATCGGCCGGGCGCGCCGCCTTCAGGACTCCTGCTTCCGCATGTGGACAGGCAGTGGTCTCGAGCCCGAGGTCATCGACTACCGGACGATGAAGGTCACGGATCCGGGATATGCGCTGCGCCCGGAGATCATGGAGTCGGCGTATGTCCTTTCCCGAACGACGAAGGACCCGCGCTATCGCGAGATGGGCCGCCGCTTCTTCGATGATCTCGTCGCCCACTGCCGGACCGAGGCCGGTTACACGGTCCTGAAAAGCGTCGTGACGAAGGAGAAAGGCGACCTGATGCCGAGCTATTTCCTGGCCGAGACGCTCAAGTATCTCTATCTGCTGGAGGCTCCGGACGAGACTCTCGACTTCGAGCACGTGGTGCTCAACACCGAGGCGCATCCCCTGCGTCGGACATGGTGAGAGGCAGGGTGCCCGATTCGGTTTCTCTGGCCGGTGAACCTCTGTAAACTCGTCATGCTCCGTTCCCATACAACCAGCGGAATTCCGGGCCCGTGGGCTGCAACGGGAATTCGAAGGCGGAAGGCGGGACGGCGGGAGGCGCGAAACGGAAGAGGAGGGCTTTCCATGAACTATCTCCAGCTCATTTCGAACGACGGCCACGGCACCGTGACGGGCTACGCGAAGGACCCTGTGTGGGCCGGCTGGATTCCGATCGAGTCGTTCCAGTTCGGCAAAACGGTCTCCCCGCCCGGACCGGGCGGCGGAGTCGCGCATCCGCCCGGAGGCGAAGTGCACGAGGCGCGACTGACCGCCCTCAGCGCGAATCTGACGACGGCGGTGCTCTTCCGATGGGTCGCCGACGGCGTGAAAGCGAGGGCCACGCTCCAACTCGAAGCCTCGGCCGTCGGCAAGGAAGGGCGGCGGGTCTCCTTCACGGACGTGATCGTGACGAACGTCATGATGTCCGGCCAGTACGTGGAGATCGATCTCAACTTCGGGAAGATGGACTTCCAGACCACGCTGCGATTCCGGTAAGCCGGGAGAAGGCGATGAAAAAGGCGAATACGGCGACGAAGGCAAAGGGCCCGCCCGCGCGCAAGGCGGCGAAGCCCTCTGGAGACACGATCATGCGTCACTCGCGCGAGGGCGTGAAGAAGAAAAAGGTTTCGCGCGCGATGAAGAAGAAGACGGGAAAGTGAGCCGTTTCCCGTTATCCGCCCTCCGCCCTCCATCATCGATTCTGCTCCCAAGATAGCCACGCCCGCCGGGGTCGCGAGCGGACTGCTGTGTTCCGGCGACGGAAACCGACCACTGAATCCTGACCACTGAATACTGACCACTGACCGACAACCGCGAGGCTCCCATGCGAACCACGATCTCCGCTCTCGCCATCATTTTCCTTCTTGCCGCCGCACCGTCGGACTCAGGAACGCAGGGCGTCGAAGTCTCCGACATGGACCGCGGTGCCGATCCCTGCACCGACTTCTACGCCTTCGCGAACGGGAGCTGGCGGGCGAACAATCCGATTCCGCCCTCGATGCCGCGTTGGAGCCGGCGCTGGGCGGCGGGTGAAACCACGAAGGAGAAGCTCCGCGAGATCCTGGACGAGGTGTCGTCCGCGCCGGCGGCGGAGGGGTCCGTCGAGCGTCTCATAGGAGATTTTTACGGGGCGTGCATGGACGAGGCGCAGGCAAACCGCGTCGGGGTCGCGCCGCTCGCACCGCTTCTCTCCGAGATCGACCGCGTTCACGGCACGAAGGACCTGCAGGGCGTGATCCAGCACCTCCACAGGATCGGGATCCGGGTGCCTTTCGCGCTCATCGGCGAGTCCGACAACCACAATCCGACCGAGGTGGTCGCGAAGATCGGGGCGAGCGGCCTCGGAATGCCGGACCGAGACTATTACGTGAAGAAGGAAGCGCGTTTCCAGGAGGCCCGCGCGAAGTACCTCGCGCACATGGCCGCGATCTTCCGGCTCGCGGGCGATGCCGACGCGCGGGCGAAGGCGGAGGCAACGACCGTCATGCGGCTGGAGACGCGGCTCGCCGAGGCTTCGCTGGACAACGTGGCGCTCCGCGACCCCAGGGAGACCGACCACCGCACGTCGTTCGCCGACCTTCAGAAGCTCACGCCGCACTTCCGTTGGGACGACTACTACCGCGCCCTGTCTCTCGCGCCGGGCGATGCGAACGTCGGGGAGCCGCGGTTTCTCCGGGAATTCGATCGGCAGCTTTCGGCGACGTCTCTCGCCGACTGGAAGATCTATCTCAAGTGGCAGCTTCTCGATTCCGCGGCTCCGTCCCTGTCGGATGCGTTCGTCCGGGAGGACTTCGACTTCAAGGGCGCGTACCTCTCCGGCGCGAAGGAGATGAAGCCCCGGTGGAAGCGCTGCGTCGAATCGACGGACGGGCTGCTCGGCGAAGCCCTCGGCCGGAAGTACGTTGAAAGATATTTTCCGCCGGAAGCGAAGGCCCGGATCCAGGAGCTCGTCGGAAACCTGCGCGTGGCGATGCACGAGATCCTCCAGGGCCTGGACTGGATGGGCCCGAAAACCCGGGAGCGCGCCCTCGAAAAGCTCGCCACGTTCAATCCGAAGGTCGGCTACCCGGATCGGTGGAAGGACTACAGCGGCGTGTCGATCCGGCGGGATGCTTACTGGGAAGATGTCGTCTCCGGCCGCATCTTCGACGTCGCGGACAATCTTGCGACGATCGGGAAGCCGCTGGATCGCGGCCGGTGGGGGATGACGCCGCCGACCTCCAACGCGTACTACAACCCGCTCCTGAACGAGATCGTCTTCCCGGCCGGGATCCTCCAACCGCCTGCGTTTTCCGTGCAGGCGAGCCACGCCGTGAACTACGGCGCCATTGGAGTTGTGATCGGTCACGAGATCAGCCACGGGTTCGACGACCAGGGGGCCCAGTACGACGCCCAGGGGCGGCTGAGCAACTGGTGGAGCGACGAAGATCTCAAGCGGTTTCAGGAGAAGGCCGCCTGCGTGGTGAGGCAGTTCGACGGCTATTTCGTGGAGCCCGGAATCCACCACAACGGCAAGCTGGTCCTGGGCGAGAGTATCGGAGATCTGGCGGGCGCGCGCATCGCCTACCGCGCGTTCCAGCTCTCGCAGAGGGGGAAGGCTCCGTTGCCGGACGTCGAGGGATTTACGCCGGACCAGCAGTTCTTCATCGCGTGGGGACAGTTCCGCGGCGACGCCGTCCGTCCGGAATTCGCGAGGACGATGGTGCAGGGCGATCCCCATCCGATCGGGAAATACCGGGTGATCGGTCCGCTCTCGAACCTCCCGGAGTTCCAGAAGGCGTTCTCGTGCAAGCCGGGCTCGGCGATGGTCCGCCCGCCGGCCGAGCGCTGCGACGTATGGTAGGACGCTAGCTGTCAGCCGGCAGAAGGATCTCGCGATCTCGCGATCGATCGAACTATCGAATCAGGTGGATATCGGGAGGATGGAAAGAACCCCCCTCTCTCCATCTCGTCAGTGTGCTTTCTTCGCACAGGCTTCCGTGGATCCGCCCTCGCAGGCCTTCCGGTAGAGGTCCGCGGCGCGGCGGGGATCGCGGGAGACGCCTTTGCCCTTTTCGTACGCCGCGGCGATCTGCAGACAGCCGTCGGCGTCCCCGGCCTGGCATGCCCGCGCAAAGAAGGATGCGGCCTTCTCCGCGTCCGCTTCGCCCTTTCCGGCCGAATAGACCGCACCCGCGTTGAAACAGCCGAACGAGTCGCCGCTCTCACAGCCGCGCTCTAAGAGCTCGAGCCCCCGCGGAGCGTCCTTCTCGACTCCCTTGCCGTCGAGATACAGGTCACCGAGCAGAGAACAGGCGCGTGAGCGGCTGCCGCCCGCGTCGGGGTCACGGTCTGCCGGTTTCCGGCTGCAGGCCTCCCGGAAGATCGTCGCCGCGCGCGTTGGATCGGGGGCGACTCCGAGCCCGTCCCGATAGGATCGCCCGACGTTGATGCAGCCCGTCAGGTTCGAGGGCTGGCAGCTCGAAGGCGAGCAGCCTTTTTCGTAGAGCGCGAACGCTCGCGCGCTGTTCTTCGAGACGCCGCGACCCTTCTCGAAGTGGAATCCGAGGTTCGTGCAGGCGCTCGAGCTTCCCATCTCGCACGCCTCTTCGTACCGGGCCACGGCTTTCGCGGCGTCGCGCGGGACGCCGCGGCCGTCGTCGGACATGACTCCGGCGTTGTAGCAGCCTTGCGCGTCCCCCAGGTCGCAGGACCGGACGTAGAGCGGGGTCGCTCTCCGGTCGTCTTTCGTCACGAGGGTTCCCGTCGCGTAGAGAAAACCGAGTTGAGCGCATCCGCCGGCGCTTCCGAGATCGCAGGCGCGGCCGGCCGCCGCGATTGCGTCTCGAGCGCGAGCCGGACGGTCGGTGAGAAAGAGCGCCTCGCGGGCGCACGCGTCGGCGGAGCCCGACTGGCAGGCGCTCTCCAGGAGCGCGAGCGCGCGGTCCCGGTCCGAACCGTCGCCCCGGCTGCGGCTCCCCAGGTCGAACGCCTGGCGAAAACACGCGCTCACGACTCCGTCGTGACAGCTCCGTTCGAGAAAGGAGTCCTGGTCGGTCGGAACGATCGTGACATCGACGGCCGCGCCGGCGCGCCACACGACGACTCGCACGGGTTCGCAGGAGCGCGCGAAGGCCGCATCGACGAAGTCGCAGTCGTTCGAGACAGAAGCGGAGCCGATCTGCATCACGACGTCGTGGCGGAGGATTCCCGCCCGTGCGGCGGGACCGCCGGGCAGCACTTCGCCGACGAGGGCGCCTTTGTGGTCCTTCGGAAGCGAGAGCGACTTCCGCAGCGCTCGCGAGATCGGGATCGCTTCGATGCCGAGCGTGGCGCGGCAGGTCGCCGCCGGCTTCGATCCGCCGGCCGGAGGAGACGACGCCTGTGGAGCCGGCGTCGACGTCGCGCACCCCGCGGCGAAGGCGACGACGGTCAGGAGAATTCCCGCGGGGAACGAGCCGGTGCGCATCGCCGTCGTCTTCGTCTCCGTCTTCTTGTTCTTCAAAGGAGGCTCCTCTCGCGTTCCCGAAATATTCGCGTGACGGCGAAGGTCCCGGATCAGCAATTCTCGTACTTCCAGTTCCGGCCCTTGCCCTCCGCGAGCCACTCGAGCGCTGTCGAGAGGCGTTTCTGCCTCGTCTCGGCGCGCCGGGCCTCCGTGATCCATTCGACGTAATCCTTCCGGCCGCTGGGGCTCAGGCGTTCGAACGTCGAGCCGGCCGCCTTGTTCCCGCGGAGCCCGGCCTTCAGATCCGAGGGCACGGCCACGGGTGCCGCGGGCGAGCGTTTGGGGCGGGGCCTCGCCGGGACGCCGGATTCGTGGAGCGCCACGGCCTGGCGGAAATATCGCGCCATCGCGCGATCCGAGGGAAGGTCGCGCAGGCTCATGATGCGTCCGAGACTCCCCATCGCCTCGCCGGACTTTCCGTCCGCGCCGAGCGCCGTCTGCATTCCCTTGTGCCAGAAGCCGAACGCGCAATGTTTCTGAAAGGCGGCCATCCCGCAGAGTATCTGCCCTCCGACGAGGAACGAGGGGGAGCTCCACCGGATGCCCTCTTCGACCTCGGGGACACCCTCGTGCACGAGCCGGCGCAGATGGCGGAGGATTGGTTTCGCAAAAGCCGCCGCCCGGCCGATGTAAGCGTCGACGCGCGGATCCTTCGTCATGAGGCACCTCCGAGGGGTTGGCGCAGATCCTAATACGCCACGGACTCCGGTGGGCCTCTTCCCGATTTCTACCTCATTCGATCCGGGCGATGGATCATCCGATCATCCGATCACCCGATCATGAAATCACCCGATCCCGCGCACTCCTCGCCCCTCCAGCAGAAAAAAAGGGGGCGGCCGAAGCCGCCCCGAAAAGAGCACGAGGAAGGGAAGTGACTTAGAAGGTGATCTTCAGAGCCGCCCGAAGGAGGCGCGAACCGATCCGAGCCGTCGCCTTGCGATAGTCCGGGTTGTCCGAGCAGGGACCGGAAGACGCCGCCGGGCAGATCGTTCCGTCCGGACCGGTCTTTCCGGGCTCGACGCCGGCCTGTCCGTAGAACGGGCTGCCCGGGGTCGTCACGAACGTTCCGTTGATGTTGAACGCCGTGTCCGTCGAGATGACCGTCTGCCGGTTCAGGAGGTTGAAAACATAGAGCTGCGGAGTGACCGTGACGGGACCGAGCGCGATGTTGTAGGCGAGCGAGATGTTCGCCTCGTAGTCGGTCGGAAGACGTCCGTCGGATCCCCGCTGATCGAGGAAGAGCTCCGTGGTGTAGAAACCGTTGAAGTATCCGTTGCGGGAAGTGGGAACGCCGCTGCGGACGTAGGCCTGAACACCGACCGCGAGGCCGAACGGAGCCGTATACACCGAGTCCAACCGGAACTGGTGCGGCCGGTCGAGCTCGAGGTTGCCGTAGGCGTTGGTCAGGAACTGGTTGTAGTCATAGTCCGCATTGATGCCGGGGTCCGTCTGACCGGAGGCCTCGCGGATCGCGCCGGAGTAGTTGCCGCGCAGGGTTGAATACAGGTAGGAGACCTGCGCCCAGAGCGCCTGCGAGAACTGCTTGCGAGCCGTGAGCTCTATGCCGCGGAAGATGCGTTTCGCCGCTGGAACCGCGACACCCGTCAGACCGCAGGTACCCGCATTCGGGTCCGTCGGATTGACGGAACCGTCGCAGGTCGGGAACGAGCCGTTGGCCGCGGGGCCGTTGCTGCCCGGATTGAAGATCGCGCAGGAGTTGAACTGGGTGAGCGCGCTGTTGTAGTCGAGGTCGCAACGATCTTCGACCGTGCGGCCGAGCGACCGGTACGTGCCCTTCAAACCCACGGAGAGAGTCGGATCGAGTGCCTTCTCGACGCCCAGGGTGTACTCATCCTGATACGGGGCCTTGAGACCCGCGTCCACGGGCTCTCCCGCGAAGGAACCG
This sequence comes from Thermoanaerobaculia bacterium, assembly GCA_038239305.1. GTDB lineage: Bacteria > Acidobacteriota > Thermoanaerobaculia > UBA5066 > Gp7-AA6 > JALYUA01. The sequence continues at coordinate 14,041 of JBBSEW010000006.1, read as the reverse complement.
ACCTGGACCGTGCGGCCGCGGGGCGCCGTCGGGTCCTGGGCGGTCGACGTCGGGCTGTAGTTGAAGACGTTGACGTTTGTGTTCGCCGTGAACACGCGGGCGTTCAAGTCCGTCGGAATCGAATAATAGAAGCGGCCGGCGGAGCCGTAGAGCTTGCTCGAGCCGTCGCCCATGAAATCCCACACGAAGCCGCCACGAGGCGCCCACTCGTTGTTGAGATTGAAGGCCAGAACGCCGTCGCCACGGTAGCTCTTGTCCTGGTCCCACCGCACGCCGGCATTGACCGTCAGCGTGGGAAGAAGGCGCCACTGATCCTGAACGAAGAGACCCGTCCGCTTGGAAGGAGTGTTGAAGGGAGCGGTGACCAGCGGGGTGAGGTCCGTGCCGCTCGCCGCGAAGTACGCGTGCTGAAAGAAGACCTGGTGCGTGTCGCCGAGCGCGTTCGTGTACGTCGGCGCGAGCGCCGTGTTGCAATTGCGCGTTCCCGAGCCGGTGCAGGTCAGGATCGCGACGCCCTGCCCGCCCGTGCGGTATGTCGAGCCGAGCGTGTCGTCTTTCTGATAATCGGCGCCGGCCTTGACCTCCATGTTTCCGGCGTAAGCCGTGAAGGAACCGCCGAACCCATCGCGCTTGCTCTGGTTGTTGATCGTGGGCCCAAAAACCTGTCCGAAGCCGCCCGTCACGATGCCCGGTCGGGCGTCGGGGTCTCCGTTCGCATCGAGATGCTGCCCGGGGGTGGCATCGGTGACCCGGATGACATCCGTTCCGTTGGGAGTGGTGTTGAACCGGTCGATGTGACGGCTGTACTGCGCCGTCAGGATGCCGAACGATCCGAAGAGCTGGTTCACGCGTCCCGCGTAGTCCGTTCCGCCGATGTCGCGACGGCCGCTGTACGTGTTGGGATTCGTGCTCGCCGGGATGCTCAGAGCGCCCGTGTTCACCTGGGGGTCAGCGAACATCGTGCCGATGAGGGTCGTTCCCTGGGCGATGTTGAACGTCAGCTTGCCCGCCCAGAGGTTCGAGAGAAAGTGCTGATTGAAATTTGTGTTCGCGACGCCCGGAACGCCCTGCAGGGGAACGACGTTCTGGTCGGTCTGGGTGCGGTCATACGCGCCGTAGAACCACACGCGGTCCTTCCATGCAAATCCGCCGAAGTCGACTCCGCCTTCGCGGCGATCCTGGGGAGTAATGACGTTGCCGGGAGTCAGTTCCGCGTCGCCGGCCTGCGAATAGCCGGACGTCACGTCGAACCGCTCGCGGGAGCTCATGCCGGGCGAGTTGTAGTAGCCGAAGAGGTCCCCGTGGAACTCGTTGCCGCCCGACTTCGTGATCACATTGACCACGCCGCCGGTGGCCCGGCCGTACTCGGCCTGATAGCCGCCGGTCTTCACTTCGACTTCCTGGATGAATTCGGTGTTGATGTTCTTGCCCTGCATGCCCTTGATGACGTTCGTCGTGTTGACGCCGTCGATCAGGAACAGGTTCTCGGACGACGTCGATCCGTAGATCGAAATGCCGCCGCCGGTCATCGTGGTGTTACCGGAGGGGGATCGCCCTTGCGACTCGCCGTTGTCGATCTGGACGCCCGGCTGCGACAGCACGATCGACGCGTAGTTGCGCCCGACCGGGAGCTTGTCGATGATTTTCGCCGAGTAGCTCGAGCCCGTCGTCGTCGAGGTCGTATCGATCAGCGGCGCTTCGCCGGAGACCGTGACGGATTCCTTCGTCGCGAGGGACAGCTGCATGTTGGCCGTAACGGTCGAGTCGAGCGTGACGTTCGCGGTCTTCTGAACCGAGCCGAAGCCGGACAGGTTGGACGTGACCGTATACGCGCCCGGTGGAAGGGAGACGAACCGAAAGCGTCCGGATGCGTCGGTCGTCGTCGACCGAGCCCCCTGAAGCCGCGGGCTCGTTGCCTCGACGGTGACGCCCGGGAGCGCGCCGCCGTTCTGGTCGGTGACGACGCCGTCGATCGTTCCGGTCGTCTGGGCGACTGCTCCTTTCGGGCAGAGCAGCGCGATCGCGAACAACGCGACCGCAAGAGAAAGTAGTCTTCGCATCATGTGCAACTCCAATAAAGAAGGTCGAAAGAAATCACGGATGTCGCTTTCGAAGAGTGGAGATTCCCGTGCCGAGATCCAAGTGTCGTGACGCACCTCCCTTTGTTGTCTGCCGAGACAAAGAGCAACGGAAGTGCCACGACGTCTCAATGCAATGAGCACCATCGACGGCGACGAGCTGTAACGAACGTCCCCGTCCGCTCATTGAACGGCGCCGTGACTATTGGGCCGCCGGGGGCGGTTACAAACGATTGGAGTGGGAGACGGATTATTGGAGATTGCCCGGTGCTGAAGGGCTGATCTCGGGATCTCGCGATCTCATGATCTCGCGATCAATCGACCCATCTGCCGGTCGGGGAGTCGGGAATAGGCACCGGGCGGCCGCACCGGCCGCAGTACGAGATCTCGCCGGATCGTGAGATCGAGAGAGAAGAGGACCCTGTGAACGCTGTTGAACACCGAACCTCCGGTCACCGATCTCCGGTCACTCGATAGTTCGATCGATCGCAGATCACGAGATTCGCTCCGTCGCAACGGGAGTCGATTCGCTTCAGCTTCGGTCTCCTGCCAGCTGAAACAATCGTCTCCTCCTCGACCGGCTCAGCGGGACCCGCGTGCCGTTTTGCAGCACGAGCAGTCGCGTGTTCCGCGTCGAGACGACCTCGACGACGCGATCGAGGTTGACGAGAGCGGATCGGTGGACCCGCGCGAATCGCGACGGGTCGAGGCGAGCCTCCAGCTGGCTTATGGATTCGAGGATGCGGTGCTCACCGGTGCGTGTGTGGGCGCACGAGTATCGCGCCTGCGCTTCGATCCATTCGATGTCGTCGACGTTCAGGATCAGGACTTGGCCGCGTGACTGTCCGCGCGTCCGAGTCCACAGCCGCTTCGGGAAGCGAGGGGCGTCGGCCGCGGTGTCGTGACGGTCCACGGGGATTCGTCGAACGGAGCGTTCGTCGGCTTCGCGGCGCAAGTGGCTGCGGACGCGCTCGAGCGTCGTGCGGAACTGCTGGTGGGTGAACGGCTTGACGATGCAGTCCACCGCCTGGATCCGGAACACGTCGGCCGCGTCCCGTTCGTTCCCGATGACGAATACGGCCGGAGGAAAACGATCCACGCCGTAGGCCTGCACGAGAGAAATGCCGCTCATGAGGGGCATCTCGGCTTCGATGAGGACGACATCCGGAGCGATACGCGCGAGGGTTTCGAACGCCTCCTTTGCCGAGCTCGCCTCACCGGCGATCTCCATGTCGGGCTCGACATCGAGGAAGGCTCGAAGAGCGGTGCGCATCTCCGGATCGGGTTCGATCACGAGAACACGGGTGGGATTCCGGAAGGCACGGGCGCCGTTCGGGAGGGCCTCCGGTCCCGCAACCCGGGGATCGAGTGATTTCCACCGGGGCCACTCCGTCTCGGCGGTGTCCCGGATCGAATTTCCATGCCGGCGGTCCTCGTCGGAGCGATCGGTCGCAACTGTCACCCGCACCTCCCTTGATCTGTCTGTGCGGACAAAGAGCAACGGAGGTGCCACGCTGACAGGATCCGGGAGAGGCTCGATGTGTCACGAAGTGCCGCCTGTCGCTGCATGAACGGCCGGCGAGCCCGAGTCCTCCCGGAGTTGCTACAAAGGATTGGACCGCGCGCCGGAATTTTGGACGGCGCGCGACAAATTCCCGGCCGGGTGAAATTCCTCAGCCGTTCTGGCCGGCGAGCTGGAAGAGGTGCTGTTTGCGGGAACGCGAGAGCGGGACGCGCGTGCCGTTCTGGAGAACGAGGATTCGCGTGTTTCGCGTCGACACAACTTCGGCGACGCGATCGAGGTTCACGATCGCGGACCGGTGGACCCGGGCGAAACGGGATGGGTCGAGTCGCGCCTCGATCTGGCTGATCGATTCGAGGAGCGGATGGTCCCCCTCGCGCGTGTGCGCGCACGAGTATCGCGCCTGGGCCTCGATCCACTCGATATCGTCGACGCTCACGACCAGCACCTGACCGCGCGACTGGCCGCGGGTCCGGATCCAGAGACGCGGCGGGTAGCGGCGCGCCGGGGAGCCGTCGGCGGTCGAACCGGCGGAAATCGCCGAAGAGCCCGTTCGCGGCAGCTGGGAGAGCCCTTCCTGCCGGCGCATGTGCCGTCGGACGCGCTCGAGAGTGGTCTTGAATCGCTGGTGGGTGAACGGCTTGACGATGCAGTCGACGGCGTTGATACGAAAGGCATCCGCCGCGTCGCGCTCATCCTCGATCACGAAGATCGTGGGCGGGAAGCGGTCGACGCCGTAGCGCTCGACGAGGGCGATCCCGTTTCCCTCCGGCAGCTCCGTTTCGAGAAGGACGACGTCCGGAGCAAATCGCCGGACGGACTCGATGGCGTCGGCTCCGGAGCTGGCCTCTCCGACGATCTCCATGTCGGGCTCGACATCGATGAAGGATCGAACGGCGGCGCGCATCCCGGGATCGTCCTCGACGACGAGAAGGCGGGTGGGATTCTGTGTGACGCGGGCAGTTTCCATGAGAGCTCCGCCCCGGAGGGGCCTTGGATCGAGGCAATTTCAACTGGATCGGCCTCCGCCCGTGGCGGAGCCGTCCGTATGGCCAGAGCGAGTCTGGCCTCCTAAGCGGTTGGTCGCAAGAGCCACTTGCAAAGAGATTGATATGACCACTATGCTGGGGAAATGAGGACCATGCCGCCCGGAATTCTGCCGATCGTAGCCGTGGATCGCACCGCGGGAAAGCCGCTCTACCGGCAGCTCTACGAGGGATATCGCGATGCGGTCGTGGATCGCCAGCTCCGTGGCGGGCAGCGGCTGCCCTCGACGCGAAGCCTCGCGATGGAGCTTCAGATCTCCCGCATCCCCGTGCTGAGCGCGTTCGAGCAGCTCCTCGCGGAAGGATATTTCGAGAGCCGCGTCGGCGCCGGAACGTTCGTCGCGAGATCTCTTCCGGAAGACCTGTCCGCGATCCCCGTTCCCCCTTTCTCACGGCGGGCTATTCCTCGGAAGGGGCGGCGCACCGTCTCCCGGCGCGCCACGGCTCTCGCCCGGAGTGAGCCGAAGCCCTGGTTGAGAGGACGAGGAGCGTTCAACGTCGGCCAGCCGCCGGTCGATCGATTCCCGGTTTCGGTGTGGTCGAGTCTCGTCACCCGCCACAGCCGAAACCCGTCGCCGGAGCGGATGCATTTCCAGGGGCCGATGGGCCTGCTGTCGCTGCGGGAAGCGGTGGCGGAGTACCTGAGGACCGCGCGCGCCGTTACCTGCGAGGCCGACCAGATCATGATCGTGAGCGGTTCGCAGCAGGCTCTCGATCTCTCTGCCCGCGTCCTGCTCGACGAGGGCAGCCCGGTCTGGATCGAGGAGCCCGGCTACTTCGGCGCGCAGAAGGCGTTGAGCCTGGCAGGCGCGCGACTCGTTCCGGTTCCTGTGGACGAAGAAGGGATGGATGTCGCCGAGGGCATCGCCCGCTGCCGGAACGCCCGGGCGGCTTACGTGACCCCGTCGCACCAGTTCCCTCTCGGCGTGACGATGAGCGCGTCGCGCCGGCTTCTCCTGCTGGATTGGGCACGCCGGAACGGATCCTGGATCATCGAGGACGACTACGACAGCGAGTATCGGTACGGGAGCCTGCCGATCGCGTCCTTGCAGGGGCTCGATCGCGATGAGCGCGTGATCTACGTCGGAACCTTCACGAAGATCCTGTTCCCGACTCTGCGCATCGGCTACATCGCACTCCCGCGCGATCTGGTGAAGCCCTTCATGGACGTCCGACGAGTGATGGATTTCGCTTCGCCGATATTTCACCAGGCGGTGCTCGCGGATTTCATCCGCGACGGTCACTTCGGTCGCCACATCCGGAGGATGCGCATCCTGTGCCGCGAGCGCCGGACCGCTCTCGTCGACGGGATCCGGAAGGAGAGGCTGCCGCTCGAGGTGCTCGGCGACCGCGCGGGGATGTTCCTCGCGACCGCTCTGCCGCCGGGCGTCCGCGACCGCGAGATCGCTCTGCGGGCGACGGAACGCGGCGTCTGGACCCTGCCCCTGTCCGAGTGTTATCTCGGAAGGCCGCGCCGATCCGGATTCGTGCTGGGGTACGGCGGAGCGGATACGGAGGGGATCGCGCACGGACTGAGCGAGCTCTCCGCGGCGATCTCGAGGCCTCATTAAGAAGGCAGTGGAGGCGGTGCGGCAGTGAAGCCGTGAGGCAGTCAGGATATGAGGCCGGATCTCGACTGGCAGCTCGGCCGCCTCGAGCGACAGCTCGGCTGCCCTCATCGACGTCCCGGACGCATTCGGTGGCGGCTCGGTCGACTCGCAGAGGCGGCGCGCCGCCGTGTCGCCGCTATTGCGGAGCGGCGACCGACGCGGCACACTGCGAAGTCTCATGAACACTTCAACGAAAATCCCGCGCCTCCGTCCCGTGTTTCTCCTCGCAATGGCCGCTGCGCTTCTGTCGCTATCGATCGGCGCCGCGGGGCCCGAGCCGCCGGCGCCGTCCTCCGCGTCCTCTTCGGCTCCGCCCGCCGCCGCTCCGGTTCCCGCCGGGCACATGGTGCTCGTCGAGCTCTTCACGTCGCAGGGGTGCTCGTCGTGCCCTCCCGCGGACGTGCTCCTGACGAAGCTCGGAGAACAGGGGATGGGCCGCGTCGTGCCGCTGTCCTTCCACGTCGACTTCTGGAACCACGGCGGCTGGTCCGATCCCTTCTCGAGCGCGGAGTGGACGCGCCGGCAGATCGCCTACGCGCGGATGTTCGGCATCCCCTCCGTCTATACGCCTCAGGGAGTCGTCGATGGAGGCGCCGAGCTCGTCGGATCGAACGAGGACGGCCTGCGAAAAGCGATCGCCGCGGCGGCCTCCCGGCCCGCCGCCATGATCACGCTGCGACTCGAGCCCTCGGATGCGAAGGTGCGGGTCCATGCTGATGTGGACCTGCCCGAGGCGCTGCGAGACCGGAAGCTCGACCTGATGTTCGCTGTGTTCGAGACCGATCTGGTCACGTCCGTGGGGCGCGGAGAGAACGGCGGCCGGACGCTGCGCAACGACTACGTCGTCCGGAGCCTGAAGCGCGACGGCCGCCTCTCGCCCGAGAAATCGGGGCGGGCGCAGTCGACGGCGACTCTCTCCCTCGACAAGGGCTGGAATCACTCGCACCTCGGCGTCGCGGCGTTCGTCCAGGATCCCCAATCGCTCGCGATTTCCGGAGCGAGCGCGCAGCTCCTGATCCCCGCCGGCAAGAGCTAGCCGTCCGGGGGGAGTTCCGGTCCGGACGGTTTCCGTTCGGATCGCCGGGTGGACGTCGCTATCCGGAAGCCGCGATAGTCTCTGCAGGCTCATGGCCTGCCAGATCGTCGTTCGCGGACTGCGAAAAGAATTTCCGAAAGTTCTCGCGGTGGCGGGAGTGGACCTCTCCGTCGGGGCGGGCGAGGTCTTCGGCCTTCTCGGGCCGAACGGTGCCGGCAAGACGACGACGCTCGAGATGCTCGAGGGCCTGACTCCGCCCGACGCCGGAGAAATCGAGATCTGCGGCCGTAACTGGCGGCAGCATGCTCCGGAGATCCGGGCCCGCATCGGCGTCCAGCTGCAGGCGACGAGCCTCTACAACAAGATCACGCCTCGCGAGGCGCTCGACCTCTTCGGCAGTTACTACCCGAAGCGGCGGGGCACGGAGGAGCTCCTCGAGCTCGTCCAGCTGAAGGACAAGGCCGACGCGTACCACGTGACCCTTTCGGGCGGGCAGGCCCAGCGGCTGGCCCTGGCGCTCGCGCTGGTGAACGATCCCGAAGTGGTCTTCCTGGACGAGCCCACCGCGGGTCTCGATCCTCAGGGACGGCGGTCGCTGTGGGAAGTCGTCAGCGCCATGAAGGCGGAAGGGCGCACGACGATGCTCACGACGCACTACATGGACGAGGCGGAGGCGCTCTGCGACCGGCTCGCGATCCTGGATCACGGCAAAATCCTCCGGTCGGGCACGCCGGCCGAGCTGATCGAGAGTCTCGGAATCCCGAGCGTCGTCGAGCTCACGTTCGTCGGCCCCGCCCCGGATCCATCGTCATTCGCGGCCCGGCTCGACGCCGCGGTCGAAGCGCGCGGCGACATCTGGGAGATCCCGACTCCGGACCCGAAAACGCTTCTTCCACGGCTGTTCGCGACGATTGAAAGCGAGCGCCTCGACTACAACCAGGTGCACGTGCGCCGGGCGACACTCGAAGACGTGTTCCTGCAGCTGACCGGTCGCAGCCTGCGGGATTGAGCGGACTATGACGAGATGACGACATGACGATGATCCCTGAACCCGACTCCGCGATGAAACCTCCCAACCCGGTCGGGCTGCTCTGGCAGCAGTTCCGCATCGAGTGGCGGCTTTACGCGCGCGATCGCGGCGCGATGTTCTGGACGTTCCTGTTCCCGCTCCTGATGCTCTTCGGGTTCGGCGTGATCTTCCGTTCGGGCGGTCCGCCCGCTCTGACCCTCGTCCGCGTCGCTCCGCTCGTCGAGACGGCGCGCGACCGCGCATTCGTGAAGGCGCTCGAGGAATCGCGCCTCAAGATTCTGACGCTGCCCGCCGCGGAAGCGGAGAAGCGGTGGCGGCAAGGCGACACCATGGCTCAGCTCGAGTGCGCCGGCGAGGGATACCGAGTGCGTCTCAATAGCTACCTCCTCATGCAGGGTGCGGTGGCCTCGCAGGCGGTGAGCCAGGCCTTCCTCGTCGCCCAGGCGCGGCTGAACGGATCGCCCGAGCCGGAGCGCATTCCGGTCGTGGTCGAGAGCCCGGGCCACGCGCACGCCACGAACTACGCCGCGTTTCTCGTCCCGGGACTGATCGGGCTGAACCTCCTCACGATGGGTCTTTTCTCCGTCGGCATGGTCACGGTGTCGTATCGGGAGAAGGGGAAGTTCCGGCGACTCGCCGTGACCCCGCTGCCCAAATGGGTCTTTCTGATGGGCCAGATTCTGCAGCGCGTCACCGTGGTCATCGTCCAGACGCTTCTGCTCCTGCTCGCGGCCCGGGTGGGCTTTCACATCGAGAACCAGGGCTCGAACCTGCTTCTCGCGCTGCTCGTCATCGTCGGAACGGTGACGTTTCTCGCGATGGGCTTCGCGCTTTCGAGCTTCGCGCAGACGATCGAGACGTATGCGCCAATATCGAATCTCGTGTTCTTTCCGATGATGCTGCTCTCGGGCGTTTACTTCCCTCTCGACAGCGCGCCGAAGTGGATGCAGAACACGGTCTTCCTTCTGCCGCTTTCCCCGTACTTGAAAGTGCTGCGGGCTGTTTTCAACGACGGCGCGACGCTCGCCGGAAACGGAACCGGTCTGGCAGTCGTCGGCGCCTGGGCCGTGCTCTCATTCGTGCTGGCCGTGAAGCGCTTCCGCTGGGTCTGACGCGGGACGCATGCATTTCTCCCTCGTCGGTCTTCTCGTCCTGCTCGTGGTGGCGGCGGTCTGCGGAGCGGTGGGCCGGGCGATCGCCGGCGGTACGCGCGGCGGATGTGTCGTCTCGATCGCGGTCGGCTTCGTTGGCGCTTTTCTCGGGACCTGGATCGCCCACAAAGTGAAGCTGCCCGAGCTCTTCGTCGTTTCGATCGACGGTCATCCGTTTCCGGTTCTCTGGTCCATCATCGGCGCGACGTTATTCGTCGCGCTGGTGCACCTGATCTCCGGTCGGGACTAGCCGAGTCTTCGGGCCGGACGAGTTGCTGTTTCGGCAGGAGGACGCCCCGATGATTTCGATTCTGCGGCGCTTCGGGTTCGTGCTTCTTCTCGCGTCCGCCGCGACTCCGGCGATCGCCGCTTCATCCGTCACTCCGTCGGATCTCGACGCGTTTCCCTCGTACTATGCGCCGTACCAGGGGATCCGTGTGCACTACAAGACCCTCGGCTCCGGTGCCACCGCAGTGGTCTTCGTGCACGGATGGAGCTGCGACTTGTCGGTGTGGGCGAGCCAGATACCCGTCGTGTCCGGACGCATCCGCGCGATCTTCGTCGATCTGCCCGGATTTGGTCAGAGCGACAAACCGGACGTGGCCTACACGATGGACTACCTGGCAGGCGCGGTGGAAGCCGTGATGCAGGAGGCCGGCGTGAAGAGCGCCGTCCTCGTCGGTCACAGCATGGGCACGCCCGTTATCCGGCAGTACTACCGGAAGTACCCGGCGAAGGTCGCCGGCCTCGTGGCGGTGGACGGACCGTTGCGCTCCTTTTTCACGGATTCCGCGCAGGTCGCTCCGCTTCTCGCGCGCTTCGAGGGTGCCGACGCGTCCGCGAACATCGGGCGGATGTTCGACGGAATGTTCGGCCCCGCCATGACCCCCGAGAGGGCCGCGTCGATCAAGCGCATCGCGTTGGCGACGCCGCCGAGAGTGGCCGCGAGCGCGATGAAGGGCATGCTCGACCTGGCAGTCTGGAAAGACGACCCCATTACCGTCCCGCTGATGGCGGTGATGGCGCCGAATGCGGGCTGGACCTCCGACTACGTGGCATACGTGAAGAAGCTCGCGCCCGGAGCCCGCATCGAGATGATGAAGGAAACGGGCCATTTCGTGATGATCGAACGCGCCGCCGAGTTCAACGCCCTGCTGGACGATTTCCTGAAGGGACTCCGGATCCTGCGTTAGAGGGTCGTCTCGGGCGGCGGGACGAGCGATACGAGGGACAGGGCAACCCGGGGTCGACATCGGACTTCTGCTCTTCCCGAAGGCTTCCGCGGGAGACGCCGAATTTTGCCGCGCGCCATAGCGGTCGTGGCTATTCGAAGTTCGTGCGTTTTCTGCGGACCTGGATCTCGCCGTTGTGGACGCGCGCTTCGAGAGAGGGCTGCGGGAATGCGGACGGACCCTGGACGACACTTCCGGACGCGAGCTCGAAGGTCGAGCCGTGCCAGGGACAGACGACGCAATCGCCGTCGAGCTTTCCCTCGGACAGCGGGCCGCCGAGATGGGCACACGTATCGGCGAGGGCATGGATCTCGCCCGCCTTCCGCACGAGGACGAGCGGCGTCTCGTGGAAGAGCACTTTCTTCGGCTTGTTCGGGGGGAGCTCTTTCTCCGCGAGAACCGTGGTGAAACGATCCGGCATCGGCCGGCCGGCGCTGTGGTCGACGCCGATCTGTTCGTGGGAGACGAGCTCGCCGCCGAGGTAGGCCGCTGCGCACGCGGTGAGATACCCGGTTACGGCGAGCCGGCGGCCGGCGGCGCGATGGCCGCGGCGGCGCGAGACGAGCGAGGCGGCGAAGAGAACGGTCGCGCCGGAATTGAGCAAGGCGTGGGCGACGCCGACGCGGCGGGGAGTGGCATCCGTCTCGGACCAGTCCGCCAAGCCCGTGACCGCCGATCCGACGGCACCCGCGAGTCCGAGCGCGACGCTCGCGTCCGCAGCGCGCCGCAGTCCGGTTCGTCCGGAGGCTCCGTCGGCGTCTCCGGCCAGGGCGTCGAGAAGGAGGGTCGTGGTCCACGCGCCGATGGGGACATCGGTGATCACGGGATGGAGCGGATGTCCGAGCCAGGTCCCGTGGAGGAAGTTGCCGACGCGCCGGCGCGCGGGTCCGAGGGAGTCGAGGAAACCCCGAACCGCCGGCTGCAACACGTCGGCGATTTGGTCGAGCCAGTCCTGGCCGGCGACCGCGTCATAGAAATCACGCAGGTTCATGAGTTCCTCCGCTGCCTTCCGGTTCACGAACCCCATCGAGCAGGCGATGCCCGCTTATGATCCCACGCCCATGCTCTTTGTGACGCCATCCATTCAGATTCCCGACTCCGAGCTCGACGAGCGATTCGTGCGCGCGTCGGGGCCCGGCGGTCAGAACGTGAACAAGGTCTCGACGGCGGTGGAGCTGCGCTTCCGGGTGGCGAAATCCGGCCTGACCGAGGAAGTGAAGGCCCGGCTGATCGCGCTCGCCGGACAGAGAATGACGAAGGACGGCGTCCTCCTGATCGACAGCCGCGAGCATCGGACGCAGGCCCAGAACCGCAGCGCGGCGCGGGATCGTCTTGCGGCTCTCATTCGGCAGGCGGCGAGACGGCCGAAATCGCGGACGAAAACGAGGCCGACGAAGGCCTCCCGCGAGCGGCGCCTCGGCGCGAAGGTCCTGCGGTCGCGCGTCAAGGCGCGGCGCGGCCGGGTTCACGACGACTAGATCCGATGTGCGTCCTCGCGGAGCGCGGGGCAAACCGCCGAGGGGGACCGGAGGAAATCGCCTCCGCCTTACTGCGAGGAAGGTGTCGGAGAAACAGACCGGGGCGGGCCCGGCAGAGCGACGATCGTGATCTCGAGGGTGATCTCATCTTTGACGGAGATCGTTCCGAGCGCCGTCTTGTACGGCTTGATGCCGAAGTCGCTCTGCAGGAAGGTCGCGGCCGCGCTCGCCTCGAACCGGTCGGGCGAGACGAGGCCCTGGATGAGAAGGCCGAGCGGCTTCGTCGTTCCGTGGAGAGTGAGAGTTCCGTTGATCGTCCCTCGGAACTCTCCCTTGCCTGCCAGGGGCGCCTTCCCGACCTCGAGCTCCTGCGCCTGGTAGACGATCTGCGGGAACCGGGCGGCGTCGAGAATCGCCGGCCCGCGGGTCTGCCCTTCGACCTTCGCCGTGTCTTTCGCGGAGAGTTTCTCCTGGTGATCCCGCAGGGAATCGGCGGCAACCCGGACGTCGACTCGCGCGGTGCGCGGACGGAGGGGATCCCAGGTCACCTCTCCGCTCCACGTCTCGGGTTGGAAGAGATGCGGGTGAAGAGCCGGCGACAGGATCCCGCCCGGTTGGACATGGATGATGAGCCGACTCTGCGATGTATTGATCGTCCACACGCGCGTCGGGCTCTGCGCTCGGAGGGCCGCAGCGGATTCCAGCAGGACCAGCCAGACGAGTCCGCGGCGCAGGCCACGGGCTCCTGGCCTTCGGACGGGTCTCACCACACGCTACTTCTTTTTCCTTGCACGGCCGGATTTGTTCGCGGGCGCTTTCCGGGGCGATCGGGCCGGCCCGGTCTTACGGGCTGCCATTTTCGTCCGGGCTTTTCCTTTCGCCGCCTTCGCCTTCCCTATTGCCCTGGCCTTTGCCTTCGGTTTTGCTTTCGCCGCCTGGGGTCGTCGGGCGGCGGATTTCTTCGCGGCCTTCTTCACCGGCCTGGCGGGCTGGCGTGCCGGCGTCTTCCCGGACTTCTTCCCGGCCTTCGGCGACTTCCCGGATCTCGCGGCTCCGGCCGCCTTCGTCGCCCTTTTCTTTACCGGCTTCGAGCGGCCCGTCGCGGCGGCGTCGCTGTGCATGCAGCGGTACTGACCGGTCGGGATGCCGTCGACCACGCTCGGTTCGCACGACTGCAAGCCGCCTTGATCCTTGCACTCCGTGTAATGCAGGTCGGACTCGGAACAGGGCTGGCCCGCGGAGGCCGTGCAGGATGGATATCCGTGGAGATGTTCGGCCATGGTTGTGTCCTCTCCGTCCACTTCACCGGATTCGTGGATTGGTGAAGCGCTAAATCACAGTCTAGCGTTTCCCCGCGCGGTAGGGGGAGACCGACTCGAGTCGACAGCAGATTCACCAGCTCGCGTTGCGGGAGCCGGAGCCGGCCTCGCTGCGATCGGTCGAGGCCGTATCCGGCCGAGGCGAGCAGTTTCGCCCCTCAGGATCTCCGCGCTCCACGGTAAACCCGGAGCCAAGGGTCCCCCTCGCGGCGCAGGCGACGTGAGGTGCCCCTCACCCCGCCCTCTCCCGCGGGGAGAGGGGGAATCGACGAGCTCGGCGGATTCAACAGCGGGAGCCGGAGCCAGCCTCCATGCGCTCGGTCGAGGCCGCATCCGGCCGAGCCGAGCAGCTTCACGACGCGCAGTCCTTCCGCGCACCGTCAACCGCCTTACGCCGCGATGATCATCGCGGCTCGGGCGACGTGTCCCCTCACCCCGCCCTCTCCCGCCGGGAGAGGGGGAAGGCGCGCCGAGAATCGACGAGCTCGGCTGATTCAACAGCGGGAGCCGGAGCCCGCCTCCATGCGCTCGGTCGAGGC